>JAVHWW010000027.1:0-30686 GCA_032159235.1 Acidobacteriota bacterium
CGAGACTGACTCACCGCAGAGGCGCAGAGGACGCGGAGATGACGCCGAGAAAAGCATCCACTCTCTGCGCCTGCTCTGCGCTCTCTGCGTCTCGGCGGTGAACGATTCCAAACTGAACCACTACTAATTAGGGAGTAGTGGGTTATTTTCAATGTTGAACATCTTCGATGCTACTGTGGCTTGAAACTGCCAGGTCTGATTGCAGACTTGTTTAAGTGGTCGCCAATTTCCGCTACGATGAATGGCTTAACCCCGGCGCGCCCCGTCAGGCTCAGCCAAAGCGCACCGCCTTCGGGTTCAGCCTTAATCACAAATCCAAAGAACGGACAGCACAGCCTTTCGAGTGTGATGAACTCAGCAGCTTTAATCAGTACGTTGGACTCGTTAGGCAGCTTAAAGGCGTAACCGTTTGGCAGCTCTCGAATATCTTCCACGGCACGAAATAACTCGTCTATCGTAGCTATGTGCTCGCCTCTTCTGTCCGGTTCAATCGCACTCATGTCGCAGGCAAAGGGCGACACCTTTTCCGCGTTCGCATCGTTCATCTCTGCGACTCCTCACTTTCTAGGCCAATACATGATGATAACTACGCCCAGCAACGCGACCATGCCACCGATAATGTCGAATCTGTCCGGCGTTACCTTATCAATCTTCCAACCCCAGAGAATCGAAAGCACGACGAACACGCCGCCATAAGCGGCATAGACTCTGCCGAAGTTCGCAGGCTGTAAGGTTGGGATGACGCCGTAGAGGATGAGAATGATTGCGCCTGTCACGGCATACCAGATGCGCTTATTCTCACGCAGCCAGAGCCAGACGAGATAGCCGCCGCCGATTTCACACAGCCCGGCCAGGAGGAAATACGCGAAGGATTTTAGCTGTATCATACCAAGTTCAATATATCCTCTATTCGTTTTTGTTCAACAGTAAAATGACCTACTACCTTGAAGACGCCGACCTGCGTTTCCACTCTTCCTGTTGTTCCATTTCGTGATTACCTACTGAGAGATTCCCACTGCGCGCCTGTCGTTGCTTTATGAAGTATAGCGTCCCGCGCTGACTTCTCTAGCCTGTCCGAGCGAGACGAGCGTTTGCAGAAGTTCCTCGATGCGTTCGACGCGGGCGCGGGTGAAAGCCTTAGCGAGTTGTTGCGGGGTGACGACGCCGCGCCCGGTTGTGAGGGCTTGGCGGACGGCGCGTGCCTGTTCGGGAATGGTTTTGGGCCAGGGCTGTTTCTCTTGTTTGGCGGTGGCAGACTTCGCAGCGACGGCAAACTCTTCACCGAAGGAGGCGGCGACGCCTGCGCTCGGCTTCTGGAATTCGGGACGCAGCCAGCGCACGATGCCGGAGCGCTCTTCAGCCGCGCGCAAGGCGTTGAGTTCGACGAGGCGTTCGAGGATTTCTTCGTCCGTGAGTGTGGCGGGCCAGCCGTAAGCGTCCGCGACCGCCGCGTCAAGCTCGTCGTGAAGCTGCTTGAGGACGGAGACTAAGCCGTGCTCGTGCGTGATGCGTTCTTTGTCTGTGAGCGGTTCATCGCGGCGCAGTTTCTCAAGCACGTTGTACATGTCGGTGATGGTGAGCGTCGGATGCTGTGCCTGCTGGCGTTTGCGGTGCGCGTCCTGCCCCCGTAAAACTTCAAATCTTTGAGTGGGTCTTAGTCGGGACAGGCGCGGAGAGCGTCCATAAGTCGGTCGTCAAAAAGTGTTGGAAGTCGCTGATTTGCTCGCGCAGTCGTTCGGTTGAAACCATCTCCGGCCTAGGATCAACGTAGTAAACGCCATCGAGTTTGCTGAGTACCAGTGAGTAACATAAGAAGTGATTTGTCTTGAACGTCGAAGCAATGCCGAAAATGCTGTTTCCCTTCTTTGCTCGCTGAACATCGTGCAGAAAGACAGCGACGACCGGAATATCTCTTCCGAGCAACTTTGCAAGCAGATACTTGTCGAGGAAGATTTTATCAATTCTATCTTTGCTCGTCGTCTTCACAGAGCCGACGATCTCCATCGGGTGAATAGTCTTCGTCTCTGAGACGAGAACGGCTTTGTTGCGCGAGAAAACTACGTCAAGCTCATAAGGCATGGCGTAACCGGGATAGCTCGGCACAGGAACGCTAATCGTGCGCGGCTCACATTCCAATCCTACTTCAAGGATGATGAGCTTTATCAAACGCTCAAAGAGTTGTCCGATACGCTTCCGCGCTTGGTTTGAATCTTTGAACGAGTCGCCGATGCAGCCGATTGATTGCTGTGCCGTGTAAATGACTTTATTGATTTCATTAGAGGCGAGATACGCTTTGACGCTTCGTCGCCCTTCCGCCTTCTCTTGAAGCTTCTTCAGATCAGCCAAGAACGCGACGAATCTGTCAAAGGCTTCTGCGAAGACGAGAGGCGATTCGATGAACAGATTGCCATTGAGGGGCCGCGTTATTTTGTTGGCTTGCGCTCTACCGTATTGATAGAAGATGTAATTGTGCGGAGGCGTAGGCGAGATGATGCGTGTGAGTTTTGCTCCGGCAAGGAAGGTCAGGTATGCAACGCCGAGTCTCCGATAGTGCTCTAGCTCGGTGAATCCAGTTTTGTCTTGCACACTCGCCTGTAAGTCTTCAACCTTGGGCATAGCGTTAGCGAATAGATTTCCTTCGTTCAGCATTCGCTCTGTCGTATTGAATCCACTTTTCGATAGGCCAGTCCTCGACTAGCTGAATGCGGCGAGCAGCCCACTGGCAATACTCTAAACTTTTATCACAGCCCTTCCATTTGCGCTTTAGTTGTTCGGCAACTACAGTGGTTGTCCCTGAGCCTAAGAACGGGTCAACGATTAAATCTCCGACGTTAGATGACGCGAGAATGATTTGTCTTAATAGCTCTTCAGGCTTCTGCGTCGGGTGCGGAGTTTTTTCGTGCATCCCATTGCAAGTTGTCGGAATTTCGAGAACGTCCTTCGCCTTTGCCCCTTTAGGATGCGGCTGCCAGACGTGATTCGTGCTGTTGCTTCCTTTACCGTAAAGGCTCGTCACAGCCTGCGGATGCTGTGGATATTTCAGCGTGTGTTCCCCGTAAGGTATTCGCACGTCATTAACATTGAAAGTGAAATCCTTGCTCTTTCGGAAATGTAAAATGCTTTCGTGCGAACGCCCCCAGTCAGAGCCTAAATTCGCTTTATTCTTATAATGCCACACAAGCCATCGGCAGCCGCGAAAGAATCGCTGTGCAGGCAACTTCAAATCAGCAAGTATTTCCGAAAAGCCGCAGACGTAAAGCGTGCCTGTCGGCTTTAGAATGCGCGCGGCCTCTTCAATCCACAATAACGACCAAGCAACGTATTGTTGTTGTGACTCGAAACTATCCCACTCGGCCTTTTTGATGTTGTATGGCGGGTCAGCAAAGATTAAATCAACGGACTCAGAATCGAGCGAACGCAGCCAAGCAATAGCATCGCCAACCCATAATGCACCGTTCGAGTGTTCATAGAGGCACGCAGGTGATAGCGGGTCAAGTTTAGCAGTGTCGAGCTTATTCAACGTGCCTTGCACTAGATTGCTGAATAAACTTTCGCGTTGTTTGTTTCTTGAGAAGGTAACAGACATAGTGTGCTTATAGCATCTCTACGCGCGACGAACAACGATAATTGAGTATGAGCACCTTGGCTGCCGCCAGCACCGCTTCCCACTCCTGCCTGAGCGGTTCGATAATCGTCGGCATCACCAGGCGCTCGACGTAAGCGCGCGGCGTGTAATGCGCGCCCAACTTGTGCCGCTCGTGCGGGTCGAGCGCACGCTCCAACAATGTGCCGAAGATCGCAGGCTCTACGTCCTTCCAATCCGCGCGGCTCGCGCCAATCAACAACTCAAGCTGCGCCGACGTGAGCGGCAAGGCTTCGCTTCGAGAACAAAACATCCGCGCTTGTAGAGATCAATGCGCCCGTTGCTCGTGCTGCCGTCGCCGTTCTGAAACGTCACCGCCCGCTCGAAGACGTAAGCGTTCTGCTTATCATCAGCCTGTGCCGGTTGTGGACGAACCACTCCCAGCACATCGCACAGTTCACTGAGAAAGAGTTGATAGTTCGCCCGCTCCGCCGCGCCAGACTCTTTCCAGCGTGCGATGAACTCTTGAACATCTTTTAAGTTCTCGCTCTGAGGCATACGGATAAAAATTGTAAAATCAGATGACGATAAATTACTCCTTAAAGAAGTCCGCAGCTTTAACTATTTTGACTTTGCAGTAGCGCTGAATCGCTTTGAAATCATCCCAGTTCTCTGTAATAACTGTTGCTTCCCAGCGTCGCGCGCTCACCGCTATCAGAGCGTCAAGCGCCATGCGCTGCGTCGCACCCGACTTCAAACGCGGCGCTTTACCTTTGGCGATCCTGCGGCGTTCCTGCGTCAACCAATAGAGGACTTTGCTTGCCATGAGCCAATCATTATCATCCGGCACAATCAACGAATTATCTCTCGCATACGCGCGATGCACTCGCTCGTACACTTTGCGTTGAGCATCATCTCTCGCGCTCGACATTAATTCCATCAGGACAATGGACGAAAAAAGAAAGTTGTCAGGTAGCTCTGACAACTTTCTTGAGATATATGTTGATGTGTCGCAGACGAAGTAAGCCATTAAGATGCTTTACGCCGGTGATGGTTCTCGTATGCTATTCGCGCTGCTTTGAGCGTGAGCGCTTTTCTTGCCGTGAGTCTCTTCTCTCGCTCCTCTTCAGTTTCAGGATTGAGGCGATAGGGTTTCTGATGCCCTCTCCCGTTGCCCGTCTCTGTGGTTACATCCGCACCCGCAGCTCTACTAAAGTGCGCCGCTGTTTGACGACGCTGTGCCACGCTCTTATTCTTTGATTTTGTTGAAGCACTCTTCGACGGCATGGCCTTAACCCTCACTTGCATGTGTGATTTTAGAGCAATATGTAGTGTAAGTAAATGAGAGAGTAAAACACACTTCACAGATGTGTGCTGTACTTTAAGCCTCTGCCCCATCGTCAAAGCGCACGTTGCGGTAGATGTCGCCGAGGCTCATCGTGAGAGCGATTGACTGGAAGGCGCATTGTTCTGCGGGTTCGGTGAAGATTTCCTTTTGCCATTCATCGCCGACTCTGCGGTGTAGCTCGATCATCATGCCTTCCTGCGAGACGAGCGCGTATTCCTGCACGCTCGGACAATTTTTGTACGCGGCCAGTTTCTCGTGGCGGTCTATGCGTTCGGTGGTCGGACTCAGGACTTCGATGATGAGGCGCGGCTCTGTCCGAAAGTAAGCATCGCCGCCCGGCGCATCGCACGTCACGACGACATCCGGGTAGTAGTACAAGTCTGGCGAGACGCGGATTTTCATGTCTGAAATAAATGGCTCACAGTCCGCGCCGTCCAGATGGTCGTTCAGACGAGCGAAGATGTTTCCGGCAATCCGATTGTGATGCGCGCTCACGCCCGCGCTCGCGCCAGCCATCGCATAAGCCCGCCCGCTGACGTACTCGTGGCGCACCGCGCCGTCGCGCTCTCCGGCCAGATAGTCCGCGATGCTCAAATTGAATCTCTCTTTGAGTAAGCTCATCCGTCCGTCCTCACTTTCTGATCCGCGCGCCGCCCGTCTCCGATGCGGAAAGTATATACGCTCGATTCGATGCTTGTCTCTCTCAAGCAATCAGGCTGCGCATCGGTGCGCAGCCTGATTGCTTGAGAGAGAAGCCTGAGCTATCTCATTCAATACTGATATTCCCTGACGGGCAGCCGCAACTCGACGATCAAGCCGCCGTCGGGCGCGTTCGCGGCTGTGATGCTGCCGCCGTGTAAGCGCACGGCGCGGGCGGCGATGGCGAGTCCCAAGCCTGTGCCTCCCGTCTGTCGGTCACGCGCATCTTCAACTCGATAGAAGGGGCGGAAGATTTCATCAATAGCTTCTTCCGGGACGCCCGCTCCGTGATCGCGCACGCTGATGAGAGCATATCTTTCAGCCTCAACGTCCTCGCACCGGAGTGTGATTTCAACTTCAGTCGCTTCGGCTGTGTAGTGCACGGCATTGCGCACGACGTTCTCGATGGCGCTCCTTAATAATTCAGGAACGCCGCTCGTCGTGCAGGCATCGGAGGTTGTCACACGCACTAAGCGATTGCGGCTGCGTGCTTCAAAGTCTGCATCGTCCGCCACATCTTTGACCAGCGCGCAGAGATCAACCGGCACATTCCTTAATCTGTCAGCGCCGCTCTCGACGCGCGAGAGCGCGAGCAGTTGACCGATCATCTCGTTGATGCTTTCAGACTCTCGCTCAATGCGATCCAGTCCGACGCTGAGTTCTGGACTGGCACGGCGGCGGACGAGTTCGAGGGCGACGCGCAGTCGCGCGAGCGGCGAGCGCAGTTCGTGTGAGATGTCGCGGAGCAAGCGGCGTTGCGCCTCGACCAGCGATTCGATGCGCCCCGCCATCAGATTGAAATCGCGTCCGAGATAGCCGATCTCATCGCGCCGCTTAATCAACTTGTGGCTGATGCGCGCCGTCAGATTTCCGGCGGCTAACTCGTGCGTGGTGTCACGCAGTTTAACAATCGGAGTCGTCACGTATCTGGCGAGCCAGTAGCAGAACAGTCCGCCGACCAGCAGCACGGTGAGCATACTTTGCCCCAGCAGATGGAGGCCAAAGAGAAATGATCCATGCTCTCCGGGTCTGGGAGGCGGTCTGGGAAAGTCCGGGCCGGGCATCTCTGCCACCATCGTGTAGCGCGTGCCGCTCGGCGCACGCACCGCTTGAGCCGCGAGAGGTGGCTGCTGCGAAGAAAACTCAAAGACGAACGGCGCGCTCTCCGTCGTGCGCTGTGCCGTCTCTCTTGCTCCTGCGGGAACAGCCCGACCCGAAACCTCTTCGCCGCGTTCATTCAAGACCACCGCGTGAATGCGCGACGCGCGCTCGACACGATTAAGATATGAGGAGAGCGCGCCCTGTCCGTCTCTCTCCAAAATTTCGGCGGCGGTCTGCGCATAAACACCCAGCATCGGAGCGATGGGATTAGTGCGCGGTGGTTGCGAGCGGCGCTCGATGATAACCCCCGTCACAAACGAAGCCACGTTCACCAGCACCATCGCCAGCCCAAACCACAATAAAATTTTCAGAAAGAAACTGCGCATCGGAAAAGCTGAATTCAGAATCCATAATGAAAAGCAGAATCCAGAATCCAGAATCCAGAATCCAGAATGATTAGGCGGAAACCACTTTTTACAGATTTTGTCTTTCTTTTCTTCTGACTCCTGAATTCTGAATTCTGAATTCTGTTTTTCATAGTTCCTCCAGACTGTTCGCGTAGATGTAGCCGACGCCGCGCACGGTCTTGATGCGTTCGATGCCCTGGACATGATGTCCGAGTTTCTTGCGCAGGTTGCTGACGTGCATGTCTATGCTGCGGTCAAAGGGTGAGAGGTCTCTGTGCAGCACATCTTTGACGAGTTCCTCGCGCGTCACGATGCGTCCGGGCGCACGCAAAAGTTTTTCCAGCAGATCATATTCCACGACCGTCAACTCGACCGTCTCACCCGCCCGACGAACCGTCCGCGTGCTCGTGTCCATCTCAAGATCGGTGACGACGAGCGTTTCTCTTCGTTGCTTATCACCCTGCTCTTCGGGTCGCGCGCGCCGCAGGACGGCGTTGATGCGGGCGACGAGTTCGCGCGGGTTAAATGGTTTCGGTAGATAGTCGTCAGCGCCGATCTCTAGGCCAACGATTTTGTCCACGTCGTCGCCGCGCGCCGTCAACATCACAATGGGAACGCGCGATTGCGCGCGAATGCGACGCAAGACCTCGAAGCCGTTGATGCCCGGCAACATCACGTCCAACACTGTCAGCGCGTGTTCGTTTGAGAGCGCGCGCTCGACGCCAGCCTCGCCGTTATGCACGGCTTCGACTTTGTAGCCTTCGGGTTCTAAATACTCCGCGACCAATTCGCAGAGTCCGACATCGTCGTCTATGACCAGCACCGGCTGCATCCGCTTCTCTTTTCTTTCCCGGTTCGGAATCTTCCGCTCCATCGGAGATTCTGAGCGCGCCATATTCTACCTCATTCGCAGATTCTTCATTGTAAAGAAGTGTCTAGCTAAAAAGCCTCCAGCTTGACAAAACTTTACACGCATTGACGAACTCTTTACGACTTTAGAGCGCGCAGATACGTCAAAATGGACAAGGTAGCAGGAAGAAGATTTCAAGGCGTGGCGTGAATTGAACGAGGCTCTGCTTGATTCGTATTCAAACCAAGCAGCGGTCTCCGGGAGCGCTCTCGATTCCAACGGGCGTTCTCTGAAATGAAAACCAATGATTAAAGAGGAGAGAGAGATGAGACTAAATTGGAAAAAGGCGAGCGGCGTCCTGATGATTATCGGCGCGCTCTTGTTGATGGGTGTAGTCGGCTTCTCGCAGCAAGGTGGGCCGCCGCCGGGTGGGATGGGGCGCGGTGGGCCGGGGCCGCATGATGGGCTTGGGCCTCTGCGCGACCTTAATCTGACGGACGATCAGAAGGCTGCGATCAAGAAACTCGTGGACAGCTTTGAAGAGAGCAACAAGCCTCTGCTCGAACAGATGAAGACGCTGCATGAGAGCGAACCCAACCCGATGAGTGGCGCGGCGTTTGACGAAGCGGCGGTGCGCGCGGCGGCTGAGGCGCGTGCCAAAGTGCAGATCGAGTTAGAAGTTGCGCACGCGCGCCTGGCGTCGCAAATTTTCGCGCTGTTGACGCCGGAGCAGAAGGCTCAACTCGCAGCCAAACATCAGCAGTTCGGTCAAAGGCATCCGGGCGGGCCGCCACCGCCGCCACCCGGCGGAGGCGCTCCGAACGAATAACCTTGAAAAGCAGAAGTCAGAGAACAGAATTCAGGAGTCAGAATCCAGAATCCAGAATGATAAGGCCGCAAGCCGCATCTACAGATTTTGTTTTTCTTTTCTTCTGGCTCCTGACTCCTGAATTCTGACTTCTGCTTTTCCTCAAGTTGTCTCCCCGGACATGACGGAACAAGGCGGGAATAAGTTGACCTTCGATGATGTTTCTATGGGGCCAATCTCAGGAGCGTTATTCGTCGGCAGGCGATTCCCGCCTTCGTCCGTCCGTGCGGCCTTGAAGTAGATCATTTCATTCTTGAAGGACACAGATATGATCGAGCAAGCAGTGACACTGAGCGAAACCAATCTCTTGTGGTCGAGTGAGACGAAGACGCACGCTGCGTCTCACGCGCCGCAATCCGACTATCAATTAGCACGCCGGATTGCCGACGGCGACATGCAGGCTTTCGAGGAGTTGTATCAACTCTATTATCGTCGCGTCTATAGCCTCTGCTGGCGCATGACCAATAACGTCGCGGAGGCCGAAGACCTGTCGCAGGAGATTTTCATTCACGTCTATCGCAAGATCGGCAGCTTTCGTGGTGAATCCGCGATGATGACGTGGCTGCATCGCGTGAGCGTCAATAAAGTCCTGATGCATTTTAGAAAGAGCAGCGTGCGGCTCGAACGTACGACGAAAGATGATGCCTTTCCTGAGCCGAAGGTCAAAAGCGCGGCGACTTCGAGCCAACTTTTAGAGGTGGATCGGCTCGCGCTCGATTCGGCCATCGCTCAACTGCCACCGGGTTATCGCACGGTGCTCATCCTGCACGACGTGGAAGGATACGAGCACTCGGAGATCGCCAGGATGTGCGGGAATTCGGTCGGAACATCCAAGTCGCAGTTGCACAAAGCGCGGATGAAACTACGCAAGCTGCTCAAGCAGGAGCAGCCGCCGCAAGACACGGACAATCTTATTTGCTGAACATGAAGGAGCCGGGATTAGTCCCGGCTCCTTCATGTATGCCCTGTCAGCAGGCAACAAAAGATTACAAATCCTTTCCGTGATGTGATAGCTTTACTGCTACTCTTCGAATAAAAGTTATCTCAATTCCATAGTGATCCACGTGAGAGGATGCCGAATGAGCCGGAAGAAAAAAGATCATGTCAGTTCTCGCCGAGACTTTCTGCGCTACAGTGCGCTTGGCGGCGCAGTCGCACTCGCCAATCCAGCCGTGCTTGTGTCGGCAGAAAATTCCAGCCGCGCAATTTCAGCTTCATCCAGCGCTTCATTCGAGTTGGAAGAAGTGACCATCGCGGAGTTGCAGGCCGGGATGAAGCAGGGGAAGTGGACGGCGCGCTCCGTCGCTGAGAAATATCTCGCGCGCATCGAAAAGATTGACAAGCAGGGGCCAATGGTCAACTCCGTCATCGAGCTTAACCCGGACGCCATCAGCATCGCCGAAGCGCTCGACAAGGAGCGCAAGGCGAGGGGCGTGCGCGGGCCGCTGCACGGCGTTCCCGTGCTCATCAAAGACAACATCGCCACGGCAGACCGCATGACCACTACCGCCGGCTCGCTCGCGCTCAAAGGTTCAATCGCGCTCAAAGACTCTTTCGTCGCCGAGCGTCTGCGCGCTGCCGGGGCTGTGATTCTCGGTAAGACCAATTTGAGCGAGTGGGCTAACATCCGTTCGTCGCATTCGACGAGCGGATGGAGCGGTCGTGGCGGGCAGACGAAGAATCCTTACGTGCTTGATCGCAATCCGTGCGGCTCAAGCTCAGGCTCAGGCGCGGCGGTCGCGGCAAATCTCGTGGCGATAGCAGTCGGCACAGAGACGGACGGCTCTGTCGTCTGTCCTTCATCCGCCAACTCGCTCGTCGGAATCAAGCCGACGCTCGGACTCGTCAGCCGTTCTGGAATCATTCCCATCGCGCACAGCCAGGACACAGCAGGCCCGATGGCGCGCACCGTCACCGACGCTGCGATCCTGCTCACAGCGCTCGCGGGCATTGACTCGAATGATTCAATCACGACCGAGAGCCAGGGCAAAGCGTCTGCCGATTACACGCAGTTTCTCGATGCGAACGGTTTGCGCGGCGCGCGTATCGGCGTCCCACGAAAATCTTTCGGCTTCAGCGATCAGGTGGATCAGTTGATGAATTCGGCGCTCGACGTGATGAAGCGACTCGGCGCGGAGATCATTGACCCGGCGGAGATTGAGACGGCTGGAAAGTTTGACGATTCGGAATTGGACGTGCTCTTGTTTGAACTCAAGGCCGACCTCAACAAGTATCTCGCGGGACTCGGCCCACGCGCGCCCGTTCGCACTCTCAAAGAGATTATCGAGTTCAACGACCGCAACAAAGACAAGGAACTGCCTTACTTCGGTCAAGACCTTTTCATCAAGGCCGAAGCCAAGGGGCCGCTGACGGACAAGGCTTATCTGGACGCCTTAGCCAAGAATCATCGTCTGTCCAGAGACGAAGGCATTGATGCTGTGATGACGAAGAACAAACTCGATGCGATGGTCGCGCCGACGGGCGGCCCGCCCTGGCCGACAGACCTCATCAACGGCGATCACTTCACGGGCGGCTATTCGACACCTTCGGCAGTCGCGGGCTACCCGCACCTGACCGTTCCGGCTGGATACGTTCACGGCCTACCCGTCGGTCTCTCGTTCTTTGGCCGTGCCTACTCAGAACCCATGCTCATCAAGCTGGCTTTCGCTTTCGAGCAGGCGACTAAAGTGCGCCGCCCGCCACAGTTTCTACCGCACGTTGATTTACGCGGTTGAGGTTCAATGGCCTGAATCCATTCTTTGACTGCACTTTGCGCCTTCAGTCTTATCTTCGCGCCTCCAGCGAGAAACTTGGATGTTCACGCAAAGGCGCGAAGGAAAACTGAAGGCGCAAAGATTGATTCACTCCGCAGCTTGAGTTTTGAAATAACCTTATTGGACATTAAACGTGAAGCGGTCTCTCTTCAAATCGCAACAGGAAGAACCGGCGAGCCGTCGCTGGCGCAAAGATCGTCAGGCGATCCTTGAGTTTAATCGCTCGCTGGCGCTGATCGTTGATTCGGATGCGTTGATGTCTTCTGTCGTGGCGCGCCTGCGAGAGTTGTTCGGCACGGATCGCGTCATTATCCTGCGCGCGTTGGCGGAAGGCGGGATGTTCAGCGCCGTGTTTAGCGTCGGCTACAGCGCGGACGAATTGAAGAGCCTGCATCTGGGCCAGCAGGATCGTCTGGCGAAGTGGATGCAGACGAACGAGACGATCTTAGTCCTGGAACGCGACACGAGCGTGCTCAATTATCTGAGCGCGCAGGAACGCGAGATGCTCCGGCAACTGAACGTCTGCGCCTGCGTGCCTTTGGTGGCGCTCAATCGTCTGACCGGAATGATTCTGCTCTCTTCAACGCGCGGCGATTTTAACTTGAGCGCTGAAGACCTCAACCTGCTCCAGATGCTCACGAGCCTGGCGAGCGTCGCCTTTGAGAACGCGCATCTCTATCAACAGCAGCGCGACCGCCTCCGCCAACTCTATCGTGCCGAACGCCTCGCCGCCGCAGGCGAGTTGGCCGCATCCGTCGCGCACGAGATACGCAACCCGCTCACCTCCATTCGCTCGACCGTGCAATATCTCCTGGGAGAATTTGATGAGGAGC
The DNA here is from genome assembly GCA_032159235.1 of Acidobacteriota bacterium. GTDB lineage: Bacteria > Acidobacteriota > Blastocatellia > Pyrinomonadales > Pyrinomonadaceae > QHXM01. Next base: position 12,464 of record JAVHWW010000027.1, read on the forward strand.
ACGCGAAGCGCCCGCTTGTCGAAGGCGTCATCGCCGAAGTTGATCGCATCAATCAAACGGTTGACGGGTTGTTGAGCTTAACAAGGCGCGTCGAGTTCAAGCCCGAACGCCTCGCGCTCGGACAACTTATCGAACAGTCGCTTTTACTGATCGGAACGAAGGCTCGCAATCAAGCGGTCGAAGTTGTCTGGGCGCAGCCTGCGCCGGATGTCTATGTCTCCGGCGATGTCTCGCAACTCAAGCAGCTTCTTCTCAATCTGATTTTGAACGCGCTCCAGGCGATGCCGCAAGGTGGACAACTCACGATTGAACTCACACGCAAGCGCGGAACGGATGGAGTCGGGCGAGAGAAAACCTGGGCTGAAGTCGCCATCAAAGATACTGGTCACGGCATCCCAGCCGCAAACCTTGAAAAGATTTTTGATCCGTTCTTTACGACGAAGCAGGGCGGCACGGGTCTTGGGCTTTCCATCTCCTACGCCATCGCTCGTCAGCACGGCGGAGAGTTGGAGATTAATAGTCGTGAAGGCGACGGCACGACGGTTGCCGTGCGATTACCGCTCGTGAAGTAGATTTTGAATCATGCTAGAGCAATTTTACCTGCGTGTAGGGGATCAAGAGATTAACTGCAGAGGACGCAGAGGATCGCAGAGGGAAGAAAGGAATTTGAGATAGCAGGTTTCAGATTTGAGATTTGCAATTTGATATTTCTCTTCCTCTGCGTCCTCCGCGTCCTCTGCGGTTAATAGTCGCTCTTCTGACATGCCACTGAAAGTTATTCTGGTACGAAGCCAATGCCGAAAATTCTTATCACAGATGACGAGCAGCAGATACGCCGCATTCTCTCCGTGATGCTCAGAGAGCATGGCTACGAAGTCGCCGAAGCTGAAACAGGCGAGCGTGCGGTTGAAATGGGCGCGGAGTTTCGTCCAGACCTTGCGCTCCTGGACATCAACATGCCGGGCATGGACGGGATCGCAACCCTGCGTGCGCTGCTCGAACAGAACCCGAAGCTCGACTGCATTATGATGACGGCCTACGGCACGATTCGTTCTGCCGTCGAAGCCATGCGTATTGGCGCTTTCGATTACCTGACGAAGCCATTTGATAACGACGAGTTGCTGCTCATCATCAATCGCGCGCTTGAGCTGCGCCGACTCTCTTCCGAAGTCGAAGAACTCCGCGCCGAGCTTTCAACGCGCTACGGCTTCAACGAAATCGTCGGCATCAGCAACAAGCTACAGGCCGTCTTTCGTCAAATGGCGAAGGTCGCGCCGATTGATGCGACCGTGTTGATTGAGGGAGAATCCGGCACAGGCAAAGAGATGGTCGCGCGCGCCATTCATCGCAAAAGTTTGCGCGCGTCAAAACCTTTCGTCGCCGTCAACTGCGGCGCGATTCCGCAAGCGCTCTTCGAGTCTGAATTCTTCGGCCACGAGCGCGGCGCATTCACCGACGCACGCGAGGCGCGGATGGGGCGTTTCGAGCAGGCGCAGGACGGCACACTCTTTCTCGATGAAGTCGGAGAATTGCCGCTTGAGACACAGGTCAAACTCCTCCGCGCTTTGCAGGAGAAAGAGATCACGCGAGTCGGCGGGCGCGCTTCCATCAAGTTAGATGTGCGTGTGATTGCGGCGACCAATGTTGACTTAGAGCGCGCGGTTGCGAGCGGGCGTTTCCGCGAAGACCTCTACTGGCGCTTGAACGTCGTCAAGCTCACGCTGCCGCCTCTGCGCGAGCGGCGCGAGGACATCCCGCTCATCATAGATCATCTCATGGAGCGTTTTAATCGTGAGTTAGGTCTGAACGTCAGCGCTCTCTCAACGGACGCGCGGCGACTGCTTGAGATGTTCGATTGGCCCGGCAACGTGCGCGAACTTGAGAACGCCGTCTGTAGCGCGATGATTATGTCCGAAGGCGGCACAGTCACCGCGCGCGATCTGCCTCCACGCATTCGCGGTGAAGCAGAGACGACCACACACGCCGCCGGCGCGCGCGACATCACGAAGGGCACGATCAGTGACGCCGTCCGAGAGGCGACGGAGAAGCTGGAAAAGATGATGATCGTCTCACGCCTCGCCGAATTTAATGGTAACCGCACCGCCACCGCTGACTCACTCGGCATCAGCCGCAAGACGCTCTTCAATAAGATGCGGCAGTATGGATTGGGTGAGGGAGAGCTTGAGGACGGCGCATAATATAATGAGTCAGGAAATAAAAATTGGTCGGATGAAGACATTCATCCGACCAATTTTTAGATCAAAGTTTAGCGAGTTAAACTAATTCGCAATGACTTCTTCGACTCCGGCCTCTTCGCTTGACGGCTCGACCAATGAGGCGCTGGTCACTTTATCCCCGCCATCAGTCTTAATCAGACGAACGCCTGAGGCGGAGCGTCCGGTCTTGCGAATGCTGTCGGCTTCGATGCGGATGAGCTTGCCCTGTTGCGTGATAATCATAATTTCCGACTCATCGTCAACCGGAAAGACTGCGACCACTTTGCCCGTCTTCTCGGTCGTCTTCATGTTGATGACGCCCTTGCCGCCGCGCGATTGCAGGCGATAGGTCGTGATCGGGGTTTGCTTGCCGAAGCCCTGTTCGGAGACCGAGAGCATCCGTTCGGAATCGTCTGCGGAGACGGCGCAGAGCGAGACGACGTAATCATCTTTGCGTAGATCAACACCGCGCACGCCGCGTGTGGCGCGTCCCATCGAGCGGACGTTCTTCTCATCGAAGCGAATCGCCAGGCCGTTGTGCGTGGCGATGAAGATGCGTTTTGTCCCGTCGGTCAGAACTACGTCGAGCAGTTCGTCGCCGTCGTCAATGTTGATGGCGTTGATGCCGTTCGTGCGGATGTTCTGAAAATCGGCGAGCGACGTTTTCTTAATCACGCCCTTGCGCGTGACCATCACGACGTAGCGGCCTTCGGCAAAATCCTTGACGGGCACGACACCTGCGAGTTTGCGCGTTGACGGGATGCTGATGAGATTGACGACCGCCTTGCCGCGCGCGCTCGCCGCAGCATCCGGCACTTCGTGAACCTTGAGCTTGAAGACCTGCCCGTTGTCGGTGAAGATCATTATGTAGGCGTGCGTCGAAGCGATGAAGAGATGCTCGACGAAATCGCCGTTCTTGCCTGTGGAAGCGCCGAATCTTCCTTTCCCGCCACGTCCCTGACGTTGATAGACGGTGACGGGCGTGCGCTTGATGTAGCCGCTGTTGGTGACGGTAATCGCCACGTCTTCGTCGGCGATCAAGTCTTCGATGGAAAGCTCGACGCCTTCGTCAACAATCTCCGTCCGTCGCTTGTCGCCAAAATCTTTCTTGACCTCTTCGAGTTCTTTGATGATGACGCGGCGCAAAGAATTCTCATTCGAGAGAATCTCTTCAAGCTCCGCGATGAGCTTGATGATGCCTTCGTACTCGTCAACGATCTTCTGGCGTTCGAGGGCGGAGAGGCGGCGGAGTTGGAGGTCGAGAATCGCCTGCGATTGCAATTCGGAGAACTCAAGGCGCTTGATTGTTTTCTGCAACTTGCCTAAGTAACCAGCGAGCGTTAAATCATTCGGAACACCTTTCCAGGACTTAACCTCGCTCATCGCCTGCGTCTGCCCCATCAGCCATTGCCGCGCTTCGTCAACCGAGCGCGCGTTGCGAATCAGCGTGACGATATAATCGAGCGCGTCAATCGCTTTGGTCAGACCTTCGAGGATGTGCGCGCGTGCTTTCGCTTTACGCAGTTCATACTCCGTCCGGCGGCGGACGACCTCACGACGGAAGTCAATGAAGGCTTCCAACATCTGCTTGAGGTTCAGGACGCGCGGCTGGCCGTTGACGATTGCCAGATTGATGACGCCGAAAGACGACTGCATCGGCGTCAGTTTGTAGAGCTTATTGAGAATGACCTGCGGCACGGCATCGCGTTTGAGTTCGACGACGATCCGCATCCCGTCGCGGTCGGATTCATCACGCAGATCAGAGATGCCGTCCAACTTCTTCTCGTTGACGAGTTCGGCGATGCGCTCAATCAAACGCGCTTTGTTGACTTGAAAGGGAATCTCCGTGATGACGATGGCATCGCGCTCGCTCGATCCGCGACCGATGCGATCAATTCCGGCGCGGGCGCGCATCTGAATCACGCCGCGTCCGGTGGTGTAAGAGCGCTTGAGTTCCTCGCCGCCGTAGATAAAACCGCCAGTCGGAAAATCCGGGCCGGTGACGATCTTCGTTAAATCTTTGATCTCGGTATTCGGTTTACGAAGGAGCGTGATGGTCGCATCAACCACTTCCGTCAAATTGTGTGGGGGAATCTTGGTCGCCATGCCGACGGCGATGCCGTCCGAGCCGTTGACGAGCAGATTCGGAATGCGCGTCGGCAAGACTGACGGCTCACTCAAAGACTCGTCGTAGTTGGGATTAAAATCCACGGTCTCTTTTTCAATGTCCGCAAGTATTTCGGTTGTGAAACGCGCCATGCGTACCTCGGTGTACCTCATCGCCGCCGGTGCGTCGCCATCAACAGAGCCGAAGTTGCCTTGACCGTCAACGAGCGGATAGCGCAGCGAAAAATCCTGCGCCATGCGGACAATCGTATCGTACACGGCTGTATCGCCGTGTGGGTGATATTTGCCGATGCAGTTGTGAACGGCGCAGCCTTGCACTAGCAGCTCGTGACTGGCGTCGGCAATTTGCACGTCAAAAGTCTCAGCCAATTCACCCCTGTTTTCGACCGTCTCAACGCGCATCACGCAATAGCTCGACATTAAATCTTTGAGCCGTGCTGCGAGCGGCGAACCCATGCGTTCGAGTTTCGTGAGAATGCCCCACGCCTCGATTTGACGAAAGGATAAATCTTTTTCGTGCAGGTCGGACGAATAGCGAATCTTTGCGCCGGTGGGATACCTGATCCCAGCGCGGAACTTGTTGCCTGCGGCGTCCACGTACCAACCGCCGCCCAGATGCTGGCGCGAGAGTTCTTCAAAGATCGCGCGCGCGGGCACACACTCGGTCTCGGTGTTCGCTGTCTGGCGCGTCCACGTGGCGAAGCGCACGGCGCACTCGCGTTTACGACTCACGCGCAAATGTTCGCTGACGAAGGCGCAGAAGCGCGAAGCATTCTCGCCCGTCAGGCAGAGCGCAAAGCGCGGCAGATAGCTTTGTCCGTAGGTGCGCGTCGAGAAGTCTTCGCAGCTCAAGTGGCTGTGAATGCCACCGTCGGCGAGCATCATTTGAATTTGCGTGAGCAAAGTTTCCGAAGTCGAAGCGAGCACGATTTCGCGTTGCGCTTCGTGCGCGCGAATGTGTCCGTCGCCATCGGTATATCCGGCGATGAACGCCGCGTAGAGACGACGATCTTCGAGAATCCATGAAGGGACGTGCTTGTGCGCGCTCGTGTCGGAGCACACGTCATAAGCCTCGCGCTGTCCGCTAAAGCGCAGCCCGTGTTGCGGCTGGTGATGCGGTTGCTGCGGCGCGCGTGAGTGCCAGGCGGCATTGACTCCTTGGCTCTCGCAGTATGCTGCGACGAAATCCAACGGCTCACGGTCAACCATTCGGATGCCGACGCGCTGCGAGCGGCCTCTGTCAGTCAAATATCCTTCGGCGATGAGAAGTCCCGCGACGTAGGCCGCCATGATGCGCTCCGGTTTCTCATGCGACTCGGCTATGCCGAGCGAGCGCGGATTTGAGACCAGGATGCGCTTGCCTGCGAGATTCTCCGCGCGTTCCCACGCGATGGTTAAATCGTCATTCAAGACACGAAAGAGTTGGCCGGGCGTGCCCGTCAAACGGCCACCGTTGGTGAGATGCACGGTGACGACGGGTGCGGGTGGATTATGATACGCCGCCACGACTTCACTCGTGTAGCCGTTCGGCATCTGCACGCGCTCGCCGACTTCGATTTCTTCAATCGGCTTTAAGCCATGCTCAGTGTGCACGAGCGTTCCTTTGACGAAGCAATCACCAACCACACGCGCGCTCTTTTTATAGGACTTGTTATACTGATTGCCGAGTTCATGCATCGCCCAGAGGACGCGGCGATGCACAGGCTTCAGTCCGTCGCGCACGTCCGGCAGCGCGCGACCGATGATGACGGACATGGCGTAGTCCAGGTAGGAACGCCGCATCTCGTCTTCGATGTTGATATAGTTTCTTTCTGTCGTCGTTTCCATTAAAGAGACCTTTCCGGTACAATCCACGCCCTATGATGCTCGTCTCTGAATCGCGTCTTTTGCGGGCGGCAAAAGCGCCGCTCAAAGAGAGCCAAGACACTTCTGGCGTGACATTATTTAACTCGTAGTTTCGATATGTTTCAGGTACTTGACTGACGCTTGCAGGCATCTGTTTGAAGTACAAGATATTGTACCCGGAAAAAGCTCATTTGGCAAATCTCGAAACGAAGAAAAAGCTAATAAAAATCGAGGTTTCAGCGTATTTTCGGGCGGGCGCTGACGGGATTTCATCGGACGCAATATTTTGTGTTTGAGGGGACAAGCCTTGAGTGGGTTGAGCGGGCTGAAATGGCTATGAAATTCGATGGCAAATCGAGGCGAATGCGTGAGCGTCTGGAACTGAGTCTGCCCGTGCGCGTGTATGGGCGCGAGAGCGAGGATTACGAATGGGTGGAGCAGACCAGACTTCTCGACGTGACGCCGTTCGGAGTGCGCCTGACACTCTCCAGACCTTCAGAGCCGGGGCGATTGCTGCATCTGACGCTGCCGATGCCGCGCCAACTGCGCTGCTTCGATCATGTCGAGGATCAGTATCGCGTCTGGGCTTTGGTGCGTAACCTCAAGACGCTTGAGGCGGTGGGCGACAAGCCGCCACGCTACGAGATTGGAGCCGCGTTTATCGGCAAGCGTCCGCCCGCAAGTTTTGAGAAAGACCCGACGATCCTTTATGAAGTTGCAACTTCGGTGACTGAAACAGGTTTATGGGACATCGCCGAACGTGAAGCGCCGCGGCATGTCTCTGTGAATGAGCCGCGCCCGGAAACGCGCCACAACATCCCTATCGAAGTCACCATCGAAGTGCTTGATGAGAAGGGGCAGGTCGCCGCCAGCGAGACGACTGTGACGGAGAACATCAGCCGACGCGGTGCCGCAGTCTTCACCGCGCTCAATGTCACACGCGGGCGTTTCGTGCGCGTCACCAGCACACAGTATCAAATCTCTGTCATCGCAGCCGTGCGTGCCTATCGAGTCGGAGCCAACGGCGTCCCGCGCCTGCACCTTGAGTTCGTAGATAAGCAGTGGCCGCTTGAAGGGGTTGGGTGAAAGGGGTCAGGTGTCGGGGGCCAGGGATCGGTTAAAGCCTTTTCCGACCCCCGACCCCGACCACCGTCCCCTAATTTGTATGAGAGGTCGCATCGTCATTCCGCGTGAGTTGCTTCTGGTAGAGATTGAGCGTCGCTGCCCGGATGAAGCATGTCAGGCACGGACGCGCATCGGGCTGACGAAGGAAGAAGCGCGCGCTTACTGCGGCTTTGAGTGTGAGCGCTGCGAGCATCGTTGGGACGATGTGTTGACCGAACGTGATGTACCGGAATGGTGGGAGGAGAGGATGAAACAGAATCCAGAATCCAGAATCCAGAATCCAGAATAAAAGAAAAACAGAAGCGGGTTGCCGCCTTGTCCATTCTGGACTCTGAATTCTGCATTCTGTTTTTCATTCTGGATTCTGGATTCTGGATTCTGCTTTTCATCTGCTTTTCATTGGAGTCTTCGTTATGAGCGAGAGCAGTCCGAGAGTGGCACCACAGAGGCAGGCGAGCGCGCCGCAGGCGGAGCCGTTTGTGTTGCCGCAATGGGTGATTGACTACATCATTTGTCCGGTTCTGTACGCGCTCTCGCGCTTATCCTTTCGGATCAGTTACAAAGGGTTGGAGAATATTCCGCAGAGCGGCGGGGTTCTCATCGCTTCAAATCATCAGACCTATTTCGATCCGATCTGGATGACGCTGCCGGTCAAGCGGCAGATTCGCTATCTCGCGTGGAGCGAGAGTTTCGACTGGCCCATTATCGGGAAGATCATCGTGATGCTGGGAGCGTGGCCGATCAAGCTGGAAAAAAGCGACCCGACGGCCATCCGCCGCTCGCTGCAATGGCTGAGAAGCGGCGGCGCGGTCATGATCTATCCAGAGGGCGGGCGATGTTTGCCGGACGGCAAGTTGTCAAGATTCAAGCCGGGCGCAGTGCGGATTGCTCTGGAAGCGAACATCCCGATCCTGCCCATCACCATTCGCGGCGGCCATCGCGTCTGGCCGAAAGGCTACCGCTTCCCGCATCCGGCTAAAGTCGAACTCGTCTTTCATCCGCTACATTACGTGACGATGCAGGAAGGCGAAGACTCGCGCCAAGCCGCGCGGCGCGAAACAGAACGCCTCGCCGAAACTATCGGCTCTGCCCTTTAGGAAAAATGATGAGTGATGAGTGATAAGTGATAAGTGATAAGTGATAAGTGATGAGATAAAAGCTCTTTCTCATCACTCATCACTTATCACTCATCATTACATTTGGAGCACGCGCATCATCATCTCGTGCACGAGTCCGTTGCTGGCGAGAATCGGCGGTGTGTAGATATTGAAAGGTGCGCCATCATAATAAGAGACGCGCCCGCCCGCTTCTTCAACAAAGAGAACTCCGGCAGCAACGTCCCACGGGCGCAAGCCCTCTTCCCAAAATCCATCAAAGCGCCCGCACGCGACATACGCTAAATCAAGCGCCGCCGAACCGTCGCGCCTAACGGCCTGCGCGTGCATGATGAAGTTGTAGAAGTGGCGCGCGAAGTCTCCCATCTCACGCACGTTGTAAGGAAAGCCCGTGCAGAGCATCGCGCGATTGAGGTCGTCCACTTCGGAGACGCGGATGCGCCGACCATTCAATGTCGCGCCAAGCCCACGCTCAGCCGCGAACGTCTCATCGAGAACGGGATCGTAGATGACGCCGAGTTCAATACGGCCTTCGCGTTCGAGCGCGATGGAGACACAGAAGCAGGGATAAGCGTGCGCGTAATTGGTCGTGCCGTCGAGCGGGTCTATGATCCACTTCCATTCGCTCTGCCCTTCGTAGATCACGCCGGAAGCATCCGCTTCTTCGGCGAGAATCGCGTGGCGCGGATAGTAAGACCTGATGCGCTCGATGATGAGATGTTCGGCGGCGAGGTCTGCTTCCGTGACGAGATCAATATCGCCCTTGTGGGAAATCTCTAGCTGTCGCCCGAAGCGTTCGGCGAGAATGCGCCCGGCGTCATGAGCAGTTTGAATAGCGAAGTTGAGCATAGTCAGTGGTCAGTGGTCGGTGGTCAGTGGTCAGTTGAAAAACTGAACCTACTGACCACTGACCATTCATTACTCATCCATTTCCGCAGGATTCAGCATCGGGACGTTGATGCCTTTCTCGCGCGCAGTCTCAACGGCTTCTTCGTAGCCCGCGTCAACGTGCCGCGCAACTCCGAGACCCGGATCATTCGTCAACACGCGGTTGAGACGCCGCGCCGCTTCGTCTGTGCCGTCGGCGACGGAGACTTGCCCCGCGTGAAGCGAGTAGCCGATGCCGACGCCGCCGCCGTGATGAAACGAGACCCAGCTTGCGCCGCTCGCCGTGTTCAAAAGCGCATTTAAGATAGGCCAGTCGGCAATCGCGTCCGAGCCGTCTTTCATTCCTTCGGTCTCGCGGAAAGGCGACGCGACGCTTCCGGTATCCAAGTGATCGCGGCCAATCGCAATCGGCGCTTTCAGTTCACCGCGCTTGACGAGATCGTTAATTGCTTCGCCCATTAACGCGCGCTCACCATAGCCGAGCCAGCAGATGCGTGCGGGCAAGCCTTGAAAGTGAATACGATTGCGTGCGAGCGTCAGCCAGCGATTCAGAGTTTTATCTTCGGGAAAAAGCTCAAGCGCGAGGTCGTCTGTCTTGCGGATGTCTTCCGCGTCGCCCGAAAGTGCGACCCAGCGAAACGGGCCTTTGCCTTCGCAGAAGAGCGGGCGGATGTATTCGGGAACGAAGCCGGGAATCTCGAAAGCGTCCGCGCATCCGGCATCGAAGGCTTGCTTGCGAATGTTGTTGCCGTAATCGAAGACGATTGCGCCCGCGCGCTTCAAAGCGAGCATCGCTTCGACGTGACGAGCCATTGATTGCATCGAGCGTTCGATGTAGCCGCGCTCGTCGCTGCGACGTAACTCTTCAGCCTCTGCGAGGCTGAAGCCTTCGGGCACGTAGCCATTAAGAGGATCATGCGCGCTCGTCTGATCTGTGACGGCATCAACGTGAACTCCGCGCCGCACAATCTCCGGCAGGACTTCGGCGCAGTTGCCGACCAAGCCGACTGAAAGAGCATTGCCCGTCAAGCGCGCTTCTTCGCAGAGCGCCAGCGCTTCGTCGAGCGTGTGCGCGAGGCGATCACAGTAGCCTGTATCAATGCGTCGGCGAATGCGCGCTTCGTCAACGTCTATGCCGAGAAAGACCGCGCCGTTCAAAGTTGCCGCGAGCGGCTGCGCGCCGCCCATCCCGCCCATCCCGCCGGAGACGAGTAGCTTGCCTGTCAGACTCCCGCCGAAATGCTTATCCGCTACGCCCGCGAAAGTCTCGAACGTGCCCTGCACGATGCCCTGCGTGCCGATGTAAATCCAACTGCCCGCAGTCATCTGCCCGTACATCATCAAGCCTCTGCGTTCAAGCTCGTGGAAATTTTCCCAATTGGCCCACGCACCAACGAGATTCGAGTTGGCAATCAACACGCGCGGCGCATACTCGTGCGTGCGAAAGACCGCGACGGGTTTGCCGGATTGCACGAGCAATGTTTCATCGTTCTCAAGCGCTTGCAACTCGCGCACAATCGCATCGAACGCAGCCCAGTTACGCGCGGCCTTGCCCGCTCCGCCATAAACAATCAAATCCTGCGGACGCTCCGCCACGTCCGGGTCTAGATTGTTCATCAGGCAACGCAGCGCAGCTTCCTGATGCCAACCCTTGCAATTCAACTTCGCGCCGCGCGGCGCACGGATTGTTTTCGGCGAAGCCATTCAATCGCGCTCACCTTTCAAGGATTAGATGCTAATGTCGAACCCTCATAGTAGGTGGCCTTCACGCGCTCGGATTTAATGAAATAAAGAAGCCAGAGTAAGCACCAGAGCGCGAGGCCTGTTACTTGAGTGAAGCCGTATTGTACTACTTTATCCTGAATTGCAGGTGGAAGGTCAGAGAGCTTGTAAAGCAGGATTTGAAGTATGACGCAGATCGGATTAACAATCAGGTATATTTTCGTCAACTTAACGGAGAACGGGGTGTGAACTCTCCATAAAGCTAACCCGATGGCAATCCCGAAAATAATTAAATGGATAACCAATAACCGCTCAACGGTAAAGATCGTGCCTGTTGTTGGAAATCGTTCCGCGATACGAGAGAGTTTTAACTCGTCGTCACTAAAATACCGCGAGATGGTCAGGTATGGGCGAAGAATGATCTCCGCGCCGATGAACAATGCGAGCCAGCCGCCGATACCTGTCGGGCGTGAATAGAGCGGCTTGAATTTAACTGCTGTGTTTTGACTGTAATTCATGGTGTACCTCTGAGGTTGAAGAATGAAGCGTGCATGAGGCGAAGAGCCTTAACTGATAGTTTATCCTATCGGAGTAAATAACAGAAGAGCCAATTTCACGCGCCGCTTCGGTTGCATCTGCTGGCGGCGGGGCAATGGTGTCGCGCACGGATAATTGATATGATTTCGGCGGGGGATGGACAGATGAGTTTAATAAAATTTTCGCGCAACGCATCTCGAAGTAGCGCGCTTCTGCGCTCGCTGGTTCTGTTTCTTGGCTTGCTTCTGGCGTTTGAGCCGTTGGCCGTCCTGACTATCAGTGCGCAGGGTCGTCAGGCACGGCGCAACACATCCGGCACGGCGCAAGGATTGACGGAAGATCAACGTATCGCGCACGTTCTCGCGCGGCTCAGTTTCGGCGCGCGTCCCGGTGATTTCGAGCGCGTCAAAGCGATGGGCGTCAACGCTTACATCGAGCAGCAACTCGATCCAGATTCGATAGACGACACGAAGCTCGACGCGCGGCTCAATAAACTCCCGACGCTCGCGCTCGCCATTCCGACGCTCATCGAGCAGTACACTCCGCCGAAGCCAGCGCCGTCGCCGTCGCCTTCTCCATCGCCCGCCGCGAAGCCGCCCGCGAATGTCGCGGCTTTAGATCAAAAGACACAAAGCTCGATAGCCATGCCCGCTCCGAACGCGCAGATGGAGATGAGCAAAGACGCGCAGAAGCCTGCGACGAGTGAGATGAATAAAGCTGCGGGGAATCCATTTGAGAAGCTGGAAATAATTATCATGCCGTTTAGGCCACCGGAGGTGAAGCCGTCACCGACGCCGCCTCCGCGCAACCCGCAGATGATCGTCACGGAGTTGCAACGCGCCGCAGTGCTTCGCGCAGCTTACAGCGAGCGACAGTTGAACGAGATGCTGGTTGATTTCTGGGAGAACCATTTCAGCATCTACGTCCAGAAGGATGCAGACCGTTACATGCTGACGAGTTTTGACCGCGACGTGATTCGCCCGTTCGCATTCACGCGCTTCCGCGACCTGCTCGGCGCGACCGCGCATTCTCCGGCGATGCTCTTCTATCTGGATAATTGGACATCGAGCGTCCAGCGCAAATATCCCGCGACGAAAGACAAGCCCGCGCGCACCGTCGGCGGCATCAACGAAAACTACGCGCGCGAGTTGATGGAGTTGCACACGTTAGGAGTTGACGGCGGCTACACGCAGAAGGACGTGCAGGAGGTTGCGCGTTGCTTCACCGGCTGGACGATTCGCAAGCCGAACGAGGATGGCCTGTTCTTCTTCAACCCGTCGGCGCACGACAACGGAGAAAAGATTGTCCTCGGACAAAAGATTCCGGCGGGCGGCGGAATCATGGATGGTGAGCGCGTGCTTGATATTCTCGCGCGTCATCCTTCGACCGCGCGCTTTATCGCCACCAAACTAGCGCGTCGCTTCATCAGCGATAATCCGCCCGCCGAAGTTATTAATCGTGCTGCCGAAGTTTTCCTGAAGACGGACGGCTCAATCAAAGAGACGTTGCGCGCCATCATCACTTCGCCCGAATTCTTCTCGCGCCCGGCGTATCGAGCGAAGACTCGTTCGCCATTTGAATATGCGGTGGCAGCTCTGCGCGCGTTGAATGCGGAGACGGATGGCGACCGTCCGCTGCTGGATTGGATTGCGCGAATGGGACAGCCGCTCTACGGCAGAGTCACGCCCGACGGTTACGCCGACCGCGCCGATCAATGGCTCTCGACGGGCGCGCTGCTTAACCGCTTTAACTTTGCGAACGCACTGGCGACGAACAAAATCAAGGGCACACGTCTTGATGCCACACGCTTGCTGGCAGGCATGGACTTGAACGATGCTCCCGCCATCACCGCGCGGCTCACACAAATCGCGCTTGGCGGCGACATCTCGCCAAAGACGAAGGATGCGCTTGAGCGAGTCAGGATCGAAACAGTCCAGCCGAACGCGCAGTCAGTAACTACAGCAGTGCCGCCGACTGCGACGACGAACGTCAATGCCATTTATGCGCGTAATGCTGCGGCAGCGCAGAACGCGACACCAGCACCACCGCCGCCTGCTGTAGCGCAGGTCATTACTCTGGTCATCGGCGCGCCGGAATTTCAGCAACGCTAGACGGACTCCTGGTGTATAGTTAGGGCAAGTTCGGAAAGAAAGATCGTTAAGATTTTTTGAACTCTTTTATGCTAAGCTGCTGAACTTCAATCGGCAATATCTTGCTGAACAGTTGTGTCTCTATCCGATTCAGGATTCGATGGTGTTAATCTAAGAGCAGGATAAACCTTACTGCGGGCACGCTTCATTTGCCGCTGGCTGATGAAGAAAGTGGTCTTCCGTCTTTGTATCGAGTCAACCGATGAAAGAATGCACAACCTGCCATTGCTGCTTTCAAGATCATATCCTTCACTGCCCGTATGATGGTCATCAAACTATTCAATCCCTGGCAGGCGATCCGACACTCGATGGTCGCTATCAACTGGAACGGCGACTCGGTCAGGGCGGCATGGGCATCGTGTATAAAGCCCATCATGTCTTTCTCAAAACTGCTCATGCGATCAAAGTAATCCTCCCTGAATTGGTCGGCAACGACCCATCACTCGTCACGCGCTTTCGACAGGAAGCAATGGCGGCGGCAGCTATCCGCCATCCCAATGTGGTGTTGGTGACGGACTACGGCATCATCCGAGGGATCATGCCGTTTCTCGTCATGGAGTTTATCGAGGGGCGATCCTTGCATGAAGTCCTGGCGGCAGCCGGAAAGTTTCCACCTTCACAGGCGCTGGAGTTCATGACCGTGATCGCGTCCGGCATTAGTGCCGCGCACCGACATGGGATCGTTCATCGGGATTTGAAGCCGCTGAACATTATGCTCCAGGATAACAAGCCCCTCGCCGAAGCCATTAAGATTCTTGATTTCGGATTGGCGAAGATTAAATCCGGCGAGTGGCTTGGCTCATTCGTGGTCGCCCAAACAATCGGAATGGTCGGCTCACCTTCTTACATGGCTCCAGAATTATGGTCAGACGAAGAGCCGGATCAACGGTCTGATATTTACAGTCTGGGGATCATTCTCTTCCAAATGCTAGCGGGCGATGTGCCCTTCAAGGGCGTGTCAGTGCCGACCATCATGAAAAAGCATTTGTTGGATCCCCCTCCGCCTTTCGCCTCGTTGAATATGGATGTCCCTCTGGCGATAGAGCGGGTCGTGCACCATGCGCTTGAAAAAGACCCGAACAAACGACCTGCGACGACGGAAGAATTTATCTGGGAGTTACGCGAGGCCGTAACGGCCAGTGAGTCATGGCGGCATTCACCTACGATTCAGGGCTACGCTCAGGAAAGAGGTGAAGTAACCACGCAACGCTTGCTGTTGGAACAACGTCAGGCTGAAGAACTGCGCCTCTTTGAAGAAGAACAGGCACTGCGGCGTGCGGCAGAAGAAGAAGCGCGCCGGCAAGCTGAGGAAGAGAGACAGAGACTTGCGGCAGAAGAGGTGCGCCGCCAGATAGAAGCGGAGACAGCGCGTCAGCGCGCTGAAGAAGCACGCTTAAAGGCTGAAGAGGAAGAGGCGCGAAGAAAGGCCGCCGAGGAAGAGCGACTGCGTGTTGAAGCGGAGGCGCGAAGAAAGGCAGAGGAGGAAGCTGCGCGGATTCGTGCAGAAGAAGAAGCACTCCGCGCGGCAGAAGCAGAGGCGCAACGGAAAGCCGAAGAAGAAGCACGCCGGCGTGCCGAAGAGGAGGCGCGGCAACGGGCGGAAGCAGAGGCTGCGCGCCTGCGTGCGGCAGAGGAACAGCGCAGACGTGAGGAGGCGCAACGTCAAGCTGAGGAAGAGGCGCAGCGGCGTGCGGCTGAAGAAGCGCGCCGTCGTCAAGAGGAGGAAGCACGCCAGCGCGCCGAAGAAGAAAGACTGCGCGCAGAGGAAGAGTCCCGGATAAAAGCGGAAGAGGAAGCGCGGCGACAGGCTGAGGAAGAGGCGGCGCGACTCCGCGTGGCAGAAGAGTTGCGATTGAAGGCTGAAGAGGAGGCGCGACGAAAAGCGGAAGAGGAAGCGCGTCAACTTGCGGCAGAGGAACAGCGCAGACGTGAGGAGGCGCAACGTCGAGCTGAGGAAGAGGCGCAGCGGCGTGCGGCTGAAGAAGCACGTCGGCGAGTTGAGGAGGAGGCGCGCCGGCAAACTGAAGAAGAGGCGCAGAGGCGCGCGGCAGAGGACGCACGGCGACAGGCAGAAGCAGATGCGGCCCGGGATCGGCAAGCACAAGAGGAGCGGCTCGCAGCCACAATTGGTTTGGATGAGGTTACTGAGCAGACTATCTCATCCCAGGTCATTGAGGAGGCTCAACGCTACGCAGAGATCAAGCAGAAGATTGCCGAGTCTGAGAGTGATGCTCAAAGTGCGCCGGGCAGTTTGGAACAGACCAGACTTGGGGGCGTCGTCAATCTCCCACCGCCCGCCGCGTCCCCTACGGATGCGGCTCAGCAAACACTGCTCTCCCCCAGCCAGCAAACAACGATTCCTCTTCTCGGAGAACAAACGATCAGAGTGCAGCCACAGCTTTCATCGCCCGGTCAAACTTCATCGCCTGGTCAAACTTCAACACCTGGCTTCGATCTGCCTGCACAGAAAAAATCTTTCCCGCCGATTTACATTGCGGCTGCGTTGCTGCTGCTGTTGCTCGGCGGCGGCGGTCTCTATCTTCTGACGCACCGCACCACAGATTCCAAGCCGCCGCAGAATCTTCAAACGCCTACGACCGGAGAGAAAGAAAAATCTGGTGGCGGGGCGACAGGCACAACCACGTCTCCCGCGAGAGACATGGTCTATATCGCAGGCGGGACATTCCAGATGGGACGCAGCGGTGGGCCTGATAACGAAGGGCCAGCACATCCCGTCACCGTGAAACCTTTTTATATAGACAAGACAGAAGTGACCAACGCCCAGTATGCAGAGTGTGTGCAGGCGAGTGTGTGTCCTGTGCCGTCTAACGAAGATTTTCTGCGGGCAAGTGGGCAGCCTGCGCCATCTGACCAGAAGACAGCGTATTGGGAACCCTGGATTGGCGATAAACCGCCTGCCGGACAGGAGCAGTGGCCGGTCAGAAATGTTTCAGCCGCGGATGCGGAAGCGTATGCCAGGTGGCTCTCCAAGCGGGATGGTAAAAAGTATCGGCTGCCGACAGAAGAAGAGTGGGAATATGTGGCACGCGATGGCGCTTCAGCTAAACTTTATCCGTGGGGCAATCAATGGGTGGACGGCTACGCTAATGTTGATTCATCTTTGCCGAAGCCGGTCGGCTCTTACAAGCTGGGCGCGACCAGCACAGGGGTGCTTGATCTGATCGGCAATGTCTGGGAGTGGACTTCATCGAAGGCTTCATTTTACGACAAGAAGGAGATTCCCCCAGCTGAACAAGGACAGGTAGTCAAGCGCGGCGGGTCATATCGCAGTAAGCGTGATGAAATCACAGCCACGCATCGAGACTGGCTTCCAGAAACAACCAGGAATCCAGCTATCGGCTTTCGTCTCATGCGCGAGTCGCCGTAAGATGAGAATTGGATTGCTGGCTTTGATCCAGTAGTACCTCAGTAGGCAGCTACTATCGTCTTATATTCTGTCCTTACTTTGTCCTACTAAGAACGAGCGCTGCTTTGTGCCTCTGGTTTGGCAAGGTCTCTTCATTATCCGATTCGAGAGTCAGTCCTTCTATATGTATGTGAATCAGGGGTTGAAAACTAACAAGTAAGCAGCAACAGTTAGCTTCCCCCAACAATGTACCAGCAAGCCTTCAGTGGAACGGACTGTGCCCGCTCTTTGAATCTCGGTTTTATCAATTAACCATTTGAAGAAACTTTCAATCGGCTGTCGCAATTTGCTCACCAACCGATTGTAATACTTTTCGCTCCGACTTAATTCTTTGCCTTTCGGTTTCTTTCTCGGAGTATACAGAGTGGTCTGTTGTTCGTTGAGCATCCGTTGCAGAGTCGGATCAGGAAAGGCTTTATCGCCAATCAGAGAACTGTTTGGCAGATGAATTTCCTGCTCTCGGATGCTCTCTAAATCGTGCACGGAGCCTTCTCTGAGCCAAATTTGTTGCGGCAGCGGAATCGTTCCACTCCGGCGTTGCGCGATGGTGTGCAGCCGCACCCCATGAAAGTACATCTTCTTGCTGGCGCAATAGCCTCGATTAGCTATGTCACGAGCGACCTTTGCCGAATAAGCGTGGCCGCCCTTTGCCAGCATCACGGGCAGAGAATCAATAATGCGGTCAATTTCAGGTTCACTGCTCTCTGCCAACCTGTTCTTCAGATAGCCACTGAGGGTTTGAAAAGTCTGCTCTAACTGATTAAGTCGAGCCACGAAAGTTTGATAAGCCGGCAAATGGGGAAAGAACTCTCGCCAATAATCCTGAATGAATTTGTGCATAGCTTTCTTTTCAAACCGAGCATGCAAGTGACCGAACAGATAGATGGTAACCAGTTCCTGGTCGGTAAACACGGGCTTGGCGTTATTGCTCAGGCGTTGAAAACAGGTTTCAGGTTGCGTATCGTACACGTGACAGACAAGCAGATAGAGTTGGATCAGTTGAATTTCCATGACAAGAAAATTCTACCAGTTCGGCTCGCTTGTCTGTCATTTCAACTCCTGATTCACATT
>JAVHWW010000071.1:0-5624 GCA_032159235.1 Acidobacteriota bacterium
GGCTTACCGAATCATCCGTCGAAAGCCGGGTGGATTGCGGGGCTGGCGAATAACTCAATGACGCAAGCACAGGTCTTGCGCGCGCTGGTCGAGAGTTCGGAGATGTACACTAAGTATTACAACGAAGGTTTTGTCATCATGCAATACTTCGGCTATTTGCGGCGTGATGCCGATGGCTCTTACGTGAATTGGATTACGACGATGAACAACACGAATGGCGACTACCGCACGATGATTAACGGCTTCGTGAACTCGCTTGAGTATCGCGGGAGGTTCTAGGAAGCAAACGAACCGGATCAAAAAAAGCAGGTTGGCTCTTAACTGAAGCCAGCCTGCTTTTGCTTTCTGAGTGCGTGAGCGTGGCGAGTGAACCACCGACTCTCAAGCCTGACTGTTGAGCCATTCGCTTGCCGATTCCCACAATCCTTTTTATAGTGATGACTCATTGTCATGACTCTTGAGAATCAAAAAAGCCAGGTTACATCCAGCCGAATCAGACACATCATTCTTGAGCAATCGAAGCGCGCGCACGTCGGTCACATCGGCTCCGCGCTCTCTGTTGCCGATCTGATAGCCGCGCTCTACGCGAATGTTCTGCACGTTCCTGACGCGACGACGCCTGAGCGAGATCGTTTTATCCTGTCGAAAGGCCATGCTGCTCTGTCCCTTTACGCGGCGCTCTTTTTGAAAGGCTGGCTGAGCGAGGAGAGTCTCAACACCTACTGCGCTGATGAGAGCCTGCTCGGTGTTCACCCGGAGCACACTCTCGCGGGCGTTGACTTCTCTACCGGCTCGCTCGGACATGGATTATCAATCGGAGCGGGCAGTGCTCTCGCGGCACGGTTGAAACAATCTACGCGGCGCGTGTTTGTGCTCGTGAGTGATGCCGAATGCAACGAAGGCTCGTTGTGGGAAGCTGTCATGTTCGCCGCTCATCACAAGCTCTCGAATCTCATCGCTATCGTTGACTTGAACGGCCAGCAGGCGCTCGGCTACACGGAGCAGGTGCTGTCGCTGCCAAAGATGGCGGAGCGTTGGCGTGCGTTCGGCTGGGACGCGCACGAAGTTGACGGGCACGACGCGACGGCGATTAGCGAAACGCTCAACGGTCTCCACACAATCTCCGGGCCGCCTCATGTTTTAATCGCGCGCACGGTCTTCGGCAAGGGAGTCTCATTCATGGAGAGCCGGATCAAGTGGCATTACTGGCCGATGTCGGATGAGGAATATAGGCAGGCACTCGCAGAGATCGGAGCCAGCGCATGAGGCTTGCTTTCGCTCAGACACTCGCCGAGTTAGCCGAACGAGATGCGCGCATTCTCTTGTTGACGGGCGACCTCGGTTACCTGGCGCTCGAAACTTTTTCCGAAAAATTTCCTGATCGCTTTTTCAATGTGGGCGTAGCCGAGCAGAATATGGTCGGCGTGGCGACGGGTCTGGCCGCAGATGGCTTTTTACCTTTCCTCTATTCAATCGCCACGTTCGCCGCCTTACGTCCCTACGAGTTTATTCGCAACGGCCCCGTTCATCATCGGCTTCCGGTGCGGATCATCGGCGTGGGCGGTGGCTTTGAATACGGTCATGCCGGAGCGACTCACTACGGATTGGAGGACGTTGCCGTCATGCGCGCGCAACCCGGAATCACTGTGATTGCGCCCGCCGATTACGAGCAAGCACGCGCTGTCCTCTTAGCGACATGGGATTTGCCCGGCCCAATCTATTACCGTCTCGGCAAGGACGACAAAACGATTGTGCCGGGTCTCAATGGACGCTTCGAGTTTGGCCGCGCTCAACTTGTCCGCGAAGGCGAAGACCTCTTGATAATTACGATGGGAAGCATTGCAAGTGAGGTCATTGCTGCCGCCAACGCTCTGGCTCGACATGGTGTCTCCTGCACTGTGATGATAGTCGCCAGCATCAACCCTGCGCCTGTGAATGATCTGGCCGAGTGGCTTTCGCGCTTTCCGGTGGCGCTGACAGTCGAAGCGCATTACGTGAATGGAGGAGTCGGATCGCTGGTCTCGGAAGTCGTCGCCGAGTTGGGAATCAATTGCAGGATTGTGCGTTGCGGCGTGAAGCGAACGCCGGACGGCGTCGTTGGTAGTCAAGACTATCTACACCGCGTTCACGGGCTATCGAGTGAGAGCTTAGTCGAGTCCGCGCTGCGGGCGCTACAATTACGGCGCGAGGTCACTCAGTGAAGCCTGCTCTCATCTCGATAGTTCTGCCGATCTACAACCAAGCCGATCATGTCCGCAGCGCTGTCGAGTCGTACATGGAAGCGTTGCGAAAAATCCCGAACCCTTCTGAGATCATTCTGGTGACGAATGGTTGTCGTGATAATTCGCTGGAAGTCTGTCAGGCACTGGCCGAGCAACACGCCGCCGTGCGTGTGAAGAGTAGCGAACAGGCTGGCTGGGGTCTGGCCGTCAAACTCGGACTCAAAGACGCGCGCGGCGACATTCTCTGTTACACGAACCTCGCGCGCACGAGCGCCGAAGACCTGACTTTGATGCTCATGTATTCGGTCGCTCATTCGGATGTCGTCATCAAAACCAATCGAAAGATTCGTGAAAGCTGGCAGCGACGGCTCGGCTCTCTGCTCTACAATCTGGAGTGTCGCGCACTCTTTGATCTTCCCTACTGGGACATCAACGGCACGCCCAAAGTTTTCCCGCGCCGCTTCGATAAACTGCTGGCACTCAAGCGCGATGACGATCTGATTGATGCCGAGTTCAACATTATCTGTCGGCGTGAAGGTTATCGTGTAATTGAGATTCCAACTTTTTCCCCGAAGCGTCACGGAGGAAGGTCAACGACGAGTTATCGTTCGGCGATTAAGATGTACTGGGGCGCTTACAGGATGTGGCGTGCGCTGGAGAGAAAGGGCGACACGTGAAGCGCTCTGCTCAAGACAAGCCGGATCAATCCGGGCCGGATAAATTATGGACGCGCCATGATGCGGAGTGGCGCGATCCGGCGCAGGTCATCAGCCAGTGGCAGGAGGCCAGTGAAGTTGATCCGCGTCTGCTGCGCCACACAGTGCGCGGAGATTGGTGGGAGACTCTGGCAATGAGCGGCGTGACGTTACTGGTCACGCGCGAGTACGAGCATTTGGTGATTGCGATGCGTGCGAACGAAGAGGGGCCGAATATTTCTTACCTTCCTCTGCCGCATCCTTCGGGCTTGACAGTTGACCGCAAGCGCAATCTTGTGCACGTTGCCAGCACGCGCAATCCAAATCAGATTCTTGATCTGATGCCTGTCACCGGATTGCTGGAGCGCCGTGATGTGAAGACTGAACCGTTAAGTGATCGTCCGCTTGTTCCGGTGCGGTCGCGCTATCTGCCGGGAAGTCTCTACCTGCACGACCTGGCGATGATTGGCGACCGATTGCACGCTAGCGCTGTCGGGGAGAATGCAATTGTGCGACTCTTCGATGATGGACGTTACGAGCGCATCTGGTGGCCGCGATCTATCGAAACTGACGACGGCCCGATCTTCGGCCAGAATCATCTACAGCTTAATTCCATCGCCGCCGGAACAAAGTTGACGACCTCTTACTTCTCCGCTTCAACGGAGCGACCTTCGGCGCGTCGCCCCGGACATCAGAATTTTCCGGTGGACAAACGCGGCGTCATCTTTTCAGGCGCGACGCGCGAGCCTCTTGTGCGTGGCCTGACGCGGCCACACTCGGCGCGGCTCTACGAGCGGCAGTTGTGGGTGAACAATAGCGGCTACGGCGAGCTGTGCATCATCCGCGATGATAGCTCTGAAAGCGTTGCGCGGCTGCCCGGATGGACACGCGGGCTTTGCTTTCACAATGAGATAGCTTTCGTTGGAACCTCGCGCGTAATCCCGCGCTTTCGTCAGTACGCGCCGGGACTTGACGTTGACAAAGGTCTCTGCGGCTTACATGCTGTGGATATTAAATCAGGAAAAGTTCTGGGCAGTTTGCGCTGGCCTTTCGGCAATCAGATTTTCGCAGTTGAGTGGGTGTCCGGCGAAGTCGCTACGGGTTTACCTTTTTTAGCTGGCGCGAAGCGGGCGCTTGATCGTGATCGGAAGCTCTTTTATTCTTTCAAGGCTCTATCTTGAGATTGAAATCAACCCTTCAAGGCCAAACACTATAGCCGTTTGCCAATGAGTGTGGCTGAGAAAGAATTTTCAACGCAGAGGACGCAGAGGGTCGCAGAGGTCAGACGATGATGGAAAGAGCAGAGCGCAGATTTGAGATTTCACATTTCAGATTTCAAATTCTCTTCTCTTCCTCAGCGACCCTCTGCGTCCTCTGCGTTTAATTTTTGGCTGACACCCAATCGCAACATGAACGATTTACGATTATTAATGATAGGAGCGATGTACGAGAACGGCGGCAACACGACGCACCGCTTTCTGGACGGCCATCCGCAGTTGTTCGTCTATCCTTTTGAGTCGCAACTCGGCACGCGAATGGTCTCGGATCAACTCGCCTCCGTCTTTCCGGTCAAGTATCGCTGGCCCGTCTTCGATCTCGAGGCTACACCTCTTCAGGACTACAAAGCGATCAGCGATGAAGAGCTAAAGGTGCGTGCGCGCACGCCTCACGTCAGCAAGTTTCGACATCTGCCTTTTGATTTCTCAGATGATGAACGCTGCGAGAGATACCAGAGCCATGTCAACGAACGGGGACGCTCGCGTGCCAATAACGTGGCGGCTTTTTTCCGCGCCACGTTCGATGCCTGGAAGGATTATAAACGCACGAACGAACAGTCAGTGTATGTCGGCTACAGTCCCGTCATCACTGTGGATGCGGATAAAATTCTGACTGACTTGCCGCAGGCGCACATGCTTCACGTCGTGCGAAATCCCTGGTCTGCCTACGCCGACACGAAGAAGCGACCCGTGCCGCTTCCGCTCCAACAATACATGCTCGGCTGGACGCTCAACCAGTATTACGCGCTGCTCTTCAAGGAACGCTTCCCGGATCGCTTTCATCTAGTCCGCATCGAAGATGTGATGAATGATTCGTTCCATGCGCTCGGCGACGTGTGTCTGCAACTCGGACTTGAGCGCGCCGACACATTGAAGAAACCGACATGGAACGGCACAGAGCTTGAAGAGGTTTATCCCTGGGGCACTATTCGCAAGGCGACGCCGGAAGCTAATCTCGCTACCGCTCAGGAGCTTTCAACGCGCGAGCGGGAAGAGATACGACTGTACGCCCAGCAATATCTTGAAGTCTTCGATTACAAGCATTTCATTTAAGAGATGAAGCGCATCATCCTGACAGGTGCGAGCGGATTCGTCGGCGCAAATCTTGCCCGGCGGCTCTTGCGCGACGGCCACGAGCTTCATCTGCTCCTGCGCCGAAACCATCATCCCTGGCGCATCGCAGCAATCCAAGACGATGCGCAGTTGCATGAAACTGATTTGAGCGATGAGGAGAGTCTGGCAAGAATCGTCGAAAGCGTCCGTCCCGAATGGGTCTTTCACCTCGCTGCTTATGGCGCGTATGCTCCGCAAACGGATTTGCGCCGCATGGTCTGGACGAACATTCTGGGCACGATGAATCTGGTTCAGGCTTGTTTGAAGACGGGCTTCGAGGCGTTCGTCAACACCGGCTCGTCATCCGAGTATGGATT
>JAVHWW010000057.1:0-43385 GCA_032159235.1 Acidobacteriota bacterium
AGCCGACCAAACCGATTTTGAAGAAGGAGAGGAAGAGTCCGCCGAGCGTGGCGGTGCGTGAGATACGCTCAACTCTTCGGCGGCCATAGCGCACGCGCGTCCGCATCCTGTGCGCGCGTTCCCGAACTCTGGTTGACCTTCGCTTGTCCTTTGCCTGCACCGCCACTGTTTCGATAATAGCGCAAAAAGCGAGGAACGCTGAATGCGGAAGGGAAGATGTCAGTACCGCCTGCTTAAGCTGGGCGGGGATTCAAAGGGATGAGGGATGAGGGATGAGGGATGAAGCAAAGCTGGAAGGCAGAAGGCACAAGGCAGAAGGCAGACAAGACACAAAGCTTTCTGCCTTTTCATCCCTCATCCCTCATCCCTCATCCCTCATCCCTCTACTCTCATCTCTCGACTTGAGTTTAAGCTCTGTGAGGAGCGCACGAGTGGCTTCGGTTCTGTGCTCCCACCATCGGGCGATCTCTCCGAGCATTCCGCCCTTCGTGCTGCGATGATGCCGCATCCAGACCTCAGTCTCTCCAATCAGCCAGTCGAACATCCCTCCGGCGTCCTGCGCGAAGAGCGCCTTGAGGATGAATTTGCGCTCGCCCATTCTCAAGCTCAATCCCAGTTGGCGCGCAGCCCTCGTCAAGTCCGCGCGTGTCAGGATCATCCCGCTTCGCACGGGCGTGAGGAGCGATTGCAGGAACTCGTCAAGCGTCTGCTCGCGCGGATCAATCATTCCCGGCGCTTCGCGCAGGTGCAGCGGCAAGCGTTCCTGGTCGTGCAGCGTCGCCGCTTCGCCCATCAAGGTTCTCAATAACAACAAGCACCACTGTGTGTAGAATCCTGTCGCAGTCCCTGAGAACTTGTTCATGTAAACAAAGAGCCAGCTTAACAGATGCTCCCACAGACAAGCCTTGCGTGCCGTGTGCCACATTTCACGTCGCCGCGCATCGCTCTCTTCATTTTCAAGCTCGACGAGCCGCGCGTACAACGCCAGCATGACAGAGAGATGATCCGGTTCTGCCGGAGGCATCTGTCCGAGCGCGCGCCAGAATCCGGCCACACGATCACGCGCCTCGCCGCCGATCATTCCTTCTGCGCCGAGATAGACGGAAGCGTAAGGACAGAGTTGGAAGATGAAAAGTTCGGTGTACTCCTCAGCCGTCGGCAAAAGCCCAAGCCCAAGAGTTTCCGCCACGCGCGCCGCCTTCACGGTCGGAGGTTCAGCCAGCACAGCAAGGGCGCGAAAGAGTTCCATAAGGATTCCACGCGAATATTCACTAGCCGATAATTAAGACAAGGATTCCGATGAGAGCGACTAACAGACCGCCAAAGAAGGCAATCATTTGAAACGGTCTTGGATTGCTTTTGAATAGCTTGGCGTTATGTCGCCCGATAGCGTCACCGCATAAAGCATAGATAAGTCCGAAAGCAAGTAAGAGTAACCCCACAAGTCTCTTATCTGACATTTAACTCTCCATTCAAAACTCGGGTTCAAACTCGGAGATGAATAGTTGCTATCGTTTGCTTCAACCCATTCGACTCTTTAATCCCGTCTTAACTATTTCATCAAAGCCACAACCGGCTAGTGTGTTTGTATCGCCCAATCGTAAGCGGCGCGTGCGATCTGCGCGATGATGCCCTCGCGCACTTCTTCCGTAGCTTTGGAATCGGAGACGAAGACAGCGACGGCTAAGTGTCGTCCGTCGGGCAGCGTGATGAGGCCGACATCATTGGTCGCGCGCGCCAGCCCGTTCGACGTGCCTGACGTTCCGGTCTTATGCGCGACGATTGTTCCGGCTGGCAGATTTCCCTTGATGCGATGCGGGCCTGTGTTGGTCTCCGTCATCAATTGCATGAGGAGCGCGCGGCTCTCGGCTGAGAGGCCGCGCCCTTCATAAAAGATGCGCAGCAAGCGGACGATAGCCTCCGGCTGTGCCCAGTTGCGATACTGCACCTCGTCGCCGCCACCCATCTCCTTCTCCGTTGTGGCGACGACGATGCCCGTCACGCCAAGCTCCCGCAAGTAGGTATTAACGCGCTCTGCTCCGCCAACCAGACGCAGCAACACATCCGACGCCGTCCCATCGCTATCAATTATCGCGTCACGCAGCAACTCGCGCACGCTCACTTCGACTCCGCCGTGCGGATACTTGTCTCGCAGCGGACTGTACATTGACGCAGGCACCAACTCGCGCTCCTCAACCAGCGCCTTCTGCTCAAGTTTCAACGTCCCGTCATCTACCTGACGAAGCGCTGTCATCGCAATCGGCCATTTATAAACGCTCTGCATCGGAAATCTCTCGGTGCCGTTGAGGGCGACCTCTTCGCCCGTCTCTATAATCATCACAGACGCGCCGACGCGCCCCTGAGCCAAGCGGGAAATCTTCTCTATCTGCGCGTGCAGGCTCTCACTTGCTCGCGCTGCTGATGAGATGGTCTGTGTAGGCTCTTCAGGAGAGACCGCGTTGAAGCAGTTCGTCGAGATCATCGCTGCCAGAAGTAGAATGTGTATTTTAATCATCATGTTTCTCTTAGATAAGACAATCCTGCGGGACGCTATAACCGGCAACTTGCGTTATAGTAATATCAATTGCAAGAGATGAAGGCAACGGGCGAAAGATTTCGTGCTGCCGATGATTCGTTACCAATAGTTTATGAACCAAGCCAATCGTCAAACAATTCTGGTCGCGGACGATCAGAACGATAATCTGGTGCTCGTCAGTCTCTGGCTGCAAAATCTGGATTACCGCGTGGTCACTGCCGTCAACGGCGAGGCGGCGGTGGATATTGCCAGGCTCGCCAGGCCGCAGTTGATCCTGATGGACATCGCCATGCCCGTGATGGATGGTCTGGATGCGACTCGCAGGCTGCGCCGTCTGCCGGAGACGCGCGATCTGCCGATCATCTTCCTGACGGCTTTCGATACCAAAGAGTTTCGCGGGCGCGCAGGCGAGGCGGGCGGCGACGGCTACCTCACCAAGCCCATTGATTTCGAGCGCCTCGGTAAATTGATACTCACGCTGTTGCCGAAAGAGACTCCGCCTGCGGAGGTCGAAGCGAAGGGACAGGAACAGACTCCGGCAGCAGACATCTCCGACACCACAGGAAAACTAGACCCGCGCTTCATGCTCTGGCGGATGTTCTGCGCCCAGCATGATGTGCCGCTTGAGACCCTGCCGAGCAATCTGAGCAAAGAGTTGAAAAGGAAGTGGCAGCAACTGAAGAAGAGTCCGCGCCCGCTCTTCAGATTTTAATTAGGTTCTGTTGACATTTGCTGAATTTAAGGAACTCGGGCTTGAAATTAAAGGCTGTCATCAATTGCCACGAGCACAAGCCTCGTGGACAAGAGAGCCTCCAAGTTTCCGGCTTGAGCCGAAGCGTTCGGCTCAAGCCCATAACTTCAGGAGTTCGCTGTCCACGAGCTCAAGCTCGTGGCAATTCATAAATCAAATGTTCTTCAGGCTATCAATTGAAGGACAATCGTGCCGGGTCTTCCAGCAAATTATAAACGTCAGCCTCGATTCAGAAGTCCGAATCGTAGCCACTGCTTTCTAGCTTCGGTTTGAGCCGGGCTATTGATTCGCAGGCGCGAAACGGTTGCCCGCCCGCTCGCCGTCAGACCTTTAATCTCTCCGGTCTCTTCAGTAAGTGAAAAGTGCTTATTCCATACGTCGCGGCGTGGATTGAAGAGATGAGCATCCTGCTGGGTTAATTCATCTTCAGCCGAAACGTAATCTGATTTGTAGAGATTGCACGAACGACAGGAGAGCGCAAGATTGTCCTCAGTTGTTATACCGCCGAGCGATTGCGGCGTAATGTGCTCGACTTCAAACGGTAAATTGAAAACGATTTCGGGAGCGTGGCGGTATTCACAGGCGTGATGAGCGCGTGAGGAAACAAGCGGGTACTGAGGGTTCATGGCTTGAGTTTATCGAGCAAGGCTTCTGCCCTTTGTCGCGCACCGTTGAGTTCGGCTTCGACCAGTTTCTCTAATTCCCTCTCTTCTTCCATTGAAAGGTTTGCGTCAGCGCGTCGCTGCATCAGTTCGGTCAGGCGTTGTTGTTGAGCGGCGCTGAAAAACCGGTCGGCTTTGGGTTTCGGGATAACGATGAATGCTTCGCTCTCTTCAAGCTGCGAGGTGAGCGCATCCAGAGCCTCGCCCGCCGTGCGACCCGTAGATTCTTTGTCGCCCGCGACGGCACGATAGCTGTTATTCTTCTCGGGTACGATGGTGATGGTTGTCATAACAACTGAATTATAACATGTGTCCACTCAAGCGCACTCTAATAAGCCGTCGGTTACACAGCCAAGCGTGACCGCAGCAGCGGATTAACGCGCAAGAGCAAGAAGACGGGGACGAAGTAACAACTTAACAATAGCGCGTTTGCTTGTCTTGCGTGAGCAGGGCGGGCCAACGCGCCAGTCTTCATCAGTAATAGATAACGTTTAGAGTTCAAGCTTTAGCTTGCGTATTTCGGGGAACGACAACCTGAAGGTTGAACTCTGAACTTGACCTCTGAACTTTGTGATAGAATCGCGCATAATGCTTTTGCGCTTTGCTTTCAAACTCTCTTAATGCAGGGGAGGCCATGCCTCACATCAACGCATACTTGAAACAGATTGAAACCGCGCTCGTCGCAGGCAACGCGACTGAGCATACGCACCGCCCCGCTCTCAAGTCACTCTTGGAGGCTATCGGCGATGGCGTGACCGCGACCAATGAGCCGCAACGCATCAAGTGTGGCGCGCCGGATTTTATTGTGACGCGAGGCATCGTGCCGCTCGGCTACGTCGAAGCGAAGGATGTGGGCGTTTCGCTTGACCGCGCGGAAGAGTCTGAGCAGCTTCAACGCTACCGCGATAGTCTCGAAAACCTTTTGCTGACGGACTACCTTGAGTTTCGCTGGTATGTGCGCGGCGAGCTTGTACACACGGCGCGGCTGGCGACGTTCGATGCGGCGCGCGACCGTTTGCGCGTCGAGCCGGACGGCGCGGAGGCGGTCGAGAAGCTAATCACAGACTTCCTCACGGAAGTTATCCCGACGGTCAATAGTCCGAAAGAGCTTGCGGAGCGCATGGCGCGCGTCGCGCGCCTTATACGCGACACAATCCTGCGCGCGTTCAAGACGGAAGGCGCGGGCGGGACGCTGCACGATCAGTTGAAGGGCTTTCGTGAAGTCTTGTTGCATGAGCTTGACGAAGAACAGTTCGCGGACATGTACGCGCAGACGATCTGTTATGGACTGTTCGCGGCGCGCGTGAACCACAAAGGCACGGAAGCCTTCACGCGCCTTCATGCTGCGCGTGAGTTGCCGCGCACGAATCCTTTCCTGCGTCGTCTGTTTCAACACGTTGCGGGGCCTGACCTTGACGACGAGCCGCACGCCTGGGCTGTTGACGGGCTAGCGGAGCTTTTGAACCGCACGAACATCGCGGCGATCTTGCTTGACTTCGGGCGCGCGACACGGCGCGAAGACCCGGTCGTTCATTTCTACGAGACGTTTCTCGCCGCCTACGATCCGAAGATGAGAGAGGCGCGCGGCGTCTATTACACGCCTGAGCCTGTCGTCTCCTACATCGTCAGAAGCGTTGACCACATCCTGAAGACAGACTTCCGCTTGCGCGCGGGGCTGGCGGACGCGAGCCGCATCAAGCTCAAGAGCGCGGACGGCAAGCGCGCGAAGGAGACGCACAAGGTGCTGATACTCGATCCGGCGACGGGGACAGGGACGTTTCTGCACGGCGTCGTCAATCACATCTACGAATCGTTCAGGCAAAATCGCGGGATGTGGTCTGCTTACGTCTCCGAACATCTCCTGCCGCGCTTGTTCGGCTTTGAATTACTGATGGCTCCCTACGCGGTGGCGCACATGAAGCTTGGGCTTCAACTCGCGGAGACGGGCTACGAGTTTGACGCTGATGAGCGTTTGCGCGTCTATCTCACCAACACGCTCGAAGAGGTAGAACAATTAACACACGCTTCTGCTTTCACACGCTGGCTTAACGAAGAGGCCGACAGCGCGAGCCATATCAAGCAGGAAGCGCCGGTGATGGTAGTGATTGGCAATCCGCCATATTCCGGTCATTCAGCGAACACCGGACAGTGGATTGCGAATTTGCTGCGCGGACGCGATACGCAAACGGGTGAAGAGGTAGCGAACTATTTCGCGGTTGACGGCAAGCCGCTCGGCGAAAGGAATCCGAAATGGCTGAATGATGATTACGTGAAGTTCATCCGCTTCGCGCAGTGGCGCATTGAGCAGACGGGTTACGGCGTGCTCGCCTTCATCACGAATCACGGCTATCTCGACAACCCGACGTTTCGCGGGATGCGTCAGAGCTTGATGGAGACGTTCGACGACATCTACGTGCTAGACCTGCACGGCAACAGCAAGAAGAAGGAACGCGCGCCCGACGGCTCTGATGATAAAAACGTATTCGACATTCAACAGGGCGTTGCCATCGGCATCTTCGTCAAAAAACAGAGAACGAAAGATAAGTCTGTAGGGGCAGGGCTTGTCCCTGCCCGCGTGGTGGTAACATCGGAACGGGCAGGGACAAGCCCTGCCCCTACAACTGCCATCGTGCATCACGCTCATCTGTGGGGCGTGCGCGAAACTTACGCAGAGGACGAGAACGGCGAGCGCGTGCTGACGGGCGGCAAGTATCAATGGCTGTGGCAGCACGAGATGAGCACAACGAAATGGACGGAGCTTGCGCCGCAGTCGCCGTTCTATCTGTTCGTGCCGCAGGATATGGACTTACTAAGCGAGTACGAGCAAGGCTGGAAAATCACCGAACTATTTTCTATTAACAATACAGGTATGGTGACTGCCAGAGACAGATTCGTAATTGGATTCAGTTCAGATGAAGTATTAAATAAAGTAAGAGATTTTCAGAGCTTAGGATTCCAGGAAGCGAAGGAAAAGTACGAGTTGAACGATGTCCGCGAGAGAACTCTTCTTGAGTCTTGGAATATGATTAGAGAAATGCAGGACATTACTCAGTATCTAGCAAAAGTGCAGTACAGACCGTTTGATGTGCGCGATATTTTTTATCATCACTCGCTTGTAAGATGGCCTGTCTATGCGATAGCAAGCCATATGCAAGCCGGAGAAAATTTAGGATTGACTGTTGGACGTGCAGGACAAGCCGCCGATACAGAAGAGTGGAATGTTATTTATTGTACGCGACACGCTAGCGAATTCAACCTTTTTAGGAGGGGCGGAAATAATCTTTTCCCACTCTACCAATACCAAACAGAACGGGTCAGTCTCTTCGATGAGGAGCCGTCCGACGCGCCCGGCGGTCGTCGTCCCAACCTCGCGCCGGAGTTCATCGCGGATTTCTCCAAACATCTGAACATGTCTTTCGTCGCGGACGGCCACGGCGACCGCACCAAGACCTTCGGCCCCGAAGACGTGTTCGCCTACATGTACGCCGTCTTTCACTCGCCCACATACCGCAGCCGCTACAGCGAGTTTCTCAAGATTGATTTCCCGCGCGTGCCCGTAACCTCCGACGCCGAACTCTTTCGCGCTCTCTGCGACGCAGGCGCGCGTCTCGTCTCGCTTCACTTGATGGAAGCGCAAGGCTCAAGCCCCGCATCCTTTCCCGTCAACGGCTCGAACACCATCGAGCAAGTGCGCTACACCGCGCCCGGTGAAGGCGACGCGCAGGAGGGGCGCGTCTGGATCAACCGCGAGCAGTATTTCGCCGGAGTCGCACCGGAAGTCTGGGCGTTCCACGTCGGCGGCTATCAGGTCTGCCAGAAGTGGCTCAAAGACCGCAAAGGGCGCACACTCTCCTTCGACGATCTTACACACTACAACCACATCGTCGCCGCCCTCGCTGACACTATCGAACTCATGTCACGCCTTGACGCGATGATTGACACGCACGGCGGCTATCCGCTTCATTGAAATTGATAATCTCGTTTCATGCAGCTCTATGAGTTAACGCCGGATGAGATTGCGATTGTCGAAGACGCTGGATAAGATGTTACAATTCGCAGCGAGGTGACCTGATGCCTGACCAAAATCTGGTTGAACGCGATCCCGAAAAGCTCGGTGGCACGCCGGTCTTTACGGGCACGCGCGTCCCCATCAAAAATCTGTTCGATTACTTAGAGACAGGTGAGACGCTGGAAACTTTCCTTGATGATTTCCCGTCGGTCACGCGCCAACAAGCTCTCGGAGTGCTCGAAGTCTCGCGGCAATATCTCATCAACTCTTATGAAACTGCTGCTTGACGAGTGTGTGCCCCGTCGTCTCAAGCGCGATTTTCAGGCGCACGAAGTCAGCACCGTTGTGGAAGCGGGTTTTCAAGGATTAAAGAACGGGCGATTATTGCAATCCGCCGCCGCCGCTGGCTTTGCCGACTTCATCACCGTTGACCAAAATCTGACTTACCAACAGAACCTGAAAACACTGCCTTTAGCCGTACTGGTTTTAATCGCCCCGCGCAACAAATACGAACTGCTTGCGCCGCTCGTGCCGCAAGCCTTGATCGCCCTCCAAAGCATTCGCGCAGGCGAAGTCGTGCGCCTTTGAATGGCGGCACTATCTACCGCCGCCCGCTTGACTAACATAGGCGCACACAGACCGCGACCAGCATTTCTATGAAAACAAGTGCGCCACCCTCGATAGGCAGATTGACGAGTTGGTTTACGAGTTGTACGAGTTGACGGCAGATGAGACTGCAATTGTTGAAGCATCCGGCGAAAAGCGTTAAGCTGGATTTGCTCAACTCAGTGTAGGAGTCAATCTATGGATGCTATCTATCATGTCAAGGCTGACGAACTCGATCAACGTTTCCTCGATGCCATTAAGGAGCTGTTCAAAGATAAAGAGATCGAAATCGCCGTCTCTGAGCGCGATGAAACAGCCTATCTCCTGCGTTCGCCTGCGAACCGCGAACGCCTCTTGCGTGCCATCGCCGACGTTGAAAGCTCACACAATATCGTCGCGCCTGAACAGGAGCAGTTTCAATGAGGCTCATCGCTTTTCATCAAACAGCTTTTGATGATTATAGCGACTGGGCTAAGGCAGATAAGAAACTCTTTGAGCGTCTCCGCGCCTCATTATCGAAACAGCCAATAGTCCATTTGAAGGGATAGGCAAGCCTGAACCTTTGAAACATGAGTTAATAGGCTATTGGTCACGCCGTATCACAGACGAGCATCGCCTCGTCTATAAGGTGACAGACGAGAAGATCATTATCATCTCCTGCAAGTATCATTACGAATGATAACCGCCAGCCAGTGTCTGGCCGCGCGCTTAACCGCCAGATTGACGAGTTGGTTTACGAGCTTTACGAGTTGACGCCCGATGAGATTGCTATTGTTGAAGAGAGCGCGCAGAAGTAATGTAACCTAAGTTGAACCGATGACTGAAGACTTTGAGATTATCGGCAAGATTGAAGAGATCGAAACGATTGCCGTCGGCAACCGGATACGCGAGATTGGTCGTCTGCGTAAAGCGTTCGGCGCGGGGCGCTGGCGTAAACTTAAAGGAGTTGCCACTGTGCGATTAGAAGATGATACAATTCATCGTGTCGAGCTTCACTGGTATGAAGCGCACGGAATTGGGCGTAAGAAGTTAAAGATTAAAGAGTATCTGGATTAACTGTCATGTCAAACAATCCTATTAGTTCATATGTGCTCTGCATAGATGATGGCGGCTATCCCGAATCGCTCGAACCGCGCAAGGTGTACGCTGTATTGCCGGACGAGCGCGCCGCCGAGAATAATTACATCCGCGTGATTGATGAAACGGGCGCAGATTATCTCTACCCGGCAAAGTATTTCGTTCCGATCCAAATTCCGCCCGAAGCCGCCAGGATACTTCATGCAGGCATGAAACGATGATTAAAGAACACGATTGCATTGCCTTAACAGAAGACCTGCCCGAAGGAGAACTCAAGGCAGGCGACATCGGCACAGTCGTTCACGTTTACAAAGACGGCGAGGCTTACGAGGTGGAGTTCCTCACCCTCGACGGTCACACGGCGGCAGTCCTAACGCTCGAAGCCGCGCAAGTGCGTCCCGTCACCCGCCAGGACATCACCCACACACGCGAACTGCAATTAGTTTGACCTCCCACACGGCGCGCTCCGACCGCGACCGCGACCACTACGAGAGCAAATGCGCCGCGCTCCTTCCGCCAGATTGACGAGTTGGTTGATGAGTTGTACGAGACGGACGCCGGATGAGACCAGCGCTTGTCGAAAGCTCCTGAGAAGGTGTTACAATCCGCACTGCGGAGAGCAGACCATGTCACACCAAAACACAACGCCAAGTCAACCGACAGAATTTCCCGTGCGCCGCACAGAGATTAAAACCTGGTTGACCGAAGAAACCATGTCGCCGCTCGGCAGAGAGTTGATGAAGATTGCGCGCGAGGTTGAAGCCTCAGATGAACCCGCTCTTGACGAGGAAGATATTGAAAAGGAATTGAAGAGACGCAGAGGCGGCTACGCGAACGATGGCGAATAAGATTCTCACCTACGTTGACGCATCCGTTCTGATTTATGCTGCCACCAAGCCGACTGCCGTGACCTTCGCTCGCCGCCTTCGTGCCTTGCAGGTTCTCAGTGATCCAGACCGCGAGTTTGTCGCAAGCGAGTATTTACGGCTTGAAGTCCTTCCAATCCCAAACTATTTCAATAAGAGACGCGAGATCGCCTTCTACGAAAAGTTCTTCAGTCATGTCGTCCAATGGGCGGACTCTTCCGCGCTGATTGCACCTGCATACTCGACAGCTTGCCAATACGGATTAGGAGCGTTGGATGCGCTCCACATCGCAGCCGCAGATAGCTTCAAGGCGGAATTTGTTTCAGCCGAAAGACCGACGAAGCCAATCTATCGCGCCTATTCCAATATTACTTCAATTTATTAGCTTAAAGGCGCGCCCCGCAAACTGCGCGCACGAGGCGCAAGACACTGCTCTGAATCAAAGTGTGCCGCGCTCCTTCCGCCAGATTGACGAGTTGGTTAATGAGTTGTACGAGGCGGACGCCGGATGAGACCAGCGCTGGTTGAAGCTGGTCAGGCATGAAGCATGTTAGAATCGGTGATGGAGGCTGATTGTTATGAAACGAAACTTTAACGCAACTGTCTGGCAGGAAGGCGAATGGTTTGTCGCTCAATGCCTGGAAGTTGACGTTGCTTCACAGGGAACGACCGAAGAAGAAGCCTTAGATAATTTAAGCGAGGCTTTGGAACTTCACTTCACGCCACCCGTCGCCACTATCATTCCGCACGTCCGCACCGTCGAGGTTGAGGTCGCGGCGTGAGACCTCTGCCTTACCGTGAAGTCAGGCGCAAGCTGGAGGCCGCCGGTTTCACGCAAGCGAATCAGACCGGAAGTCACGTCAAATTTGCCAGGACCACATCGGAAGGCACGCGCACAGCGACCATTCCCAAGCATAGAGAAGTCGCCGCCGGGACGCTGCGCTCTATCTTGCGTCAGGCTGGAATCAGCGAGAGCGAGTTTGACGAGTTGTGATCGTTCATCTATGGCTTTCCCAGCAAAATAGACCGCGACCACTACGAAGCGAAGTGCGCCGCGCTCTTTCCGCCAGATTGAAACTTCGCTTATTCTACCTTCACCAATTCCACTTCCTCCGGCAATCTGAAGAATTCTCTCGCAGGTTTGAGCGGGCGCATCAGCCAGTAAGGTCGGCGCGTGCCGTCGGGCGAATGAGTGTCTGCGGGGCGAGTCATTGCCAGCCATTTTCGATAAACCTCGCGCGACCGATTCACATCAACCGAAATGTCTCCGTAATTGTCTGTCGCCTCGGCACGCTTGACGCGCACGGCTTGATGCCAGCAGTGTTGACCGGAGACGGGGTCTGGATGAACCGGGAAAGTTAAGTTCTGATGCACGCCCACGTCCGTCCACCAGATGCGCTCGGTGTCCGGGTCTGTGGACTCGTAAGGCGCAACACCTTTCTGTCGCTTCAATCCCCAACGACTCCCCTGATGATCGAGCGCGACGGTCGCCATCAACTGTCGCTGCCCTTCTTCCGTCAACTTCCAGCGTCCCATGTGATGACTGCACGCGACGATGCCCGGACGAATTCCTTCCGTCACCCACGCGCGAACGACGAAGTAGCCAATCTCTGTTTCAACTCTGACGAGATCGCCCGTTCGCACATTGATGCGCGCGGCATGTGTGGGGTGAATCCAGAGCGGATTCGTGTGCGCGATTTCGTCAAGCCACTTGGCATTGGCGCTCCGTGTGTGAATCTGCATGGGCAGGCGGAAGGTCGAGATGAGAACGGTCTGATCGTCCGCCAAGTTTTCGGGATGAACGTGGCTCTTGATGTAAATGGGGAGACTCTCTTCATGCCAGCCCCAGTCGGCGAGCGTGCGCGAGTAGAACTCTAATTTCCCGCTCGGCGTCGGAAAGCCGCGTAAGGTCTGGTCATCAACTCGCACGCCGACGAGTCGTCGTCCCTCATCGTCAGGGTCAGGACTTGCGATAGGCACGATGTTAGTTGAAGCAGGCTTCGGCGCTTTCGTATAGACTCTGCCGAAACTGTCAACGCGCACGTCTTCCAATTCATCCTGCGGAACAACCTCTTCATAAATCGCTCCGACTTTCTTGCTCACCTCGAACGCGCCGTAGCGCCGCATGAACTCAAGCGGCGTCAAGCCTTCTTGAGATGCGCGCTCTTTCAATCCCGGCACGGAATTCTCGAAGATGTATTCGTAATACTCGTCAACGCCCAGACGCTCGCCCTTGTGCTTCTTCGATTCAACAAACTGCCGAATGCCCAAATCACCCATCGGATCAATGCGCCACGTCAACTCAAGCCAGAACTCGTTCTCTTCCCAGACCTCGCCGGGATTCACAAGCCGCGTATCGCTCACCTTCACGCCCATCCGCTCACGCGCCGCGCGCAGCACAGGCTGTCGAAAACCAATCCACTGCGCGTCGTGCGTTTCATAAGAATGAAGATCGTGCCGCTCCGAGCCGTGACCCATCGGCAGGATGTAATCGGCGAAGTAGGCTGTCTCATTCCACGTCGGCGTCAACGCGACGTAGCAGCCGATCAAGTTTTCATTCGTTAAGGCTTCAATCCACGAGAAGCCGTCCGGGTTCGTCCACACAGGGTTATAGACGCGCGTGAAATAGACATCCAACTTCGCGCGCCCGTCTTTCAAAAAGTGTGGCAGCAAGAAAGAAAGCTCGTTCATCGCCAGAGGATACTCACGCGGCCACGTCAACTCGTTCCAACGTGGCGGATGCGGCGGCGTGTAAATCGGCTTCGGGACAAACTTGTTCCAGGCATTCGGAAACACACCGCCTTCAGTCGCCACCGCGCCCAGGAGCGCATTCAACATAAAGAGCGTGCGCGCCACTTGCCAGCCCCCGCTATTGCCTGCTGCTGCGCTGCGCCAGTTGTGGCTTGAGA
Source organism: Acidobacteriota bacterium (assembly GCA_032159235.1). GTDB lineage: Bacteria > Acidobacteriota > Blastocatellia > Pyrinomonadales > Pyrinomonadaceae > QHXM01. The sequence goes on from JAVHWW010000057.1 coordinate 13,417, forward strand.
AGCGCGTGCCTGCCGTCGAGACAACCTTCGCAATCTCTTCAATCACGTGCGCCTCAACACCGGATTCGGCAGCAGCAAACTCGAAGGTGTAACTCGCGTAAAGCTCCTTCAATGCGCGCTCGAAATTTTCAAAGTTGGTCTCAATCTCAGGACGCTCAACCGCCATGTACTCTTCCCAGTTCCACCACCGACGCACGAATTCGCGGTTGTAGAGATCATGCTGAATCAGATAGTTCACCATCGAGAGCAGGATGGCTGCCTCTGAACCCGGATACGGCGAGACCCAGAAGTCCGCGTGCGTCGCCGTGTTTGAGAGCCGCGTGTCGAAGACGATGAGCTTCGCGCCCTGAGCCTTCGCTTCAATCACACGCTGCGCGTGTGGATTGAAGTAATGACCCGTTTCGAGATGCGCGCTGATGAGAAAGATAACTTTCGCGTTCGCATGGTCAGGACTCGGACGATCAAGCCCCAGCCAGTATTGATAGCCCGCACGCGCGCTCGACGAACAGACGTTCGTGTGTGAATTGTGACCATCCACGCCCCACGCCGCTAAGATTCTCTCAGTGAATCCATCCTCGCCCGGACGCCCGACGTGATACATGATTTCGTTGTGCCGGTTTTCGATAATCGCTTTACGAATGCGCCCCGCGATCTCATTCAACGCCTCATCCCAACTAACACGCGCCCACTTGCCTTCGCCGCGTCTTCCGGTTCGCTTCAACGGATAAAGAATGCGGTCAGGGTCTGTCACCTGATTGAGCGTCGCCGGGCCTTTCGCGCAGTTGCGCCCGCGCGAACCGGGATGCTCCGGGTTGCCCTCGAACTTTTGTACCTGCAAGCTCTCACGATTCACGTAAGCCAGCAGCCCGCACGCCGACTCGCAGTTGAAGCACGTCGTCGGCACGAGCATGTAACGCCTCTCTTTACGCTCAGGCCAAGCACGAGAGTCCAACTCCACCCAATCATCCCAACGCTCCTTCGGCGGAAACGCCGCGAGATGAATCCGACTTGGGCCGGGATAAAAAGTCTCGCCCCGCGCCTCCGTCTCTTTGCGCGCTGCGCTCACTCGTTGATTGAGTTTTTCCAGATTCATCATGCGTCTTTCAACTTAGGCAATTCAGGGAAAACTCTTTTTTGAAGGGCATTGTATTTGTAGATCATTGCATATTTATCATTGATAGTATTAGAAAGCTCTTCAAACCGCAGCAAATTATAATCAGCTTTCTCAATGTCAGTCTGAGCAAGCTCTCGGTTTACTTTACGAAGTTCCTCAAACTCAAATAATTTTTTCCTCTGTATTACCTGGACTTTTCCAGCGCGCACGGCTTGTTGAAAAAGCAAAAAATAGACAACGACCAAGCCTATATTCTTTAGAAGAGGGTCTTTTTTAGTAAACACATTAGACATATAACGCACTATTTTTTTTGATTCCAAGTCTATCTTTTGGATCTCTGCGTCATCACTTTTATGCTTGAACTCTTTAACAAATTGATCCAGTCGGATTCTCTTCGTATCTTCTGCGCCCCCCCTGTGAGTTAAGAAGAGGAACTTACATGCTAAATCTAAGTGACGATAACGACGATTCGTAAATGGCAGATTTAAGGTGAAGAATTTTGTGTTGACCATCTTCTTAATAAGTGGAGGGATAGGACCACCGAATGCATTACGTTTTTCAGGAGCATTTAATGGGACTGCTTCATTCAGCCGCGAGAACATATCTTCGATCAGCTCAGGATCGTCAGTTCTGACGACCATAATAGATAATGGTCTTCCATCGAAGTAAGCGGATATTCGAGGATATTTTTTCCCTAACTCTGCATAGGTAAGCCCCGACAAGTTAATTTTAGGATCAACTAAATATTTTATATCCTTACTAAGCGGGAATTCATTTTCTATAAACCCCCATATTGTTGTTAGTCTCTGCTTACCATCGATAAGTGCATATTTATAGCTGCGTCCATTAATAGTTTTCGGCTTCTCGTATTCATGGAAATAGAGTTTTGGTATATCAAAGCCATTTATAATGGAGTCAATAAGCAGTTGCTTTTTATCAAGTGACCAGATGTCACTATCTCGCTGGTATTCTGGATAGAGAAATATGCTTTCTCTATCCAGATAAGTTAGGATGATTGTGTTTTCCGGCAACGGGTTGACTTTTATTGAAGCTACTTCCTTGATAGATTTTTTCATGGCATGACCTCTTTTACTCGCGTTCCAACTTTCTCTAACTCTGGGAAAAGGGACAATTCATTAATCATTAAATAATCCAATTCTTTGCGAAGTCGAGTCTTCGCGGAAAGTGGGATAACCAGCTTACGGATATGTTTTTGTTTCCCTAAATCTTCTATTGGGATCGTACTCTGATGGAAAATTGTAAACACTCCTTGCTGCGCATAGAGACGTTTAAACTGGCGCGGGGCAATTATAGCGAGTGGCCCTCTATCGCTACTTTGAACACCAATGACTTGGCTAGGTAGATATGCATCTAGCAAAGGATCGTCGCCAAAACAAAGAACATTATGTGACGGTGTGGAAGCAGCATTAGCTAAGGTATTAAGCTCATCGGGATATAAACACCATAGCGCAGCATCTTTATTTCTCTCACTCTTTTTCGGCGAATCCAGTAAAGCAAAATAAAGACCGACCAAAGGACTTTCAGACCAATCAAGCAAGCGTGTGGGTAAACCATAGTGTTGCATTAAGAACAACCATTCCCACTCATGTTGCGGGATACGATCTAAAAAAGGAAATGAGTGTTGCTTGAAGCGCTTTAACAGCAACATTTCTTTGTTAGAAGGGCCAGCGTAGCGAACTAAAGAAGGAAGGAGTTTCCATTGTGTGCAAGAGTGCCCTCTAAACCACACCGTCTTTTTTGCCTGCCCAAAGATTGCCGGAAGCTTTCTGAGTAAATCACTAATGCTTTTAATTTTATTATGGGAGTTTGGCATTAATCACTCTCTCAATGGTTCTTTATAACATGTTTCAACTCTGAAATCCGCGCCAGATGATGATCGTCATGCTCGGCGATGAAGAAGGCCAGATCAATCACACGTATCTTCATCTTCAAACGCGGATGGAGCGCAGTTCGCTCGACGAATGCTGCATCATATTCATCAAGTCGCCGGACGAATTCCATTCTTTCAGCGCGAAATGTGGCGAGGATGTTTTCGATAGTGTCTGCGTTGTGATTCGCTTCATGCGTCCTGCGATTCTCCAGGTCGGCGGCGTAAAGCGCGTCACGTCCGGCTTCATAATCGTCAAGGCGGTTCATTCCGAGTTGTTCAAGGTCGAGCAGATGCCCGGCCTGTTCCTGGATAGACCACTTGTCGCCGTCGCGCCGCGTCCACGTTTCTCGCGGCAGAGAGCGCGTCAGGTCTTCGAGCCGCGCCGGAGTTCCGCGCACGCGCTCCACCACGTTCGGATACATCCATAAAGGAAGCTCGAATGAGAATTGACGCTTGAACCATTCAAGACGATCTACCATCTTCTTAAACCTCCTTCACTCAAGCGATGCCTTTCGTTCAGGCAGCGAGAAGCGGCCCCGCCGCCACGAGTCTCTTTCTTTTCGAGTCAACGGCGAGGTTTAATCCCTCAAGCGTTCTCGCGCCGAGCAGCAGGAGGTCGCCTTTCTCTGCAAACACCACTTCGTCAATCGTAAAAAATTTGTCGAGACGAATAATCGCAAAGCCGACGCTGCGTGTGACCTGCTGTCCGTTAGCCATCACGAAAGGCAAATCTTTCTTCTCCCGTTCAATGCCTAGTTTTTCCAGAACCGTCGCTGACACCCACGTATAGTCGCTGCCCGTGTCCACCAGAAGTTTAGGGACGACGGCGGCACGACTGCGGTCAACAGGGTTCTCGATCTTGCACCTGACGTGAAATGTTCCCATCCGAATAAACCTCCAAAGTGAGACGCCCCGACGATTCTCAAACCAGCGCCTTCGCAACGCTACTCTACGCCAGAGGAACGGATTGCCCCGCTTGAACGTAAGCGTGCTCGTAAAGCAGAAGTCCGATGAGCGCCAGCGCCGATGCGACGAGACCGAGCAGGACATCAAAGCTCATCATCAGTCCGAGCCAGGGAGCAACGCCAGCAAAGAGCGTCAACGCAATGCCAGCCCAGAAGAAGGCGCGGTATCTTCCTTTCGTCATCTCCCAGACGGCGAGCCGCGCGTGCGCTGTCGGATGCGTGAGCGTGACTTCGCCCCAGACCATCAGGAGATGCAAGACGCACGTCACGCCCAGCGTCCAGAGCAGAGCGAAGAAGAGTCGCGGCGCGAAGGCCGCAGCAAACGGCAGCAGCGCAGCCGAGCCGACGAGCAGCGATTGAATCAAAAGATGCGGCGGCAGCAGTGGGTTCTGCCACATATCGCGCGCCTTCGCCTGAGCAAAGAGATAGGCGGTGTAGATTGCAGTCAACACGGCGAGTGGCAAGCCCGGCAATATCAACCAGCGTTGCACCGATCTATTTCCAAGAAGGCTCGACAGAAAATGGATCGCCAGTACCAGCGAATACGCGGCGATGATGAAAGCTCCTTTGACGAGCCAGCTACGCCACTGAGGGCGCGTGAAGATCAGCAGGAAGCGTTCGGGATGTTCCAAATCCCAGACGAGCAAACCGCCCGTGATGGCTAAGAACGCGCCAGACAAAACAGGCGCAACCCAGAGCCAGAGCGGATTATCCGCACTCATCAGACCGCAGATGACGAGCAGGAGCGGAATCAAGTAAGCTCCCGCCGCGATGCCCTTCGTCCAGGTGTAGAGACTCACGCGCCAGTCCCAGGGAATCGAGTGCGAGACATCGTAAGAGAGCAGCGCGGCGGCAGAGGTGTTATTGTAGTGCGGATTGCCGGAGACGACCGTCTCGGAATTTTCAAGCTGTTCGCTCCACATGAAGAGCTTGCCTTCAGGACGCCGCGCCGCAAGCGGATCGAGCGTCGCCTGATGCGCGCCCTTGTAAAAGAGTTTCGGCAGCGTCTCTTTTTCAGGACGGCGCACGGAGACCGCCTCACGGTTTATGATCTGCGCGACCTTTGATGACGTGTCGTGCATGTCGCCGACGAGAATCGCTTCAGTCGGACAGACCACCACGCACGCAGGCTCAAGCCCCATATCAATGCGATGCGCGCAGAAGTTACATTTCTCTGCCGAATGATCTTCCGGGTTGATGAAGATCGCATCGTAAGGACACGCGGCCATGCACGCCTTGCAGCCGATACAGATTGATTTATCGAAATCAACGATGCCGTCCGCACGCTTGAACATGGCGGTCGTCGGACAGGCGACGACGCATGGCGCGTGCGCGCATTGATTACAGCGCGTCACCTGATGCGCGCGCCGCGTTTGCGGAAACTCACCGACATCAACGTGCTTGACGTAAGTGCGCGTCACCGCCAGAGGCACTTCATTCTCAGACTTGCAAGCGGTCGTGCAGGCATGACAACCGATGCAGCGCGTGTGGTCAATCACCTTGGCCCACTGCGCTTGCTGCTCGGTGGCTTGATGGATGGGTAGCTCTCTCATGGATGCGCGCATCTTAACTTAACGCAGCATCCCGCTCCAACTTTTAATTTCAAGGCATCGGCTTCAAATAGCTTGAGACGGTTTTAGAGCAACGCTTTGAACTCATCTATCGTCAAACCAACATCCCGAACGATAGCTCTCAAAGTTCCTCTGGCTACTTCACGATGATCGGGCACAACAAGACGCCGATGTGGGTGCGCTGTCTGCCTGAGAACTATGTGGCTACCGCGCTGTCGGTCTTGCTCATAGCCAATTTTCCGTAATGCTTTGACTACTTCGCGCCCTGAAATACACGGCAGCCCGCTCACTCTTAAACCTCCACAAGTTCTTCTGTGATCGGCGGCGGAACGGGTTCGTTGTGGGCTTCCAGACTTTCCAGATAGACGGCAATAGCTTCCTTGATATTCTCGAGAGCCTGTTCTCTGGTCTCTCCCTGAGAGATGCAGCCGGGCAAAGACGGAACTTCCGCGACATACACACCATCTTCGTCCTGTTCAATCAACACACGATACTTCATGACTCAATCTCCTGAGCGATTCACTCACTATGTAACAGATTGGCATCTCAAGACAATAATTTAGTCAGCGCATCTGGATGGAGATGTAATCCAAACAATCCTGCCAGACCCATGATGAGACCCAATCCCGCGAAGACGAGCGAAGCCCAGAGCAACCAACGCTTGCCCGTCAGAGCCGTGACCGCCAGCATCGCCAACCCGACGGACAACGCCGCATCGGAGAGATCGAACTGATCGTCTCGAAAGTTGAGCGCATCATACTGCGCCTCAAAGCCGCGCGCCTTGTCCTGCAAATCTTTGCTCTCTTGAGTGTAGCGATTGATTTCCGAATCGTAATGTTTCACCTGCTCATCAAGTTGGGGCGCGGTCTGTGCTGGGGCGGTCGAACGCAGAGCCTGCGCCTGATCTTTGCCTAATTCCATCATGTGCTGCTTCAATCGCGTTGACTGATATTCAGACCACGTGTCAACAGCACTGGATTGTGCTTGCAGCATCGCCTGCACGATGTTGTCGTCTTTGACTTTCGTGACGGCCATGAAAGCGGCCAGGATCGCCACGGAGACGGCGACCCAATTGTTGAGCCTGTTCTTTGAATCTTTCTCTGTCATTAAATCAGATAGGTTTTCCATTTCCAATTCATCACTCCCTCTTCAAAATTCAGAGCAGTCTAATTGCGCTTCAGCCGCACCGTCTTGTCAAACATGGCACGCTTTACCGTTCATTTACTACTCTCCAACTTGCGAAGGCTATAGCTCACTAACCCGTCAATCCTAATTGATTTGCCTGAACAGGTAGTGACACGAAACCGAGCTTTATAAGCAGCCTTCACTGCGGCACGACTTAATGTTGGAGAGGCCTTGCTACAGGCTCTAGCAAAAAACACTTTACCCTCTTCATCAACATAAACATGCACCGTGATTGCAGACGTATCTGTAACGCTAAACTTTCTGGGGAACTTGGGATCGGGCACGTAAATAGCGATCCCATTTAGCATCCCACAATCACAAGGCGCAGGCTTATTTTTATCAGGTGACTTGCCACAACAGACTTCCATGCATGTGCGTTTATCTCTAAGAGCCTCGTCATAGCTCATAGATTTAGGACATTGTGCAGATACGGCTAGAGCCAGCCAAGATAAGAGACTCGATATGATGATTGTCCGAGTAAAAGCTTTCATACCTCTCGCCTCTATTCTCATGAGAGTTAAGTAACCAGCAAGTATTCTTCTGCAAATTTACAGCGCAATTATGCTCTGAGCGTACTTATACCGCAGCATTAAGCAAAAGTTAAACCTGAATCTAATCACCAAGGCTTTTGCGATGCGGGCGAGAAAGTGGTAGAACTGTTTAGGGTGCTTGATAAGTTATCTTCCGTAGAGTGCGCTAGGTTTTACAGTCATCCTCAATCATCAGGAGATTCATTCGATGCGTTCTTTTATTTCAATTGCCTCTCTGATTGCGTTGGCCGCGCTGATGAGCATTGCCGTCGTCAGCGCGCAGGAGGGCGATAGCGTTCGCCGCATCACGCCTGAAGAGGCGCGTCAAGCCGTTGAGAGCGGCAAGGCGATTATCGTTGATGTGCGCGACGAGGCTTCGTACAAGGCGGGACACGTCAAGGGTGCGCGCTGGATTCTCGCAGACGACATCGGCTCGCGCGTCAAAGAATTACCGCACGATAAGTTGATTATCACTTATTGCTCCTGACCGGCTGAACACACCAGCGCCCGTGCGGTGCTGATTCTCAAGCAAAAGGGTTTGAACAACGCCGCCGCCATTCTCGGCGGCTACAACGCCTGGACGAAGGCAGGCTACCCAACGGAAAAGCAGTGAAAAGTGAATAGTGAATAGTGAAAAGTGGAAGAAGGGTTTTCAACTATTCACTATTCATTATTCACTTTTCACTGGATTTGGAGGTTGATTGAATGCGTCGTTTGATTTTATTGTCGGCGGCGATTGTGTTCGCCGTCGCTGTGCTGGCAGCGTGCAATTCTACGGAGAAAAGTAACGTAGCGAGCGGCAATGGTGCGAACAGCAGTCGCGGTAGTAGCGGAAGCTCCGCCACCACGCCACCACCATCAAATGTGCCGAGCGATGGTGTGCGGCGGATCACGCTGGCTGAGTTGCGCGATGCGCTCGATAAGGGAACGGCCATCGTGGTTGATACGCGCGCCGCCGATGCCTACAAACAGAGCCACATCAAAGGCTCCATCAATATTCCGGTTGACCAGGTCGCCAATCGCATCAACGAGCTTCCACGCGACAAGACGATTGTCGCTTACTGCTCTTGACCGAGCGAGCATACCAGCGCCCGTGCGGTGCAGACCATGAAAGAAAAAGGGATTGATAACGCGGCGGCCTTGCTCGGCGGCACGAATGCGTGGCAGAGCGCCGGACTGCCGATGGAAAGCGGAAACTGAGTGCGACGCGGAGAGTGGGAGACGCGGAGACGCGGCGATAAAAGAATAGGTGATGCAAATTCTTTTTCTTTATCGCCGCGTCTCCGCGTCTCCGTGTCCCCGCGTCTCGCTACGTTTGCGCTACCGGCTCTACGGCGTGCGCCGGATGCGGCGTGACGACTTTGCCGGATGGAACGCAGAGCACCGGACAGGGCGCGTTGCGCACCGTCCGCTCAATTTCAGAGCCGAGCACGGGCACACCGCCGAAGATCGAAGAATGCACGCTCGTGCCGATGACGATTAAGTCAACGTCTCTTTCGGTTGCCAGGCGCACGATCTCTTCATAAGGTCTGCCCTCGGCGATGTGCGTGATGATACGTCCGCCAGCCTCACGCTCGAAGGTCGCCATCCGCTCCACGACATACTCGCGCAACTGTGAAACTTTCGCCCCCGCGCTCTCCGGGAACATCTCCGCCATCTGATCCATATAGTCGCCGATCACATAGATCGTGTGCAGCTCTGCGTTGAAACGACCCGCTAACTCCGCCGCGATCTGTGAGGCTTTGAGCGAGGACGGACGAAAGTTTGTCGCCAACAGCACACGATTGAGTCGGATCTCGGTGTGGCTCTCTCTGTGCTCGACGAAATCGCGTTGCGGCGGACGAATCGTCAGCACGGGGCAGGGCGCTTCCGCAATAATCTCTTCGGCGGTCGAACCCCACAACGCACGCGACAGTCCCTTGCGGCCATGCGTCACGATAGTCACCAGATCAATCTGGAAGTCGCGCACGGCGCGCGCAATCTCCGTCGCCGGTTCGCCTTCGATGATGACGGGATCAACCTCCAGACCGTCGAGGAGGTGATCCGCGAGAATGTCTTTGACCTCCGCGCGCAGAGTTTGCAGCCAACCCTTGTCCTGCTCGTCGAAAACGCGCTCCGGCAATGTCAGCAGATTCGCAGGCACACTGCCCTCCTGCACACTGAAGAGCACCACGCGCCCGCGCCCCTCGCGCGCAAACGCCGCCGCATACTTCAAAGCCGCACGCGCGTGCTGCGTGAAATCCGTCGGGAACAAAATATTCTTGAATGGGAACATGACGAAGAGCAGAATACAGAATTCAGAATCCAGAATCCAGAAGAAAAGAAAGACAGAATCTGTCGCAGCGGTTCTCCGCCTGATTATTCTGGATTCTGGATTCTGGATTCTGTATTCTGCTTTTCCACAATACCCTACCGATGCATGAACGCTTCGACGATTGTGAACACGCCGGAGCCAATGAAGATGAGCGCCGCGCCATACTTGATGATCTTCTCAGGAAGGCGCTTGCCAAGCACCTTCCCGACGATAATCGCCAATCCGTCGGCGAAGACCATACCGACCGTGCTGCCTAACCAGACGCCAACGAAGTTTCGTTGCTGGCTGGCAATCGTGACCGTCGCCAGCATTGTCTTATCACCAAGCTCAGCCAGAAAGAATGTCGCGGCGACGGTGAACAACGGACCGAAGCGGCTCTCCTTGATCTTATCATCATCCAGTTTATCTCCGCGCAGCGTCCAGATACCGAAGCCGATGAACGAAAGTCCGGCCAGCAACTTGATCCAGAAGACCGGCAGCGCGAGGCTCGCAGCTTCACCCAACAGCACAGAGAAGAGATGGATCAGCAGCGTCGCTCCGAAGACGCCTGCCATGACGATCTTCGTCTGGTAGCGCGTCGCAAATGCCAGCGCCACCAACTGCGTCTTGTCGCCCATCTCAGCAATGAAGACGAAAAGCAAGGCAACCCAGAACGCAGTCAAACTCTACCCCCTGTTCTTCTCCGACAAAAATCCACTCGTCGTCTTCCCACTACAACACACGTGTGCCCGCGATGCGATTAAGCTGCGGAGTGAAATTGAATTTCGCCAGTTGCGATTGACGACGGCGCGCAAGCACCGCCAGTTCGAGTGCGACGCGCTCGCGGATGCTGGCGCGACGCGGGCCGGTTGCGATTTTGTCAACGACGCGATGCATCGCTTCGGTTAAGCTCGCAACATAAGCTTTGGTATTCGGCTGTGCGCGAAGGCGGACGACTCCGTTCGCGTAATCAAAACGTCCCGCCGATGGATCGAGAAATGAGTAATCGTCCGCCAGGCTCAAACGCGCCGCGAGAAAGATGCTTGCGAAATCCGCGCCCGCGCTTAACGCCGCGCGCTCAATTGTTCCAATCAACTCGCCGCTCAAATTTAACAACTCACGCCATTCCCTTTCTTCGTCCGGCACGTCCGCATCGTCCGCTAACTCTTCAGCCGAAGCAAATGGAATCGCAGGTGCAACCTCATCGCCCATCTCTCCTTCGACATTCTCATAAATGCTGACGAGTCCGCCCGGCTCACGCGCACGCACGAGCAAGCGTTGCAAGGCATCTTCGCCTTCGGCCTGCCGACCCGTCAGATGATCCGTCTCGCGCACGTGCGGCTGCTCATCAGCATTCAGGAAAACGTCAGCATCATACTCGTCCAACTCGACATGAATGCGTCCGACAAACTCGCGCTGCCGCAAGTAGCCCAGCAACGCGGCCAGATTAACATAAGCCGTGTCTAGGTTCTCGTGAACCGGACGAGATGTCACATCGCGTTCTGGCATGGGCTTCTGACAATAGTGGAATCGAAGCGGAGTCTAACAAAAGAATAGTGAAAAGTGAAAAGTGAAAAGTGAAAAGTTAGAAACAGCTCTTCACTATTCACTTTTCACTTTTCACTTTTCACTGATCTTTTGTTATGCTCCGCCGCAAATCTCGTTCGGTCAGAGCGCGTTCTATTATTTGAAGTCAAAACTTATCGGGAGCAAGACGTGATCGAAGTCACAGACATCGTTAAGCGTTACGGTTCAAACACCGTTCTCAATCATGCCACGTTTCAAATTAAGGACGGGCAACTAACCACCATCCTCGGCCCTTCTGGTTGCGGCAAATCAACCATGCTGCGCTGCATGAATCGTCTCGAACGCTTTGATCGCGGGCGACTGAAGATCGGCGATGTCGAAGTCGTCGGCACGGAAGAGCGCAAGCTCACGCCCGCCGAAGAGAAGGAGTTGACGCGGCGTCTGCGCCAGCGCGTCGGCATCATCTTTCAAAATTTCAATCTCTTCCCGCACCTGACCGCACTCGACAACTGCACGGAAGCGCCGATGACCGTCAAAGGGATGCCGCGCAAGGAAGCGGAAGATGTAGCGCGACAGTACCTGCACAAAGTCGGCCTCGCAGATAAAGAGGAACATTATCCGGCGCAGCTTTCCGGCGGCCAGCAACAGCGCGTTGCCATCGCACGCGCGTTGGCGATGGAGCCGGAAGTGATTCTCTTTGACGAGCCGACCTCGGCGCTCGATCCGCAGTTGATCCAGAGCGTCGCGCGGATGCTGCGCGCTCTCGACGATCTCGGCAAGACGCTCGTCGTCGTCTCGCACGACATGAACTTTGCGCGTCGCATCTCCGATCAAGTGATTTATTTTGAGGGCGGCCACGCGGTCGAATCCGGCACTATCGAAGAAGTCTTCGGCAATCCGCAGAAAGCTGAAACGCGCGCTTTCATGCAGAGTTTTCAAGATGAAGGCGAGGCAGTTAAATACTGCCCTAAATGTCGGCGCTCTTATAAGGATACAACTCTACAATTCTGTTTAGATGATGGTATACCTCTTGTAAATGAGCTAACTTCAGTTGATCCACAAGCAACACAAATCTTGCCTGCGGAAACAATCTCAAGTAATCCATCTTTAACCGGCGAAGGGAAAGGCATAGGAACACCAAGCACACGGAACAATCTCGGACAGGAAGAGTAAGAGATCACATGAGCCAACACATCAGGCGCGCTGCCTTAACGCTTTTTCTGTTGTTCCTTTTTCCTGTGAGCCTGCTTGCGCAGTCGGCGCTTCAGCGTGTTAAGCAGAGCGGTGAACTACGCATCGGCACGGATGCCACTTATCCGCCGTTTGAGACGGCTGAGGGCGGAGAGTTCTCAGGCTTCGACATTGATCTCGGCAACGCTATTGCGCGCGAGCTTGGCGTGAAGGCTAAGTTCACCAACGCGAGCTTCGACGGCATCTTTCCCGCGCTGCAAAACGGCTCGTTCGATGCGGTGATGTCCGCCGTCACAATCACTGAAGACAGAAGCAAGACGATGCTCTTTTCCGACCCGTACTACGATGCGGGACAGTTGATCGCCGTGCGTGGCGACACGCAAGGGGTGACGACTACAAACGAGCTACGCGGCAAAACCGTCGGCGTGCAGATCAACACGACTGGGCAATATGAGCTTGAGAAAATTCAAGGCATCACCGTTGCCAAGTACAACACGATAGACCTTGCGCTGCTCGACCTGAAGAACGGGCGGATAGATGCTGTGGTGACTGATGCGCCAACTGTGCGTTACATGATTCGCCAGAGTTTTCGTGAGCTGAAGACCGTCGGCAAGCCTTTCACCGATGAGAAGTACGGCATCGCGCTGGCCGCCGAGAGCAAAGATTTACAGCAAGCCATCAATGCCGCGCTTAAGAAGATCAGGGAGAGCGGCGAGTATGACCAGATTCACATGAAGTGGTTCGGCGAAGCGGCGGAGAAAGCGGCAGAGCAGGAAGCAGCCAGGACCAATCCGAGAGCTTTTGATTTTGAGCTGGTGAAGAGACTTTTCCCGACTTTTCTGAAAGGCGTCTGGCTGACTGCGCAACTCGCTTTTCTCAGCTTGTTGTTTGGCTTGCCGATTGGATTGCTGCTGGCTCTGGCGCGCGTTCAATCGGCGCGCGTGCTCAAAATTCCGGCAGCCGTTTATGTGGAGATAGTGCGTGGCACGCCGTTGCTCGTCCAGATACTTTTCATCTATTTCGTGCTTCCCTCTTTCGGCATCAGTATTCCTCCTTTCTGGAGCGGCATCATTGCCCTCACGTTAAATAGCGCAGCATACATCTCTGAGATTTTTCGCGCGGGAATCCTCTCTATTGATGTCGGACAGACGGAGGCAGCGCGCGCACTCGGCATGTCGCAGGCGCAGGCCATGCGCCGCATCATCCTGCCGCAAACTTTTCGCCGCGTCGTCCCGCCATTGACAAATGAAGGCATCGCACTTCTGAAAGATTCATCGCTCGTCGCAATCATCGGGTTGACCGAACTAACACGCACGGGACAGGAAGCGGCCAGCCGCTACGCCTCGCCACTGACCATCTGGCCGGTAGTCGCAATCTTTTACCTGCTGCTGACCTTCCCGCTTACACGCATCGCGGAATATTTAGAGAGGCATTGGAAAACTGTCACAAGGTCATAAGAGTCTAGCGAGTCTATCAAGTCTGGCGAGTCTAGCGAGTGATTGAGAAAGTGGCGACGTTTAAGAAATTCGAGGAGATACAAGCCTAGCAAAAAGCGCGGCTAGTCACAAGTCTGATCTATGAGCTTACGACCGAAAACAATTTCGCCAGAGACTTTGGATTGCGGGATCAAATTCGTCGAGCCTCTGTTTCCATTAGGGCTAACATAGCTGAAGGACATGGCAGACGCTCTGACAAGGAATTTGCTAACTTTCTGAACATAGCGCGTGGCTCGGTCTCTGAGGTTCAATCACATCTTTACGTCGCTCTCGACTTGAAATATATCAGCCATGATTCCTTCTCGAAATTGTATGACTTGCTCGAAGAAATTTCACGGATGACTATGGCGCTGTCACAACGACTTCGCTCATCCCAAATTTGATCGAACGAACTCGCTAGACTCGACAGACTCGACAGACTCGCTAGACTTCTTTCTATGAAAATCCTTGTACTCGGTGCTGGCCGAATGGGACTCGGCGCAGCTTACGATCTGGCGCATAGCTCGGATGTCGAGGCCGTCACACTCGCTGACTTAGATTTTGAGCGCGCACGCGCGGTCGCGGAAACAATCAAGAGCGACAAGCTGACGCCCGCGCAGGTTGATGTGACGAACAGCCAACAGGTAATTGAGTTAATGCGCGGTCACGACGCGGCGATTAGTTGCGTCGTCTATCATCACAACCTGCGGCTGGCGCGGGGGGCTGTAGAAGCGCGCGTCAACTTCTGCGATCTAGGCGGCAACAACTCGGTCGTTGACGAAGAACTCGCGCTCGACGAAGCGGCACGCGCGGCAGGCATCAACATCATTCCAGACTGCGGACTTGCGCCCGGCATGGTCTCTGTTCTCGTCGCGCACGGCGCGCAAAGGTTCGAGCGTCTTGACGAAGTTCACATTCGCGTCGGCGGCTTGCCGCAGCAGCCGCGTCCGCCGCTCGATTATCAGATCGTCTTTTCCGTCGAAGGTTTGATTAACGAATATGTCGAGCGTGCGCGCGTCATCCGCGGAGGCCGCATCGTCGAAGTTGATTCGATGACGGAGCTTGAGCGTCTTGAATTTCCAGAGCCGTTCGGTGAGATGGAGGCGTTTCAAACTTCCGGTGGAACTTCCACATTGCCCGAAAGTTTCACGGGGCGCGTCCGTGAACTCGACTACAAAACGATTCGCTATCCGGGCCACTGCGAGCGCTTCAAGTTGCTCATAGATTTGGGACTCGCCAGCAGCGTAGAGATGGAACTTGATGGCGCACGTGTCAGCCCGCGTCGCGTCCTGGGCGAGATGCTGACGCGACATCTCCCGTCAGACGAGCCGGATGTGGTTCTGATTCGCGTAGAGTTTCGTGGGATTGCGGAAGGCGTGCGGCGCGAGATGCGTTACGACATCGTTGATCGTTTTGATGAAAGCACAGGCTTGAGCGCGATGATGCGGACGACTGCCTTTCCCGCTTCAATCATCGCGCAGATGATGGCGCGTGGGCTGACCAAAATGAAAGGTGCGATCCCGCAGGAACGCGCAGTCCCGCCCGATTCGTTCATCGCGGAACTCGCGGCACGCAAGATAAAGATTCGTGAATGGTAAATGGTGAATAGAAGAAAGCGCGTTCCCTCTATTCACCATTTACCATTGGCAACTTACTATTTGCTGTTAGCGCCGCTTCTTGATGATGCTGCGCTTGCGTTTTTGCGCAGGCTTTTTGGAGGGGAGCAGGTCTGTATGCCGTCCCTGAAGCATTGAGCAGAGTCGTTGGTGAGAGACGCCGAGCAGTCGTGCGGCGCGCGTCACGCTGCCTTTGCTGTTCTCAAGCGCGAGTTTGACGAGGCTGGCTTCGTAGCGTAAGACCTCTTCTTCAAATGAACATCCGGCCCACGCATCGGCCAGCGCCGCATGGTTCGTCTGTCGCGCCGCAATCACTTCGACCGCCTCTCGCGTGATCTTCGTTCCCTCGACAGCCGTCAACACTGTCCGCTCAATCAACGAGCGCAACTCGCGCGCGTTGCCTCTGAGTGGCAGACGGCGCATGGCTTCGAGAGCTTCGGGCGTGAAACTCACATGCCTGTTGTGTCGCTCGGTAAATTCTCTGGCGAACTGCGCGGCGAGCGCGGAGACATCTTCCGGTCGCTTTCTGAGCGGCGGAATTTCCAGATGAAAAGTGTTGAGACGATACAGCAGATCGTCGCGGAACTGGCGCTCGGCGACCTGCTCTGTGAGATTGTGATTGGTCGAGGCGATGATTCGTAGATCAACTCGTTCAGGCGCGGGCGCGCCGAGAGGATACGTCTCGCCTTGTTCAATCAGTCGCAGGAGCTTGCCTTGATTAGCCAGGCTCAACTCAGCGATCTCGTCCAGAAACAGTGTGCCGCCCGCAGCCTGTCGAACAGCGCCCGCGCTGTCCTGAGCCGCGTCGGTGACGCTCTCTTTGCGATGGCCGAAGAGAATTGATTCGAGCAGCGGCTCTGTCAGCGCCGCGCAGTTGATGGCGATGAACTGTCCGGCGCGACCACTCCACTCGTGAATCATGCGCGCCAGCAATTCTTTACCCGTGCCCGTCTCGCCCGTAATCAGCACCGGCGCTTGCGTGCTGGCGATCCGATGAGCCGCGCGGAGAAGCTCCGCCGTCTGCTCATCTGCATAGACGAAGTTTGGCGGAGCAGACTTTTTAACGCGCTCGCGCCCAGCTTCCAGCACGTGACGCGCAACGGCACGCAATCGTGTGAGCGTTTCAGAGTTCTGCGAATTGGCGAGCGCTTCGTCAGCACGCTCGTAGAGATTGGTCATCTCGACGATGTTGAGACGTGCGCTCAACTCTTCGACAATCGTCAACGCAGCCACGCCCGCGCTTTCGTTATCACCCGCTTGCGACGCAATAGCAATCGCGCGCTCCAACGTCAAACGCGACTCTTCGTAACGTCCCAGACGTGCCAGCGCGACACCATTCGTCGTCAATGCTTCGGCCAGCAGCGCCTGCTCATCGCCCTGTTCCAGCGTGCGAACAGCGCCGCGCGAGATTTTCTCAGCCTCGGCATTTCGCTTCTGCGCCAGAAAGATGCGCGCGCGCGTGTCGTCCACCTGCGCAGCGCTACCACTGTCTTTGAGGCTGGTGAAAAGAAGATGTGCGCGATCCAGGTGCTCGTGCGCTTCTGTGAATTTCCCCTTGGTTAAGAATAAAAATCCTAAGTTATTTTCGACGCGCGCACGATAGCGTGTCTGCCCGGCTTGCTCGAAGTGATAACTTGCGGCTGCATACTCAACCAGTGCCCGATCCGTGTAGTCCTCGCGCTGTTCTGTTACGCCGAGTTTCTTTAATACGAGAGCGAGTTGATTATGGAATCTACCCTTAGCTGGTTGGCTTTGGCTCTCTTCAAATAAAGGCGTAGCTTTTTTCAGAATATTAAGAGCGTCGTTGAACTGATTTAGTGATATTTCGATTACTGCACTATTCAGTAAAGCCCGTGCCCTTTGCTCACTGTTTTCATCAGAGAGTCGAGTCAGTGCCTCTTGCAGTGTCACGCGCGCTTCGTCGAAAGCGCCCTCGCGCCAGTAGCAGATTGCAAGATCAATATATGCCTCGGCAACTTTCTCCGTTTCCTGCAACTTCTCAAAGATTGTTGCGCTCTTGGTGATAAGGTCTTTGGCGCTCTCCTGTGCGCCATCTATCTGGTTGGCACTGCCGATCCATCCTGAGAGAGACCCGGCACGCAACAACACTTCCGCAGTAGCGCGTTGATCGAGACCTTTAATGTGCGGGCGCTTCCCGATGCGCTGCCAGAACTCACCCATCGCTTCACGGGCTGCCTCGTAGTTGCCCGAATCTTCCAGTTCCTTTGCGAGTTGACAACGCAGCAACGCTCGCTCGTTAAGGCTAAGACCGCGGCTGTCTATCCGCTGGACGGCTTGAGATGCTAAATTCATACGGAGATTACACCTTTCTGTGTTTCGCAAAATAATTTGCGAAGTGATGTTTCAGCTTGGTACAGTGCTACCATGCGTTCGTTCGTAGCTTTGGTTGGTCTCAACATTCGACCACTTTTCTGCTTACAAGAAGTCACTAGGAGAAAGAGAATGAAAAATCTTCGACAATTTTGCGCCGCAGTAGTTCTGACGCTGGTATTCACCTTTTCTGCTTTTGCTGGTGATATGCAAACCCCCGGCGTAGTTGATCCGCCACCACCGCCGCCTTCTATGATGGCGGATACGTCAACTCCGAGCGCAACGATTGCCACCGGGACAGCGACCCAAGACGTGGTTGCAGTTGATCCGGTGACGGAGGCCGCGCTCAGCCTGCTCCAAAGCGTGCTGTCAATCTTCTAAGCGGCTCGCTTAATTCAAAACTTTCCAGGCTGCCGTGAGAGCTTCACGTGCGGCTCAGTAGTAGTGTGTCCGAAAGCATTGCCGGAAATTTTGCAGACCCGACCAAGTTGCCTCCCACGACCTGTGCAGCTTAACCGTTCTGCGACAAGAAAATCAACCA
This sequence comes from Acidobacteriota bacterium, assembly GCA_032159235.1. Lineage (GTDB taxonomy): Bacteria > Acidobacteriota > Blastocatellia > Pyrinomonadales > Pyrinomonadaceae > QHXM01. Next base: position 31,647 of record JAVHWW010000057.1, read on the forward strand.
GAATCTTCTGGGCGTGCCTTCGGGCGGGCGCGCCTGTTAAGGTCGGAGTTTGCTTTGAGACAGGCGTAGGTTTATTGTCTCTCTCGCTAACCGATAGTTTTTGCGCTGGCTGCCAAAAGAATAATCATTATCCTTGATAGTCTCTCACGGAGGAGGATTATCGCATGAGTGCTTTACCAATCATCATCGGCGCGTTGTGTGTGATGGCAATTGCGTATCGCTACTACTCCGCTTTTCTCGCGGCGAAAGTTCTGGCGCTTGATGACGCGCGGCCTGTGCCGTCGAAGACGATGGCGGACGGGCACAACTATTATCCGACGAACAAGTGGGTGCTGTTCGGCCATCACTTCGCAGCCATCTCCGGCGCGGGGCCACTCGTGGGGCCAGTGCTCGCGGCACAGTTCGGATTCCTGCCGGGACTCTTATGGCTGGTGATCGGCGTGTGTCTGGGCGGCGCTGTGCACGACTTTATGATTCTCGTCGGCAGCGTTCGCAGGCGCGGGAAATCTCTCGCCGAGATTGCGCGCACGGAGATTAGCCCGCTCTCAGGTCTGGTCGCGGGCGTGGCGATTCTCTTCATCGTCGTGATTGCGCTCGCAGGCTTGGGACTCGTCGTCGTCAACGCGCTCGCAGAATCTCCCTGGGGCACGTTCACAGTTGGCTTCACGATTCCGCTGGCGCTCTTGATGGGACTTTACATGTATCGCATCCGTCCCGGACATATCGTTGAAGCGAGCGTCATCGGTGTCGTTGGACTTCTGTTCGCGGTGTTCTTAGGCGGAGTCATCGCAAACTCCTCCTGGGCGTCGAGCTTCACGTTCTCGCGCACGACGATCATCATTATGATGGCAGCTTACGGCTTCATCGCCAGCGTGCTGCCCGTCTGGATGCTGCTCTGCCCGCGCGATTATCTTTCGTCGTATCTCAAGATCGGGACGGTCGCTTTTCTCATCATCGGCGTCATCATCGTCGCGCCGCATCTGAACATGCCTGCGTTGACGCCGTTTGTGTCGGGAGGTGGGCCGGTCATTCCGGGCAAGGTTTATCCGTTCGTCTTCATCACGATTGCGTGCGGCGCGATCAGCGGCTTCCACGCGCTGATCTCTTCGGGCACGACGCCCAAGATGATTGCGAAGGAGACGGACGCGCGTGTCATCGGCTACGGCGGCATGTTGATGGAGGGCGTCGTCGGCGTCGTCGCGTTGATCGCGGCCACGTCGCTCTTTCCGGGCGACTACTTCGCCATCAATACGTCGCAACAGACTGCGGCGCAGAAGTCTGCGTATGTGCGAATGGTGGACGAACACACGGGCGGGGATTTTGATCTTCAACCAAAGGAGATTGATCGTCTCGAAAAAGAATCGGGCGAAAAGGATTTGCGCGGGCGCACGGGCGGCGCGGTCACGCTCGCGCTCGGCATCGCCAAAATCTTCGAGGGCATTCCGGGACTCTCAGGCTTGATGAAATACTGGTATCACTTCGCCATCATGTTTGAAGCTCTCTTCATCCTGACGACGATTGACACGGGCACGCGCGTCGCACGCTTTCTGGTCGGAGAGTTCGGCGGGAGGTTCTATCAAAAGTTTGAAGCGCCGAACTGGTTGCCCGGCTCGCTCATCACGACGGCGCTGGTCGTTTTCGGGTGGGCTGCGTTTATCTGGTCAGGCTCGATCTCGACCATCTGGCCGATGTTCGGCATCGCCAATCAACTCCTCGCCTCCGTCGCGCTCTGCGTGGCGACGACGATTCTCTTCAACATGGGCAAGGGGCGTTACAGTTGGACGACCATCATGCCGCTCTCATTCGTTGCGACGACGACGCTCGTCGCGGGATGGAAATCCATCACCGATAATTTCTGGCCGCTCACACAAAAACCTGAGACGGCCATTCAAGGCAAGATCAACGTCGCGTTGACTGCGATCCTGATGCTGGCGGCGGTTATTGTGCTCATTGATTCCGTGCGGCGTTGGACGAGTGGCAGGAAGCGCCCGGAGACAACGCCGGAATCGGGGCTGGCTGAAGCAAGCGTGCTGTGAGGTCAAAGTAAAAAGATCGTTTAGGATTTTCCGTTCCGGCCTTCGTTGACCACATCAATTAACGCATTGAGACGTTGATCCGTGTGTGACTGTGAAGCGATGAGTGCCTTGAGGCTCTCGCGGATTTCTTTAATATCCTCGCGGGCTTCTTTGGTGCTCTCGCGTCTCTCTTTTCTCTCGCGCAGGCCAGCGCGGAGAGCCAGTTTTAAGACGCGCTCCAAGCGGTCAATACGCTTGTTTGCCTGCGTGTCCGCTTCTTCCAGCTTCTGCATGTTAGTGACAAACTGAGCCTGCTGGTTGAGAATAAAATCCATCTGGCGTTGTCTCTCTTCGTCCGTCACTGCTGACCGCCTTTCCGCTATCTCATCACCGAAGACTTGCTCAACCATTATATCTCACTTGGGAGTTTCGCAGGCAAGTTTACACTTCCAGCGTGGAGTCGTCATGGACAGCAAAACATTCTACGGAATCAATATCGTTTGCCTCCTTCAGTGGACAGTTCAATCATAAATCGGCCATAATAACCGCTTTTAGCGCGACTTGGCTTTTGAGTAGTAGAGACAGGGGGGACGCGCTTCCTGTGTCCATCGGTCTGTCTTGTCGTGTTCTTGAGGTGAGGCGCTTTCAGAAAATTCCTGTCTCACTAATTTATTTAACGAACAGAAAGGAATCTCGCCATCGTGGAGAATTTGTCGCTCTATTTTATTCCCGGCATCAGTTTATTGTTGCTCGCCTTTATCAGCAAGAGGGTCTCACGCCGATCTCATCAACGTCTTTCATCATTCGCCCGGCGAGCCAGACGCAGCGTGCTGGCTCTCGCGGGTATTGCTTCGCTTGTGGCCTTTAACGCAATGTCGGCGCTGGCCGCAACATCGGAGGTCGGAGGAGAGGCTAGTCTGACACTGCCCGATCTTTCAAAGGGTATGTTTCTGAATAATGCCATCAACGGGCGCACGCTCCTGATGGTCGGACTCATCTTCTGCGCGCTCGGCATGGCCTTCGGCCTCGCCATCTACATGAACTTGAAGAAGCTGCCCGTGCATCGCGCGATGCGAGAAATCTCCGAGTTGATTTACGAAACCTGCAAGACCTATCTCATCACGCAGGGCAAGTTCATTCTCATCCTCGAAGCCTTCATCGCCGTCATCATCGTGCTCTACTTCGGCGTGCTGCTGAAGTTTGAGGCGTCGCGGGTCATCATCATTCTGGCGTTCAGTCTGGTCGGCATCGCTGGCAGTTACGGCGTCGCGTGGTTCGGCATTCGGGTTAATACATTCGCCAACTCGCGCACAGCCTTCGCCGGACTCGGTGGCAAGCCTTATCCGATTTACGCGATTCCGCTCCGAGCCGGAATGAGTATCGGTATGATGCTCATTAGTATCGAGCTTTTAATCATGCTCTGCATCTTGCTGTTTATTCCCGGCGAATATGCCGGGCCGTGCTTCATCGGTTTTGCTATTGGCGAATCGCTTGGCGCGGCGGCGCTACGCATCGCTGGCGGCATCTTCACGAAGATCGCGGACATTGGCTCTGACCTGATGAAGATCGTCTTCAAGATTAAGGAAGACGACGCGCGCAATCCGGGCGTGATCGCGGACTGCGTTGGCGATAACGCGGGCGACTCTGTCGGCCCCAGTGCAGATGGCTTTGAGACTTACGGCGTGACGGGTGTGGCACTCATCACCTTCATTCTGCTGGCCGTGCCGAGCGATACGGTCAAGATACAACTTCTCGTCTGGCTCTTCGTGATGCGTATCATGATGATTATCGCCAGCGCCTTCTCGTATTTCATCAATGGAGCAATCGCTAAGGCGCGTTACGCCAATAAGGACACGATGAACTTCGAGGCTCCGCTGACATCGCTCGTCTGGATTACATCCATCGTTTCTGTTGTGCTGACTTTCATCGTGTCGTATTTCATCATCCCTGATCTCAAAGGTGATACGACGCTCTGGTGGAAGTTAGCTTCGATCATCTCTTGCGGCACGCTCGCGGGCGCGATCATTCCAGAACTGGTCAAGGTCTTCACTTCAACCGACTCAGGGCACGTCAAGGAAGTGGTTCGCTCGTCAGAAGAAGGCGGCGCGTCGCTCAACATTCTGTCGGGTCTGGTAGCCGGAAACTTCTCCGCTTACTGGTTAGGCATCAGTATCGTCGCACTGATGGGACTCGCTTTTCTTTTCAGCACGCAGGGGCTGGACGAGCTAATGGTGTCGTCAACTACGTTGATCCAGGTTGCGCCCGTCTTCGCCTTCGGACTCGTCGCCTTCGGCTTCCTCGGCATGGGGCCGGTCACGATTGCCGTTGATTCCTACGGCCCCGTCACAGACAACGCGCAGTCGGTTTATGAACTGTCGCTCATCGAGCAAGTGCCGGATGTCGAAGCGGAGATCAAGAAAGATTTCGGATTCGATGTCAACTTCGCGCGTGCCAAGCATCTGCTGGAAGAGAACGACGGCGCAGGCAATACTTTCAAAGCGACGGCCAAGCCCGTGCTCATCGGCACGGCTGTGGTCGGAGCGACGACGATGATCTTCTCGATCATTATGTTGTTGACGGACAAGCTGAACAATACGGCGGCCATCAACAGCCTGTCGCTGCTGCACGCCCCGTTCGTGCTCGGACTGATTACGGGCGGCGCGATCATCTACTGGTTCACAGGCGCGTCAACGCAGGCCGTCACGACCGGAGCTTATCGCGCGGTCGAGTTCATCAAAGCGAATATCAGGCTCGAAGGAGTCGAGAAGGCATCGGTTGAAGACAGCAAGAAGGTCGTGCAGATTTGCACGCAGTACGCGCAGAAAGGGATGTTCAATATTTTCCTGACGGTCTTCTTCTCGACACTCGCCTTCGCTTTCGTCGAGCCATTCTTCTTCATCGGTTACCTGTTTTCGATTGCCATCTTCGGACTCTACCAGGCGATCTTCATGGCGAACGCCGGAGGCGCATGGGACAACGCGAAGAAGGTCGTCGAAGTGGAACTCAAAGCGAAGGGAACAGCGCTGCACGATGCAACGGTCGTCGGCGACACCGTCGGTGATCCGTTCAAAGATACGTCGTCCGTCGCGCTCAACCCGGTCATCAAGTTCACGACGCTGTTCGGCTTGCTGGCGGTTGAATTGGCTGTGAGTCTCACCAGAAGTAACAACGGCGACACGGCCTTGACTCATTATCTGGCTGGCGCATTCTTCCTCATCTCGCTCTTCTTCGTCTGGCGCTCGTTCTACGGGATGAGAATTAAAACAGAGCAGGCTCATTCGAGCGAAGTCAGCACAGGAGAGAAAAGTAAAGAGGTCAAATACTGCCCTCAGTGTCAGCGTGAATACCGCGACATGACATTGCAATTCTGTTTAGATGATGGTCGAACACTTGTAGAAGAGCTATCTACATTTGACCCTCAAGCAACACATGTCTTACCTTCAGACTTGCTTCCAAACAATCAATCCAATGCTGACAAAGCGAAGGATAGAGACGGGGAAGTTGCCGTTAATGAGAAAAAGTAGTAATGAGGATCAGGTGAGGAGCGAGTTTCATCAAAACCCTGATACTTATCACTTGTCGTTATCTTATAATTCAGTCGTTTCTTTTCGCGTCCGTTGCCAGGATGTCTGAGAAACTTTAGACCTGTGGCCTGAGAATCTAAGACCATGAATACTTCTTACGCTAAAGCTGAAACATTGACGAGCGCGGTGCTTGCGCCTCTGGACTGGATACGCTCGCTCGCACTGGTCGTCGCCTTCAGTCTCCTGACGGCGCTGGCCGCGCAGGTTGTCATTCCGTTGCCGCTCGTGCCCATCACAGGGCAAACCTTCGCGGTGCTGTTGACGGGCGCGCTGTTGGGGCCGCGTCTCGGCGCGCTGGCGATGTTCGCTTATCTGATTGAAGGCGCGAGCGGTCTGCCCTTCTTCGCGGCGGGCGGGAGCGGCGTCGGGCGTCTGTTGTTCAGTCCGACGAGCGGCTATCTGCTCGCGTATCCGATTGCGGCATTCGGCGTCGGACTGCTCGCGGAGCGCGGATGGGACAGACGCTTTTTAACTGCGGCGGCGGCGATGTGCTTAGGCTCACTCGTGATCCTGTTGAGCGGCTGGGCATGGCTCGCGCGCTTCACTGGGGCTGCGTTTGCGTGGGATGTCGGCGTCGCGCCGTTTCTCATCGGCGATGCGATCAAGATCGTGTTGGCGGCGGCAGTGTTACCGTCAGGCTGGATGCTCTTGCGCCGCAAAAGGCGCGTGTAAAAATTAGCGGCGCCGGTTCATTTAACATTAGCCCTCGACCTGCTGAGAGAAGGTTGGGGACTTTATTTTTTTCAGCCTCAACAAGTCGCAGCCTGTACTACCACCGCTCATCAACATAAGTCTTGCGCGCAAACTGAAACGGCTATAACATACGCCCGTTTTTCCAGAGACTTTATTTCGAGACTCAATCGTGGCGCGCTCAATCATCTAACAGTCATCGAGGAAAGTGGAAGGGTCAGGTATGCACAAATGGAAGATTGCTCTGCTCATCACCCTGATAGCCCTCGCGCTCACGGCGTGCAATAAGGAAGGGGCCTCGTCGCCGACAGAGGCTTATAAATCATTCTCTGCCGCCGCCCAGAAGAAAGACGGAGCCGCGATGAAGAAGCTGGCGGCGAGCAGTTATCTTGAGCGGGCTGAGAGGAAGGCCAAAGAGAAGAATCAGTCGGTCGAGGATTATCTGGCCGCTTCTGCCGCAGACTTCTCTAATTTCGAGGCTGAGCCACGCAATGAACGTCTTAGCGGCGACACGGCGACGCTGGACGTGAAAGTTAAAGAGGCCAATGGCGGCCAATGGATTTCGCTGAACTTCGTTAAAGAGGGCGGGTGGAAAATCATCCCTGATGAGATGAGACCCGCCAAAACTAATCCTTAAGAACTCTTCGGCCACGCTCAAAAGTTTCACTCCGTTGAAGTAGAGGGATAAAGCGATGATGAAAAGGATAGTCGTGTTCGTTCTGTGTCTCGTCTTGCTGCTGCTTTCACTCGTCGCGCACGGGCGCAATCAACAAGGCTCTGAAGAATTCAATCGCTTCGGCGAGATAGATCAGGCCCGTATCAAACTTGGCGGCGGACGCGAAGGCTTTATTGACAGGCCGGGCAATTTTTTCGTCAGGCAAGAGGTGAAACGGATCGTTCTCACGCTTCCGCAGGCGAAGGGCGCGTGGCTGATAGAGATCAATAGAAGCGGTGGAATGCGTCCAACCAAGAGCAGCGTGAGCCTCAACTCCGCAGGCGACATCAGCGTCACGTCAGAACATTTCGCACGCGGTAGTTCAGTCGTTGATTGCTCGCTCAAAGAGAAACTCGCAGCCAAAGATTTACGCGCGCTCAAGCAGGCGATTGCGTCAGCCAAATTTGCCGAGTGGAAGGATAGATACGATGATCCGGCGCATCCGATCTGCTGCGATCAGCCGACCACGAGCCTGACGCTCCGATGGCGCGCAAGCGATGGCTCAACGAAAACCTACAGCACTTCATGGTATCCCGGTAGTGCAAAACTACGGCCTGCCGATCTCGTCAAGATACAGGAATTGATCGAGCCGCTTTGGGACAAGACAAGCGAGAAATGCGAGAAGAGCAACTGAGGAAGCCAGCAGCATGATTTATCAGCTTGCGAGTGGGTATAAACCTGCAAATTAAACGCAGAGGACGCCAAGGGTCGCAGAGGCAAGATAGAGATTGAAAGAGCAGATTTGAGGTTTCAAATTTCAGGCTGAGAATTCTAAAGGCTTTTTCTTCTCTTATCCGCTGTGACCCTCTGCGTTCTCTGCGTTGAAAATTCTTTCGCGGCCATCTTCATTTGCTTACTGCTATCAGGCGTTCTCCATCTCTTGACGAACTCCGATAGACTTCGGCAATCTCTATCGAAGGCGCGTCAAACTCTTTGAGGGTGCAGCCTGCAAGCAAACGAGAAGCTCATGTACATCATTAAGGTTCGCTCGCGTGAGCGCGAACAGCTTGTCGAATTCACAGATGAAGTGCGACGTAGATTGAAAGAATCCGGCGAGCGTGAAGGATTGTGCGTGCTCTACGTGCAGCACACGACCGCCGGGCTGACCATCAACGAGAACGCCGACCCGGACGTGGCCTCCGACATGCTGCACGCACTGCGCACGCTCATCCCACAGCACGGCATGGGATTTCGTCACGGCGAAGAAAACTCCGACGCCCACATCAAAGCGAGTCTCGTCGGTTCAAGCGTCACTGTTCCCTTTCATAGCGGCGAATTACAGCTTGGCCGTTGGCAGGGCATCTTCCTTTGTGAGTTTGATGGCGGACGCGAGCGTCAGGTAATTATGATGCTGCGCTGACAGCGTAGATGCCTTATGATCGGAAGCCATCAGAGCGCTGCCTCAATGATTGAAGCGATTTCTGCAAACTCCACTGCGTCCACCGAAGCGCCGAATCCCATCTTAATTGGTCGCGGCAAAGTGCTGAGGACGAGCATTGAGCCTCCGTCCGGTTGCGGGATGATCTTACAGAATCTTTTGATCTTGAGTTTAAGGCCGCCGGATTGCGACTCGACGCGCGCCAGATTGTTGGCGCGTTTGATAAGATCACCGTTGGCGTTGAGCCTGGCGCTCGCTGTCGGTTCGCCCGTGAACTTCGACTTGCCGAAGGTCTTCGGGTCTTCGAGCCACACCTCTCCGGCGACGGGTTTCGCAAGTCTCGCCGAATAGAGCAGAAGCCCTGCGTGCGAGCCGACGCCCTGACGATTCATGGAGACTTGCAGGTGAACGGGTCGTGGTTGCGGAAGCTCGAAAAGAAGATTGAAGAGCACTTCCGAGTTGCCGCCGACAAGCGCCGCGCCAATGTCTTTGAAGAAACTTCCGACGGTCGCAGTGTCTGCGCCACCGCCCTCGACTTGATATGGCAAAGGAGCGGGCGCGCCAATCTCCTCACGAATTTTCTCTTCCACTTTTGGCCCGATGGTTTCGACGCTCTGTGATGTGTACGCCAGATTGTTCATCTCTCGTTCCTTTCGTTAAGCTGTACGGCGAAGCCGTTGATTTGAAGACCGGATTTAGTACGAAGTAATTTTTACGAGCGCAGTGCCGAAATCAAGCCACAGGACAATACGTCAGCCTCAATAATGAGTCAAGTTCTTTAATTCAGATGAACAAGAGAGCGCATCAACGATTCCACAAGCCAACCGTTTATGATCGGCTGGCCGTGCACTATGACCAGTTCTTCGCCCCGCTTGATCGTAGATTTCTCGCACGCCTGCGCGCTCAAACTTTAAGCGCGCTGCCCACGAAGAGCCGCATCCTCGAAGTCGGCGCGGGCACAGGCTTGAACTTTCCTTTTTATCCGCGCGGCGCGCACGGCGTTGCGAGCGAGTTGAGTTGCGAGATGCTCAAACGTGCGCGCGGCAAAGAGAGACCTGAGAGCGTGCATCTTGTTCAAACAAGCGCCGAGCAACTTCCTTTTCCAGATGCTTCGTTTGACGCGGCCTTTGCCACGCTCGTCTTCTGTTCGGTGGCATCTCCACAAAAGGCTTTCGCAGAGTTGCGCCGCGTCGTGCGCCCGAATGGAACGATTGCGTTGCTGGAGCACGTCCGCCCAAAAGGTCTGCTCGGTTTCCTCTTCGACGCGCTCAGTCTCGTGACTGTGCCGCTCTTCGACGACCACTTCAATCGCCGCACGGCTGACGAAGCGCGACGCGCCGGACTTCAACTTGTGCGTGTTGAGCAGCGCGTGCTGTGTATTATCAATCTCATCGTGTGCCGGAATTAAAATGGTCTGGATGATTTTTTGAGGCGCGTGGAGGGTCAAGGACAGTCACCGCAGAGACGCAGAGGACACAGAGCGGGCGCAGAGAAAATGCAATTCTCTGCGTAAACTCTGCGCTCTCCGCGTCTCTGCGGTGAATTATCGCGCGACCAACACGCAACCGAAAATAGTTTTGTCCGATTCCAAGCCTAAACTTTTATGCCTCTTTCCAAAATCCAGCAAAGCGTTCACGTCGGCTGTCAGGGATGGAACTACGATGATTGGGTGACGGGCGCGGGCGGCACGAGCATCTTCTATCCGCACGGCACACGCGCCGCAGAGATGCTCGAAGTCTATGCGCGTGCGTTTGAGACGGTTGAAGTTGATTCGACCTTTTACGCGATTCCTCCCGCGTCAACTTTCGAGAGTTGGATGAAGCGCACGCCGGATGGCTTCACTTTCTCTTTGAAATTGCCGCAGGAGATAACGCACGAACGGGCCTTGAGAAGCGGCAGCATCGAGTTGCTGGAAGAGTTTTGCGAGCGTGCGCGGGTGCTGAAAGAGAAGCTCGCCAGCGTGCTCGTGCAGATGCCGCCGCAGTTTGTGTTGACGCCGGAGAATGGCCGCGCGTTGCGTGAGTTCGTGCCGCGACTGCCACGCGACATACGTTTCAGCATCGAGTTTCGCAGTTCGGACTGGCTCAAACAGACTGTGCTCGAGTTTCTCACTGAGCACAACGTCGCGCTGGCGCTCGTTGAAGGGCAATGGATTTCACAGGAAGAGGTCTGGCATCTCGCGGAACACCCGACCGCCGACTTCGCTTACATACGCTGGATGGGCGCGCGCAATCTCACGCGCTTCGACACAGTGCAACGCGCGCAGGACGAGAATCTGCAAGCATGGAGCAGGATGATCGCGCGATTAACGGAGCGCGTCCCCGTTGTTCTCGCCTACTTCAGCAACTTCTACGAAGGCTTTGCTCCCGCAAGCGCGAATAAGTTGAAGCGACTGCTCGGCCAAGCGGTCGTTGAAGCCGCAGACCTTGAAGATCAGCCTTCGCTTTTTTGAGCAGGCTAATCGGGGCGTTAGACGGTTATCTCTGGTCGGTGACATACTGTCTGTGGTAAATGTTCCCCGATGGAGAGAGATGATGTCGTCGCAAACCAAGCCCCAATATACGCCGCAGGAATATCTTGCCTTTGAGCGAGACAGTCAAGAGAGGCATGAGTATTTCAACGGCGAAATATTTGCGATGAGCGGAGCCAGCGAAAGGCACAACCTGATAACAGGTAATGTTTTCGCCTCGCTTCATACGCAGATGAGAAATAAACCTTGCAAGGTCTATGCAAGCGACATGCGCGTGAAGGTCAGCCCCACCGGCCTCTATACTTACCCGGACATAGTTGCCTTATGTGGCGAAGCGAGGTTCGATGACGAGCAACAAGATACTTTGCTTAATCCTTCCGTCATCATTGAAGTCCTTTCTAAATCTACGGAAGGCTACGACAGAGGCGAGAAATTCGCTCACTACCGAAAGATTGATTCGTTAATCGAGTATGTGCTGATTTCTCAGGAGCAGAACCGCATCGAGCATTACGTTCGACAACCGGATAATCAATGGCTGATGTCGGAAGCATCCCAGCCGCAGGAAGAACTCGAACTCCCTGCTCTTCAATGCACGCTCCTGATGAGTGATGTCTATGACAAAGTATAATCAAAGACTGATCGCCGACCGAGCCTGAGACGCCGACTCTCATCTCTTATTCCGCACAGTTTTCTTGACTTCTTACCCTTTACGTTATATCTTGCGCCCGGTTTACCGAAAGCACCCTGGCAGCAACGCTTCGGGAGAGCGCCATTACGCTCTCGCCTCGAAGCACCTCTAAACCTTTCAACCCCGGGCGGCGAGCCTCATACCAACAGACTCAGCCGCCTGTTAAGGAGAACCCAAAATGCAGGAGAATAGAATCAGC
>JAVHWW010000058.1:0-63379 GCA_032159235.1 Acidobacteriota bacterium
GCAGAGAGCGCAGAGCAGGCGCAGAGAGTGGATGCTTTTCTCGGCGTCATCTCCGCGTCCTCTGCGCCTCTGCGGTGAGTCAGTCTCGGAGAATGCTCTCTTAGATTTCAAACTGAACCACTACCGAGAAGACAGTTACTTTCTCGCGCGAGTTTTGGGCTGACCGACCTTACTCTGATCTTTAGCTTTCACAAATGAACGCAAAGCATCGAGGTTGCGCGCGTCGTCGCCCGTTTCATCTTGCGGCGTTTCGAGCAGGAAGGCTGCGTGTGAGAGCTTCGGATGTTGCGCGATGCGCTGTAGTGCTTCGCGCCCGATGTGGCCGAGACCAATGTGCCAGTGGCGATCCACTCTGGAATTATACTCGGCCTTCGAGTCGTTGAAATGAACTGCGCGCACGCGCTTCATGCCGATGTTGCGTTCAAGCGATTCGATAGTGGCGTCGAGGCCGTCCGTCTCGCGCACGTCGTAGCCTGCGGTAAAAGCGTGCGCCGTGTCGAGGCAGACGCCGAGGTTGAGTTCTGGACAGGCTGCGATGATCTCGCCGAGATGCTCGAAGCGATGACCGATGCACGCGCCCTGCCCGGCTGTGTTTTCCAGCAGGATACGGAACGAGCCGAGTGTGAGACCGTCGCAAGCTGCCTGCAAACTTTCCGCGCACGTCCTGACACCATCCGCTTCACAAGAGCCTTTCGCGCTGCCCGGATGAACGACCAGATAATCTGCGCCAAGTTGAATTCCGCGCTCGATCTCTTCACGAAAAGAGGCGCGCGACTTGGCGAGTATCTCTGGATTGGCGGCGGCGAGATTGACGAGATAGTTGCAGTGAATGACAACGGGCGAGATGCTTGTCTCTGCCCGAACACTGCGGAAGCGTTCGATCTCTTCATCCGTCAACGGACGCGCCATCCACCCGCGCGGGTTGCGCGAAAAGATTTGCACCGTGTCGCAATCAAGCGCACGCGCTTTCAGGAGCGCATTCTGCAAACCGCCTGCGATGGGAGCATGAAAGCCGATGCGTGGTGATGCTTGCGAAGCAGGTAATTTTGATCTGCTATTGGTTTTAGGCTTAGGCGAACTCATGATATTTGATCTGACATTTTGGTAACGCTCTTTTCAGCTTGGCGTAAACAGTGTAACTAATATTTGTGTCTGTTATGCGTAAGGACTTTAAGCTTGTTAGTCTTTTAAGTATCTCGAATCCATCATCGTCCACCCGCGTACTCATTAGGTCTAGTCTTTTTAATCTCTTCAACTTCTCCAGATGTAACAAGCCTTGATTGCCGATCTCTGTATTGAGCAAAGATAGCTCTTCAAGCTGAGTCAGGTTTTCTACGAACGCTAAACCTTCATCTGTCACTTTGGTATCGCCAATATCAAGCCAATGTAGATTTATTAGTCCGCTCAGATACAAGAAAGCCGCATCATTTATATCAGTCTCCCAAAGCGCAAGCCCTAACAATCCTGTCAGGTGCTGGATATTCTGTAACTGCAATCCGTCGAATCTGCGGCATGTTATCGCAATCACCTGTAGATCGTCCGAGGCAAGAAGAGCGAGAGGCGTTAAATCAGATGAAGCGTCAATAGAAACCTCAAGAATTACGTCTCTTCCTAAAGGGATTGCGACTACTCCGCGTGCCTCTGCATATTCATTTCGGTCAATAGGATTTTCAAGAGAACGTAAAAACAGCTTCCCCATAGATCGTTCGGATGGAAATTTAATTAAGCGTGTTTCCATACTATCTCTTCTCAACTTCTTCCATCACACGCAAAATATTTCCGCCGAGAATCTTATCAATATCAGCTTCGGAATATCCGCGCCGCAAAAGCTCTTTCGTTAGATTCGGCAAATCTGCAACAGAGCTTAAATCAGTCGGCACGGCCTGAACGCCATCGAAGTCTGAGCCGACGCCGACGTGATCTATGCCGACGAGTTTGACGATGTGATCTATGTGGTCAACGATGCGCGAGACTGTGACGGGCGGAAGCAGCCGCGCGTACTCTTTCAGGCGCACGCGGTCACGCGCGATCTTCTTCATGGCGATGTTGCCCTGCTCCGCGTCGTTGGCCTGCTGCACTTCCGTGGCGATCTGCGCGTCCACACGCTTCTTCTTTTCAGACCAGCCGGGTTCTAAAAATTCAGGATAGAAGAGAACGCAGCAGACTCCGCCCGTTTTGGCGAGGGCGCGAATCATCTCGTCCGTCAGATTGCGCGCGACGTTGGCAATCGCGCGGCAGTTTGAGTGCGTGGCGATGACAGGCTTCGTCGAAGTCTTGACGATGTCCCAGAAGGTCGGGTCGGAGACGTGCGAGACATCAACCATCATGCCGAGACGATTCATTTCGCGCACTACACGCTTGCCGAAATCGTTGAGACCGCGCGTGCGTCCAATCTCGTCGCCGCTTGATCCGGCCCAACTCGTTGAAACGCTCCACGCGGGCGACATATAGCGCACGCCCATCTTGTAGTAGCGTTCGACATTTTCCAGCCGCTCGTCAATCGCGTAGCCGCCTTCGAGTCCCATCAATGCGGCGAGCTTTCCAACGCCTGCGATGCGGCGCACATCTGCTGCGCTCGTTGCAAGTTCCCAGGTGTCTGGATGTTTCTCGACCATCTCACGCACGGCGTTGATCTGATCGTCCGCACGTTTGATGGCGCTCTGGCCTCCGCCGCCGTAAAGCTGCGGCTCGACCCAGATGGAGAAGAACTGGGCATCGAGTCCACCTTCTCGCATCCGCACGGCATCGAGTTGCCCATCCGCGAGTCGCTGGTTGATGTCGAGATGCTCGTCAACCATGCGCTGCGTCGTGTCTGCGTGCATGTCTATAGCGATGGCGCGACGGTGAATACTGAGCGGATCGTTGGCGTTGTTTGCCGACGTGTTGACGGGCGAAGCGGCGGCCTGTGTGTTTTTAGTTTGTTCAGACATACGACAATTATTGGAGATGAGCGAGAGAAGCAGCACGGCGAAGAGTAGCAAGATGGAAGCTGTCTTCTGTGTGTGATGCGTCATTCAAAAAATTGAAACCGAGTTGGGGTAATTTTTCGTTGATGGCAATGGCGGTTTGATGTTACGTCTCTCCTCGCGTAAGAATCAAGCGTGCCTTGCCAACAGATACATGTTTACGGTATTGTGCGCTTAACTAATCAAGCTGAATCGAGCGCGACGCGGGCTGCCGCCTTTATTGGTTTCTTTTTGCGAACAGTGGGTCAGAGAACAGGCAGCCAGTTCTAAACATCCCTCTAATACTCTTCCTGAAGGAGATTAAATTTATGTTTACGAAAGACGGCAAAGCGAAAGACGTGAAGACCCCTCGCATCGTTGATGAAGTCTGGCATAACGGCGAGTGGATCAAATGGAATGATGCGCGCGTGCATGTCATGTCGCACGTGCTGCATTACGGCTCAAGCGTCTTTGAAGGCATCCGCTGTTACAACACCAAGCGTGGCCCGGCCATCTTTCGTCTGACGGAGCACATGCAGCGTCTTCTGAACTCGGCCAAGATTTATCGGATGGAACACGAATGGACGCGCGATGAGTTGTGCGACGCAGCCGTCGAGTTGGTCGTTCGCGGCGGACTCGAACAGTGCTACATTCGTCCAATCCTCTTTCGCAGCCTTGACGAAGAGCATCCGGCCTTCGGCGTCAATCCTTTTCCGAATCCGCTCGCCTGCTACATCGGCGCATGGGACTGGGGGAAATACTTGGGCGAGGAAGCCATTGAGCAGGGCGTTGACGTTTGCGTCTCGACCTGGAATCGCCTGACGCCGAACTCCATGCCCGCGATGGCGAAGTCCGGCGCGAACTACATGAACTCGCAATTGATTAAAATGGAAGCGCTCTTAAACGGCTACGCCGAAGGCATCGCGCTTGATGATCGCGGGCTGGTCTCGGAAGGCTCCGGCGAGAATATTTTTCTGGTGCAGGAGGGGCGCGTCGTAACGCCGCAGCTTTCAAGCTCGATCCTGCCGGGCATCACGCGCGACAGTGTGATTCAGATTTGCCGCGGGCTTGGCATTCCGATTCAAGAGAGTAATATTCAACGTGCCGCGCTCTACATCGCAGACGAACTCTTCTTCTCAGGCACGGCAGCCGAAGTGACACCGATTCGTTCGGTTGACAAGATTACTGTCGGCACAGGGCGTCGCGGAGAAATCACGCGCCGCATTCAGGAAGTCTTCTTCGAGATCACTTCCGGCGAGCGCGAAGCTCCGGGCCAGTGGCTGACTTACGCGAACGAGCGAAAGAGCGCGCCGAACGCCAGCAACAACGGCCACAACGCGACACAGGCTAAAGCCTCCGGCGCTTCGTCAAGCATCTCCGAATCGATTATTGATTATCAACCGGCGATGACGGAATGAGCCGAAAGTTTGAAAAGAATTCATCAACCGGAAGCGCATCGTGAGCAGTTACGATGCGCTTCTTGCTTAAAGCGTAGATGAAAGCCTGTGCGAGATGCTGTGTTGATGTTGAGTGTTGAAGAGTTATTATTCCTTAATGGAGGCGCGCTGATGAGCGAAGACCTAACTCAGAGACTGCCGAACGCACCCTCTTTTGAGGAGCGCGTTTTGTCTGAACTGGCCGCAATTCGCACCGATATAGCGAGAATGGACGCGCGCTTGACGACGCTCGAAGATAAAGTTGACGCGCGGCTGAGCGAGACTCGTCCGATCTGGGAAAACGTGCAGGCGAAACTGACGACGATTGAAGCGACGCTCGAAGACATTCAGTCGCAGTTGCGTGAGGTCGTCCGCGACTTATATTCGATGCGCGGTCGCATTGGCCGCCTCGAAGACCGTGATCGCCCCCCCGCAGTTTGAGCGCGCTTCGCGCTTGAAGTGGAACAAGCCAGGATTTGCATGGCCGATTTCCTTGCCCGTTGCACCGGCAACAATAAATCATTTCAGAGATAATCGTTGACGCTCGTTAGTCTCGCGGGCTATCATGCTTGAGAGCGTTTCCGGGCTTTAATTTTCCGGCGGCGCAATGGTTAAGCCTGCGAGTCCGCATCAAGAGCGCTTTCCCGATCAAAAGCGCGAAGTAATCACTAAACCCAAACGCGCCCCGCCTCATTTTCTCCTGATCTTCTCTGAAAGGTTTTCGAGCAGTCACGCTTATGTCTGTCAAGATAGATGATCTTTTGCGCATCGCCACCAGTCATGGCGCGTCTGACCTGCATCTCAAGGCAGGCGCTTTTCCTTACATGCGAATCAGCGGCGAGTTGCGACCCGTCGTTGACGCACAGCCGTTATCGAAAGAAGACACGCTCGACATGGCGTTCTCGATGATGTCGAATCGCCAGAAGCAACACTTCAAAGAGGTCAACGAAGTTGACATCGCTTACGGCGTGTCCGGCATGGGACGCTTTCGCGCCAACATCTTTCAGCAACGCGGTTCGGTCGGCATCGTCCTGCGCGTGATTCCGGACGTATCACGCAATGCCAACGCGCTGGGCTTGCCTCCCGTCATCGACAAAATCGCAGATGAACAGCGCGGACTGATTCTCGTCACGGGCGCGACCGGCTCCGGCAAGTCAACGACGCTCGCCGCCATGATTGATCACATCAACGCCACACGCAGCGGCCACATCGTGACCATCGAAGACCCGATTGAATTCCTGCACCGCGACAAACGCTCATTCGTGACGCAGCGCGAAGTTGACGTTGATACACGCTCATTTGCTGAAGCCTTGCGGGGCGCACTCAGACAAGACCCGGACGTGATTCTCGTCGGCGAGATGCGCGATCTGGAAACGGTTGAGACGGCATTGACAGCAGCCGAGACAGGCCATCTCGTCCTCTCGACTCTGCACACGCTCGACGCGACCGAAACCATCACGCGCGTCGTCTCCTCGTTTCCGTCTCACCAGCAAAAGAGCGTGCGCTTTCAACTGGCGGGGATTCTCAAGGCGGTCATCTCCATGCGGCTCGTGCGCGCGGCTCGTGGCCGAAGCCGTGTGCCTGCCGTCGAGATTATGCTGACGACCGGACTGATTCGTGATTACATCATCAACGAAGAGAAGACCTACCTGATTCGTGAGGCCATCGCCGCCGGAACTTCACAGTACGGGATGCAGACCTTTGACCAATCGCTCTTTCATCTCTACCAATCGGGACTCATCGCGCTCGAAGAGGCGCTGCGCAACGCGAGCAACTCGGATGAATTTATGATGCGCGCCTCCGGCATTCAGTCGAGCACCGAGCGCGCGAAAGAAGAGATGGAACAGATTGTCAGCGTCAGTTCCACGAACAGCAGGGACGAGGGATAAAAAAGAGGTTAAAAGGTTAAATGGGGAAAGGGTTAAAAGGGAAAGAGGAAAAATGCAGTTGCCCTTTCGCCTCTTCCCTTTCCCCATTTAACCTTTTAACCCTTTCCCCTTCTTCTTCAACGAGTCGGCGTGCTCGGACTAGCGTTCGGGCTTCCGACCATCGGATGTGTGTGCGCGCTGGCTTTCGCGCCGCCATCTTTCAGATAAGGCTTGAGCAGCGTCAGCCAGGCGGTGGCAAGCCGTGTGTACTCCTGCGGGCAGCGCACCGCTCGCTGCTCAGGCAAAGGATGATTAATCATCCCCTGATACTTATCCGGGTTGTGGCCGAAGACCCAGCAGAAGACGTTGTAGAAGCGTTGCGCGTCCATCGAGTGCTCGTCGGCCCAGAGCATATTCAGTTCACCCGCAGTCTTCCCGGATTTCGCCAGCCTGTCATACTGGATAGCCCACGAGAGCGCACCGCTCAAGGCCATCCGCTCGCCCTCCTCACCGTTGAGGGCGACGAGGACGAAGGTGGAAAGCTGGTCAACCGCGTCCTCTTCCCTGCCGGTTGAAGGAAGTTGCAGAACGTCAATCAAGCAGTGGCCTAACTCGTGGATGAAAGCGAATGTCATCGCGCCGTTGACCTTCTCGTTGAGGTCCTGATCGCTCTTGGCGACCTCTTTGAAGTCCTGAGTCATCTGCTCCATCAACTCGTAGCACATCACTATCTGCTTGCCCTTCGAGTCCCAGAAAGCGTTCGGCTGCCCGCACTCTTTGAACGTAATCAGCACGTTCTCCGGGATGGCGATGCTGGCGTTCAACTCGTCAGCGATGTTCTCAAGTAAATGCTGCTTCCGAAAACTTTCATTGATCTGAGCGTATCTTTGATTCTGGACGGGCGAGTATTGAACGCTGAAATTTCCTTTGTCGGGTTTCGTCGCCTGTCCCTGCTTGTCGGCCATATCTTTGAGGGCGGCTGTGTTGTCGTTGCCCGTCTCATTAGACTGGCTCGTGCTATTGGCAGTTCCGCTATTAGACGTATTGCCCGTGCTGCTGTTCTTCTTGCAACCGGCTACGAAGAGAGCGGTCGCAGCCAGCAGCACCAGCGCCGTCAGAAATTTTCTGCGCGGAGCGCTGCTCAGGGAGCGATGGGGGTGATTCGATCTGGTCATTGATTCATCCTTTCAACTGTCCGAAGGAAGCTACTTGATGAGTTTAAGATTATTCTTCAAGGATAACGAAATGGGCTAATACCACAAAAAGCTCCGCGTGTACAAGCATTTTTCTGCGGATAGAGATTACCGAGTTGCCAGCGCCACGACGCGCGCGGGCGAGAAGTTTTGCCAACGATCTTTCAACTAGCAAACTTGCGTGCGCCGCACAACGCGCACGCTCACGCGCCAGTCTTCGTTAAGGTCGAAGCGATACATCTCGATCTGCGGTGTGATGGCGTGTGCGATTGTTTGGAAGGCACGATGAAAGCGGAGCAGTGGCGCAACCAGATAGACGAGCGGCGGTTCGTCGGAAATTTCAGCCCGTCCGAAAATTCGCGCTTGTGAGAGATGGCCGCGCCTGCGATGCGCTTCCACACGCCGCCAGTAATCCGCGCCCTGCAAGGCGAGCGTCGCGTCTTCCGCAACTTTCAACTCGATGACGACGAGCCGCCCGTCGCGCCTGAGCGCCAGGAGATCAATCGGGCGCGTGCCGCCCGCATGTGACGGACGAAACTGCGCGTAGAGCGGCGCGATGATGAGTCCCGGATCAAGCCGCGTGATGTCACGCCGGAGCAGGGATTCAAGCCACGCTTCGGGCGATGCTTTGTAGAGCGCGTGATGCTGGTCGGCTGGCTCTGCACGGCGATGCTCCTGCAAATCCAGCAAGAGCTTCGTCCATTCTTCATGCGTGCTCTCATCAAGCAGCCGACGACGCGCGCCTTCAACGCCGAACCAGACGTGTTCTCTATTCATCACCTGGCGCACGCGCGCGAACGCCAGTCCATGAAAGCGCAGCGTCTCGCCATGACGCGCACGCACCACATCAATCGCATCAGGCGCAAGTGCGACAACCTGCGTCGCACTCTCGCTCATCCTCTCACTCGCCGGACGACGAAAACGAACTTGCTGCGCGGCCAGGAGTTCGTCTAACTCCACGAATTGAACAGGTGTGAGTTCGCGCCACTCCTCGTCTATCTGATAGAGCGTGATGACACGTCGCAAATCTTCACGCAGCAGCGCGAGGCGTTCCGTTAATTTCTCGACGCGCTCTGCTTCGACGACGAGCCAGAGCTTTTGAATGTAGGGCGCACGCGCCTTTTCGCCAGCGCGCGTGAACCAGATGAGCGCGGACGAGAGGAAAGCATCCATCTCGCCCGTCTCATCTTCACTAACTCTTCCTGTGACGGCGATGCGTTCACGATTATGGCGCAGCGTGATGCGCGCAAACGCGCCGGGCTGACCGCGCCGCGCGCCCGCGCTCAAGCCTGCGCGCTCAATCTTCGCTCCCTGCAAAGCAGCGCAGGCGAGTTGCGCGAGATGCTGACAACGCTCATGGTGCGTGGCGCTGATAGCGGCAACCGCAGCTTTCACGGATGCGCGCGGGATGAGTTCAATTAGCGCGCTCTCCGCACCCATGCGCCGTGTCGCTTCAAGCAACAGCCTTTCGCCCGTCCACTCCCAGCCATTAACACGCCAGACCAGCGTGCCTTCATCGCCCCAGCACGAAAAGATCAGGCGGCCATGCGAGACGCGAATGTCACACTCGCTCTTTAACAAAGGCATCGCAGTCGCTTGTGAACTCCGCGCGCACAACCACTCGCCGTGCCCGTCAATCAGTTCCCTGATACGACTTTCAGCGGCCTTGATTGAATCAGAATTTGTTAGTCGCTCAATCATCGCGTGAGAAAGCAAGTCAGTACCGCCTGCGGTAGCGGGCGGGGATTCAAAGGGATGAGGGCAGAGGGATGAGGGATGAATGAAAGAAAAAGAAAAGGCGCTTTCGCTCGCTTTTCATCCCTCATCCCTCTGCCCTCATCCCTTCCATCACCCGCCCGCTACCGCAGGCGGTACTGACTTCAACATTCCGCAATCGCCTATACCGTGTGCTAACATTTCATGTCAACCAAAGTCTCTTACTTTAATGGCATCGAAGCAATGAAGAATGTTTATCTCGTCGGTTCTGCGCGCACGCCCATCGGACGTTTCGGCGGGACGCTTGCGACGTGGAGCGCGGCTGAGATGGGCGTGGCGGTGGCAACGGAGAGCATCAAACGCGCACACTTAATGCCGGAGCAGATTCAGGGATCAATCTGGGGTTCGGCGCGTCAGGCTGGCGGAGGACCGAATGTTGCGCGACAGATTATTTATCGCGCGGGTGTGCCTGAGACAGTTCCAGCCTACACGGTCAATCAAGCGTGCGGCTCCGGTTTGAAAGCGATCATTCTCGCCGCGCAGGAGATTATGCTCGGACGCGCGCGTGTGGTTCTCGCCGGCGGAACTGAAAGCATGTCGCGCGTTCCGTACTATGCTGAAGGCGCGCGTTGGGGAATGCGGATGGGAAACCTCGAACTCGTTGACGGGATGTACCGCGACGGTTTTCTTGATCCGCTCTCCGGCCTCTTGATGGGCGAGACGGCGGAGAATCTTGTGCGCCATTATGAAATCTCGCGTGATGAGCAGGACGAGTATGCGCTGCGCTCGCAACAACGCGCGGAGGTTGCGATCCATTCGGGGCGCTTTGACGAAGAGATCGTGCCGCTTGAAATCAAAGGGCGCAAAGGAGAGACGACCGTGTTCGCACGCGATGAGCATTTCAGAGCGGGCACGACGATTGAGTCACTCAAAAAACTTCCGCCCGTCTTCAGCACAGAAGGGACAGTGACGGCTGGCAATTCTTCGGGCATCACGGACGGAGCGGCGTCAGTCGTCTTGATGAGCGAAGCGGCTTTGAAAGAGTCGGGCGCAGAAGCGGAGGCGCGCATGGTTGATTACGAAATCACGGGCGTTGCGCCTGAAATCATGGGCATCGGCCCCGTTCCGGCTGTGCGTGCGTTGCTTGAGAGACAGAAACTCTCGCTGAACGAAATCGCCTTGATCGAACTCAACGAAGCCTTCGCCGCGCAGATCATCGCCTGCGACCGCGAGTTGGGTTTCGATGCGGAGCGACTCAACGTCAACGGTGGCGCAATCGCGCTCGGTCATCCGATTGGCTGCACGGGCGTGCGAATCACGACGACGCTCCTGCACGAGATGAAGAAGCGCGGAGCGCAGCGCGGACTCGCAACCGTGTGTGTGAGCGGCGGCATGGGGCTGGCGTTGCTGGTCGAGCGCGTGTGAGCAATGATGATGAAGATGCTCGCCACTTTTTTCCTGTTAACGCTTCTCCTCTCAACCACGTCTTGTAAAAGGTCGGATGTCGCAGGCAATCAAAATAGCGTCGAGGCCAACTCGAACGGCACGGCGGAAGAGACATTAACGACGCCGCCCTTTGCGACGAAAGAGCCGGAGCGTTATCAGGCCATGCGAGTTGAAACAGCCGGTTCGGAAGGGTCTAACGCCTTCAGCAGACAAACCTTCATCGCCCGTGATGGCGAGCGTCGGCGCGAAGATTATGAAACGCCTGAAGGCATCAAGATTTCCAGCCTTGAATTACCGACTGGAATTTATGTGCTGCTCCCTGCACAGAAGCTATATGCCGAGTTGAAAACGGATGCGAGCGTCGGGGCGTTGGGTCAGGCGAGCGTCCCGCCGGATTTCTCGCCGGATAAGTTGCTCAACGAAGTGCGGCCTGAAGCGCATTACGAAAAGCTCGGCGCGGAAACTGTGAACGGTCGCGCCACCATGAAGTATCGCGTCACATTGAAAGGCAAGACGGGCGCGGGCAACGAGATCACGACCGAAAGACTCATCTGGGTTGACGAGAATTTGGGGATGCCTATTAAATCGGAGATGACTTCAACCGGCAATGGCGCTGGCGGCACGCATGTCACGATGGAGTTGCGTGACATCAAGGAGACGGTTGACGCTGGCCTGTTCGAGCTGCCGCAGGATTACAGGAAAGTCGAAGCCAGAGATATTTTCGCGCAGTTGAAACAAACGAGTCCGCCCTAAAGTATATAGATGTGGAGCAAACCCGGCGCGGCGTGGCGCATCCGAAAAGAGTGCTGCCGGTAAATGTTGTAGAGTGCCGCGCGCCTCTGCTCAATTGATAATCAAACTTTGAAAGGTAAATTTCTGAATCGTGAATAAAAAATCCTTCGCATCATTGCTCGCGCTCGTCGTGGCGCTCATGAGCTTCGTCGCCACCGCCCGCGCTCAAACCAAAACCGCGACGGCGACAGCTGCTCCGGCATCATCGGGTTCTCCTTTGAACATGCTTCCGCCGTCGGACTTCGTGGTTGCCGTCAACGTCAAGCGGTGGATTAATGAAGGCGTGCCGAAATTTTTCGCAAATGATCCGGCCAAGCTCGCAGAGTTCAACGCTCAGATAGACAAGCTCAAAACGCAGACGGGTCTTGACCTTCGCTCGTTCGAGGAGATCGCCGTCGGGATGCACTACCTACATCCATCGCCGAATGTGACGAAGGCCGACACGGTCGTCCTCGCGCACGGCACTTTCAACGCTGGCCTACTGCTCGCCGCCGGACGCATGGCGGCTCAAGGCAAGTATCACGATGAGAAATATAACGGCGCGACCATTTACATCTACAGCTTGAATAGCCAGATGAATTTGCACGGCCTCTTCAATATGAAGATCAACGACCTGGCCGTCACTTCGCTCGACGCGAACACGCTCGCTATCGGCGATCTTGAAAGCGTGCGCGCGACGATTGATGCGAACAAGATGCCCGGCCACGTCAACAACGACCTGATCCAACTGGCGACACGCGCGCCGAACGCTCTCCTGGGGTTCAGCGCTAATGTGCCGCCCTCATTGACTGCGAGTGCGGATTTAGGGAACCCGGAGATCACCAAGATGGTCGGCTCGATTCATCAAGCCTACGGTGCACTGAGCACAACCGCCGATGGCTTTGGCCTGCTCGCGGCTGCCCGCACAGAAAATCCTGACCAAGCCAAAGCCTTGAGCGACACACTCGCGGCGCTCAAACAGTTCGGCGGCATGGTCGTCTCGCAGCTTCCGCCGGAGACAGGCAAGATTGCGCAGAACGTGCTTGACAGTTTGAAAATCACGGCCTCCGGCAATGAAACTTTGCTCAGTCTCGAAGTTCGCCAAGCGGACATCACAACGCTCATGCGTGCGATGCAACCTAAAGGAAAGCAGGAGTCAGGAGCCAGGAGTCAGAATCCAGAATAAGGCGCAGGAGATAGTAGGCAGACTCAAGGAAGTCAGAAAAATAAAATCTGTCGGTGCGGCTTCCGGCCTCATCCATTCTGACTCCTGACTTCTGACTCCTGCATTTTGAAAGGCAACAATCATGAACAGAAAATTTTACTTTTCGTTTCTCGCGTTCGCGCTGACGCTGGCGGCAACGGTCGCTTTCGTCGTCGGCCATAGCGTCAGAACCAGAGCCGCCGCGCCCAACGCCGCGCTCAATGCGCTTCCGGCCTCCGACTTCGTCGTCGCCATTGACGCGCAGCGTGCGCTCAATGAAACGCTCCCGAGCATCCTCGCCGGCAACTCGACGCTGCTGGCAAAGATCAACTCCCATCTTGACGAGTTTGAGAAGAAGACGGGCATCAATCCGCGTTCGATTGAGAGCATCGCCATCGGCGGACGCTTCAATTCCTCGAGGGCGGATGTCGCGCACGGCGTGCTCATTGCGCGGGGCAGTTTTAATTCCGACGCATTGATTGATGCTGCGTTCACGGCTGCTTCGGCGAAGATGCAATTTCAGAAAGAGGAGCAGGAATATCAAGGCAAGAAAATCTTTCTCATCAGTGATCCTACAGTCAGCAAACTTGCAGCGTACAAGCCTACTATTCCTCCGGCACAACCCGGAAGCGGCACAGGTTTTGGCCCCGGCGTGAAGAAGGATTCAAACGTTTCTGATCTGGAAATCCTTGAAGGAAAGAAAGAGGCTGCAATCAACTACAAGGCGGTCAATGAAGCGGGCAAGTTTGCCGTTACGGCGCTCGATGCGAATACGATTGCTATTGGCGACCTGCAAAGTGTGCAGGCAGCTATTGATGCCAGCATGGGAGGCAATCACGTTGACGATCAATTGGTTCAACTCGCCACGCAGACGCCCAACGCTGTCGTCGGATTTAGCGGGAAAGTGCCGCAAAACTTTACCGAGAAATTCGGAGCGCCGGGCAACAATCCCGCCGCGAAATATTTCGCCTCGATCCGCGAGTTCTACGGCTCATACGCCGTTAATGGAACGGACGCGGAGAATATGATCGCGCTGCGCACCGAAAATGCAGATCAGGCGCGCGACATCAGCCAGGCGATTAACGCACTCAAGACACTCTCGGCTGTCGGCATGAGTCAATCAACGAATAATAGTTCGACACCACAAAACGCCTTTGTGACCGCTCTTAACGGCATGAGCGTCACGGCGCAGGACAACGAGGTGCGAATTGCTTTCAAGATTCCGCAAGCGAGCCTCGCGCCCTTCATGCATCTGCATTGAGAGCCGCAGTCCGAGCTTTATCAAAAGCGGAGAGCTTCAATCTTCAGTTAGAAACTGAAGGTTGAAGCTCTCCGCTTTTCCTCTTCTGAATTCTGGATTCTGGCTCCTGAATTCTGCTCTTACTTCGTCGGTATCCGAATCGGCGGCCTGCCGGGAACGGGGCGTTGTGGGTTTGTCATCGTCGGCTCTTGGTTCTCTCCTTCGAGTTTGGCAAGCACGTCTTCGTAAATCTTGATCCGGCCCTCGCTCTCCATGCGGCTCTGTGCGGCGAGGAGATAGTCCTGAAAGACCTGACCGCGTCGTTGAGAGAGCGCGCCTTCCATCAAGGTATCGCGCTGCTTGGCAAACTCCGAGAGGTCTGCTTCCTTACGTTTAGTCACGCCGGCGACGACCCAATCGCTACCGCTCTTGAGAGGCGTCTTCGTCACCTCGCCCTCTTTCAGAGCGTAGAGTGTTTCTCCAGTGGCCCCGCCCAAGTCGAGGTCGCCGAGAGGCGAGCCAATTTTGTAATCGTCTGCGGTCTTGACTTCGAGGCCCAGTTTTTCGGCGGCGGCTTTGAGATCGCCAGCCGCGTTGACACTGTTCGCAAGGTTACGCGCCGTCTCTTCGAGTTGCGACTTGGCGCGCTCGTCACGAAATGCCTTCCCGACCTTGTCTTTCACTTCCTCGAAATCTGGAATCCGGTTCGGCTCTTTCTTATCAACCAGCATCGGAATCGCAAAGCCGTTCTTGATCTGCGTGCGGTCGCCAACGTCGTTCGGATTTTCGAGCGGCTTGATTGCTTCCTCAAACTGTTGGCTGCTGCCGATGTTCGGCACGTCATCGCCGGGCACGATGTACGGCGTCTCTCGAATCATGTCTGCCGGTTTCATGTTGGCTTCGGGAGCTAGTTCCTGCGCGACTTTCTGGATGTCCTTCGTCTCTTTCAGACGATCTGCGGCGCGCTGCGCGAGTGCGGCGGCAACGGTGTAAGCCTTGCGATTGCGCAGCGAGGCGAGCAATTCCGGTTTGGCATCCTCGAAAGTTTCAGTCACGTCATCGCCGCGCCGGAGAATGTAATAAGCGTTACCGGATTTGATCGGGCCGGAGATTCCGCCCGACTCTGTTTCAAAAGTGCGCTGGTACGGGTCGTCAGGCTTGTTCGGATTTTTCCTGACGACGCCCGCGACAAAGCCTCCGGTCTTAGCGGTCGCCGGGTCTTCCGAATGACCTTTGGCGAGGTCTGCGAATTCCTGTTCGGTCATCGTGCCGGTCTGGCCGCGCGCCTGTTTCGCCAGATCGTCGGCCTTGGCTTTGACAATCGCATCGAGTTTCGGGTCGGCAACTTTCAAGACGAGCTGCTGGACGCGATGCGCGCCCTTTTTCTGTTCGTCCGGCAGCTTATCGAACTCGGCTTTCAGATCGGCATCCGTGATCGGGATTTTTTCGCCGACCTTGTTTTGGTCTATGAAGAGGTAGCGAATCTTCTTCTGCGCTTCGAGGATGCGGTAATCGGTTTTGTGCTGCTCGTAGTAATCGCGCAGTTCCTGATCGGTCGGATTGATCCTGGCCGCGAGTTTGTCGGCGGCGATGGGAACATAGACGAGGCCGAGCGAAGTGTTCTGTCGTTGAAACTGTTTCTGAACTTCGTCTTCGGAAACGCTCACCCCGGCAGTCACGAAAGCGCGCAGTTTGTCGGCGGCGATCTGCGCGCGCAAACCATCTTCATAGTTCGTCACGTTGCCGCTCTGTAGGTAAGCCTGCTCGTCGAATTTACCCGAAGCGTCCTTATTATTCTGCCGCACCAGCGCGGCGACTTCGGCATCCGAAGCCGTCAGATTCAAGCGCTTCGCTTCCTGCACAATGACGTGCTGGCGGATCAGATCATCAAGAATGCGTTGATCCGTATAACCAATCTGCGCGGGAGTGATTTGCCCCCCATACTTTTGTTGGAACTCTCGCTCAATATTCTCTTTGCTGCGGTTGAAGTCGGCGACGGTGATGTCATCGCCGCCGACTGTCGCCAAAACTTCCGTTCCGGTCACTGGCTCGCCTGCTGTGCCTCTCAGCCTACCGAGCAAGCCGGTTCCGAAAACCAGACTGACGGCCATCAAGACGGCGAAGCCCACGATAATCAAACTCCGCGTGCGCTCCATCTTGCTTAAAAATTTGAGCATGTATTTATGACCTTCCGAATAAGTGGTCAGTGGTCGGTGGTCAGTGGTCAGATGCAATCAGTTTTTCAACTGACCACTGACTACTGACTACTGACTACTGAAACGGTGGATTGTAACGGAGAGAGATGCAGCCTCGCAACCGCGCGTGAGTCGCCAGCATGTTTCATTTCTTTTTAGTCTCTTGAAATCATGCGCGAGCGTGTTCGTGAGCGTCGTTGATTGAGCGCGTCAGCGAGTGTTATGTTACCGACAGATATGGACATGGCGTCACATTCGATCTGGCTGTGGGTGGGTTTCGGTGCGTTGATCCTGACCATGCTCAGTCTCGATCTGGGACTGTTTCATCGCAAGGCGCACACGCTCAAGTATCGGGAATCCCTCATCTGGAGTTCGGTCTGGATTACTGTGGCGATGCTCTTTGCCGGAGCGGTCTTCTGGCATCTGGGCAAACAAAAGGGGACGGAATTTCTCGCGGGCTATCTCATCGAGTTGTCGCTCTCGGTGGATAATCTCTTCGTCTTCCTGCTCGTCTTCTCCTTCTTCAAAGTTCCGGCGAAGTATCAGCACCGCGTTCTCTACTGGGGCGTGCTCGGCGCGCTCGCCATGCGCATCGTGATGATCCTGCTGGGCACTGCGCTCATCCAACGCTTCGACTGGATCATCTACATCTTCGGCGCATTTCTCATCTTCACCGGCGTCAGGATGTTCAGCCAGGAAGAGACGGAGACGCCGCCCGACGAGAAACCGATAGTCAAACTCGTGACGCGCTACATTCCGATTTCGCGCCACTACGAAGGCAAAAATTTCTTCACGACTGAAAACGGGCGGCGCACGGGCACGCTCTTGCTGCTCGTGCTGGTCATCGTCGAAGTCACCGATTTAATGTTCGCCGTTGATTCGATTCCGGCGATCTTTGGCGTCACGACTGACACCTTCATCGTCTATACCTCAAACGTCTTCGCCATTATGGGACTGCGCTCGCTCTATTTTCTGCTGGCCGGAGTCGTCGAAAAATTCCACTATCTCAAAACGGGTCTCGCCATCGTGCTCACCTTCATCGGCGTCAAGATGTTGCTGCCGCTCATCAGTCTCGGACTGGCTTACGCGCTCAACCGCGCGGGCGCGACCACGCTCGCCGAGTATGCGAAGCGCGGCGACCACATCTCGATAGGCATCGCGCTCGGCATTGTGGCAATCGTGCTGGTTGGCTCTGTCGCCGCCTCGCTCATCTGGCCTAAAGTTGCTGCGAGAGAGATTGACATTGATCTCCCGCCGGATTTCGATCCGCCTTTTGCAGATGTTAAAGTTGAGAAGCCTGTGACCGATTCCGAAACTGTTAAGCATCCGTAAAGTCAGTACCGCCTGCGGTAGCGGGCGGGCGGTTAATTAAAAATGCAAAATTAAAAATGCAAAGTTGAAGATGGCCGCCGCTAAATTTTGCATTTTTAATTTTGCATTGATCTGACCCGCCCGCTATCGCAGGCGGTACTGACATGCTTATTGCTCTCGGTTTTTATTTTTTGCCTTCAATGTCGTAATTATGCTAACTTTTATTCTGGTGGCGATTTGTGCTGCCGCAAATGAGTGTCACCTCGCTGAGAGCGCGGAGACGTGCGGAACGCGCCCGCCCACATCACTCGCAAGGTACTTCAGCCCCGCGTAGAAGTTCAGGCTCACTTCCCTGCTATGGCTACGAAGAACAGTCGCTTCGACCTGGAATGGTGGGTAGTTCAGAAGCGGCAAATTTATCTCATCGTCGGCGTGCTCGCCCTGCTCATTCTGTTGGCGTGCGCGTGGCTCTACGTCCGCAGGTACGGCATTCCATTCAGTAGTCCGAAGGCAACCGCCAACATGCCCGCCGGAGCGCGCTTCACCTCATTCGAGGGCGACGTGCGCGTTATTCGTTCCTCGACACGCGAAACTCTCACCGCGACGCTGCAAACGCAACTCTATCCGGGCGACACCGTGCAAACGCAGGCCGACGGACGCGCCCGCATCACTTTCGCCGACGGCTCGACGCTCGTCGTTCGTCCGAACAGCACCATCATCATTCGTGACAACACCAGCAGCGAGGGCGGGCAGAAGGGCGACGTGCGCGTCCGTGTTGATACGGGTCAGATTAACTATCGCACGCAGCAGCAACCTGAAGGCGCAACCAATGTCGTCGAAACCCGCCAGACGGAGAGCAAGGTCGGATCAGACACCGACTCAAGTTTCAACGTTGACCCAGACCAGACCGCACAGATTCGCGTTCAGCAGGGACAAGTCGAAACCTCGACCAGCAATGGTGAGAAGACGATTATTCACAGCGGTGAGTACGTCCCAATCAACCAGACGGGCGTGATTGGTCAGCGCGAGCGTTTGCTTGACGTGCCGCAGCCCGCAGGCCCGCGCAATCTCGAAAAAATCCCTGCCGGAGCGAACGGCTCCGCCAACGTCACGCTACGCTGGCAGCATCCGCAATCAGGCACGGCTGGACATTATCGCGTCGAGGTCGCCGCCTCTCCTTTCTTCGTCGCGGCGGGCAAAGTTATCGAGCGCGACCAGCTTGCCTCAACTGAATTCAACGCGAGCGACTTGCGTCCGGGAGACTACTTCTGGCGCGTGCGCGCTTCGGCCAAGTCAGGACAGGACAGCGATTGGAGCGAGCCACAGAAATTTACAGTCGTCTCACAGGGAACGGGCGGAAACATCGCCTTCTCCGATGTCGCAGCCGATTACGTCGGCGGTCAAATCTACGTCATCAAGGGGCGAACGCAGCCCGGCACGACCGTCAGTTTCGGCGAGCGTGAGATTCTGTCCGACAGCAATGGTCTGTTCCGTTTGCAAATCACCGCGCCCGAAGGCGCACGCGAAGTGACCATCACAGCGCAGAATCAACAGGGCGATCACGGCGAGCGCAGTGTTCAGCTTGCGGCAGGTGCGAGCCATCAAAGAAAGTGATTTTGAGTTATGAGTTTTGAGTTTTGAATTTTAAGTTTTGAGTTAAGGCTTTCAATTCAAACTCAAAACTCAAAATTCATAACTCATAACTATTATGACAAGGCACGTGGTCTTATTAACGAATGCTCATGAAGCTCCGGCGGCGACACTGATTGAGGTTTTGCACGGAGCGGGCGTCGCTGCTTTCGTCGAAGGCATCCGCGAGGAAGAGATGCTCGCGCCCGCCGTCAACCAGGATGCTGAAGCGCGCGTTACTGTTGATGACGCACCGCTCGCAGTTCTCTACGAAGTGATTCCCGGCGCGGACACGCGCGAGCTTTACGCGGTCGTCGAGCACGCGGGCGCTGTCTGGCCCATCGCGCCGCTCGTCGCCTGCCGCCGTTCCAACAAAGGCACTGCGGCCTTGAGTCTTCGCACGCTCGATGCCGCGACGCTCAAGCGTCTGGGCTTTCGCGCCATCGCAGACGAACCGGCGCAACTTCCGGCTCTGTTGCGCGAGTTGGAAAATCGCGGGACGACGGGCGAGCTTCGTCGGCCAGTTGATGTTGAGACCGCCTGGCTGCCGGAAACGCTGCTGCTTCCCGCAAAGATTTCAAGAAGTGATTTACGCGCGGCCTTCGAGCTGGTCGCCTCGCTTCATTTCACTAACGATCAAACGAGCGCGGCCAATGCTGCGCTGGCGGGGCTGGCTCCGCTCGTCAAGGCCGACCGTTGGACTATCTATCTCACGTCCGAATCAAGCGGCAATGAAGCGGCGGCGCTTGAACCACTGGCCGTGCGCGGGTTGACCACAAGCGAACGCGCGATTCCCGAACAAGACTGGCAGCGCGCTCTGCTCGGCCACGCGCTCGCTCTTTCAGGCTCCGAGTCGAAAGCCGCGCGCGAGGCTGCGGTCAAGACGTTGACGATCAGGAAACGGGAAGGCGGACGACGCATCATCGCCGTGCCGCTCATCAACGGTGAGCGTGTGATGGGCGTGCTCGAAGGCGTGCGCGAGGACGCGGACAGTCGCGCTTTCACGAAAGCCAACCTGTGCCTGCTCGACGCGCTGGCGCTCCCTATCGCCTCTGCGCTCGCAAATTCTCTGCGCGTTGCCGAAGCCGAGCGCCTCTCGCAGACGGATGATTTAACGAAGCTGCACAACGCTCGTTACTTGCGACAATATCTTTTGAGCGAAGTCAGGCGCGCACGCCGCTACAGTTCGAGCGTCGCCGCGCTCTTCTTCGATCTGGACGACTTCAAGCGCGTCAATGATGCGCACGGCCATCTCGTCGGCTCACATGTCCTGATGGAGATGGCGAGTATCATTCTCTCAAGCGTGCGCGATACGGATGTGGTGGCGCGCTACGGCGGCGATGAGTTCGTCGTGGTGCTGCCTGAAAGCGATGTCGAGCAGGCGTCGCTCGTCGCCGAGCGGATGCGCCGGAAGATCGAGCGCAACACTTTCACGGGCGGGCGTAGCCTCCGTTTACAATTAACCGCCAGCTTTGGCGTCGCAACTTTTCCGCGTCAGGCACAGTCGCCGCAGCAACTCGTCGCCAACGCAGACGCCGCGATGTACGAAGCCAAAGCCGCAGGCAAAAATTGCATTCGCTTCGCCGCGAATCGTCCGGCAATTGATCGTGAAGCAGTGGCGTGGGATGAAAAATCGTCGAGGGCTAATGAAGAATCTTCGGCCTCTGAGCCGCAGCCTGCGCCCGTCGGCGACACGCAATCGTCAAAATAGCAATTTCCGATAGCGCACGCGCTCTGTTTCATAGTATCTTATTCAGTTCGCTTTGTTCGGTTGAGTTTTCTCCGACCTGTCGAGCGGTATCCTGACCGAAATCAGGGTGCTGTTTGCGCAATATCGCTCCAACCGTTGCCGGGCGCAATCATCCTTAAAATAAGCGGGATACAATACTCGAATGGCCTTCAAATCTATCTTTAGTCTCTTCTCCAGCGATCTGGCAATTGATCTGGGCACAGCCAACACGCTCGTCTTCGCCAAAGGGCGCGGCATCGTGGTCTCAGAGCCTTCGATTGTCGCCATCAACAAAATCACCAATGCCGTCGAAGCCGTCGGGCGAGATGCCAAAGAGATGCTCGGACGCACGCCCGGCAACATCGTTGCCATCCGACCGATGAAAGACGGCGTCATCGCCAACTTTGAAGTGACGGAAAAGATGCTTCAGCACTTTATCCGCAAAGCTCATAACGGCAAGACATGGGTCTCTCCGCGCGTCGTCATCGGCATTCCGTCGGAAATCACACAGGTCGAGCGCCGCGCCGTCGAAGACTCGGCTTATCGCGCCAAAGCCTCCGAAGTTTACTTGGTCGAGGAAGCGATGGCGGCGGCTATCGGCGCAGGGATGCCGATCACAGAGCCGCAGGGCAACATGGTCGTGGACGTTGGCGGCGGCACGACCGACATCGCCGTGATCTCTCTTTCAGGCATCGTCTATTCGCGCGCCGTGCGCGTGGCCGGCAACGAGATGGACGAGGCGATCACGCAGTTCATCAAACGCAGATACAACCTCTTGATCGGCGAGCGCACCGCCGAGCAAATCAAGATCGAACTCGGCTCGGCCTTCGAGCTTGAAGAGACGCTCACGATGGAGGTGCGCGGGCGCAACCTGATCGAAGGCATCCCGAAGACCATTATTATTTCGGACGCGGAGATACGCGAAGCTCTCGCCGATTCCGTGGCGACCATCGTCAACGCGGTGCGCGTCGCGTTAGAGCGCACGCCGCCTGAGCTTTCCGCAGACATCGTCGAGCGCGGCATCGTGCTCACGGGCGGCGGCGCGCTCCTCAAGAATCTGGACAAACGGCTCTCGGTCGAGACGGGACTCCCGGTCTCGCTCGCCGAAGACCCACTCTCGTCCGTCGTGCTTGGCACCGGCAAGATGCTCTCCGACTTCAATCTTTTGAAGCGCGTTCGCTGGGACAACACGCTGACGAGTGGAACATGAGAACAGTGGTCAGTGGTCAGTGGTCGGTGGTCAGTTAAAAAACTGAACTTACTGACTACTGACTACTGACTACTGACCACTGACCACTGATTATGGCTGTCGCACGCACGCAAAAAGAGATCAGGCAGCGCGCCCCGTGGTTGTTTGCGGGGCTGCTCGTCTTGCAACTCGCGCTGATGGCGTATGACGCGCGCGACGGGGTGACGAAGCAGAGGATGATTCGCGTCTGGGCGCAGGCCATTGTCTCTCCGTTTCAGAGTCTGGCCTCCGGGATCGGCGACGCGGGCGCGGGCGTGATTAACTATTTCAAGAATCTGCGTAACGCTGCTGCTGAGAATGGACAGTTGAAGCAGCACGTTGAGCAGATGAAGGCCGAGCTATCGCAGTTGCGCGCCAGCCGTGATGAGAATGAACGCTTGAAGGCTCTGCTCGATTTTAAGGAGAAGAATGATTACAAAACGGTCGCGGCGCGTGTGATCGCGCGTGACCCGTCCGTCTGGTTCGACACCGTGACGATCAATCGTGGGAGTTCGAGCGGCATCGAGTTGAACATGCCTGTTGTGACGCCGGGCGGCATCGTCGGGCGCGTCATCACAGTCAGCCCCTGGACGGCACAGGTGATGTTGATTACGGACGAGCATTCAGGCGTCGGCGCAATCGTCGGCCAGCTTGGACAATCAAACGCGATTGGCCCGGTCAAGGGGCTTGGACAGAACGGCACGCTGGAGATGCACAACGTATCCGGGCTTGAGGTTGTCAACCCCGGCGATTATGTGCTGACCACAGGACAGGACGCTATCTACCCACCTGGCCTCAACGTCGGCGAGGTAGTAGAAGTGAAGAAGGGGACGGCCACCGTGTCGCAGATCATCTACGTCAAGCCGGGCGCACGCCTGAACGCGCTCGAAGAAGTTTTGGTGCTGCTCTACCGTCCGCCGCAAACCGGCACGCCCGACCAAGTATTACCGAACGTGGAGAAGAAAAAGTAGTCAGTGGTCAGTGGCCGGTGGTCAGTTAAAACGCGCGGAAACGTTTTTGTCTTTAACTGATCACTGACCACTGACCACTGACCACTGCCTGAGATGCGTCAACTGAAAATCGTGCTGGTGCTGGCGACGGCAATCATCCTGCAAACCAGCTTGCCCGCCGTCTGGCCGCCATTTGCTTACGTTGACCTGCCGCTGATTGTGGTAGTCTATCTTGCGCTGCAACGAGATGTCTTGCAGGCGATTTTAGTCGGCGCTATCGTCGGACTGTCAACCGATGCCTTGAGTTACGGCTTGCTGGGTGCGGGCGGATTCTCGAAAACACTGGTGGCGTATCTGATCGTCACCTTGGCGACGCGCGTGATGATTGACAACCCGTTGGCGAGAATTCCCGTCTTAGCAGGTGCGTCCCTGTTGAACGATAGTGTCTATCTGCTCCTGCATCGAATGCTCGGCCAGCCGACGAATTTTCCTTTCATCGAGCGGGCCTCTTTCAAGCTGATCGGGACTACGGTGGCGGGAACTATGATACTTTATCTGCTCGACGCGATCTTCAGCGAGCGCGCACGCCAGCGCCGCCTGTTCGCCTTTCGCCGCCGGGTCGCACGGCGCGGCCTTGTCAAGCTGGGGAAAAGAAGATGAGCAGTTTTCAGTTTTGAGTTTTCAGTTTTCAGCCTCGTGCTGGTTTCTGAAAACTCAAAACTGAAAACTCAAAACTGCTGTAATGAAATTCGAGGACGATTCACAAAACCTGCGCGCGCGGTTGCGCGTGATCCAGATCATCGCCATCCTGATGCTGACGGCGCTGGGCGTCCGGCTCTATTATTTGCAGGTCGTCAAAGGCTCGTACTACGCCGAGCGCGCCGAGAATCAACGCATCCGGTTGCTGCCGATTCCTGCGCCGCGCGGCGTCATCTTCGACCGCAACGGCAAGCTGCTCGTTGACTCGCGCCCCATCTACAGCATCGTCCTCGCGCGAGAGGACATCAAGGGCAAGGACTTCGCTGCGCTCGCCAAAAATTACGCCGCAGGTTTCAATGTTGACCCGGAAGACCTGGTGGCACGCTACGAGCAACTCAAATCACAGCCAGCTTTTGAATCCTTCGTCGTCAAAGAGAACGCGACTCCGGTTGACCTGATCTGGATGGAGGCTCACGAGTTGGAATTTCCTGAGCTGCGAAAAGAGGAGGAGCCGCAGCGTCGTTATCCTGAAAACGGCACGCTCTGTCACGTGCTCGGCTATGTCGGCGAGGTCAGCCCGGAGCAGTTGGAGTTAGCGGAGTATAAAGAGAAGGGCTTGAAGCCGGGCGACATTATCGGTCAGGAAGGTTTGGAGAAAGTTTACGACGAATTCCTGCGCGGGCGCGACGGCTATCGGAAAGTGATCGTGGATAGTCGCGGCCACATTCAAAGCGAGGTCGAGCGGGTCGAGCCGCAGGCGGGACAAGACCTCGTGACCACGATTGATTCCGACCTACAGGAGACGGCAGAAGATCAACTACGCAAATCACCGCAGGGGCGCGGCGCAATCATCGCGATGAATCCGAACAACGGCGAGATTCTGGCGATGGCTTCGGCTCCGACCTACGACCCGAACCTCTTTTCGCAACGCATCAAGACGAAAGAGGGACGCGCCGAGTATGCCAAGTTAGTGACCGATCCGAAGAAGCCGCTTCTCAATCGCGCGATTCAGGGACGCTTCCCGCCCGGCTCCACCTGGAAACCTCTGATGGCAACCGCAGGCTTGATGCAGGGCGCGATTACGATTGACCGTTCAAACCTTGTCTGCGGCGGCGGGATCACCATCGGCAACAAGTTCACGCGCTGCATGGGCGGCAATCACGGCTCGCCCGACATTCACACGGCGATCCGTGTCTCCTGCGATGGCTACTTCTATCGTCTCGGCCTCAAGATGAAGCTCGAAGGTATCGAGCAGATGGTGGAGATGTTCGATCTCAACAAGCGCACGGGCATTGATCTCCCGCACGAGGTCGTGAGCACGACGCCTTCGCGCGAACTGAAAGCGAAACTCTTTCCGAAAGACCCGGAATGGAAAGATATTGACACGGTCTATTGCGCTTTCGGTCAGGGCGAGGATGTGTTGACGCCAATGGCCTCGTTGCGCGCTCATTCCTCGATTGCGATGGGCGGCAAGATGTATGTCCCGCATCTCTTGAAAGAGATACGCGAGGTCTCCGCGATTGGCGAACCGAACACGACAGACTACAGGCCCACACGTCCGGCCAGAACCTTCGACCGTCCTGAGCCGAAGGTCATTCCTGTTCCCGAAGATCAGAACGAAGTGGTCGTCAAAGCGATGTGGGCGGTGGTGAATGAAGGCGGCACAGGCGCAAGCATTCGCATGGCCGGATTCGACATCGCGGGCAAGACCGGAACGGCGCAGGTCGTCAGTCTCGGCAAAGATACAGGCGCCAACAAAGACCACTCGTGGTTTGTCTCCTACGCGCCCGCTTTCAAGCCGGAGATTTCCGTCATCGCGCTCATCGAAAACGCCGGACTCGGCTCACGCTTCGGCGCTCCGGCGGTGCGCGCCATGTATGACGTGTACTATCGCAAGTCGCGCAATGAAGACCCACCCGGCAGCGCGCCACAACTCGCACGGCAACCGAGCCTGAGTTCACCATCGCGCGGTACTAATCCAATGACAGCGCACCGCCAGTGAAAAGTGAAAAGTGAAAAGTGAATAGTTAAAAGCATCTCTTCACTTTTCACTTTTCACTTTTCACTTTTCACTTTCACAATGGTTGCCATTCTCAAAAAACGTAGTATCAGAGATTTTGACTGGGTGCTGGCGCTGCTGGCTGTGACGATTGTCGCCTTCGGGACGTGGCAGATTCACAACGCGCAGCCGACAGCGAGTTTCTGGCAGAAGCAGTTGATCGGTCTCGGCGTCTCGCTCGTCGTGATGCTCGTCATCGCGTTTACGGACTATCGCAAGCTCCTGCATTTCGCGCCCGCCTTCTACATCTTCGGCCTCGTGTTGCTCATCGTCGTGCTGATTCCCGGTGTGGGTCTCAGAATTAACGGGCATCGCAGTTGGATCGGCATTCCCGGAATGGGACAGTTTCAACCTTCGGAGTTCGCCAAGGTGACGACGGCGCTGATGCTGGCGCGCTATTTCGGCAGGCCGCGTCAAGGGACTCTCACGTTGAAGGAGATACTTGTCGGGTGCGTGATTCTCGGACTGCCGGTCGGTTTAATCTTACTTGAGCCGGATTCAGGCTCGGTGCTGACTTACATCCCGCTGCTCGCGGTTGTGCTCTTCTTATCCGCCGTGCGGATGCGGCTCGTCGTCGCGGCGCTGCTGCTGTGCATCGTGGCCGTGCCCGCCGGATACGCGCTCGGAGTCAAAACCGGACTCATCAAGAACTATCAACAGGAGCGCATCAACGTCATTCTCGACCCTGAGAACGCGGACAAACGCGGCTTCGGCTATCACACGTGGCAGTCAATCTTAGCGATTGGCGAAGGCGGACTGACGGGCGCGCCTGCTTCGTCCGCATACTCGCAGAGCAGTCTGAAATTTCTGCCTGAGCCGCACACGGATTTTATTTTCGCAGTCACTTCGGAGAACACAGGCTTCGTCGGCGCTGGCCTCCTGCTGATGGCTTACGCACTCCTGCTCACGCGCCTGATCGCCGACGCGAAACGTGCGCCCGACCGGATGGGGATGCTCGTCATCATGGCGATTGTGGGCGGCCTCGCGTTTCAGATTTTCATCAACATCGGGATGGCTGTCGGCATCCTGCCCGTCATCGGCGTGCCGCTTCCACTGATGAGCGCAGGATTAGCTTCACTGATCGCCACCTTCTCCGGCATCGGCTTCGCCTTGAGCGTCCAACTGCGCCGCTTTGTCAATTGAGTGAGATGACAGCTTCCTGTCACCCGGATTCGGCGGGCGGCAGTTGAAGTCCGGCGTGATGCTTTCCCTCCTCTCTGTCTGTGTGCCTTCGTGTAGAGTCTCGTTAATTGTTCTGAGCTTGCCAATTCAACATGCCCCAAAATCCGGCGACTGTGATATTATAGCGCCCGTAATTCAAAGGCGACTTAACATCTTCAGCATCAGATGGAACACTGATTGAGTGGCATAGTCCCATCCGCATGTTGCATGATTTGTCCGCTTCGCTAATTGACTTCGCGCTCATCTCAGCCGCTCTCCCGTCAGTCCTGCGGTCGAACGCGGACGATGAGCCGCTATGAATCAAAGACCCAATCTCCAACCCGTTAATTGAGGAAGACACGCTATGAGTAATCATTTGATCGAAGTGATGCAGACCGGCCAGTCAATCTGGTATGACAACATCCGCCGCGCGATGCTCGAATCCGGCGACCTGAAGAAGAAGATTGAGGAGGACGACCTGCGCGGCGTCACCTCGAACCCGACCATCTTCGAGAAGGCCATTACAGGCTCGACCGACTACGACCAGCAGATGCGCTCGCTCGTCCAGAAGGGCGCGAGCGTCAACGAGATTTACGAAGCCCTCGTGCTCGACGACATCGGACGCGCCGCAGACATTCTCAAACCCGTTTACGATAAGACGGACGGTGTTGACGGCTATATCAGTCTCGAAGTCAACCCGCGCCTCGCCTACGAAACGCAGGGCACGATTGAAGAGGCCGAGCGTCTCTTTAAGAGTCTCAATCGCAAGAACGTGATGATTAAGATTCCAGCCTCGAAGGAAGGCTTGCCCGCGATTGAAGAGTCCATTTATCGCGGCATCAATATCAACATCACGATGATCTTCGCCATTGCGAACTACGAACAGGTCGCGGAGGCTTTCATCAAAGGACTTGAGCGGCGCGACGCCGAAGGCAAATCGGTTGACCACATCGCATCGGTCGCCAGTTTCTTCGTCTCGCGCGTGGACACGGCGATTGACTCTGACCTCGAATACCGCGCGCGTCACGCTCAAACGCCAGAAGAGAAAGCGACGCTCGAAGGCTTGTTAGGCAAGGCCGCGATTGCCAACGCGAAGATCGCTTATCAGAAGTTCAAAGAAATCTTTCACGGCGAAAGATTCGCCAAACTGAAAGCGAAGGGCGCGCAGGTACAGCGTTGCCTGTGGGCTTCGACCGGAACGAAGAATCCGAAATACTCCGATGTGCTCTACGTTGACAATCTCATCGGAGCGGAAACAGTCAACACGATTCCGCCGCAGACCTACACGGCCTTCCGCGATCACGGCACAGTCGCTCCGACGCTCGAAGCTGGACTTGATGAAGCGCACGCCGCCATCAACAAGCTCACGGAGATTGGAATCAACCTCGATGAAGTCACAGACAAGTTGCAGAAGGATGGATTGACTGCCTTCGTCGGCTCATTCGACACGCTCGAACAATCCATCGAATCCAAGCGCGACGCGCTCATCTCCGGCATCAACGAGCGCCTCAACGCTTCACTCGGCAAATATGCCGATGCTGTTAGTGCAGCCATCAAGGAAGCTGAGAAAGGCGACGTGATGCGCCGCATCTGGCGCAAGGACGCCGCGCTCTGGAAAGAGGACGAAGCGCACCAGAAGATTATCAACAATGCGCTCGGCTGGCTGACCGTGCCCGACGCGATG
This sequence comes from Acidobacteriota bacterium, assembly GCA_032159235.1. Classification (GTDB taxonomy): domain Bacteria; phylum Acidobacteriota; class Blastocatellia; order Pyrinomonadales; family Pyrinomonadaceae; genus QHXM01. Next base: position 28,465 of record JAVHWW010000058.1, read on the forward strand.
ATCGGCGTCGAGGATGATCTGATCGCGTTCGCGGATCGCATACGCGGCGTGCGCGAGTTCAAGCACGTCATGCTCTGCGGCATGGGCGGCTCATCCCTGTGCCCGGAAGTCTTTCGTCAAACCTTCGGCCATCAGGAAGGCTATCCCGAACTGCTCGTGCTGGATTCGACAGACCCTGACACACTCTCACACTTCGCCGAGCAGATAGATGTCGCGCACACGCTCTTCATCATCTCGTCCAAATCCGGCACGACGACCGAGCCGCTCGTCTTCTACAAATACTGGTACGATCAGGTCGGCAAGGTCAAAGAGAACGCGGGCGAAAATTTCATCGCCGTCACAGACCCCGGCACGCTGATGGAGAAGATGGCGACCGACGACCACTTCAAGCGCATCTTTCTCAACCCGGCGGACATCGGCGGGCGCTACTCCGCGCTCTCTTACTTCGGAATAGTCCCGGCTGCCTTGATGGGACTCGACATCAAGAAACTCTTAGACCGCGCCGAGCGCATCGTTCATTCCTGCGCGGCGGTCGTGCCTGCGGGCGATAATCCCGGCGCGAAGCTCGGCGCAATCCTCGGCGAATGCGCGAAAGCCGGACGCGACAAGCTGACGATCATCACCGATTCAAAAATCAGCGCGCTCGGTTTGTGGATTGAGCAACTGATTGCCGAAAGCACTGGCAAAGAAGGCAAAGGCATTTTGCCGGTCGCGGGCGAGACGCTCGGCACGCCGTCCGTTTATAGCGATGATCGTCTCTTCGTCTCCATCTCAGTTGGAAAGCCAGACGGCGATACGGAAGTCAAACTCAAGGCGCTCGAAGCCGCAGGCCATCCGGTCGTCTATCGCACGCTGACGGACACTTACGATCTCGGCGAAGAGTTTTTCCTCTGGGAGATTGCGACCGCGTTCGCGGGCTGGCGCATCGGCATCAATCCTTTCGATCAACCGAACGTGCAGGAATCGAAAGACGCGACGAAGGAACTACTCGAAAAGTTTGAGAAGGACGGCACGCTGCAAGAGCAAACGGTCGTCGCCACAGACGGAGTGTTGACCATCTACGCGGACGAGAAAACAAGTGCGCTGCTTCCCACCTCTTCCGTTGAAGATGCTTTGCGCGCTCACTTGGCGCGAGTGAAAGCGGGCGACTACATCGCCATGCTCGACTACATCGAGGAGACGCCCGAACACGACACTTTGATTCAAGCGATTCGCACAAACCTGCGCGACTCGACGCGCTGCGCGACGACGACAGGCTACGGCCCGCGCTTCCTGCATTCGACCGGACAGCTTCACAAAGGCGGCGGCGCGAACGGCGTCTTCCTGCAACTCACCGCGCCCGACAAAGTTGATTTGCCGGTTCCCAATCACACGTACACCTTCAGCATTTTGAAACAGGCGCAGGCGCTCGGCGACTTTCGTTCACTCGCCACACGCGGACGCCGCGCCATCCGTGTTGATCTCGGCGCTGACAACACAGCCGGACTCAAACGGCTGCAAGAACTAATCGGCGAGGTCGTGCCGCGCGCAGAAACAAAAGGAACGTCATGAAAAGCAGAATTCAGAATCCAGAATTCAGGAGTCAGAATGCTAAGGCGGAAACCCGCTTTTACAGATTTTGTTTCTCTTTTCTTCTGGATGCTGCTTTTAGAAAATTATGAAGAATAAACTCAGTCTCATTTTGCTGTTGCTGTTCGTTCTTAACCTTGAAGGCTCAGTCCTGGTGAAAGGAACAAGTCGCACTGCGTCGTTTAATCCTGACGGAAATCCTGTCGCTAAACAACGAGGCAGGAAACGTCATCAGCGGCAAACACAGCGCCGCGCTAAAGTTCATCGTGTAATAACGCTTACACCGATAAACGTCATGGGGAAGCCCAACTCAGCGACCGAACCGGCAGAGCCAGCGACCATGTCTGAGCCGGGCGCTGGGCAAGAACCAATCGTCGGATCGTCGCCGCCAACAAAAGCCAGGCCACCGATTGATGTCAACAAAACGGGAGCGCCGCCCGCCAAGTCTGCGCCGGGAATCAAACCACCGACTGTACAAATCAAGCCACCGACCAGATAACTATGTCAACTTCAACTGATGTGATGGAAAATCCTTTGCGCGCTGGCATCCGTCTTGAGCGCGCAGCCGAGCCGTGCACCGTAATCATCTTCGGCGCGAGCGGCGATCTAACCAAGCGCAAACTCGTGCCCGCGCTCTATCGTCTCGTGCAGGAGCGACTCCTGCCCGCAGAGTTCGCCATCGTCGGACTTGCGCGCACCGAAATGAACAGCGATGAATTTCGCGCGGCGATGAAAGAGGCCATCGTCGAGTTCTCCGAAGCCAAGAGCGTTGATGAAGATGTCTGGAACTCGTTCGCTCAGGGGCTGTACTACCTGACCGCCGACATTGACAACCCGGATGATTACAACAAGCTCGCGGAACTTCTCAATCAAGTTGATAAAGAGCGCGGCACGCACGGCAATCGTCTCTTTTATCTTTCGGTCGCGCCGCGATTCTACGGTGAAGCCGTCAAGCAACTCGGCGAACATGGATTGGCAAAGCCTCAAGGCACTGAATGGGTGCGCGTCATCGTCGAAAAACCTTTCGGCACTGACCTCGACAGCGCGCGTGCTCTGAACAATGAGCTTCATCAATACTTGGACGAGTCGCAGATTTATCGCATTGACCATTATCTCGGCAAAGAGACTGTCCAGAACCTGCTCGTCTTTCGCTTCGCTAACGGCATCTTCGAGCCTCTGTGGAATCGGCAGTACATAGATCACGTGCAGATTACGAATGCGGAGATGGTCGGCGTTGAAGGTCGCGGCGGCTACTACGAGACGGCAGGCGTCGTGCGCGACATGATTCAGAACCACGTCTTTCAGGTGCTCTCGCTCGTGGCGATGGAGCCGCCAGTCAATCTCGGTTCTGAAGCCGTGCGCGACGAGAAGATCAAGGCGATGCAGGCCGCGCGCGAGTTCACGCCGGAGCGTGTGCGCGCTGAATGCGTGCGCGGGCAGTATGGGCCGGGTTCAATCGCGGGCAAGCCCGTGCCCGGCTATCGTCAGGAGGAAGGCGTTGCGCCGGATTCTTCGACCGAAACCTTCGCGGCCATCAAGATGTACTTCGACAACTGGCGCTGGGCGGGAGTTCCCTTCTACATCCGCTCCGGCAAGCGTCTGACGAAGCGTGTCACGGAGATTGCGATTCAATTCAACGCCGCGCCGCTTCCGCTCTTCGGCGAAGCGATGGAGCAGATCACGCCCAACCAACTCATCATCCGCATCCAGCCGGACGAAGGCATCACGCTACGCTTCGCCGCGAAAGTTCCCGGACAGGTGACCAACATCCGCGACGTGAACATGGACTTTCGCTACGGCGCATCTTTCGGCATCCAACTCGCGGAGGCTTACGAGCGACTGCTCCTCGATTGCATCCTCGGCGAGTCCACACTCTACGCCCGCAAGGACATGACCGAACGCGGCTGGGAACTCGTCATGCCGATCCTGAACGAGTGGGCGGCGACGAAAGACAAAGTAGATTTCCCGAACTACGAAGCCGGAACGTGGGGGCCGAAAGCGTCGCATGATTTGATTGAGAAGGATGGAAGGCGATGGCATAGACCATGAAAGGCAGTGAAAAGTGAATAGTGAAAAGTGAATAGTTGTTTCTAACTTTTCACTTTTCACTATTCACTTTTCACTGAAGTTGAGAGAATGCTCGAAGTAGTTTTGAAGCGGTTTGAGAACCCTGATGAGACGCGCATCTTTGACAAGGGTCGGTTTGAGATTGTCAACATCGGCGGGATGACGATTGGAAGAGCCAGCTACGAGCCGGGCTGGAAATGGTCTGAGCATGTCGCGCCGACGGCGGGCACTCCCTTCTGCGAAGTCGAGCACGTCGGCCTCGTCATCTCCGGGCGTGCGATGGCGGCGATGAGCGACGGCACTCAGGTTGAGATGACGCCCGGCAGTCTCTTCTACATTCCCGGCGTCGCGCACGATAGCTGGGTCATCGGAGACGAGCCATACATCTCGCTACACTTTCTGGGCGCGGATCATTACACTAAATAAAAATTGATTCCGGTACTAAAGCAAATGGAAATACAGACACAGGAAAACGCAGTTCAGGTCTCAACGGCCAAAGGCATTGATGTCGGCAAGATTGAGAAAGAGTTGGCGGCGATGTGGAAGCCTGCCGACGATGGCAAAGGCTCAAGCGCGGAGGCGGGCGTGACGCGCGCGTGCGCTTTGAATCTGCTTGTCTATGCCACCGTCACGGATGACCGCACGGGGATTGATGAGATGCTCGATACGGTCTGCGAAAATCATCCGGGTCGCACGCTCGTGCTGATGGCTGATCGTGAAAGTAAGGAAGCGAAGCTCGACGCTTATGTTTCGACGCGCTGTCGAATGCTTGGTGGAAACCGTAAGCAAATCTGCGGCGAGCAGGTGACGATTGAAGCGGCGGGCGCGGGCGTGGGCGTGGCGGCGAGTGCGATTGAGCCTCTGCTGGTGCCTGATGTGTCGGTCTTTCTCTGGTGGAAAGATATTCCGCATTATGAGGACAAGCTGTTCAATCGTTTGACTGCGCTCTCTGACAGGGTCGTGATTGATTCAACCTGTTTCGATCACCCTTATGAAGATTTATCTCGCCTCGCTCAAATCATCCGCGAACGCCCGCAGTTGATGTCCGTCAGCGATCTCAACTGGGGACGGCTGACGGCGTGGCGCACGCTGATCGCCAGTTTCTGGGATGTGCCTGATTACAAACCCTACTTGGATAAAATTGATCGCATCGCCATCGAGTATGATGCGCCGGACATCGCGCCGGATGAGATTGCGCCGACGGCTCTCTTGATCGTCGGCTGGCTCGCCTCTCGTCTCGGTTGGAATCTCGAAGGTCGTGGCGAGGAACAGAGCGGCGCTACTTTTCGGCTGCGCGCGGGTGAAGAGCGCGTCATCAACATCGAGATGCGCGCGACCGAGTACGAAGGATGTGGCGATGGAATGCTCGCCGCGTTGACGATTTCCGCAGAAGACTCAAGCGCAGGCTTTCACGTTGCCTTGAGCGACGATAGAAAGAACATCGTCACGGAAGCGAGGATTGACGGCTCGCGCACAGTCGGTCGCGTGCTCAGTTATGAGCGAAAAACGGAGGGGCAGCGTTTGAGTCGTGAATTGAGTCTGGCCGGGCGTGATCTCATTTATGAAGAGGCTTTGGCGATTGCTGCCGGACTGATTGAGGCGACGCGAAGTTGATGAGACAGATTCTGATCTTCGACAACGCTGCGGATGTCGCACGCGCCGCCGCCGACCGTTGTGTGGAAATCGCGCACGCGGCGATTGATGAACGGGGGCGTCTCAGCATCGCGTTGGCGGGCGGCTCGACTCCGAAACGAGCTTACGAGTTGCTGGCAAGCGATGACTACAAAGCTCAACTCGATTGGTCAAAGGTTCACATCTTCTTCGGCGACGAGCGATGCGTGCCGCCGGACGATGCCGAGAGCAATTACCGGATGGCGAATGAGGCGTTGCTCTCGCGCGTCGCCATCCCACCTCAAAACATCCACCGAATGCAGGGCGTCGGCGATGCTGTCGCTAACGCGCGCCTCTACGAAGACGAGTTGCGCGCCTTTTTCAACGATGCCGAGTGGCCGCGCTTCGATTTAATCCTGCTCGGCATGGGCGACGATGGACACACGGCTTCCCTTTTTCCAAATTCCGCCGCGCTCAACGAACAGCAAGCGTGGGTCGCTGCTAACTGGGTCGAAAAGTTCGGCGTCTATCGCATCACGCTCTCCCTGCCCGCTATCAATCACGCCGCGCACATCGCTTTCCTCGTCACAGGCGAAAACAAAGCGGAGCGGCTGGCGGAAGTTCTCGGCGAAGCGCAGAGTGATGAGCCTTTGCCTTCGCAATTGATTCACCCCCTGGACGGTTCGCTCGAATGGCTGATAGATAAAGCCGCCGCGCGTAAGATAGTGAAAAGTGAATAGTGAATAGTGAATAGTTAAAAACCATCTTCACTATTCACTTTTCACTTTTCACTTTTCTGTGTACGCTTGTGCTCGATGGCGGCGGTTGAGAAAACAATCGAGCAGGGCGGCACGCTGGAGCGCAAACTCCGGTGGCTCATCATTGGCCGCATTGCCGCCGCCGCGCTGCTGTTCATTCTCTCCAGCACCGTCTTCGCGCACGAACCTGCGGGCGCATCAAACCGCAATGGTTTGCTGATCTTCATCGTCGTCATCATTGTTTCAATCGTTTACGCTCTCGCGCTGCGCTTCAATCGGCGTTGGCGCTTGCAAGCCAGCGTTCAATTGTTTACAGACGCTCTCATCGTGACGTGGCTCGTCTGGGCGACGGGCGATGTGCGCTCGCCTTTCGCCGCGCTCTACATCGTCATCATTTCGGTCGCCAGCATTTTTCTAAGCGCGCGCGCCGCGCTCGTCGCTTCGGTCGGTTGCGCGGCCATCTTCACAGGTCTCTCCGTTTGTGTTCTCTCCGGGCTGATTCCTCCGCTCGTGCCAGCCGAGCCGGAAATCTCTACCTTGAGACTGGTTCAATCCATCGGTCTCAACGACATCGCTTTCTTTGTCGTTGGCCTGCTGGCAGCACAACTTGCGCAACGCCAATCGCGCTACGACGTGCAGTTGAGTGAAACGACGCAGACGCTGGCGAGCCTGCGCGCGCTGCATGAGCGCATCGTCGAGTCTATTCGTTCCGGCGTCATCACGACCGACTTGCAGGGGCGCATCTACACCTTCAATGCCGCCGCCGCAGAGATTACCGGATATGAAGCCGGAGACGTGCGCGGGCAGGAAGTCTCAATCTTCTTCGGCGAGCTTGAAGAGCATATCGAAGAATCCATGCAAGCGGCTGAGGCCGATGAACCTAGCCCGCGTTTTGAAGCTGACTGCCTGACTGCCGACGGGCTGCGCCTCCGACTCGGCTTCAGTATCTTTCCACTCTTCGCCGAATCCGGCGAGACGACCGGACTCGTCATCACCTTTCAGGATTTAACACAGGTGCGCGCGCTCGAAGAGACCTCGCGCCGCCAGGATCGTCTCGCCGCTGTCGGGCGCGTCGCCGCTTCCATCGCGCACGAAATTAGAAACCCGCTCGCGGCCATGCGTGGCTCGATTCAAGTGCTGCGTTCCGAAATGGACAATAATTCCTCGCAGGCCGAGTTGATGGAAATTATCCTGCGCGAGTCCGACCGCCTCAATCGCATCATCACGGACTATCTGACTTACGCGCGCCCGCGCTCACAAGCTCACACTTCAGTTGACGTGCGTGAGTTGCTGCGCGAGACGTTCACGCTCTTGCATCACAGCCCTGAGATCAAAGACGGTCACGGGTTGGAAGAAGATTACGCCGACGGGCCGTTGATGGCGAACGCGGATGCCTCGCAACTCAAACAGGTCTTCTGGAACATCGCGCGCAACGCCCTGCAAGCCATGCCCGAAGGCGGAATTCTGCGCACAGAAGCTCGCGCTGCGCCGGGCAATCGCTTGCGGATTACTTTCACGGACACCGGACTCGGCATGTCGCCCGAACAGGTCGAACATCTCTTCGAGCCGTTCTCATCGAGAACCGGCGGCACCGGACTTGGCCTCTCGATTGTTTATCAAATCATCCGCGATCATGGTGGTATAATCAACGTCCGCAGCCGCGAGGGACAGGGGACGACGATTACGATTGAGATACCGGGGGTAAAACAGAATTCAGAATCAACGAAAAGCGGAATCCAGAATCCAGAATCCAGAATCCAGAATGGCTAAGGCGGAAACCACTTTTACAGATTTTGTTTTTCTTTTATTCTGGCTTCTGAATTCTGGATTCTGAATTCTGTTTTTATGGGCGTTCCGGCGAAATCTTTTCAGGATTTGATCGTCTGGCAGAAGGCGCATCAGTTTGTGTTGTCAGTCTATCATTACAGCGACTATTTTCCGCAGAAGGAGATTTATGGATTGACATCTCAATTCAGGCGGGCGGCGGTTTCTATTGCGGCAAACATCGCCGAAGGCTTTAAGAAAAAGGGCGTCGCTGATAAAGCACGCTTTATGAATATCGCGCAAGGCTCGCTTGAAGAATGCCGTTACTATATTATCTTAGCGAAAGACCTCGGCTATGGTGATAACCCGGAACTGCTCCCGCAGCTTGAAGAAGTTAGTAAGCTGCTGGAAAAATACGCGACGACCATTCTGAATTCTGGATTCTGAATTCTGGATTCCGCTTTATGTCCAAACTTCTCATCGTTGATGATGAACAGGGGATGCGACAGCTCCTCTCAATCATATTCGGGCGCGAGGGGCACGAGGTACGCACGGCTGAGAACGGGCGGCGCGGCCTTGAGTTGTTGCGCGCAGAGGCCGCCGATCTGATCGTCTCCGACGTGAAGATGCCGGACATGGGCGGCATCGAATTGTTGCGCGCGGCGCGGGCGCTGCTGCCGGACGTGGCGGTCGTGATGATGACGGCCTTTGCGACCGTTGACACGGCGCGCGAAGCGTTCAAGCTCGGCGCGGACGATTTCATCACCAAGCCTTTCGATATTGATGAACTGAAACTGATCGTCGCTAAAGCTCTCGAACGTCTCAAGCTCAAGCAGGAGGTCGAGACGCTCAAGGTTGAAAAAGAGGCGCTCATCAAAGGGCAGCGCGCGCGTGGAAGTCTCGGTAACATCATCGGCCATTCGGAGCGGATGCAGGCTGTCTATCAGATGATCGAGACGGTCGCTGAAGTTCAATCAACGATTCTCATCACGGGCGATTCCGGCACCGGCAAGGAACTCGTCGCACGCGCCATTCACGATCTCAGCCCGCGCGCAGAAAAACCTTTCGTCTCGATCAACTGCGGCGCGTTCACAGAGACCTTGCTTGAATCCGAACTCTTCGGCTACGTCAAAGGCTCGTTCACGGGCGCGAACACCAACCGCAAAGGTCTCTTTGAAGCTGCGAATCAGGGAACGATTTTTCTGGACGAGATCGGCGAGATGTCGCCCGCCATGCAGGTCAAATTGTTGCGCGTCCTGCAAGAGCGAAAGGTGCGTCCCGTCGGCGCGCATGAGGAAGCAGAGATCAACACGCGCGTCATCGCCGCGACGAATCGTGATCTGGCGGCGATGGTCAAAGACGGCACGTTCCGCGAAGACCTCTTCTATCGCGTCTCAGTCATTCCCATCGAGTTGCCGCCTCTGCGCGAAAGAGCGGAAGACATCCCGGAACTGACCGAGCACTTCCTAAAAAAGTTCTGCGCGCAGGCCAACCGTCAATGCTCGATCAGCGAGAAGGCACAGCAACTGCTCGAAGCCTATTCATGGCCGGGCAACGTCCGCGAGCTTGAGCATACGATTGAACGCGCCGTCGCGCTTGAGCGCACTGACACGATTCAGCCCGAACGCTTCCCCGAACAGATCACTAACTACAATCCTGCGCGCATCGCTTCCGCGCTCGACCTGCCCGAAGAAGGCATCAACATCGTCGCGCACCTCGATCAACTCGAAAAGACCTACATCCTCGAAGCCCTGCGCCGCACAGGCGGCAACCAGACACGCGCCGCCGAACTCCTGCATCTCTCCGTGCGCTCTCTGCGCCATCTACTCGACAAGCACGCCATTCGCAGTCTGACCGCTCAATTACGCGATGACCATCGTCAGCAGGATTCCACTCCGCGCCGTCGTTCGACAGACCCGGAGCCCCGCCGTCGCTCCGAGGATGAAGCCTTCGAGGCTACTTCTTAAAGCTCATGAGCGGTTGTTAATTCCTCAACCTCTGCCCGCGTCTCCAACGCGGGTCAGCATTTCCTCAGAACCGGCTATATTTTAATTGACTATTGCAGAGAACGGGGATAGATTCTCTCAACCTTCGTCAAGGTCATACGGTATTTGCACTTTAACCGACATCCGTGCGGGATAGCATCCCGGAACTAAGATAACGTGAGTTCGGGATAAGGAATTAGCCAAATCGTTGAAAACAAATTGCCTCTTCCCAAACGGCTAAACTCTTTGCGCTCAATCATGCCGTTTGAGAGGCAATTTTAGCCGATTGCCGATGATTTGGTTTAATTTCAAGCTGCTTGAGAAGTTAAGTTGTTGACTATATTAGAGATTTATCCCGAACTCACGTTAAGATAACTACTCCCGCATTTCACATTCATTGAGGAGGACTGCATATGTTTACCTTTTCCAGAACTCTAACGGGATTCCTGTTCGCGCTCCTAATCTGCCTTCCGGTCTGCGCGCAGACTGCGCAGCCGATAGACGCAGTGCCAGCACAGAAACCACCACAGACTCAAGCATCAATCATCATCGCGGCGACAGCCAACAATCAACGAGTGCGCTATGCCGCGCTGGGAGAAGTCAATCAAACCAGAGTGCAGGTCTTCGCTGCGGATGGCTCGCTTCTCTTCGACTCTGACTATCGCTTAGGCAATCTCGTGGACTGGCAACTTGTAAATCAACAAGGCCAAGCTCTCGCTGATGGCTCATATCTCTTTCTCATCTCGGTCAAAGACTTCTCCGGCAATCTGACGCAGAAGTACGGCACGGCACAACTGGCGCAAGGCGCTATCACTCTGCAACAAACGAGTCGTGATGAATTGCCAACCGGACAAGCCACCAGCCTCTCAGCCAATCAACTGGCTTCGACGCTCTCAACCATTGATCGGGTCGGAGCGGGAGCGGCCAGCGATGACCTCAGCACTGCCGCCACCACGAAGAAGTCCACATCCAAACCCGGGCAGACAACGAACATTTCGGGGACAGGAACACAGAATCAGGTCGCCAAGTGGATTGATAACGCAGGCACGCTGGGAGATTCGGCGATCACAGAAACGAGCGGCAACGTCGGCATCGGCACAACCAGTCCGGCAGCATTACTGCATATTCAAGGCAGCACCGAAACGGTGCGCCAGACTTTGAGCAACACAAGTTCCTTCATTCAGTTTGCGTTCTTCGAGGGCGCGACCAAGAAAGGAGCGTTTGGGTATCAGGGTTCGTCAAGTTCGGGATTGGTCGGTGGGCCGGGAGCGATGGTCTTCGGGACAATCACAGGAAGTCCTGTGGCCTTCTTCACGAACGGGACGGAGAGGGTGCGGATTGATAGCTCTGGCAACTTTGGGATTGGGACGACGAGTCCGAGTGCAAAGTTGGATGTATCGGGAGCGGTCAATGCGACGCAATACAACGTTAGTGGAGTGCCGATGATCTTAACCTCGAACAGTGGCACCGGCAATACGTTCACGGGCAGTGGCGCGGGAGCATCCAATGGTAGTGGGCAGTATAATGCTTTCTACGGGACGAATGCTGGCAACGCGAACACCACTGGCAACTATAACTCCTTCATCGGCGCGAATGCTGGCAGCTCAAACACGGCTGGTAACTATAACTCCTTTGTCGGCTATCAGGCTGGTAACGCGAATACGACGGCCAACTACAACGCCTTCTTCGGGTATCAGGCTGGTTTCTCGAACACAACTGGCGAAAACAACTCTTTCGTCGGATACGGGGCTGGCAACGCGAACACGACGGGCGGTAGGAACTCCTTCGTCGGCTACAATGCTGGTCTCTCGAACACGACGGGCATCAGCAACTCTTTCGTCGGATACGGGGCTGGTAGCTCGAACACGACAGGCAGCTACAACTCCTTCTTCGGCGAGGTTGCTGGCGTCTTTAACTCGACGGCCAGCTACAACTCCATCTTCGGCTATCAGGCGGGCACCAATAACACGACAGGCGAAAACAATTCCTTCTTCGGCACGGATGCTGGTCTATCGAACTCTACGGGCAGCAATAACTCTTTCTTCGGTTTTGAGGCTGGCATCTCGAATATGTCGGGCAGCAACAACACCGCGCTGGGCTTTACTGCGGGGACCAATATCACGACTGGCAGCAATAACATCGAGATCGGTAACAACGGCAACTCGGGCGATGCCAACACCATTCGCATCGGTACGCAAGGCACACAAGCCTCCACCTTCATCGCAGGCATCAGTAGCACGACCGTCTCCGGCGTCAATGTCTTAGTCACCTCAAGTGGTCAACTCGGAATCGCCTCTTCCTCACGAATCTACAAACAGGACATTCAAGACATGGGCAACCAGAGCAGCAGGTTGATGCAATTGCGGCCAGTGACATTTCGCTACAAGCCGGAGTATCTGACGGATCGCAGCTTGCAGTATGGCTTGATCGCTGAAGAGGTGGAACAAGTTTATCCAGAGTTAGTGCAGTATTCACAGGATGGGAAAGCGCAGGCGGTCAGGTATCAGATGCTGAACACGATGCTCTTGAATGAGATGCAGAAGCAGCAGCGACGAATACAGGAGCAGGAAGCGCAACTCCAAACGCAGGCGCAGCAACTACACTCGCAGGCGCAACAAAACGCAGCACGGTCGCAGCAGTTTCAAGCTCAAGCGCAACTGAACGCTGCACAGTCGCAACAGATTACTGAACTGGAACTTCGCTTGCGGCGGCTTGAAGCCTTCATGTCTCGTCGCCAGCGAGCGCGGCGCAGGTAAGAGGATAGACTTCCTCTGAAAGTTCAGCTTTTTGCACCGAAGGTGCCATGAGAGGGCAGCCCGCACGTGCAATATCTGGAATGCTAAGCTTTATCCAGACGTTGCACGTCTCTTCTCGTGGCTGCTTCAGTCGGCCAACAGAATTTTCCAATCGGTTCTCAACTCAATTCTTTCCTGACTAAAATCGTCACCTGACGACTACCAAGATTTGTCAGTTTCGCGGCTTTACTCTCGCGCCGTAAATAGTGTGCGCGATATTTCCAGCTAAATTTCGACTCTTTTTTCTGCGCCAGCTTGAAAAGGTCTTGGCACGCGGCTTGTTAAGGGCGTGGTGGACACATCGCGCTAGAGCGCGGCATGAAGCCTGAGTTGCAAGCCGTTGGCGCGAGAATTTTTTTGACTAATCAACTCTACCCTTCTGCTTAAAAAGGAGCACCTGAAAGAAATGCAACAGAAAAAAGGCCAAAAAGGCTTCTCTCTAATCGAGCTTTTGATCGTCGTCGCGATCATCGGCATCATCGCCGCTATCGCGATCCCTAACCTGCTCGCTTCACGTCGCGCCGCCAACGAAGGCTCGGCTCAATCTTCTCTCCGCACCATCAACAGCGCTGAGGCCACTTATCAGGCCACAGCCGGCAATGGTCAGTTCGGCAACCTCGCTGCGCTGATGGGTCAGAACCTGCTGGATAGCGTGCTCGGACAGGGCAGCAAGAGCGGCTACACCTTCGCCGCCACCGCGACCGTTGCTGGCGTCACCCCGGTGCAGTATTTTGCGACGGCAGTTCCGACCACGACCTCCGGTGTTGGACAGACCGGCACGCGCCGCTTCGGTATCTCTGAAGATGGCGTGATGCACGGCGACACGACTCTGACTGTTTACGCTGATGAGGCGGCAGTTCGGGCAGCGTCCGTCCTTGGCAACTAACCTCAAGCAAACTAATGACGGAATGCTGGAACAATTGTAAAGGGGTGGAGCTTCAAACTCCGCCCCTTTACTAAAATCGCTCTCCCGTCTCAAATTGAAAATCCGTGAGGTGGAATTATCGGGGCAACACGCTTCATGCCTGACCTGACGTCTTCAGCAGGCAACTGAGAGCGGAATAAATCCACTCATCTTTATGAATTAAGGACATAAACATGAAACACAGTAATCAACGGGGCTTCTCACTAATCGAACTCTTAATCGTCGTGGCGATCATCGGCATCATCGCCGCCATCGCCATTCCCAATCTTCTCGCCTCACGTCGCGCCGCTAACGAAGGCTCGGCTCAATCTTCTCTCCGCACGATCAACAGCGCTGAAGGAACTTATCAGGCAACAGGGGGCGCTGGTTCATTTGGCGACCTCGCTGCGCTGCAAGGACAGAATCTGGTTGACAGCTCGCTCGGCAGCGGCTCCAAGAGCGGCTACAACTTCGCCGCTACTGCGACCGTTGCTGGCGTCACCCCGGTGCAGTATTTTGCGACGGCAGTTCCGACCACGACCTCCGGTGTTGGACAGACCGGCACGCGCCGCTTCGGTATCTCTGAAGATGGCGTGATGCACGGCGATAGCGTGGCTCTGACTGCTTACGCTGATGAAGCGGCAGTGCAGGCCGCATCCGTTCTCGGTAACTAAAACTGAAGCAGACGAAGAGTCACGTAAGGTCTGACGAAGGGAGCGGGGTCTGCAAAGCTCCGCTCCTTTCTGTTAAAGATCGCTTCAATAATCTTGTACTGAAATCTTTATGAGATGGAATCACTCAGACGCTCCATCACATAGCAAAAGGCGCGAGACGACCCGGCAAACTACACCTGAAGGATTCCCAAGACATGAAACACAATCATCAACGGGGCTTCTCACTGATCGAACTCTTGATCGTCGTGGCGATCATCGGCATCATCGCCGCCATCGCCATTCCCAATCTTCTCGCTTCACGCCGCGCCGCTAACGAAGGCTCGGCTATTTCCTCTCTACGCACGATCAACAGTGCTGAAATGACTTATCAGGCCGCAGATGGTCAGGGCGATTATGGCGACCTCTCTGCGCTCGGCGGCAAGTATTTGACTGACGTGGTGCTCTCGACCGGAACTAAGAGCGGCTACACCTTCGCCGCCACTGCGACCGCCGCAGGCGTGAGACCCGCGCAGTATTTTGCGACGGCAGTTCCCGTTACCACTTCCGGTGTCGGACAGACCGGCACGCGCCGCTTCGGTATCTCTGAAGACAATATGCTGCATGGCGATTCCGACGCCTTGACACCATACGCTGATGAAGCGACGGTGCAGGCAGCGTCAGTTCTCAATAACTGACAGACTCTCTACAATCAGTAATCAGTAATCAGTAATCAGTTTTTGGCTTTTAGCTGAGAACTGATTACTGACTACTGATTTCGGACTCCGCCTCCGCAATTTTTTGACTGACGATGCGACACTTTCTCCGCAGAATACTTCGAGAGCCGTTGTGGATGATCGGAGTGCTGTGGACGCTCGCGCTGCTCGTCCCGTTTGCGCCCCTGTTGCCTAAAGTCAGTGGGCTGCCCTGGCGACAGGAGTTCGCGCTCTCGTTGCTGCTGGCGCTCACGTTTGCGCTCTTAGCGCGTCGCATCTGGCAGAAAGGCGACGCCGCGCGCTTTCATTTGCAGCGCGACGAACTACTCCTCGCACTTCCGCTTCTGCTCTTCATCTTATGGAGCGCGGCCTCGATGCTGTGGGCTACGAGCCTCTTTCCCGCGCTGAATCACACGCTCGTCTGGGCCGCATATCTTCTCTTCTTCCTGCTCATGCGCCGCGCCGCTCGCAGTGCGCGCCTGCTCCGCTCAACGCTCATCGCGCTCGCCGTCGTCATCTGTGTGTTGAGCATCGCGTGCGCTGTCGAATTCTGGGGCGCGCCGAACGACATCGCCGTCCGCACCGAATCACTCTTCCGCTACTTCAACGGCTTCGGCGAGATGATGGCCGCGTGTATCCCCATCTTCGCCGCGCTCGCGCTGCGTCTGCGCCGGACACGCGCCGCCATACTCTGCGGCATCACCGCCGTTGTCGCCTGGCTCGCCATGTTTCAGGCTTTGGAACGCGCGCCCATCGTCGGCGCAACCTTCGCGCTCATCCTGCTCGCCGGAGCGTCAATCTTCACGCGCCGCTTCAGACCCAGAAGCCTGACGCGCGCGCTCGTCCTGCTCGCGGCCTTCGCAGCCGTGACTGCGTTACAGTTCATCCCGTCGTCTCTGACCGCAGGCCGCATCTCAGCTGCCGCACGCCTTCAATCAACATCCATTTCCGAGCCGAACACGCGCGTGCGTTTTCTCTTCTGGGGCATCGGTCTTGAGATGTGGCGCGTGCATCCATTGACGGGCGTCGGCGCGAGCAACTACGACACGGCTTACCCGGAAGCACGCGCTCAATTCTCCGCCAAACACGCCAACTCCGACCTGATTGCGATGGACGAAGAGATGCTGGTCGAGCGCGCGCATAACGAGTATGTGCAGATTCTGGCGGAGTTGGGCACAATCGGCTTCACGCTCTTCATACTCTTTATCGTTGGTCTGCTGATTGCCGCATGGCGCGTGCTGCGCCACGCACGCAGCCCGCTCGCACTCGGCGCAGTTTGCAGTCTCGCCGCGTTCGCTGTGAGTTCGGGCGCGAGTTCCGCCTCTTTCCGTTGGATGGGAGGCGGCCTCATCTTCTTCTTCGCCGCCGCGCTCGTCTCGCACTTTTCCGCGCGCCGTGCGGAAGCTCAAATGAAGGCTTTTCATCTCACACCCGCTTTCGCGCGCACTGCCATCGCCTCAGTTCTCATCCTCTCGCTGCTCATGCTGATGGGTCGCGGCGCGCAAGCGACCAACGCTTTCCTGCGAGAGATGGCCGCATCTGCTCCAAGCGCCGAACGCGCCGAACAACTGACCACTCAAGCGCTCCGTTGGAATCCTTTTGACGCGCCGACGCATTTCAACTACGGCATGTTTCTCTACCTCGAACGCCGCGCCACCGAAGCCGTCCCACACCTGCGCTACGCCGTCGCGCGTGGCTTCAACGCTTCGATCTGTTATGCGTATCTCGCCGCAGCCGAAGCGGGCGCGAACGATTTGCCAGCCGCCGAACAGACTCTCGCCGCAGCCGTCCGCGTCTATCCGCGCTCCGTCTTCCTGCACGTTCGACACGCGACTGCACTCGCAGAAATCGGACGCACAGAAGACGCCAATGCAGAGTATGCATCTGCGCTCGCACTAAACGCGCGCGTGGCACGTGGCTGGCGACAGTTGATCTGCTTTGGTCGAAAGGCGGCTGACCTCGCGGCCTTCTCCGACAAGAACATCGCCCTGCCCGGCGAGCTTTTTCCCGAAAACTGTATCTTCGCTGTGCTCGACGAAAATGAAAGACGCAAGCCCGTCGCGGTGCTTGAAGAGAGTTCACCGTTGAGCGCAGCAACTCACTGAAGATATAAGAATTGTTCAGTAGCTTTCTTGAACTCCGTAATAATGATGAGAAACTTTAGATTTTGGGTCCCTACTTTGGTCGGAGCGATTGCCACACCATTTATGATCGGCATCGCATTGGTGTCCGCAGGCGTTGGTCATGGTAGTTATTTTCCTATGCTCGTCTTTTATCCTCTCTCTTCATTTTTACTTTTCTTACAGCCGCACAATTTAGAAGATGCCTTTCTTCAGCAGATTCTTGAGAATATCTTGATGGCATTGTCTTTCGGTCTTGCGATAATTCAGTTTCCCTTCTACGGTTTCATTACAAGTTACGCAAACATTAAAAAGGATTCGGCGTTCTTAATCGTTTACAAAGGCATCATCTGGTTGCATATTGTGGTTTCAGGGATATTCGTGCCGATAATCCTAGCTGGTATGTTTCTTGGGAAATAGTCAGGACAAATTGTTAGAGCTAAAACCCACGAGTATGATTCCAGCGTAGCGAGAGAGATTGAAACTAAGACACAGAATTCCGATAGCTTAATGAGTGTCGTTGTGGGAAAAGAGATCGTTGCCCAAGAGCGTGGAAACGCCAGCGTACAAATAAGCGTACCGCAAACGATTAGCTTCAAACGTGCCGCGGCGATTCTGGTGCTTGTGGGATTGGCAGCCATGTTGCCGGCGATTGTGTCCGGCATCCCGAATGGAGCTGATCTGGCGAATCACTATCGCTTCGCTCTACCGTTCTCTGAAGCGATACAGCATGGCAACTTCGCTCCCGGCTGGCTGGCGGAATCCAACTACGGTCTGGGCGACCCGCGCTTTCGCTTTTATCCTCCCGGTCTCTACTACCTGTTCGCGCTGGGACGCTACCTGACCGGAAATTTCTACGCGAGCACACTTCTCACCTTCACATTCCTTTCAATTCTTGGCGGGCTGGGTCTCTATTTCTGGGCGCGTGTCTATCTCGCGCCGCGCTGGGCGCTCCTGGCTGGCATCCTCTACATCGTCGTGCCCTATCATCTGAATGAGTTTTATCAGGCTTCGTTGCTCTCCGAATATGCGGCCTGTTCGATTCTGCCCTTCGCCTTCGCTTTCGTCGCACGCATCTGTAAGGGCAGCAAAGGCACACGCGATGTGGCCGGGTTAGCTCTCTCGTTCGCTTTATTGATTCTGACGCACCTTCCGTTGACAGTCATCGGAGGACTTTCTCTACTGCTTTACGCGCTGCTCAGTCTTGAGCGAGGGAAAGTCCGTGTGACATTGAGCAAGCTCACGCTTGGCATCGGTGTCGGCCTCGCAGCCAGCGCCTTCTTTTGGGTCACGATGCTTGCAGAACTGCGCTGGATTCAGGCCGGAGAGGTTCAGCCGAACAGTTACTACGACTACAGCGTCAACTTTCTCTTCTCGCCCGCTTCGCTTGAGAATCGAAACACCTGGTATGCAAATTTGCTGGCGCTGGCAATGATTGGATTTTTCCTCCCGGCGCTGGCGCTCATTAAACGCGCGGGCAGATCAAAGAATGAATCTCGCAACTTAAAAGCTCTGGCGATCCTGTTCGCACTCTCTTTTCTGATGGCAACTGCGCTGAGTCGCCCTTTGTGGACAGTGATTCCGCGACTCCAGTCAGTACAATTTCCCTGGCGCTGGCTCTCCATCATGTCAATGGCCGGAGCGCTGCTCTTGGCCGCCAGCCTCCCTCAATGGCTTGAGAAATGGCGCGGCAGACGTTTACGCCCGATTCATCTCATCTTCGCCTTGAGCGCAAGTTTATCTCTTCTCTTCATCGGCTATGAGGTGGTGTACGATTGCGAGTATCTGCCGCGCTCTGCATTTGAGACGACTTTGCGCGACATTCGCGGGGCACAGAGTTTTAAGGATTGGCTGCCGGTCGGAGCGCAGCCGGTCGCGCGCGTTCCGAAGATGACTGACAAGGTTGAAGCGCCGCCCAGAGAGGCTCACATCACACGCTGGGAAACGGAGCAACGCGCCTTCGAGGTGACGCCCGGCCCTGCTACTGTCGCTCGTGTGTGGACATATTACTATCCGCACTGGACGGCCACCAGCGAAGGCCAGCAACTTCCAACGCGCGCAGCCGATGACGGCACGCTGCTGATCGAATTACCGGCTCAGGCCACGAGCGTCACGCTGGAATTTCGTGAGCCGGAGAGAACCCGCCGCGTCGTGTGGCTCAGTGGCATCGGCTGGCTTGCGATAGCCATGCTTCTCATCTTTAGTTTGCGGCGAAGAGTTGCGCGTGAGTATGATGGCGCGAGTTGAGATGGTCAGAAAACTGGGAGACAGAAAGAGCTTATGACCAGCATGGCTAACGGGGCGCACGCTCAACCTCAGACGCCCACTCTGGAAGCAACTTCACAGGCGAGGCGCTCGACCTCGCTGGGTCGTATTTTGACCATCGCGCGCAACGCTTTTCGTGAGGCCGTGCGCGACCGCGTGCTGTATAACCTCGTCATCTTCGTGCTGCTCTTGATTGGCGGCGCGATCTTCTTAGGCGAACTCTCCGACGCGCAGGAAACGAAGATCATCATTGACATGGGACTGAGCGCGATGCTGCTCTTCGGGGCGTTCATCTCCATCTTCGTCGGCGTCGGGCTGGTCTATAAAGAGATTGAGCGGCGCACGATCTACGCCATCTTTGCCAAGCCCGTCGGACGTGGCGAATTTCTGGTCGGCAAATATCTGGGACTCTGCTTGACGCTCTTCGTCAACGTGCTCGTGATGGGATTGGGTGTGACGCTCGCGCTCGTTTACGTCAAGCGCAATGGCGATCCGTCGGTCTTGAACATCTGGCCTGCGATCCTGCTCATCTACGTCGAGTTGATGATTCTGACGGCGGTCGCGCTGCTCTTCTCTTCGTTCTCATCGCCCGCGCTCTCTGCTCTCCTGACCTTCTTCGTCTTCATCATCGGCCACTTCAGCGCCGACCTGAAAACCTTCGCGGCTTCGATGGGCACGACGAGCGCACGCTATCTCTTCGGCGCGCTCTTTTACCTGCTGCCGAACTTCTCGAACTACAGCTACATCACGCCAGCCGCGCACGGGCAGACGCCGCCGCCGATGATGTTGCTGACCTCCATCGCTTACGCGCTTCTGTACATCACCGTCCTCTTAGCCGCCGCGACGCTCATCTTCAATCGTCGCAACTTCAAATGATGAGAGCGAAGGAGAACAACTCAAACGAAGCGCGCATCGCACGTCTGCGTCAGACGCTCCTGCTCTCGCTCGTCATCGTCTTCGGTCTCGGCAGCGCCGCCGGATTGAATCGCTGGCTTGAGGTGAATCGTCCGCCTGTTGACACCAAATCTGAAGAAGAAAATCTTTACGTCACGGGCACGGCTGCGCGTCGGATGAGTCTCGGCTTCAACGGCCTGATTGCCGACTGGTACTGGATGCGCTCACTGCAATACGTCGGGCGCAAGGTCATCGCTGAGGGTAACAAGTTTCAATTCAACGACCTCGCCGCGCTCGACCTCAAACTTCTCTATCCACTGCTCGACACGGCGACCACGCTTGACCCGCAGTTCATTCCCGTCTATGAATACGGCGCGGTCGTGCTTCCCGCCATCAACGATGAAGACGCCATCAAACTGTTGCAGAAAGGTATCGAGAACAACCCTCACGAGTGGCGTCTCTTTCATCATCTGGGCTACATCTACTGGCAGCGCAAAGACTACACAACCGCGAGCGAGACTTACGCCGCAGGAGCGAAGCTGCCGGGTGCGCCCGCCTGGATGCAGACCATGAGCGCGCGCATGATGGCCGAAGGCGGCAGCCCGGACACAGCGCGCGAGATGTACACACGCATCTACGAGCAAGCGGATGATGCAGGCATCAAGAGCATGGCTAAAGCGCGACTGCTGCAACTTGATTCGTCGGACGAGCGCAAGCTGATTCAAAGCGTGCTGACGAATTATGCGGCACAGCGCGGTCGCTGCGCGTCCAGTTGGCGAGAAGTCGCACCCGCGTTGCGTGCCGCGCGCTTACAACTCAATGCCGACGGCGCGCCGCTCGATCCATCGAACACGCCCTACGTTCTCATTAAAGACGGCTGCGACGTGGGACTTGAGCCGAGTTCCAAAATCCCACGCGATTAATTATTTTGGAGAGGACAGCAGATGTCTGCGATTGTCGAAATAGAAAATCTGACGAAAGATTATGAAGTCGGCTTCTGGCGCAAGCGAAGGGTGCGCGCGCTCGACGGCCTCACGCTTTCCGTCGAAGGCGGACAAATCTTCGGCTTTCTCGGCGCGAACGGCGCGGGTAAAACCACGACGCTCAAGCTCCTCATGCGCCTGATTTATCCGACGGCGGGGCGCGCGCGCATCTTAGGCCGCGACATCAACGATGTCTCCATGCACGCGCGTATTGGCTATCTTCCCGAAAATCCTTACTTCTACGATTACCTCACCGCGCGCGAACTTCTCAACTACTGCGCCGAGCTTTTCGGCTACAACTCACGCGAGCGCACACGCCGCACCGAAGACCTTCTGGCGCGCGTGCATCTGGACGAGAAGAGTTGGAACAAACAGCTACGCAAATACTCGAAAGGCATGTTGCAGCGCGTCGGCCTCGCACAGGCGCTCGTCAACGATCCTGAAATTGTTTTCCTCGACGAGCCGATGAGCGGCCTTGATCCGATAGGCCGCCGACAGGTACGCGACCTCATCGCATCTTTGCGCGCCAACGGCACGACCGTCTTCATGTGCTCGCACATTCTTTCAGACATCGAAGTGCTCTGCGACAACGTAGCGATCCTCAATCGCGGGCGTCTCGCGGAAACAGGCAGGCTCGAAGAGTTGCGCGCGCGCGCGGGCGATGACCATCGCATCGAGATCACAGTCACCGGAACAGACGCCGTACAGCTTTCCAGCGTCTTTCCCATTCTCGAAGGCGCGCACATCACTCCGACGGCAGGCGGCGCGCGCATCGAAGTCGCAAACGAACGCGATGTTGATGCCGCGCTCGCAGCGCTCCGTAGCGTTGGAGGTCGCCTCGTCTCCGTCCAACCCGTCCGTCAATCGCTTGAAGAACTGTTCGTGCGCGAAGTCGAGAGCAGGAGTTGAGGATGAAAAAAGCGGTACTATTTCTCATCGCTTCAGCATTCATCACTCATCACTCATCACTCATCACTTCGTTCGCGCAGCGCAGCGAGCTTGACACTCTCATCAACAAAATCGAAGCCCGTTACGGGCGTATGCGTGGCCTAGCCGCTGAGTTTGAGCAGACATACAACGCGCCCGGTACGCGCGAGCGTCGTGAACATGGACGACTCGTCCTGCAACGCCCGCGACTGATGCGCTGGGAATACGACCCGAAGCCAGGCAAGCTCTTCATCGTCAACGGGCGCGATGTCTGGTTCTACGTCCCGGCAGACCGCGAAGCGATCCATGCGGACGTGAACAACGTCTCGGACGCGCGCTTTCCTTTTCTCTTCCTGCTCGGCCAGACGAATCTACGCCGCGAGTTTCGCTCAATCACGCTGGTCGAAACGAGCGAGCAATCCGAAACGCGCACGCTCCGCCTTGTCCCGCGTAACGCCTCATCGGGCTTACGGGAAATCTTCCTCGAAGTTTATCCAGACGGGCGCATCGTGAAAGTAAAAATGCTGGACGAAGCAGGGGCGACTTCCGAAGTTGCTTTGACGAACGTGCGCGAGAATTTCATCGCTCCCGCAGACGCCTTCGCGTTTCGCCCGCCGCCGGGTGTGACAGTGCGAACACAAAGATAATTCTGCTCATACGCTAACTTTCAAAGAGGCGGTTTTTCACCGCAGAGGACGCAGGATAATGAAAAATGAAAAATGCAAGGTGCAAAATGGAAGACAAAGAGCAGGCTTCTCATCTCTCCTTTTGCATTTTTAATTTTTAATTTTGCATTCTCTCGCGTCCTCTGCGGTTAATCCTCGCTCGCTTCCTATCGCAACCCACTATAGCTCACACTTCTGACAGACTGTTCTGCGTTTCGTCTCCACGCGAAATCGGGTTATCATGTGAGTTTGCCGCAGTCTGAAAAGTCTTCGCTATGCGCTGCGGCTGATGACTCAAGACATGATTGAAGAAGCCATCGAAGTGCGAGGCGCGCGCGTTAATAATCTCAAGAATATCTCGTTTTCGATCCCGGTCGGGCAGTTGACGGTCGTGACAGGCGTCTCCGGCTCAGGCAAATCCTCGCTCGCTTTCGACACCATCTACGCCGAAGGCCAGCGCCGCTACGTCGAATCGCTCTCGGCTTACGCGCGGCAGTTTCTTGAGCGGATGGACAAGCCGGACGTTGACGAAGTGCGCGGCATCGCTCCGGCCATCGCCATTCGTCAGAAGAACTCGACGCGCAATCCGCGCTCGACCGTCGGCACGCAGACGGAAGTTTACGACTACCTGCGCCTCTTGTACGCGCGTGCGGGCACGACCTACTGCCGCGTCTGTGGCCGCGAAGTTCATCACGACTCGCCCGAATCCGCCGCGCAGGAAATCTTGAGCACGCTCGTTGAAGGCACGAGGTTTTACGTTCTCTTCCCCGCCGAAGCCGGACTTGAAGAGACGCGGGGACGCGGAGACACGGAGACACGGAGAAAAGGGAACGGTCGCCGCGTCGCCGCGTCGCCGCGTCTCCGTGTCGCGTCCGTTGCGGCGCATGTGATGAGCCTGATGCAGCGCGGCTTCACGCGACTCTACGACGCAGCATCGCGCGAGACCATCGAACTCCGCTCGCCAGACGATTACACACGCGCCGATTTCAATAACATCTACGTGCTGATTGATCGCCTCGTCGCGCGCCTGGATGTGCGCGAGCGTCTGGTTGATTCCCTCGAAACCTGCTTTCAGGAAGGTCACGGCACAGCCATCATCGAAACGGTTGAAGATGAACCGAAACGACTGCGCTTCTCCGAACGCTTCGAGTGTAAATACGACGGCACGATCTACGCGCAACCGGAGCCGCGTCTCTTCAGCTTCAACAATCCCTTCGGCGCGTGCCCGACGTGTCAGGGCTTCGGCAACACCATCGGTCTTGATCTGGACTTGGTGATTCCGAATCTAATGTTGAGTTTGAGCGAGGGCGCGATTGAACCCTGGACGAAGCCGCAGTTTGAATGGGCTAAGATGGAGTTGCGCCGATTCTGCAAGTCGGAAAAGATTCCGATGGACGTGCCTTTCGCGGAGCTGTCACGCGCAGAGCAACGCGCGGTTATCGAAGGCAAGGGAAACTGGAGCGGCATACGCGGCTTCTTCGAGTGGCTGGAGACGAAGAAGTATAAGCTGCACATTCGCGTCTTCCTCTCAAAGTATCGCGGCTACACGCTCTGCCCGGATTGCAATGGCGGGCGTTTACGACAGGAAGCGCGCGACGTGCGCGTCGGAGGCAGGACGCTCCCGGAAATCTGCGCGCTCTCCATCAAAGATTCCGCCACCTTCTTCGACACGCTCGAACTCTCGACCGAGCAGGCAGCCATCTCCGAGCGCGTGCTGTTTGAAGTCAGACGGCGGCTGCGTTTCATGGTTGATGTCGGGCTTGATTACCTGACGCTCGACCGCCTCGCCTCTACGCTCTCCGGCGGCGAAGCGCAGCGCATCCAACTCGCAACCAACTTAGGCTCATCGCTCGTCGGCGCGCTCTACGTTTTAGATGAACCTTCCATCGGCCTGCACCCGCGCGACAGTGAACGCCTGATTCGTCTCCTGCATAACCTGCGCGACATCGGCAACACGGTGCTCGTCGTCGAGCACGATGCCGACATGATGCGTGCCGCCGATCACATCCTGGACATCGGCCCGGCGGCTGGCGAACTCGGCGGACAGGTCATCTACGAAGGCGACTTCGACCACTTACTCTCCGACAAATCTTCTCTGACCGCGCGCTATCTGCGCGGCGAAGCTGAAATCAAATCGCCGAAGCAACGACGCACGCCGCAGAAACGTCGCCTCAGCCTGCACAACGCTTCCGAGCACAATCTCAAAAATATTGACGTTGACATCCCGCTCGACATGCTGGTCTGCGTGACGGGCGTCTCCGGCTCAGGCAAGTCAACGCTGATGCACGATTGTATCTATGCCGGACTCAAGAAGCAGCGCGGCGACTGGCAGGGACACGTCGGCGCGTTTCAGAAACTCGACGGCGGGCAGTTCGTTGACGACGTGATCTTAGTTGACCAATCGCCTATCGGCAGAACGCCGCGCTCGAATCCCGTCACCTACATCAAAGTCTATGACGCGATCCGCGAAGCCTTCGCTTCCACACGCGAGGCGCAGTCGCACGGCTACGACCCTTCGTTCTTCTCCTTCAATGTTCCCGGCGGGCGTTGCGAAGTCTGTCAGGGCGACGGCACGGTGACGGTCGAGATGCAGTTTCTAGCCGATGTCGAACTCATCTGTGAAGAGTGCAAGGGCACGCGCTTCAAGTCGCAGATATTGGACGTGCGCTATCGCGGCAAGAATATCAACGACGTGCTCAGCATGACCGTCCGCGAGGCGATGACCTTCTTCCGCGATGTCACCAAGATCACGAACAAGCTGCGCGTACTCGATGCTGTGGGCTTAGGCTACCTGCGACTCGGACAATCGGCCACCACGCTTTCGGGCGGCGAAGCGCAGCGCGTCAAACTCGCCGCGCATCTCTCGAAACGAACGGGCGCGAAGACCCTCTACATCTTCGACGAGCCGACGACGGGTTTACACTTCGACGACATCAACAAACTCCTCGCAGCCTTCCGCGCCCTTCTCGAAGCTGGCGGTAGCTTGCTCGTCATCGAACACAACCTCGATGTCATCAAGACCGCCGACTACGTCATAGACCTCGGCCCCGAAGGCGGAGACAGAGGCGGGCATGTTGTTGCGACAGGCACGCCCGAAGCGATTATGAAAGCTAAGGAATCTCACACGGGACGATATCTGCGCGAACACCTCGCGCGCTCAAACGGACACAATTCCTTGTAATTTTAAGCAAATCCCTGCTTTATTGCCTGATTTCCTGCTGAATGAACTTAAATCTCTGCGCGGAGAGGCAAGATCACCGTTGAGAGAGGCTGCATCCCCGTGTAGAGAGGCTTCCTCCCCAGATAGAGAGGAAGCCTCTCTCAATAGAGATGAAGCCTCTCCGGTCAGAGATGCTGCCTCTCTTAGTGGAGAGGCAACATCTCCGCGTGGGGAGGCTTCCTCGCTCACCTGCGCGCCTTCATCTCTCATCAGAGATGCTTCAACGCCGGACAGAGAAGCGGCGAAGCTGCCCGGCGCTGGCGCGACCGGGGTGAACGCGGCAACGGCGACGCAGCATAAAAACTGCTTGTCAGACGGTGGCGTTGCGAGTATCATGCGCCCTGTTCTCGCGTCCTGTCTCTTTTGGCTCCCAGAAAGGAGATTCCTCTGATGCCACAGGATCAAACGAAACCAATCAGACCATCCATCATCGCAGCCGACCGCGATAGTGTTGCGGCGGTGCAGAAGATTACCGACTACGCTCCCGCGAACAGCGATTACTCGACAGCATCGCTGCTCGACGCGCAGGCGGAGTTGGACGCTAAGATCGCGGCGGCAGTGCAGGCTGAGGCCGACTTCAAAGCGAAACGCGATGATGCGGTGATTGCGACGCATCGTTATCACGACAAGGTGGTCGGGATGCGCGATTCGGTTGGCGCGCAATACGGCAAAGCCTCCAACCAATTCCAATCGGTCGGTCGCAAGAAGACCACCGAGTACAAGAAGCCGCCGCGCGGCAAGCGGGCAACTAAGACGCAGCAATGAAACGGCCTGACGACGCGAGAATGTAAGGCCTAGGTGACAGGCCACTACGCACACACGAAGGCGCGGCCTTGAGAGTTAATCAGAGGGAGTCATCAACTCTCAAGCCGCGCCTTCGTATCTCAGATTTCCGGTCAGCTTACATCAACTGGAGTTCGCGCAAAGCGTCGAGCGATGCGCTCTATGCTTTCAAAATCCGTCGTGCGCTTGAGATTCTCTCGTTCACTTCATTGGTAAAGGAATGGCAAGCGCGCGGCAGATCGCTCGAACTGTTCCTTCTGGAATCTCGCGGTGACGCGGTACGGCAACTGAGCGCTTCATCTGACGATTGATGTAGAGCGTGTGCTCTTTGCCTTCGCGCACAAATTCGCAGCCCTGCGCTTCAAGATGCCGGATGAGGTCGCGCCGCTTCATGCCGCGTGGAATTCGATCTCTTCGCGCTCGCTGCTCGCACTCTCTTCAGCCAGCAGGCGATTGCCTTCCAAGACCATCTCAATCGCCTCCGACAAATTTGCCCGCGCCTCTTCGCGCGTCTTGCCGAGCGAGATTGCGCCCGGCAACTCTGCGACCGTCGCTTGCACAAGCTCGCCCATCTGCTCGTAAATAATCGTCAATCGCATCTCCATAACAACCTCACGGCGGAAACATTTTGTTGGCTGTCAGTTATCATATAGCAACCAGCTATCAGCCGTCAGCCTCAGATAGAAGTTGATTGAGCGCGTGCAAAATCCCCTCAACCTGTTTCTCCGTCAGCATATTTTCTCCTGTAATCACTCTCAGGCTTCGCCGCGCACGAGGTCAAAAGCGCAAAGGCTACGAAGACCGCGAAACGGCGACCACGCGTAGACCGATGTTGGTGTTGTGGATAGTCGGACCCTCCCTGTTGCGGTAGGCGGAACGCAGGCCCGCAGCATAGCTGTAAAACGTACCGCCGCGTAACACATGGTAACTTGAATCACCGCTCAACCATGCCGAACCATCCGTCGGTGCGCCAACATAACTCGAATGATAATAATCCGCGCACCACTCCGGCACATTTCCCAAGATATCATACAATCCGAAACTGTTCGGTTGTTTCTGCCCAACCGGATGCGTCTTGTTGCCGGAGTTCTTGGAATCGTACTTATGGTACCACGCCATCGCATCCCAGTTGCCCACATAGTCTCCCGTTGTCCCCGCTCGACACGCATACTCCCATTCGGATTCGCTCGGCAAGCGATACTCTTTTCCTGTTATCTGCGACAGCTTTCTGCAAAACTCCTTCGCATCGTCCCACGAGACACTCTCCACAGGTAGATCATCACCTTTGAAATATGATGGATTCGTCCCCATCACTGCTTGATACTGCGCCTGCGTCACTTCATACTTCCCCATGTAGAAACTCTCCACACTCACCCGATGCTGTGGATGCTCATTTTCATATCCCGCTCCATCAGGCGAACCCATCAGGAACGTCCCGCCCTGCACATACACCATCTCAATCGGCAGCCCGATCTGTCGCGGCTTTACCGGTGGGGTCGTCCGGCGCGGCGTGCCGGATGAGGTTGACGTGCGTGTGGACGTGCGCGGCGTGGAGCGTGGCTTCGGCTTCGGCGTAGGACTATTGACTACTCCGCCTTTCCCCTGCGCGGAGATGGTTGAGACAAGATTCGGCGGCAATGAACCGGAGATTGAAAGCAACCCGACAGCGATTGCCAGCATGGTGATGGTCAAGCCAAGTCTAAATCGAGAACTGCGTCTCTTCATCGCTCACCTCATTCTCATTTCTGCCCGGACGAGATGGTTACGTCTTTGGCGCAACGAAATCCGGTCTTGTCGTATTTAGCGCCACTAACAGGATAGCCCCGGCGGTAAGTCGTCGTCGCCTCGTCCTTGTCCTCTATGTACGACCCGCCGCGAATGACGCGCAAATCACCGGGCGGCTTATTTGGCAGTAGCTGCCCTTTCTTATAAGCCGTCAGCTTGCTGCCTGTCCATTCCCAGGCATTGCCGACCATATCAAATATACCGAACGGCGAAACGCCTTTGTAGCTTCCGACTTCCGCCAAGCCATTGGAAGCTGAATTAGCGTTGGCTAATCCATCCTTCCACTCATTGCCCCAAGGATAGCGAAACTCCTTATTGCCGCCGCGCGCGGCGAATTCCCATTCTTCTTCTGTGGGAAGACGCTTGCCAGCCCAACTAGCGTAGGCGTTAGCCTCGTCCCACGTCACACCTGTGACTGGCAATTTAGCTGTTCCATCAGGAAATTTATTACTTCCCCAAACCGAGGGAGGTTGACACTTCTTTTCGTCAACGCACTTTTGATAATCCTCGCGCGTCACTTCATAGAGATCAATGTAAAAAGGATTGACCGTCACCTTGTGCGCCGGACGCTCGTATTCATCGCCGCCATCCTTTTCATCGCGCCCCATATTGAACTCACCGCCCGGCACGTAGGCCATGCCCGTCGGTGGCGTCACAGATGGCGCGGGAGACGGCGCGGCTATGCCGTTTGAATTGCTCAACGGCACGACCGCACCTTGCCCGGTCTGCGTCGGATTATCATTGGACGATTGATTGCGGTTGCTCTCTCCACGACGCATCAATATAACAGCAACGACGACCGCCACCGCGACCAGAGCAATCACGCCTATCAGCATCGCACGCTTATTTCTACCAGCAGGCGCAGCGACGAGCGGTGTAGCTTCATTATCACTCATCACGACTCTCTCAGGAGGCGGTGCTTTGATAGTCTTGACGGCCACCGAGCCAGACGGCGTTGACTCCTGCGCTCTTTGAGTTGGCGCGGCGGCGGTCTTCTGCGCGGCGGCGGCGCGCTCTTTTTCTTCACGCTCTGCCGCGCGTTTTCGCTCCGCCTCTTCCGCCTCACGCATCAATCGCTGATGCTCTGCGCGGCGACGCTCTTCTTCGGCCTGACGACGCTCGGCTTCTTCTGCGGCAAGCCTTCGCTCTTCCGCCTCCTGACGCGCTTCCTCTGCGGCGCGTGCGCGTTCCTCTTCCGCGCGGCGCTTTGCCTCCTGTTCAGCCGCCAGTTCACGCGCGGCTTCTTCAGCACGCTTGCGCGCTTCTGCCTCGGCCTGTGCCTGCGCCTCTTCCTTTCGTCGCTGTTCCTCTGCCGCGCGTTGCGCCGCTTCAGCCTGCTGCCGCTCCTCTTCTTCTTCCGCGCGTTGACGTTCCAACGCTTCTCTGCGCTGGCGCATCTCGGCGTTGCGGCGGGCTGTCTCTTCGTCTTCCCGTTTGCGTAGCGTCTCTTCTTCGGCGAGTCGTCGCGCGGCCTCTTCAAGCGCACGCCGCCGTCTGTCCTCTTCGGCTTCAGCCTGCGTGCGGGATGCTTCACGCAGTAGCTTACGCATCTCGACGGCGCTCGCGGGGCGCTGGTTGCGATTGAGCGACATCGCCTGATGCAGCACGTCGGCGATGGCCTGCGGCACATCCGCGTTCTTCTCGTGAGCCGGACGGAGCGGGTCTGGATTACCTTCCTCGCGCTCGGCGACTCGCGTCAGCACGTCGGGCGGCAGTTCGCCTGTCAGCAAACTCCAGGCGGTTGCGGCCAGTGAATAAAGGTCGCTGCGCGGGTCTGTGCCTGCGCCCGTGATCTGTTCGAGCGGCGCGTAGTTGCGCGTGTAGCCGTACATGCTCTTGAGCGAACTGTCCGCATCAACGGTTGACATCTGTCCGGCAGTGCCTTTGGCGAGTCCGAAGTCGAGCAGGATGATCTTGCCCTTCGGCGTCAGTTTCAGATTCGAGGGCTTGATGTCACGGTGGATAATCGGCGGGCGATACGAGTGCAACTCTTCGAGCGCATCAAGCAGTGTGTCTGCCCACTCTAAAACTTTGTCGGTCGCAAACGGTCTTTCGCGCAGCGTGAGAAGCTCCGCCAGATCGTTGCCGGGGATGAATTGCATGACGAGAAACTGGCCGCTCCCGTGTGTGAAGTGATCGGTCACACGTGGCAGCGCGGGGTGCGTCAGGTTCGCCAGCAACTCCGCTTCACGTTTGAAGGCGCGGCGCTCATCCTCCGTCTTGGCGAAAGTCTCTTTGACGGCGACGACGCAACTCAGAGTCTCGTCCATCGCCTGATAGACAGCGCCCATGCCTCCCGCGCCGAGTTGCTGAATGATGCGATAGCGATTGTGCAGAGTTGTGTTGGGAGGGATCATCTGTTTTGTAGTTGAAAAGAGTGACTGCTACAAATCACGGCGGAGCGTGCGCGGGACAGCATAGACACTCAACGGAAACGCGGAAAGCGCCGGACTAAGCAAGCATCAGACGCCGCTAATATAAACTAAGAAGATAAAAGTCAAAAGATAAAAGGCCCGCGAAAGGAGAACTTTTCATGCTCCTCTTTTCCTTTTCTCTTTCTCCTTCTTGATCTCTTCCGGCTTCAACTTGACGTGATAGAGCATGAACTTGCCGACGCGCTCGCCTGCGTCGCGCTCGTACCAGCGATCAAGTTTGGCGAAATCGAAGCTGCCGTCGGCGTCTGTGACGACGTAGGAGAGCAGAGGGTGTGCAGCGCGTTCGCGGTTGAAGGTGGCGAGGTATTGCGAGTAGCTATTAACTTCGTCGGTAATCTCCGCATCCGTCAACGGCGAGGAGTTGACGGTCAAGCGATCCTGATTGCGTCCCCAGCCGAAGAGGGCGATGACGACGACGTGGTTGCCGTCGCTCAACTCCGATTCGAGCCAGCGCGCGTCGAGTCCGGCGTAGTAAAGCTGTTGGTAGAAACGCTCTTTGCTCTCTTGCCAGGTTGCGCCGGAGAAGATGTGCAGATGGCGCGACCAGAGCAGAGATTCAGGTGCGAGCGTCGGCAGATCGTCGCCCTCGATCATGTTGGGCGCATAGACGACCGCGTGACTGTCGCCGCCGTTCTGTTCGGACTCGCGCGCGAGTTCGCGCAGGCGACGACCGACGGGCGTCGCTTCATCACGAATGACGTTCTGATCGTCGATCACGTGCGTCGTGATGTCTGCTTCGACTGCTCCCCAACCGAAAGCGAGGAGTGCGATAGAAAGCAGCAGGCGAGTGGTCAGCTTGCGCTTCTCAGCGACGGCAGCCGTGCGCCAGAGTAGAGCTGTGGTCAGCACGAGGGCTGTTGCGGCGACGTAGTTGACGATGAAGACTTCGTAGTGAATCGGCTGTAGAGAGCGCCCGGTGATGACCTGTTGATTGAAGACGACGAGCGGCGTCAGGGCGAAGGCTGCGGCGAAGAGCGTCCGCCTGTCTTTCCATTCGAGACGCTTGCGCTTGATGGCGTAAACAAGTATCGCTAAAACCGCTACGCCGATGAGAAATGGGGGACGTAAGAGATCAGGTCTGTGCGTCAGTGTCAATAATTGCACGGAGTCCATCGTCTCCGCGCGCTTCGAGAGGAGAATAAAGTAAGGCACGAGCGCGAACGTGGCGAGTGCGATTGTGACGCCAAGCGATTTGAAGTCGCGCTTCCAACCTTCTGGCCTGGCAATCAACATCAGGACTGCAAAGCAAGCGAGCCACGCGGCGGCAGTCGTCCAGAGATAAAAGTAGGAATAGACGAGTACGCCGAACGACAGCCCTGCGCCGACTGCGTAAAGATAGAAGGCACGCTTCTTTTCGTTTCTGATCGAGCGCCAGACGAGCGCGCAGAAGAGAAAGAAGAACGGGAACGGCAGCGCGGGCAAGTAGCGCCGCAGAAAGGGTAGATACGGATAGGCCCAGCCGTGCCCAAGAACCTGGACGATTGCTCCCTGCGCGCACGCGAGCGTCCCCAGACACAAGACCACCAACGCGCCCGTCGCCGCCACGCGGTCATCATTCGTGATGCTGCCCAGCAACCAGAAGAGCGCGAGCGCGGTTGCCAACGCAGCGAGCGCGCTAATGATAATCATCATTGACGAGGCGTTGAGGCCGAAGGGACGCGCCGCAAGCGCCATCGCATAAGGCGGAATGAATTGGATGGAGAAGAGTGATTCGGGTTGCCGCGCGTCGGTCGCATCGTCGCGTCCGGTGTACGGGTCGTTGCGGCGCGGGCGTCCGTCAATTAAGGCTTGCAGGTAAGCGGCGTAAGCGACTTCATCCACGTCGTTGTAAGCATACGCGCCGTTCCAATCTTTGCCGCGCATGGCCCAGAGATTGAATTGCGGGAAGAGCGCGAGCAGCATCATAGCGATGCCCGCCAACACGCCTAAGCGCCAACGCAATTTTGTCTGCTTAACTTCCAACGATCCCTCTATGTTGAACTGGCAGCGAGGCCGGAAATTCTAAAAGCGTAACCACGAATTTTGAGTTTTGAATGTCGGCTGTTAATTCAAAACTCAAAGCCCATCATTCATAACTTAATGAAGTGCGCTAATCCTAACCATTCGGCGCAGACTTGTAAACCATTCCCCTTTCGGCTTACAAAACAAAGGGGGAAAGGTTAAATGGGGAAATGGGTAAAAGGAAGGGGACGCGCTTGCTTCCCTTTCACCCTTTAACCATTTCTCCTTTTGCCCATCCCTCTTTGTGGTTAGATTTTGATATAAGTTACCGTGAAAGGTGTTTTGAAACATGAGTCTCAAAGAACGTATCGTCTCCGACCTGACTGCCGCGATGAAAGCGAAGGACGCGGCGCGACTTTCTACACTCCGCATGGTCAAAGCCTCCGTGATGAACCGCGAGATTGAAAAGGGCGGCGCGTTGACCGACGAAGAGATGACGAAGGCGCTGCAATCGCTCGTCAAGCAGAGGCGCGATTCCGTCGAGCAGTATGAGAAGGCCGGACGGCAGGAGTTGGCCGACAAGGAGCGCGCGGAGATTGAAGTCATCGAATCTTACCTGCCGCAAGCCGCCACGCGCGAAGAGATCGAGCAGGCCGTCACCGAAGCCATCCGCGAAACCAACGCCTCATCCATGCGCGACATGGGCGCGGTGATGAAGCAGGCGCAAGTAAGACTCGCCGGGCGCAACGCAGACGGGCGCACGGTGAGCGAGATCGTCAAAGCTAAACTCAGCAGCTAATTTGAAGAAGGGATAACGACAATGACAGACGAAGAGATACAACTGAGAGCGCAAAGCAGCCTGCAAGAGTTTGAGGATGCGGTTGAAAATCTTGCGCCGAACTACGCGGAGTTAGGGCAGCAGGCCATCACCGCGCTCGACGAGTTTATCGGCTACTGGAATAAGCGCCCCGAATTGGAAGAATCCGATTCGGCCAGCGAGGAAACAGATAGCGATATGAGGAAATACGCTGAGAGACAGTTAGAGTGGGCGCAATATGAGAAGGATAGGGTGCTTGCTCAACTTTCAAAGAAGTAATAATCAAGACAGTTAATTGCGTAATCAGGGCGCGATTTTTCTGCCTGTCGCCCGCTTGCTTCTCCCACATCCTTCCCGTATAATTCTTCGCTTGCTCGGAGCGCGGCGGTCTTGTCCGGTGGGTTCGCGCCCACTTTTTCTTTTGCGCGAGAGCTATTTGAACGACCAGAGGAACGGGCGATGGGTCAGGCTTCGATTGCAGAGCGTGTGCGGGCAATTGCCGAGCGTGTGGCGTTGGATCACAAGCTCGAGTTGGTTCACGCCGAAGTCGCCGGACCTGACAATAAACCTATCGTCCGTGTCTTCATTGACAAGCCGGATGGCGTGACTCACGGCGATTGCTCCGAAGTCAGCCTGCACATCGGAACGATCCTGGACGTGGAAGACTTCATCCACGCGGCTTACACGCTGGAAGTATCGTCTCCCGGACTGGAACGCGGGCTGTACAAGCGCCAGGATTACGAGCGATTCGCGGGACATTCTGCCAGGATGAAATCGCGCGTCGCCGTCAACGGCCAGCGCAACTTTCGCGGTCGCATCATCGGCATCGAAGGCGAGCAGGTGCTTTTTGAAGATAAGACGAGCGGGCGCGTTACCGTTCCATTGGACGCAATCGTCAAAGCGAATCTTGAGTTAGATGTTGAAGAAGAATTTCGCCGCGCCAAAAGGTTCGAGGCGATAGAGGCCAAAAAGTAGAGATTAGAGGCCAGAGGTTAGAGGTCAGCAAAAAGAACTGATTTACTAGCCTCTGACCTCTAGCCTCTAACATCTGAAATTTATGAGTACATCCATCGCGCAGAACATTGATGCCCTTTGCCAGGAGAAAGGCGTTGACCGTGAGATCGTCATCGAGGCGATGAAGGAGGCGGTGCGCGCGGCGGCGCGTAAGCAGTTCAAGTCGGGCGAGGACATACAGGTTGAGTGGAACCCTGAGGGCGGCATCGAGATTTCCGCGTCCAAAGTGGTCGTTGATGAAGTAGCC
>JAVHWW010000085.1:0-7515 GCA_032159235.1 Acidobacteriota bacterium
CGGTGGTCAGTGGTCAGTTGAAAATCAGTTTATTACTGACCACTGACCACCGACCACTGACCACTGTTCTCAGTTTCCTCCGCTGGCGGAAGACGACAACGCTTTACTCAGCGCGGCGTTCGTTGCTGATCCGACGATTCCGTCAACGTGCAGCCCTTGATCGGATTGGAACTTGCGCACTGCGGCGAGTGTGTGTGGCCCGAAGTTACCATCAGCAGCGCCCTGACCTAAATAGCCGAGCGCGATGAGTTGCGTCTGAAGTTGCTTGACCTGCGCGCCCGTGTCGCCCTGTTTGATGATCGCGGCTGGCGACGCTGAAGGTGTCGTTGTAGTGGTCGTTGATGGTTGAGTTGCTGGCGGCGCGCTGCCTGCCAGTGCCCTCGCCGCCTCCATGATTTCAGCGCAACGCATCGCGCCGCAATCGTAGTGATTATTGTGCGGCACTTCCAAGTGGAAATACCAGCCCTTCTCTTTAGGCCAGATGCCTGACTGCCGTCGCGTATTATGATCTGTCGCCCAGATGCCTGTGATGTCCGAGCAATCGTCTTTCCATTCTGCGGTCGGACGTTGCAACGGAATGGCGATGCCATTGCCGGCGCAATAGGCCATCAGCGCGATGAGTGGCTGCAACGTCTCATCCACAGGCATCCACGCATCCATCCCGTGTTGCGCGAAGTTGGAGTTGCCGCCCGTGAAGCCGCACATCTCGATTTGCACGCTTGCATACTGGTTATCGAAAAAAGGAGCCGCACCCACAAGCGCTGCTGCTTGCACGCCGATTGGGCGGCACTGCACGATGCGGTTCTCGCCAATGATAAAATGCGGCGCTGCCGGACCCTTGGGATGATTCTTGAGCGTGTTCCAGGCCGAGTCAACGCCGAAGCCTTCGGTCGTATGCAGCACACCGATCTGCGTCTGACCCATTGAAATGTAAGCCTTGCCTGCCGCGCGTGGAATTTCCTTCTTTTCGACATCGAAGTCGTAAACTTTGGAGAGCCATGTAGTTGACATGTGTAGATTCCTTTCGACTGAGGGGATGGTAGGGCAGGGCGTAAGTTATCACAAAAAACTCCGGTCGTATAGCTTTATTTGACACGGATGTGCTGACTTGGACTTACCTGCCGATTTACTTGCAGCGATTTACTTGCAACCTTCTGTGCCGCGCGACGTGTATGCAAAGGGCAAGCACAATGCGCGCCGCCACGCGAGAGCGTGATATACTTCTGGCGTCTGCTGCGCATCCAAATGGCAGACAGTTTTTGTCTCTGTCGTTCAATCATGGCCGAGTTCATTTGTCGCCTGGGAACACCTGCGGGTGAGGTCGTGACGCGCACCGTCGAAGCGGTCGGTGTGCAGGAAGCACGCGCGCGTCTTGAAAGCGAAGGCTTTCGCGTCTTCGCCGTCACACCGCCGAAGACTGTGGGCGTCTCGTCTCTCACCAGGCGCGGCGGCAAAGGCACTCACGCGCGTTTCAAAGCCAACGACTTCCTGCTCTTCAATCAGCAACTCGCGGCACTTTTGCGCGCGGGCATTCCTATCTTGCAAGCCATCACGATGCTGCGCAAGCGCGCTCAGTCGGCCAGCCTGAGCATGGTACTCGCAGATGTGGAAGATAAGATTCGCGGAGGTCTCGCGCTGTCGGCGGCGTTCGCGGCGCAAGGCCCAATCTTCCCGCGCATCTACACGGCGTCAATCCTGGCTGGCGAGCGGAGCGGCGCGCTCGACGAAGTGCTTGATCGCTACGTCGCTTACATGCGACGGAGCGTCAGTCTCAAGCGCAAGATTCGCGGCGCGCTCGCCTACCCGACGCTGCTCCTGCTGGCCTCTTTCGGCATGGTCATGTTTCTGACGTTGTTCGTCGTGCCGCGCATGTCGAATCTGTTTGAAGGTTTTGGGAAAAATAAGCTGCCGGTGCTGACGCTGATCGTGACGGGCATCTCCGGCTGGTTGAGCGTCAATTTCTGGTGGCTCTTGCCATTGGTGATTGTCGGCGTGGTCGCGCTCGTCTTCTGGTTGCGCACGCCTTCCGGCAGATTGATCCTCGACCGGACACTGCTGAAACTTCCGCTCGTCGGAAAACTCTTGCAGCAGGTGGCTGTCGCGCAGGCCACACGCTCGCTCGCCACGTTGCTGGCGGGCGGCATCACTTTGGTTGATTCCTGGGAGATTGCTGCCGAGTCAATCACGAATCGAGAGTTGCGGCAGAAGAGTTCGGCGATCTTGCCGATGGTGCGCGAAGGGCGCTCGTTTACGGACAGTCTTGAAGCCGCCGGATGGATTCCAGAACTCGCGCTCGACATGATCGGCGTCGGCGAGCGTTCGGGCAGCCTGCGCGAGATGCTCGACGAGGTGTCGGGCTTCTATGATTCGGAATCCGAAGTGAAGCTTGAGCAGTTGACGACGACGATAGAGCCTGCGATTCTTATCGTCATGGGCGGTGTCGTCGTGACGATCCTGCTCAGCATTTATTTGCCGATCATTTCGGCCATCTCGAACGCCCAAGTAACGAGATGAAGAGTTCAAGGTTCAAGGTTCAAAGTTCAAAGTTTGAACCGGCCTTGAACCTTGAACCTTGAACCTTGAACTCTTTTCGATGAAGCAATTGTCAGAAGAATTAACAGAGACGATTCCATCCTACGCGGACGCCGTTAATGAGCGTGCGGTGCTGGATGATGTGCTGCCGTTGCCGGAAAATGATCCGCCGGAAGTCCGCGAGGCGAAGGCGCTGGCACGTCGCTATCGTTTGCCTTACGTTGATCTGCTCCCGCCTGAAGGCGAATCGCCGATTGATTACGCGCTGCTGGGTGAACTGCCGGTTGATCTGATGTTGCGTCATCAATTCGTGCCGCTCAGACGCGAAGGCAAGCGCCTGCATCTGGCGATGGCCGACCCGACCGATCTCGAAAGGCTGGATGAGCTGGCGAGCGCGCTGCACGCGCGAATCGTGCCGCACGTGGCGACAGCCGGAGCGATTGACGTTGTCTTGAGAAAAGGCGACGCCACACAGCGCGTGTTACAGGAGGCTGCGTCGGGCTTTCGCATCTCGCTCGTCAAAGAAACGGAGACGGGCGAAGAGGTGCTCGATCTTGATCGTCTGGCGACGGATTCCGACATGTCGCCGATCATCAAGCTCGTGGACACCATCGTCTTCAACGCGATGGAGTCGCGCGCCTCAGACATTCACATCGAAACGCGCGACACTGAGGTGCAGGTCAAGTATCGCATTGACGGCGCGCTCTACAGTAAAGTTGATCCGATTGACCTCGCTTATCATCAGACGCTCATCTCGCGCATCAAGGTCATGTCGGAACTCGACATCGCCGAACGTCGTGTGCCGCAGGACGGACGCTTTCGCGTGCGCTACAAAGGGCGCAATGTTGATTTCCGCGTCTCGATCATGCCAACGGTTCACGGCGAAGACGCAGTGATTCGTATTCTCGACAAAGAGCAGATCAACGAAGAGTTTCGCAATCTGAATCTGGATGTCGTCGGGTTCTCAGAAGAAGACATCCGAAAGTTTCGCCGCTACATCGCCGAGCCTTACGGCATGGTGCTCGTCACAGGCCCGACCGGATCGGGTAAAACGACGACGCTTTACGCGGCGCTCAACGAAATCAGAAACGAAGAAGACAAGATCATCACGATTGAAGACCCTGTGGAGTATCAACTGCACGGCATCACGCAGATTCCCGTCAACGAGAAAAAGGGATTGACCTTCGCGCGCGGTCTGCGCTCCATCCTGCGCCACGATCCCGATAAGATCATGGTCGGCGAAATCCGCGACGAAGAGACGGCGCAGATCGCCATTCAATCGGCACTGACCGGGCATCTGGTCTTCACGACCGTTCACGCCAACAACGTGATTGACGTGATCGGTCGCTTCCTGAATATGGGCGTTGAGCCGTACAATTTCGTCTCGTCTTTGAACTGTGTGCTGGCGCAACGCTTGATTCGGATGTTGTGTCCGACCTGCAAGCGCAAGTATCGTCCAACGGATGTCGAGTTGATGGAGTCAGGTCTGCGGCCTGAGTTGCATCGGGAGCGATTCTTCTACATGAGCGTTGGTTGTGATGCGTGCAATCACACGGGCTATCGCGGGCGCACGGCGATTCACGAATTGCTCGATCTGACGGATAATATCCGCGAGATGATCGTCGAACGGCGTCCCGGCTCGGAAGTGCGTCGCGCTGCCGAAGCCGAAGGCTTGACGGGCTTGCGCGAATCCGCGCTCAAAAAAGTTTTCGCTGGTATCTCCACGCTGCACGAGATCAATCGTGTGACGTTTGTTGAAGAAGTGCACGTCGGGCAGTAGTCAGTGGTCGGTGGTCAGTGGTCAGATAAATAGCTTTTCAACTGACCACTGACCACTGACCACTGTTTTGGAACTGCGTTTGGCACGGGGCGTTTAGGTTAATGGCGTTTAGCTTAGTTCGGGCGGCGTCAAAGACAATTATGAGTTGTGAATTATGAGTTTTGAATTAAGGCTTTCAATTCAAAACTCAAAACTCATCATTCAAAGTTTTCAAAAAGAGAGATTCACGATGAAAAAATCATCAGTTCACGCGCGCTCATTCGCGGCGCTGCTCGTTATTTTCTGCCTGCTCGCTACACCTTTGACGGTGCTTGCCAAGAAAGGCGATAAGAATTTCAAGCGCGGGATGCAGTATGAATCGGCGCAACAGTGGGAGAAGGCCGCGCAGGAGTTTACGCTGGCCGTCGCCGCCGATCCCTCCAACGTCGAGTACCGATTGCACTACCAGCGCGCAATCTTCTATGCCTCGCAGACGTACATGCAGCAGGGACGCGCGCTCGCCGAGCAGCACG
Source organism: Acidobacteriota bacterium (assembly GCA_032159235.1). GTDB lineage: Bacteria > Acidobacteriota > Blastocatellia > Pyrinomonadales > Pyrinomonadaceae > QHXM01. The sequence goes on from JAVHWW010000085.1 coordinate 4,825, forward strand.
ACTACATCGGTGCCTATAACGCCTTCCGCCAGGCTTACGGCTATGATGCCGTCAACCAGCTTGCAACCTCGGAGATGGATCGGATGATGCGCCTGCAACGCGAGAAGACCGGCGAGAGCGGCAACGGCGACAATAGCGGAAACGGCCTGAAGGTCTCGCCGACTTCTTTCAAGGAAACGGTCTCTTCTCAGGAGGGCGCGGGCGGAACTCCGGCACAAGTGTCACCGACCGCCGGCAGCCAGCAGGACACGATTCAGCCGACGCGCCCCGATAAATTACAAGTCATTAAATATACCGGCGATCTCAAGGCTGAAATTCGCCGTCTCGCTGAAGAACTCGGTCTCAACGTCATCTTCGACAGCCAGACGTTTCGCACGCCGCGCACCGTCGAAGTGAATTTGACGGACGTGACGACGGCGCAGGCGCTCGATTTAATCTTTCTTCAGGAAGGACTCTTCTTCCAGAAGATCAATCGCCACACGATTCTCGTCGCCGATCAGAATCGCCGCGTGCAGTATCAGCAACTCGCCATCCGAACTTTCTATCTCGCTAATACCAACCCTGAAGCCGCGATGAAGATCATTCAGGCGATGCTGCCGCCGAATCAGGGACGCCCGCAGCCGGTGATGCAATTTGATAAGGATACGAACAGCATCTCGGTGCGAGACACACCGGAGAACCTGCGGATGGTCGCCGATCTCCTGCAAAGCATTGATAAGGATCGCGCCGAGGTCGTGATGGATGTCGGCATCTACGAAGTCTCGCGGACAGACCTCTTTCAACTCGGCAATCAGATCGGTACCGGAGATACCAACGGATTCTTCAACCTCGGCGGCACGAGCGGGTTGAGCATCTTGAGCGGCTCTCGTCAAGTGGCATCCGGTCTTTCGCCCGTCACGACGGCGTTCGGCGCGGCTCTTGCTATTCCTCCCGGTACCCTGACTGCTTTTCAGAATAAGAATCACACGAAGCTGCTCGCTTCGACACAGATTCACGCCTTCAATAATGAGGAATCGTCCGCGCGTATCGGTCAGCGTGTTCCCGTGCAGACAGCGCAGACTTATCCGTTCAGCACTGTGCCGACGACCACCCCCACTACCGGAACGACATCAACGGGCACAAATTCGGGCGTCTTCAGTGGCGGCTTCCCGGTTATTCAGTACGAGCCGACGGGTCTCACGCTCAAGTTCACGCCGCAAGTCTTCCCGAACCTGGACGTGCAGGTGAAGATGGACATCGAGTCGAAGGATATTCAGAACGCCGGGAGCCTGACGCCGACCTTCACCGAGCGCACGATCACCGGCACCGCGCGCATACAGAACAACCGCACGATGATGATTGCCAGCGTCGCACAGGACACGCAATCGAACGGGCGGCGCGGGCTGCCCCTGCTTGGATTGATCCCGGTGCTGGGACGCCTTTTCACCTCGCCGACACACAACGATAGTCAAATAGACATCGTGATCGCCGTCACGCCGCGTGTGCTGCGCGCTCCCGCCGTCACACCAAACGACGAGAAGGAGCGACCGAGCGGCACGATGCAGACGCCTGCGAATAGTTCACTGGAAGCGATGGTGAATGAAACTTACCGTGAAGACCAGTTGGCCGCCGCGCGCAAACTTGCAACCGAAGACCAATTAGCCGCCGCGCGCAAAATTCCGACTAATGCAGTCGTGCAGTTAGCAGATGCGGAGACACTGCCCGCTTACGTGCCTGCGCCGAAAAGTTTGATGACGACGGGCGATAGCACAGCCGCGCAACCTGCGCCAGCGAAATCAGAGACGACGACTACGGCGGCTGTCGTCACTCCCGCTTTGCTCATCAACTCTCCTCAACCGTCAAACGCTCTGGCGAATGCCATCGCGCAATTGACCGGAGATCCGCCGCCCATGCCGACCGCGTTGATTGATAAGCCGAACACGAGCGCGCCGCGCACCGTCGAGGTCTCTCAACCTTTGACTGCGCCTGCCACGCAACCTTCGGCGCTGAAGCTGCCGCCAGCCACGTTGACGACGAAGGTTGAGGCCGCGCCTGAGACCTCACCGAAGAATCAGGAGCGCGCCGAAAAGCCTTCCGTCGCAGAGAAGCTCAAGGCTGGACTCTTCGGCAAGCCGCCCGCACAGCCTGCGCCGGTCATGGTCGCGGCTGAAGCGCATCTGGTCTCTGAACAGCAGGAGATGCGCGTCGGCGGCAAGCAGCGTGTGGCATTAGTGCTCATCTCGAAAGAGCCGCTCGGCAACGCCATCCTGCGGCTGCATTTTGATCCGAAAGTTGTGGCCGTGCGCAGTGTGTCGCCGGGCGTCTGGCTGGACGGCGCGCAGACTCAGCCTTCCATCATGCAGTCTATTGATCCGGCGGGCATCGTCGCCGTCGCCATCTCGCCGCAGGCTGGCGCGCCGCTCAAAACCGGCGCTAACGTCGTCCTCTTCCTCGACATCGAAGCAGTTGCTACAGGCGAGAGCGTCATCAACTTCGATCCGACAAACTTGAACGTCGTCACGGCGGATGGCCGCGCCGTGAAATTGCAGATGGCGGAGAGTCGGTTGGTGGTGAAGTAGTATGAGAAGGCAGAAGGCAGAAGGCAGAAGGCGGAAGGCGGAAAATGTAGAGCAGAAAGAACTGCGTTCATCCCTGCCTACTGCTTCCTGCCTTCTGCCTTCTTCTTCACGCGGCTTCACGCTCATTGAGTTG
>JAVHWW010000096.1:0-64938 GCA_032159235.1 Acidobacteriota bacterium
AGAATCTATTAAACTTTTCGGAAGAGCGCATGAGAGAGCTTCGCGGCGACGACATCGCCATGATCTTTCAAGACCCGATGACCTCGCTCAATCCTGTCTATACTGTCGGCGAGCAGATTGCCGAAGCACTTCGCTTGCACCGCAAGATGTCGCGCAAAGAGGCGCGGAGTGCGACGATTGAAGCGATGAAGGAGGTTGCGATTCCTGATCCGGCGCGGCGCGTGAAGGATTACCCGCACCAGTTATCGGGCGGAATGCGACAGCGCGTGATGATTGCGATGGCGCTGGCGTGCGACCCGAAACTGTTGATTGCGGATGAGCCGACGACCGCGCTCGACGTGACGATTCAGGCGCAGATTTTAGAACTCTTAAATGAGCTGAGACGAACACGCGAGCTTGGCGTACTCTTGATTACGCATGATCTGGGCGTGGTGGCGGAAGTTGCTGATCGTGTGGCGGTGATGTACACGGGGCGGATTGTCGAAGAGTCGCCGGTTGAAGAGTTGTTCGCGCGACCGAAGCATCCTTACACGGAAGGCTTGTTGCGCTCTGTGCCGAAGCTGACGGAGGCTGAAGTTGCGAAGGCGGTGCGGCTTGAGACCATCGAAGGCACTGTGCCAAGTCCGACTCAACTCCCGCCAGGTTGCCACTTCGCGCCGCGCTGCTCTCATCGGATGCCGCGTTGCGAGCAGGGCGAGATTCCGCTCTATGATTTGGAGGGCGGCGTGCGTGTGCGCTGTGTGCTTTACGATCTGGCGGCGGCTGTTGCAGCCGATCATCAGAATGAAGCTGGACCAACAGAATTGTAGGGGCAGAAGCTCACTCCCTGCCCGCATGTTCGTCAATGCAAAGATTACAAAATTTTAGAACACAGTGAGTTTCGACCAAACACAAATGAATTCAGATGTGTCTCAACGTGAAGCGGCAGCAGCGCGTGCGCGTGATGGATTGGAACATGTCAGCGAACTCGTGCGCGTGCGGGGCCTCGTCAAACATTTTCCGGTTGAAGGCTCGGACGATGTCGTGCGCGCGGTTGATGGTGTGACGTTTGAGATTCTTGAGGGCGAGACGCTGGGGCTGGTCGGAGAATCCGGCTGCGGAAAATCAACAGTCGGACGTTGCCTTCTGCGTTTGATTGAGCCGACGGCTGGCGAGATTGAGTTTGACGGACGCGATGTGCGGGCGCTTGTGCGGCGTGAGTTGAGAGAGTTGCGCCGCGAGATGCAGATTATTTTTCAAGACCCTTACGCCAGCTTGAATCCGCGCATGAGGGTGCGTGACATCGTCGGCGAGCCGCTTCTAATTCACGGATTGAAGAGCAAGGAGCAAAGGCGCGAGCGCGTCGCGGAGCTTTTGAAAAAGGTCGGGCTTGATCCCGATTACATGAATCGTTACCCGCATGAATTTTCCGGCGGGCAACGGCAGCGCATCGGCATCGCGCGCGCGCTGGCTCTTAATCCAAAGTTGATTGTCGCGGACGAGCCTGTTTCGGCATTGGATGTTTCGGTGCAGGCGCAGGTCGTCAATCTCTTGCAGGACTTACAGGGCGAGTTCGGATTGACTTATCTCTTCATCTCTCACGGCCTCGCCGTCGTCGAACATATCTCAACGCGAGTGGCTGTGATGTATCTGGGACGCATCGTCGAAGTTGCCAGCGCCGAAGACCTCTACGCTCAGCCGCTTCATCCATACACGCAGGCGCTGCTCTCGGCGATTCCGATTCCTGATCCGACGCGCAAGCGCGAGCGAATTATTTTGACGGGCGATGTGCCGACGCCGATCAATCCGCCGTCCGGCTGTCGCTTTCGCACGCGCTGTCCAATGGCGATTGCCGAGTGCGCGCAAGTTGATCCTGACCTGCGCGAAATCTCGCCCGGCCATACAGTCGCCTGCATCCGTGTGCCGGGCTGGGCTGAAGCTAAAACGACAGCCTGAGTCTCGCACGAAGCGCACTGAAACTTCGTTCGCGCATTGTGCGTACAAGGCTGGACGACAAGCGAATCAACAGAGAGCTTTCCATTGTCTATCGTTCATCAACAAAGAAAGGACTCCCCATTATGCGTCGCAGCGTTGGTATAGCCATTTTTGTTCTCGGACTTTTAGTGCTATTGGCTGGAATCCTGAAAGTAGTTCAGGGCATGACAGGAATTTCAATCCTTATGATAGTTGTCGGCCTGGCGATCTTTGGATTGAGTTTTATTCCACAGCCTGATCCTGGCCCAGATGCGCCGCCACCAATGTCGCCCGCCGAGAGAATCATCGGAGTCTTCTACGAACCTTCCCCTGTTTTCAAGAATCTGCGTTGCTACCCGCGCTGGCTTGCGGCGTTCCTTGTTTTGATGCTTTGCGGCGTGACGTATCAGTTAGCCTTTACGCAGCGCGTGACGCCGGAAAGAATGGCAGCCGAGACTGCGGATAGAAGGATCGAAGGCGGATTCGTTCCTCCAGAGAAAGCTACTGACTACAAGGCGCAACTGATCGAAGATGCAAAATTACCAGTCAGCAGGATCAAGGACGTGGTCGGGCAAATCGGCGGCGGTTTCCTCTTCTTGCTGGTTCTCGCCGGGCTTTACTTGCTCTGCGTGTTGGCGTTCGGCGGGCGCATGAATTTCTGGCAGGCGTTCAGCGTCGCCATTTATGGTTCGCTGCCTCCGATTGTTATCACGACGATCCTGAGCCTGATTCTACTCTACACGAAATCGCCTGAAGACCTTGACGTGATTAAAGATTCGCGCGGGCTGGCACGTGCCGATCTTGGACTTCTGTTCGCACTAGCAGAACATCCATATCTTCATATCATCGGCAGCTTTATCGGTATCTTCTCGCTCTATGGCTGGTGGGTGACAGTCTCTGGATTGCACAATACAGCGACGAAATTGAGCAAGGCTTCTGCATGGACGATTGCATTCCTTCTCTGGCTCTTGGGTCTCGTCTTGGTCTTGATTCTGGCCGCAATCTTTCCGAGTTTCTTCCGGTAAGAATGAGGCTGGAGGCTGATGATATAGGAATCAATAGCTAACAGCTTACGTCAAGCAACTGGCTTCTTTTACTCATATCTTAGTGCTTCAATCGGATCGAGCCGCGCAGCTTTCCACGCAGGCCATAATCCGAAGACGAGGCCGATGCCGACGCTGGCGACGAAGCCGCCGATGGGTGCCCAGAGCGGAACGTAAGAGGGCACGATCAGGCGGATCAGGAGCGTAATCAGCCAGCCGAGGAAGAGACCGATCAACCCGCCGACGCCGGTCAGTGTCATCGCTTCAATCAAAAACTGCCAGAGGATATCTGAGCGCCGCGCGCCGATGGCTTTGCGGACGCCGATTTCGCGCGTGCGCTCCGTCACAGAGACGAGCATGATATTCATCACGCCGATGCCGCCGACCATCAATCCGACAGATGAGATGACGACCATCGCGATGGCGACGCCGAAAGTAATCGCGCGAAACTGGTCGAGCACGGAATCAGCGGTCGCCATGCCGAAGTTGTCCTTCTCGCCGAAGGGCACTTGCCTGCGCACGCGCAGCAGGTCCGTGATCTGATCTTTCGCTTCGTCCATCAGGCCGGGCCGCGCGACGGCCAGGATGAAGACATCTTCAGCCTTCGGCTTGAGCTTATGCGCGACGTTGTAGGGCATGTAGATGACATCGTTCTGCTGGTCACTGCCGCCGCCAAAGAGAAACGACTCGCGCTTTTCCAGCACGCCCAGCACGCGAAACTCGTTGCCGCCAATCTCAAGCGTTTTATCTATCGGCGAGGTGTAAGGGAAGAAATCCTCTGCGACCGCCGCGCCGACGATGCAGACCTGCTGGTTCGTGTCGTTCTCGAATTGATTGAAATAGCGGCCTTCGGAAATAATCTCAGTGCCCGCGCGCTCGTAATCCGGCAGCGTGCCCTGCAACTGCACCGCCGCCGAAGTATGCCCGTTCGCGGAGACGTTGATCTTCTGTCCGAAGAAATTATTTGAGACATCCAGAAATGGCACGCTCAACTCGACCGCCGGTAAATTTCTGAGGGCGAGCGCGTCGTCGTAAGTCAAGGGCTTACGCATCCGCTCTTCGCGCGAGAGGCGACCGATGCGCAGACCCGGCTGAAACTTGGCGATGAAGATCGAGCGCGTGCCGAAGGATTCGATCTCTTTCCTGACCGAAAGATCAATGCCACTGATGATCGAAGCAATCGCCATCACCGTCACCACGCCGATGACCACGCCGATGACAGTCAAAAACGAGCGCAGCTTATTCTGGCGCAACGTCTGAAGCGCCATCTTTAAGTTTTCGTAAATGTCACTGCGAAGAATGCTCATTAGTGGTCAGTGGTCGGTGGTCAGTGGTCAGTTGGCGGCGAGTGGTTTTCACTGACCACCGACCACTGACCACTATTTTAGTCTGCTCGAAGCGCTTCAATCGGATCGAGCCGCGCGGCCTTCCACGCGGGGAAAATTCCTGATAGCACGCCGATGATGCCGGATACGCTGACGGCTGTAATGACCGCCGCGATAGATAAATATGTCGGGAAGAAGGTCGCTGTGATGATCCGACCGATCAGCCACGCGAGCAGCACGCCGGTTGCGCCGCCGATGGCCGAGAGCGTCACGGCTTCAACCATAAACTGTTTGAGAATATCTGAGCGCCGCGCGCCGAGCGACTTGCGAATGCCGATCTCTTTGGTTCGCTCAGTGACGGAGACGAGCATGATGTTCATAATCACGATGCCGCCGACGACGAGCGCAATCGAAGGCACGGCAATCGCCACGATGGAGACTGTGCCGAGCACGCGGTCGCGGATGCCTGTGATGGCGTCTGGCGTCAGGATGCCGAAGTTGTCTTTGTCACCGGCGGCCAAGTGGCGTCGCGTGCGCATCAGAAAACGCGCTTCCTCGACCGCATCGTTGAATTTCACGCCCGGCTTCGCCGTCGCCACCATGTAGAGCGAGCGTTGGTTAATCAGATTGCCGAAGTTGGTGGCATAGGTCTTCAAAGGAATCGTGATGAAGTTGTCCTGCGGCACGCCGAAGACAGTGCCTTTCGCCGTCTGCACGCCGATCACGCGATAAGGCAGGCCGGCGATAGTAATCTCATTGCCGACAGCGTTGCCGGACGGGAAGAGATTGTTGGCGACATCCGTGCCGATGTAGGCGACGCGCGCCTGCGCATCATTCTCCGAGTCGGTGAAGAAACGCCCGTCGGCGATGTCCAGATTATCAATGTCGGCCATGTTCGCGGTCGCGCCGTCAACCGGAACGTCTTCGAGAATCTGCGAGCCGCGTTTGATCTGCGAGCGCGTCGCATTGGCACGCGCGCCGAGCCGGTCAATCAACTGCGTGCGCTGGCGTAAATACTCAAACTCGTCGAGCGTCAAGTCTTTATTTCTTCGCTGCGCGGCGGCAATCGTGTCGAGGTTCTTGAAATCGTCGAAGCTGAAACGGCGAATGCTGAACGACTGCGAGCCGATGCCCGCGACCTTCTCATCGAAATATGCGTTGAAGCCCTGAATGACGGAGACGACCGTCACGACCGCCGTCACGCCGATAATCATCCCGAGCAGCGTCAAAGCCGAACGCAGCTTGTGCGCCCAGATAGCCGAGAGCGCAAGTTTTAAGGTCTCTATGAATTTCACTTCGAGTTACTACGTTTGAGCTTGGGGGATAGTTGCAAACTTGGGGGCGTATGCGGGGATAAGTTTATCAACCGAAAATTTCACTCGCCTTGCATCTGAATCCAGGTAACACGGGTGAAGTTACCTCATCTTCATCCAGCAAGGTTTCGACCAACACAAAGTTGTGTCTCTTCAGGCGATATATTTCCAGCGACCTCTTAAGCGGATCGGCGATCCAGTATTCCTGAACATGGTGCTTGCTGTAAACTTGACGCTTCACCTCACGATCACGCCGCGCATTCTCTTTACCCGGCGAGACGATTTCGATGACTAACTCCGGTGCCGCAACTATTCTCTCACCGGAAATAATCTCACCAAGACGTTGATGGCTGACAAAAACCGCATCCGGGATAGCGCTATTAAACTCATCGAAGATCACGCCCGGTGTGAGCAGCACCTCGCCGATTGCGTGTTGAGCTAAATAGAATCTCAAAAGAGTATAAAGATTCCCCAACACACGCTGATGTGAAAGGCCGGGCGCACGCGACACAAAAAGTTCTCCTTCAAAGAGTTCGTAACGGTTATCGTCATCAGGCAGCGCGTCGAGATCGGCGATGGTCAAAAGTGGCTCAACTTTGGCTGACATAGTTATCCTCTCTCTACACTTATCCGATGCGACATTAGCATAGTGTGAAAAAGAGCGTCCAACGCTTTCATTCGTATCTCAACGCTTCAATCGGATCAAGCCGCGCGGCTTTCCACGCCGGCCATAAGCCGAAGATGATGCCGACGACGGCGGAGATGCCCAGTCCCAGCACTATCGCCCAGAGCGGCACGAAGGCCGGAAGCGGCGAGTAGATATTCATCAGGATGCTCGCAATTTCGCCGACGATCAATCCGGCGACGCCGCCGATGGCCGTCAGAAAAATCGCTTCGATGAGAAACTGCGAGAGGATGTTGCTGCGCGTTGCGCCGACGGCCTTGCGAATGCCGATCTCTTTGGTTCGCTCCGTCACGGAGACGAGCATGATGTTCATTACGCCGATGCCGCCGATCATCAGCGCGACGAAGGAGACGGCAGTTAAGACGAGCGCGGTTGCGCCGGTCAGTTGGTTGTAGATGTCTAGGAGTGAATCCTGCGAAGTGACGCCGAAGTTGTCGGATGTGCCCGGTGCAACTCTGCGGCGACGGCGCAGAATGTCTTTGATTTCGTCCATCGCGGATTTCACGTAGGCGCGCGAGATAGGACGCACGATGATGAAGAAGGCGGATTCCAGCGACGGCAGATCAGGATAATACTTGTCGTAGGTCGTAATCGGGATGAAGACCACGTTATCGCGCGACTGACCGAAGAAATTGCCGAGCGGCTGCATCAAGCCGATGATGCGATACGTGTTGCCGTTAATCTTAATCTCTTTGTCGAGCGGGTCTTCGTAAGGAAAGAGCGCGTTCGCCACATCAACTCCGAGAATACAGACGTTGGCACGCGCTTCCATGTCACCGTCACCAATCCAGCGACCGCGATCAACGTATTGCGAATGGACGAACTCATAATACGGTGTCGCGCCGATCAGCACGGGCGTGTCCGTCTGCTTATCCTCATAGTGCAGCTTGGCCGCGATCAGGCGATGAATCGGTGAGACTCCGACCAGCGAAGGCGCTTCACGCCGCAACGCTTCGGCATCCTCCATCGTCAAATCTTTACGATGCAACTCTTCAGCTTTCGGCATTCGCCCGAAGCTCGGATCAAACTTCGAGACGAAGATCGTGTTCGACCCTAAGGATTCAATCTGCTGTGCGAACGCGCGATCCAAACCCTGAATAATCGAGACCATGAAGATGACCGTGATGACGCCGACGCTGACACCCAGAATCGTCAGAGACGAGCGCAGCTTATTCGCGCGCAACGTCGAAACGGCTATCGAAGCGGATTCTTTAACGTCTGCGAAAGACATAGTCAGTTTTCAGTTTTCAGTTTTCAGATTCAGTCGTACAGTTTCTACTGAAAACTGAAAACCGAAAACTGAAAACTATTCAGCACGAAGCGCATCAATCGGATGCAAGCGTGCAGCCCTCCATGCAGGCCACAGTCCGCTAATGATGCCGACGAGCGAAGAGACGCCGACGCCGAGCAGCGCCGAGTTGATGCTAATCAGGAGCGGAAAGCCCATCAGCAGCGCGATTAAATAGGCGAGGCCGAAGCCTGTCAGCACACCGATTGCTCCGCCGATAGACGTGACCGTCACGGCTTCAATCAGGAACTGCCTCAGGATGTCGCTCTGCCGCGCGCCGACGGCCTTGCGAATGCCGATCTCTTTGGTGCGCTCAGTGACGGAGACGAGCATGATGTTCATCACGACGATGCCGCCGACGACGAGCGAGATGGCGGCGACGCCGATGGTGACGATGTAGATGTTGGCGGTCGCCGTGCCGTACAGATTCAGAAAGACATCCTGCGTCTCAAGCGCGAAGCCGTCATCTTCATCTTGAAAGGAGCGCCCGCGACGGTTGCGCATGATGGCGCGCACCTGATCCTCCACTTGCGGGAGTTGTTCAGCCGACGCGGCCTGAATGAAGACGACGAGCGAATTACGCGCGCCGTAAATTTTCTGATAAGCCGTATAGGGAATGTAGATCAAATTGTCGCGCGAGATGCCGAAAATTTTTCCTTTCTTTTCGGCGACGCCGACGATCTCGAACGGGTGTCCGGCAATCCGCACGTCCTGGCCGATGACGCTTTCGGGCGACGCGCCGCCGAAAAGATTCTCTAAAATATCAGCGCCGACGACCGCCGCCTCGCGCCCAGCCGTGTACTCGCTCTCGGAGAAGAAACGTCCCGCATCCAGATTCACGGCGTTGATGTCGAACATCGAAATCGTGATGGCCTGAATCGTCACCTCGTCCGACTTTTGATCGCCGTGCTTGACGGTCTCACGCGCCACGTTGGCTGTGATGCCTGTCCGCCAACATAAAGTGCAGAGCCGCGCGATGGTTTCGGCATCATCCTGCCGCACATCTTTGCGTTTATTGAATCGCAGGAAGTCTTCGCGCGAGGTGATAATCTGCGGGCGCTTGGAGACACTGAAGACCGTCGAGCCTTGCGAAGAGAAGGTGGAAGCGACTGTTTGATCCAGACCTTTGATGATCGTCACGACGGCGATCACAGCCGAGACGCCGACGATGATGCCGATGAGCGTCAGCCCCGCGCGCAACTTGTTGGCGCGCAGGCTCGAAAACGCCACGCTAAAGGATTCCCAGAGCGCGGAGAGAGCAATCCGACGCGGCGACGCGGCGACGCGGCGACGCAGCGAAACGGCAGACGATTCCATCTCGCCGTGTCCCCGCGTCGCCGCGTCTCCGTGTCTAGTCATTTCAACCGTTCGTCCTTCTCAATCATTCCGTCGCGGATCGAGATGACGCGATGCGCGCGGGCGGCGATGTCCGGTTCGTGTGTGACGACGATGATCGTGTTGCCTTCGGCGTGGAGCTTCTCGAAGAGGTTCATGATGTCATGGCTGGTCGCGGTGTCGAGCGCGCCCGTCGGCTCGTCCGCGAGCAGGATCGAAGGATGATTGACGAGCGCGCGGGCGATAGCGACGCGCTGGCGTTGTCCGCCCGATAGCTCGTTGGGCTTGTGCATCATGCGGTCTGTCAGATCAACTGCGGCGAGCGATTGCTTTGCTTTCTCGTGACGCGCAGCCGAACTCATTCCGGCGTAGATCAAAGGCAACTCGACGTTATGGAGCGAGGTGGCACGCGCTAAGAGATTGAAGGTCTGGAAGACGAAGCCGACTTCCTTGTTGCGGATGCGCGCGAGTTCGTCGTCGTCCATCTCGGAGACGTTCTTGCCGTTGATCCAGTATTCGCCTTTGCTCGGCGTGTCGAGACAGCCGATCAAATTCATCAAGGTTGACTTGCCGGAACCCGAAGGGCCGATGATGGCTAGATACTCGCCCTTCTGCACGTCGAAGGAAACACCATGCAGCGCGTGCACCTCTTCCGAACCCATCTGATAAGTCTTCCAGATTTCGCGCATCGAGATGAGCGAGGCGGGCACGGCATCACGCACTAAAACTTCGCCGCGCTCAAGCGCATTGGTCGTGGACGCAACGGTCGCATCGCTCATCGTCGTTTACGCTCCGCTCGTGTTGGCGTTGCCGCCTGGTTTGTTCGACTGGCGCTTGACCTTTGTATCATCTTTAAGCCCTTTCAAGACGCGGCTCGGCCCCGTGACAACCTCGTCATTTTCCTTCACGCCGCTCAGGATTTCGATGTCGGATTCGCCAGTGATTCCGGTCACGACTTCGCTGAACTTCACCTTGTTGCTGTTCTTATCGAGAATGTAAACGCCTTTGATGTCTTTCGGCTTCTCGCCAAGCGGAGTCGGGGCAGGGACGCTGCCTGTCGCTGCCGGAGTTGGAGCTGGAGTCGCAGGCTTCTCGACGATGGCTTGCAACGGTACGGTGAGAGCGTTGGGCTTGGTTTTGGTGGTAATGACGGCGGTGGCGCTGAGACCGGGTCTCATGCCTTCGCGTATCTCGTCCGAGATGTCCAGGCGAATGACGACGCGAAACTGTTTCGCCTCCTGCACATTGATCGTGGTTTGCAGACCGCCTTGCGTGGCCGACTTGCCGACGGCGAGCGGAGTCTTCTGTGTCACGGTGGCGTCAAGCTCCTGATCTTTGAAGGCGTCAACTTTGACCTTAGCTTTTTGCCCGACCTCGACCTCGGCAATTTCGGTTTCGTCAACCTGGACTTCGACGTTGACGGCTGACATATCCGCGATGGTTAGAAGCGGCGTGGTCGAAAGTCCCGCGACCGCAAACTGTCCGACCTTCGATGGAATATCGGCGATGACGCCTGTCAGCGGCGCAAGCTGCATGGCTTTGGAAAGCTGATTGCCCTGACCACTTAAAAGCGCCTGTTGCTGATTGGCACGTGCCTCGCTAGACTTCACACTCTGCTGCGAGACAGTGACATTAGTTTGCGCGTTCTTGACGGCCACGATCTGCTGGTTGACGCGCGCCTTCGCTTCTTCGATGGCGATCTTCTGCGTCTCAAGATTCGCCTGCGCCGTGCGTAAAGCGACACGTGCCTGCTCGAAGCGGTCGCGCGCCGCGTCGTAATCCGCGCGTGAAGCGACGCCTGACTCAACCAGGTCGGTCGTGCGCTTCAACTCACGCTGCGCCGTGTTGAGATCAACCTGCGCGCGGTCAACATTGGTTTGCGAAGAGACCAACTGCTGGCGCGCCTGTGCGAGACTCGCTTGCGTCGCCGTCAAAGCCTGTTGCGCGTTGGCGACGCCGTTTTGCGATGCGAGCACCTGCGTGCGCGCGTTCTGCGTGTCGCTGATGGAGGCTTGCAGGGCGGCGGCCTGCGCCGCTTCGTTCGATTGAAGCTGCGTCGGGTCGAGCCGCACGAGTTGCTGTCCCTTCGTCACGCGGTCGCCCTCTTTGACATAAATCTCTTCGATGCGGCCAGCGACCTCGCTCGTCATGTTGATATATTGAATGGGACGCACCTCGCCGGAAGCCGTCACGGTCGAGCGCAATTCGGGGCGACGTTTGACGACGACGGTCGTCACTTCAGGCTCATCTTTGCCGCCGGCCAGAATGCTGATGACGACGATGATGCCGAGCAGGGCAACGGCGGAGACAATGATAATAATTTTTCTCTTACGGCTCAAAGCCATCTCTTTTATTCCTTCAACTCAAAAGTGAATCAAATACGAGTCGGGCACAGGCAACAAAATTACTGTATGTGTCAGTACCGCCTGCGGTACTGACACTCTTGCATCAAGACATCTTTTACGTCCCCGTGCCGCAAACAGTTTCATTATAAGCGAGATGAAGGCGAAGGGCGACAGGCGGAGCGCCTCAAATCGCAAATCTCAAGTTGATTGACACTTCCGGCATTTAGCATTATCGTGGCGATGCTTTGACCGTAAACCCGGCACGCCGCAGCATCTATCACAGACAATTTTATCTTCCGATAGGGGAGCAGAAACAACTATGAAATCCAGACGGTTCGCTCGCTACGTTGCGTTAGCGCTTTTGTCGCTCACGATTATCATCAATCAATCACTCTCTCTCGGTTCGGCGCAAAAGATTCTCGGCTCAATCCCTGCGCCGCCCAAGACGCGCACGGATAACGTGACGGAAACGATCAACGGCGTCACCATCACAGACCCGTATCGCTGGCTCGAAGATCAGAACAGCCCGGAGACGCGCGCTTGGATTGACGCGCAGAACAAGTACACGCAGTCTGTCATCGGCGCGCTCGCGGGGCGTGATCGCATTAGTCATCGTTTGGAAGAGTTGCTGAAGATTGATGTCATCAGCACGCCCACCGCCAGAGGTGGTCGCTACTTCTTCAGCAAGCGGCGGGCGGATCAGAATCAGTTTGTTCTCTATGTCCGTGAGAACGGCAAAGACGAAGTGCTGGTTGATCCGAACGCGATGAGTAAAGATCAAACCACTTCGGTCTCGCTCTTCGATGTTTCAGAGGACGGCAAGCTCATCTGCTACGGCATCCGCGAAGGCGGCGCGGACGAGACGACAGGCGTCCTGCTCGACGTTGAGACGCGCAAAGAGTTGCCGGATCGTTTCCCGAAGGCGCGTTACTTCGGTATTTCAATCAAGCCGGACAAGAGCGGCCTCTACTACACGCGCTACGATAATGCTACCGGCTCGCATGTCTTCTATCATGCGATGGGAACGGATGTCGCTCAAGACGCAGAGATTTTCGGCAAAGGCTACACTCCGACGGAAATCATCTCGCCGGAGGTTTCGCGTGACGGACGTTATCTCACCATCTTCGTCAATCATGGTTCAGCCGGAAAGAAGGTCGAAGTCTATGCGCAGGATTTGGAGAAGAAGGGGCCGATTACGCCTATCGTTAATGACCTCGATGCGACCTTCGGCGGAACGGTCGAAGGCGATCACCTCTACATGGAGACTAATTGGCAAGCACCGAATCGGCGCATCATTGACGTGGATTTGAAGAACCCTGCGCGCGCGCACTGGCGCACGGTCGTGCCGGAAGCGTCATCCGTGATTGAAAATTTCAGACTCGCGGGCGGAAAAGTTTTCGTCAACTACCTGGAAAATGTCAGCACGCACGTCAAAGTCTTCGAGCCTTCAGGCAAACAGGTGCGCGAGATTAGTTTCCCAACGCTCGGCACAGCCAGCAACATGAGCGGCGAGTGGGATCAGGACGAAGCCTTCTACTCCTTCAGCTCATTCGCGCAGCCAACGACCATCTATCGCTATCACATCTCGACGGGCAAGCAGGAAGTGTGGGCGCGCATCAACGTGCCCGTCAAGAGCGATGAGATAGAGGTCAAGCAAATCTGGTATGAATCAAAAGATAAAACGAAGATACCGATGTTCCTCGTCTATCAGAAAGGAACGAAACTCGACGGCACACACCCGACGTTGCTCACGGGCTACGGCGGATTCAACCTGAGCGAGACGCCCGGCTTCTCAGCACGCGCGGCCTTCTGGGTTGAGAATGGCGGCGTCTTCGCGTTGCCGAACCTGCGCGGCGGCGGCGAGTTTGGCGAGAAGTGGCATCAGGCCGGAATGCTTGAGAAGAAACAGAACGTCTTCGATGACTTCATCAGTGCAGCCGAGTGGCTCATCAGGAATAAATATACAAGCACGTCGAAGCTGGCGATCTCAGGCGGCTCAAACGGCGGCTTGCTCGTCGGCGCGGCGTTGACACAGCGTCCAGACCTCTTTCAAGCCGTCGTCGTCAGCTATCCTCTGCTTGACATGGTGCGCTATCAAAAGTTTCTAGTCGCGCGCTTCTGGGTGCCGGAGTACGGCTCATCGGAAGACCCTGAGCAGTTCAAATACATCTACGCCTACTCGCCCTATCAACACGTCACACAGGGCACGAAGTATCCGGCGGTGCTGTTGATCTCAGGCGATTCGGACACGCGCGTCGCGCCGCTTCATGCACGCAAGATGACGGCGCTACTGCAAGCCATGACGGGTTCGGACAAGCCCGTGTTCCTGCACTACGACACGAAGGCCGGACACTCCGGCGGCCTGCCCGTCAGCAAACAGATTCAAGACCTGACGGATGAATTTAGTTTCCTCTTCTGGCAACTCGGCATCAAGAATAGCTAAAGCCAGAAGTTATCAACAATGGAGCTTGATGTACGAGTCAGTACCGCCTGCGGTAGCGGGCGGGTTATGGTCGCCCTAGCACCCGCCCGCTACCGCAGGCGGTACTGACTGTGCCGCTTATGAAACCCACTTTGTCAACAACTCTTCATCTCCGTTTGCGTCTGTTATCTCTGGCCTTCGCCACGTTCGCTGTTATTAGTGCGAACGCACAAAATATCGCACCGCCCAACAACTCTATCCGCGTGTTGCCACAGCCGAAGGTCTGGAAGACGACGACAGGCACATTCAAATTCGGAACGGAGACGCGCGTCTTGTTGGCCGACCCGCGCTCTGATGATGATCGCTTCGCCGCACAGGATTTCATCACAGATTTGAAGGAGACGGCGAACGTCTCTTTGTCTCTTGAGAAAGGGCGTGGTCGCCGCTCCATTCTCATCGGCGCAATTGATCTTCCGGCGGTGCGCGCCGCACTCCAACATGCTGACCTCAATTCGCTGCTCGGAAACGCCGCGCAGAACTCCGACCCGGAAGGCTACATTCTTGGTGTGACGCCGGATCAGGTTGTCGTCGCGGGTCGTTCATCAGCAGGCGTCTTCTACGGCTTGCAAACGCTCAAACAGTTAGTGCAGGGCGAAGGCGCAGATGCTTACGTTCCGGGCGTGTGGATAGCTGACTGGCCGACGATGCGCTGGCGCGGAGTCTCTGACGACATCAGTCGCGGCCCCGTGCCGACGGTCGAATACATCAAGCGGCAATTGCGAACCGAAGCGGCGTTCAAGCTCAACATGCACTCCTTCTACATGGAGCAGACGTTTGCCAGCACCGCGCACCCACTCATCGGCCCCGCAGGCGGCGCGCTCACGCCCGCAGAGATTCGTGAGTTGGTCGCCTACGCGCGTCGCTATCACATCGAGCTTGTCCCGGAGCAACAGACCTTCGGTCATCTTCACAACGCGCTCAAGATCGAAAAATATAGTGGGCTTGGCGAGATTCCTTACGGCGACGTTCTCTCGCCGCAGCAGGAGGGAACTTACAAACTCATCGCTGATTGGTATCGTGAGCTAAACGAACTCTTTCCCGGAAAATTCTTTCATATCGGCGCGGACGAAACTTTCGAGTTGGGCGAAGGGCAGAGCAGCGAAGCGGTCAAGGCGCGCGGCGTCGGCGCGGTCTATTTCGAGCATTTGCGCCGCGTGCGTGAAATCCTTGACCCGTACAAACGCAGGCTGATGTTCTGGGGCGACATCGCGCTCCGGCATCCAGACCTCATCGGCAACATTCCGCGCGACATGATCGTGATGAACTGGACTTACGGGCCAAGCGAAAGCTATGACGGGCGCATCAAGCCGTTCAAGGACGCGGGGCTGGATCAGTTCGTCTGTCCCGGCGTGCAAAACTGGAATCAAATCTTTCCGAACACGGAAGCAGCCGTCATCAACATCCGCAACTTCGTGCGCGACGGCCAAAAAGCTAATGTGATGGGGATGATGAATACATCGTGGGACGACGATGGCGAATCGCTCTTTGAGATGACATGGTATGGAATCGTTCTGGGTGGAGCGGCCTCATGGCAGGACGCCCCGCTCGACATTGAGAGTTTCGATAAAGATTTCGACTGGTCATTCTTCCGCAGCAACGGCCAGAGTCTTGTTCACGTCATCCGCGATCTGGGTCGCGTCAATACTTTATTAGGCATCGGCGGAAGTGATTCCTTGTTCTGGCAGAATCCGTTCACCACCGCCTTCCAGACGCGCGCACGCACGCTCGCAGACAAGACCCGACAGATGCGCTTACTCGTCGAACAGGCCGAAGAGACTTTACTGCGCGAGGGAGAGAAGGCGCGGCGCAACGCTACGATGATTCCGGCAATGATGTTAGCCGCGCGCAAGTTCGATCATCTGGGACGGCGCATGGAAGTAGTCGAACAGTTCAGCCGTGATTACTGGAATGCTTATTTGAATTTGAGCGACCGCCGACCGATGCAACGCCTGCGCCGCTACACGGGAGCGGTTCGCAACTCTTTGCGCGAGATGGCAGAGGAGTTGACCGCGTTGCGTGCGAGTTACCGCGAGCAATGGCTGCGTGAGAATCGCCCCTATTGGCTCGACAGCATTCTGGCGCGTTACGATCTGGCGATTGCAGAGTGGCTCAATAAAAGCAGGACGCTTGACGATGCCTTGCGCGAGTACGATGTGCGCTCCGTGCTGCCGAACCCGGAAGAGTTTGGACTGGGCACGCGCCCGGCTGAACCAAACAAAGCGCGTTAAATCAATCCGCTTCCAGCTTCGACTAACAGCGCTCTCATACGGAATGTTTCGCTTCTTATCATTATCATGCTGCGTGCTGCTGATGGTCTGCGGCATTGTGTTTGCAGACACGAGCGCCCGAATCTCTTACGCTTCTTCCTCGAACAGCCGCCGAACGTTGCGCGTGATGACATACAACATACAGCACGGCGCTGGCATGGATCAGAAGTTGAATCTTTCGCGGGTCGCGGAAGTTATTAACCGGGAGCATCCTGATCTGGTGGGCTTGCAGGAAGTTGACAGGGGTGTCGAGCGCACTGGACGCATTGACGAGATCGCGTTGCTGGCAGAGGCCACGCACATGGAATATGCCTTTGCTTATAATCTGCGCTATCAGGGCGGACAGTACGGCGTCGCGGTGCTCTCACGCTTTCCGATTCTCGCGCTCGATCATCGCCGCTACGACAATCGCCGCGAGGCGCGCCGGCGCGGCTTTATTCGCATCGTCGTCTCAATCGGTGGGCAACGGATCAGCTTCGTCACGACGCATCTTGATTACCAGTACGAAGACGGCAGGCTGTTTGAAACCGAACAGTTGATGAAGGCGCTCGAGGCTGTGAACGACCCGCTCATCGTCGTTGGAGATTTTAACGATGTGCCGACGGGCAGCGCCTACAAGTTGATGCTCACGCGATTTACGGATGCTTGGGATGCGAGCGGCGCGACGGGCGGATTGAGTTATCCAGCCGATCAGCCCGTCAAGCGGATTGATTATATCTTTTATCCCAAAGCTGAGAGTTTTAAGGTGAAGCGTGTGTGGGTCGTGAATGCTCTAGCCAGCGATCATCGTGCGGTCGTGGCCGATCTGGAGATGATGATAAGATGATTGACGATGCTCATCTCAGTTTCGTGTAGGTCAGAGAAGGCTGCGGGCGAATGATTGTCGCCTCACGCCAGGGGAGATGCCGGATGAAGAGAACAATTATTTTTCTTTCGCTCGTGCTCGTCACGCTTGGCGGGTGCAAGTCTGTGGACAACCCCAATGGGAAAACGACCGGAGCGGACAAGCTCAGTGGGAAGGCGACGGGATCGGGCGTGATAAAGGTTGAGAAGCGAAGCGTGCCTGCTTTTACTTCTGTGAGCATCTCCGGCGCTTACGATGTCTTGATCGTCGCGCAGAAGGAGCAGAGCCTTGAGATCGAAGGCGATGATAATCTGCTGCCACTCATCAAGACGGAAGTCAAAGACGGCGTGCTCGACATCGGCAACGATCAGGGTTTGTCCACGCGAGGTAAGCTGCACGTGCGAATTTCAACTCCCAAACTCGACGGCATCTCTACTTCGGGCGCCAGCGACATCATCATCACAGGCGTCAAAAGCGATGCGTTCAAGATTGACACTTCGGGCGCAGGCAGTTTGCAGGTTTCCGGTGAGACGAAAACACTGGTCGCTCAACTCTCCGGCGCGGGCGACATCAACGCGAAAGACCTTCATGCCGAGAGAGTCAACCTTACTTCGAGCGGCGCTGCCAATGCGGACGTTTACGCTTCCGAAGAGTTGCGCGTCAACGTCTCCGGCGCGGGCAGCGTCAATTACTACGGCGACCCGAAGGTTGTTAATAAAGAGAGTAACGGAGTCGGCAGCATCACTAAAAAGTAAGACGTACACGGCACGGATTAATGATGCTTTATGTAAAGTGCTGGCGTATAACCTTTGATGTGTCATACAATTTATGTATGAGTCAGGAGTTGACGTGAACTTTGGGGAGGAAAGGCCATGAGGGAGAACAATGGACGTGCTGCGCAAGCCTTCATCATTGGTGGCATCATCACGTCATGCACTCTAATTTTCCCTGCCCTCGGATGGCCGATGTTGATATTCAATAAATTATTTCCTCCTGATTGTCCGCCCGAAGCGTTCCTCTGTCTTTGGAGCGATACCGCTATCTTTGCGACCTTAATATCTGAGTTCTTTATCTACTCACTTTTTACATACCTTGTCCTCAGACGACAGGTAATCTTCCTCAAAAGAACAAGCTGTATAGGCAAGGTCTGAACGAACTTTTTCATCACCAATTTCATTTGATGGATTAGTCGTGAAAGTTTGCATTTATTCACCAAAGTCTATTTGACTTGCTCTCTGGATTGGAATAAAAAGGCGTCGTCTCCCGTTCGCTCCTCGAAAGCAACGCTCAGACCGTTTGCAGAGTTTCCCTGCGCTTGACCGTCAGCGCGCAGCACAGGCAAGATCATCTTCTATGTTAGACGAGCAATCCGCCGCGCAACTCCCCAGCCGCTTCTCAGGCTTCAAACGAAAACTTTTGCGCGCGCTCCTACTGATATTCACGCTCTGCGGCGCGGCTGCGACCGTGACAGCGCAGGGTCTCGAACGCGATCTGAGCGCGACAGAGAAAGCCACCGTCTCAATCAGGAATCGCAACGGTCGCGTCGTCGTCACAGCCTCAGACGAACAGAAGGGCGTTTCGCTGAAAGCAGAATCTGCTGGCGAAGCGGTCGCCGAATCGGATGTCGTCTCAAGCGTCAGAGGCAATCTGGTCGAGATCGTCGTGCGCGCGCGCCGCGAACAGGATCGCATTGATCTGACGGTGCGTGTGCCCTCGCGCTCTCATGTCAAAGTCTTGAGCGAGGCCGGAGCGATTGACGTGATCGGCAATCTGGCGCTCGCCGAAGTCGAAACCAACACGGGCACGATTCACACGGATGTGCCGACGGATGCCGTGCGCCTGAACATGCTCTGGCTGGCGAGCCGCCCGCGCTACTTCAGCGATGTGGAGTTGCCGAAGGTCAAAGAGAAGGCTGGCGGACTGTTTGAAATTAGCGGCACCATCGGCAACAAGGCAGCGAAAAGAGATGATCGCGTCGAGCTTTACTTCAAGACTGAGCGCGGCGTCGTCATCTTCAACGTCAACCCCAACATGGTGCCGTCCGATTTGCGCGAGCGGCCTTTGACGGAAGCTGTGCGCGCTATCGTTCGCAGTGGTGATAGCGGCTTGATTGACGCCGTCCGCAAAGTCAGCCCGCGCTACTTCGGCGACTACGCGAAGACTCTGCCGCCATTGAAAGAGACTCCATCTCTCGTCGCGCGCCGTCCGCCAGGGCTAGTTGCGACCTCAGCCGGAGGACAGTTGATGCGCTTGAACGTCAACGTCACGGATCGCAACGGGCGTTCTCTGGCCGGTCTGAAAACTTCGGACTTCGCAGTCTTCGAGAACGGGCAGGAGCGTCAGGTAACGGACGTTGAGACTGCGAGCGCGCCTTTCAATCTCGTGCTCTTGCTCGACGTTTCGGGCAGCGTCGAAGAGCATATCAACTTCATCCGCAAGGCCGCGCGCAACTTCATCAACACCGTCAGCCCGCGCGACCGCGTCGCCATCATATCTTTCCGCGACGACATCCAGGTCATCTCGGATTTCACGACCGATCATCAGCTTCTCTCCGAACGTCTCAAAGATATTGACGCGGGCGGCGCGACCGCGCTTTACGATGCGCTCGGCTACACGCTCGTCGAGCAACTCAAACCTCTGCGCGGCGAGCGCACGGCTGTCGTCATCCTGTCCGACGGCGACGACAACAAATCTTTCGTGCCGTTTGACGCAATCCTCGATGCCGTGATTGAGTCGGGCGCTCTCATCTACCCGCTCTACGTCCCTTCGGAATTAGTCCGTGAATCGAGCGTGCCCACACCCGAAAAGACGATTGATCCACTACGCACGCGCTACCTGACGCTGACGACGCGCGCCGAAGAAGAAGGACGCAAACTGGCGAGTGCTTCCGGCGGAGTCTATTATCCGATCACGCAACTCGACGAATTACAGCGCGCTTACGACGACATCGTGGCACAACTGCGCCTGTCCTACAGAATCACTTACACCTCAAACAGCGCCACCGCGCGCGACCGCCGCATCCGCGTGCGCGTCAATCGTGACGGCGCGAGCGTGCGCGTGAGTCCGGCGGTTGAGGCGTCCGCGCCATAATATCTTGAGTTGTTTTATCTATGAAGTCCGAAGTTCAAAGGAGAGGATTTAGCCAATGCGCGACACTTTTTCAGCCTGCGCGAGCAGGCGGTATAGGAGTAGCCCACGACGTGAGTCGTGGGAATAGTGGCCGATCATGATCTTAAGCCCACGAAGTGGGCGGCATCAATCGAACTTGAGATTGCATGTTCAGACGTTTTTACGTCGCCCTCTACGAGGGCTTGAAATTATTTCTTGGCTCTATCCCCACAGCTCACGCTGTGGGCTACTGATATGCCGCCCGTTTCACGGGCTGATCTGCTACTCATTGGGTGGTTTTAAGATTTATGTTTCGCCGGAAGAAAAACAGTCGAGTCTTTGTCGTGACGTTCCTTCTGGTCTCGCTGCTTTTATCTTACTCGTCAATGCGCCATCTGCGAGCGCAACAACAGCAATCGCCCACGCCGCCCTTGCAACGTATCCGTCGCGTCAAAGGAGAGCAGCCTAAATCGCCCACGACACGGCCTCCGCAAAGTCAATCGCCAACGGGAGATGAAGATGTCGTGCGCGTTGACACTGAGCTGGCGAGCATTCTGTTGACGGCGGTTGATAAAGATAAACGCTTCATCACCAGCTTGCGTAAAGAAGACGTGCGCGTGCTCGAAGACAACGTGCCGCAGGATGTCCAGACCTTCGCGCGCGAGACAGACCTGCCGCTCACGCTCGCCATCCTCATTGACACGAGCCGTTCCGAAGAGAGGCCGCTGCCGGATGAAAAGATTGCCGCCCGCACGTTCATTGATTCAGTCATTCGCCCGGAGAAAGACAGTGCCGCCGTTATCTCGTTCACGGGCGAAGCCGTCTTGCAGCAGACGCTGACCAACGATCTCGGAAAATTGCGAACCGCTTCGGAGCGTGTGACGATAGAGATTCCGAAGGGCGACCCCGGCTGTGAGCAAATCTTCACGGTTGACCAAGACCCGCGCTGCTGGACGGGTATCTGGGATGCCGTCTGGGTGACAGTCAACGAAGTGCTCTCGCAAACGCCCGAACACACGCGCCGCGCGATCATCCTGCTGACGGATGGCGACGACACCAGCAGCACGACGAAGAAACAGGAGGCGATTGACTTCGCCGTTAAGAACAACATCGTCATCTACTCCATCGGCATCGGCGACCCGTCAGAATTCAAGATTGATAGCAAGGCGCTACGCAACGTCTCCGAAAAAACAGGCGGGCGCGCTTTCTTTCCGGCAGACAAGGCAGAACTCGATGCTGCCTTCGCGCAAATCCAACAGGAACTGCGCTCGCAATATCTCATCACCTATCAACCCGCCAACCGCAAACGCGACGGCTCCTACCGACAGGTGAAACTCGAGATCGTCAATCCTGAACTACGCAAACAAAAGCTGCGCCTGCTCTACCGGCAAGGTTACTATGCGAAAAAGGGATGAGATTTAAGAGAAAGGCTTGTCTTTTCATCCTTCATCCTTCATCCTTCATCCCTGAAATATGACTCATCCCCTGCTCTTATCTCTCTTCGATGAATCAGAGCGCCGCCCGCTCTCCGTGACGGAGTTGACGATGCAGGTGCGCGGGACACTCGAAGCGCGTTTCGCTTCCGTCTGGGTCGAAGGCGAAATCTCAAACTTCAAGATGGCTGCATCGGGGCACTGGTATTTCACGATTAAAGATGAGAGCGCGCAACTCCACGCCAAATGTTTTCGCGGTGTCAACGGGCGCATCCGCTTTCGACCTTCAGATGGTTTGCAGGTGCGCGTGCGCGGTCGTCTCTCTGTGTATGAGCCGCGCGGCGAGTATGAATTGATCGTTGAGGCGCTTGATCCTGTGGGAGCGGGCGCGCTGCGTGTCGCTTTCGAGCAGATGCGCGACCGTCTGGCGGCTGAAGGATTGTTTGATGAAGAACTCAAACAACCTCTGCCGCTCTTTCCGCACCGCGTCGGGATCGTCACTTCGCCGAACGGCGCGGCCATCCGCGACATCCTCACGATTCTCGCGCGCCGCACGCGCACCGTGAATATCCTGTTCGCGCCCACGCGCGTGCAGGGCGAAGGCGCTGGCCAAGAGATCGCGCAAGCCGTCAAGCTCTTAAACGAATTTCACGAACGCGCTCTCGCGGACGGGCGCGTTGATGAGATGATTGACGTGATTATCGTCGGGCGCGGCGGCGGTTCGGCGGAAGACCTGTGGGCGTTCAATGATGAGGCGGTGGCGCGCGCGCTCAGAGCATCTGGGGTTCCTGTCATCTCTGCTGTCGGACATGAGACGGACGTGACCATCTCCGACTTCGCCGCAGACCTGCGCGCACCGACGCCATCTGCCGCCGCCGAACTCGTCGCCGCGCGTGAAGACGAGATTGCGGCTTACGTCGAAGCCCTCACACGCGAGCTACTGCGCTCGGCACGCTCGAACATCATCGCCGCGCGATTGCGTGCGCAGGAGGCTGCGATGTCGCCCGCGTTTGATGAAGTCAGAGAGAGATTGCACGATGCTTTGACGAGCGTTGACGACGCCGCGCACAGGCTTGAGACGCTGATGATGCGCGCCGCGCAGCGTGCGCGTCGGCGCACTGATTCGGTCAGTCGCCGTCTGTCGCCAGCGCGTCTGGGCGCGCGTGTCTCTGCGGCGAAAGTTAAATTTAATGTCCTGTGTGCGGCGCGCGATGCGGCGGCGAGCGCGCGGCTCGATGACATGCGCGGGCGATTGGCTGTCGCCGCCGCTTCGCTCGATGCGCTGTCGCCGCTCGCGGTCTTGAAGCGCGGTTATGCGATTGCATCCGACGAGCGCGGGAAGCTGCTGCGTGTTGCGCGTGAAGTTCAAACAGGCGATGCCGTGCGTTTACGTTTGAGTGAAGGTGTCTTACGATGCCGCGTGGAAGAAGTGGAGAACAACTGATGTCCATTCCTGTGCAAAATAATCCCCCGACGCAGAAGCGCAGCCGCATCGTCATCAACCTCGAACGCGCGCGTAACGCGATGCACTTTCACCCGCACGGCCAGCAACCCTACGGCGGGAAGAGAAGAAAGTGGCCCATCGTTCTAGGCATCATCAGCATCGTCCTCGTTGGCCTCGTCATCGGCGGCTACTTCTACTGGCAGCATTACAAGACCAAGCCCGCCTACTCGCTCGCGCTCGTCATCAACGCCGCGCAACGCAACGACGCGGCGGCGTTTGATGAAGTGTTGGACACAGACCAGGTCGTGCAGAGCTTCGCGCCGCAGATGATTGACGAAGCGAGCGGGCGACTCGGCAACGCCTTAACTCCAGCGATGCGCCAGCGCGTGGAGGCGCTTGTCCCGACGCTATTGTCGAAGGTCAGAGACAGCGTGCACGATGAAGTGATGCGGCAGGTGAAAGAGGCATCCGTGCGCGCTCAAGGTAAGCCCTTCTTCCTCGTCGCGCTTTTTCTACCATACGCAGTTGACATCAAACAGAACAATGATACGGCGACCATCACGGCGAAGACGAATGACCGCAACATCGAATTGACGATGCAACGCAGCAGCGAGCAACGCTGGAAGATCATCGCGGTGAAAGACCCCGTGCTCGCCAAGCAACTTGTTGACAATATCGCCAAAGAGTTGCCCGCCATCGGCTCGAACATTGGCGATGAAGTGCGCAAGCAGATTGATAAGCGATTGCCGGGCATTCTTTCTGGCCCACAAGGAAATGACAGAGGGAAGCACAGATAAGCTGTCAGCAAGCAGCTTAACTCAATTGATCTGCTTACGCTTTCCCAGCGATTATACTTACGCTATGCTGACGAGCGATGGAGATGTTGAGATGTTGAATACTATTCGCGCTGTCGTGCGAGAAGGGAAGATCGAGTTGTTAGAGGACGTTGAAATTCCCGAAGGCACGGAAGTGCTGGTCACCCCACTGATGGAATCGGAGTTCTGGTTGAAGGCGAGTGAAGGCTCGCTCGCTTCAATCTGGGATAACTCAGAGGACGACGTGTATGCCACGTTACTCGAAGAATGAAGTAGTTCTGGTGCACTATCCATTCTCTAACCTTTCAGGCTCGAAAGTCAGGCCTGCTATCGTCGTCAATCCGCCGCACGTCTCGCAGGATGTCATCGTCGTTCCGCTAACAAGTAAAACGTCGCCGCTTCTGACGGGTGAGTTTATATTAGCTAATTGGAGCAAAGCTGGATTGAACGTACCTTCGGCGGTGAAGCGAGGTCTTTACACAGTGCATCAGAGCCTTGTCGCTAAATCTATCGGAAAATTGTTTGACGCTGATGCCAGCAGCTTAGAAAGTTCATTGCGTGATTGGTTGGGATTGAAATGAAAAAGACGGAAGCGAAGAGCAAAACTTTTGAGACGCAGTTGGGCGCGTTGGAGCGCATCGTGCGCGAGTTGGAGCGTGGCGATTTGCCGCTTGAGGAGAGTTTGAAGTTATTTGAGGAGGGCGTGCGGCTGTCGCGCGAGTGCCAGGAGAGATTGAATCAGGCGGAGCGGCGCATCGAAGTTTTGTTGCGCGATAGCGAAGGGCGTCCCGTGTTGAGCGCGTTTGATGAAGAGGACGCGAACAACTTCGCGCGTCTCAACGAAGACGAGGCCGGAGATGATGAAAGCGTCTTCTGAAACTTACGCGCTCGTGGATGAAAGGGAAATGCGCGAGACATTGGCGCGTTACCGCGAGTTGGTTGACGCGCGGCTCGATAAGCTCCTTCCAGAAGAGACGAGAGAGCCGCACGACATTCACAGCGCGATTCGTTGGAGCGTGTTTGCGGGCGGGAAACGCTTTCGCCCCTTGCTGCTGCTGGCGACAGGGCAGGAGTTCGGCGCGGAGATAGACAGCTTACTCGATACGGCCTGCGCGCTGGAGTTGATTCACACCTACTCGCTGATTCACGACGATCTGCCCTCGATGGATGACGACGATCTGAGGCGCGGGCGTCCGACCTGCCACGTTCGCTTCAATGAGGCGACGGCAATCCTCGCGGGCGACGCGCTTCAGTCGCTGGCCTTTCAAACAATCGCGGATGATGAGAAGTTAGAGCCGGATGTGCGCGTGCGTCTCGTCAGTGAAGTTGCACGAGCGGCAGCGACGCCGGACGGCATGGTCGCGGGACAGGCACACGACCTCGCCGCCGAATCGCGCGCCGTGTCTGCGGATGAGCTTGAGCGCATCCACCGTCTCAAGACGGGCGCGTTGATCGCGGCCTCAGCACGCTCAGGCGCAATCATCGCGGGCGTGAATGAGGCGGAGCTTGCAGTCGTCACGCGCTACAGCCTCGCGCTCGGATTACTGTTTCAGATTACGGATGATTTGCTGGACGTGACTGCGACCGCAGAAGATTTAGGCAAGACTCCCGGCAAAGACGCGCGCTCGCGCAAAGCCACTTACCCCGCGCTCTATGGCCTCGACGCGACACGCGAACGCGCTTCGATTACTTACAACGAAGCGTGCGCGTCGCTCGATGATCTCGAAAGACCGATGCCACTCTTGCGCGCCATCGCGCAACTCATTCTTGAGCGGCGCGCGTGATCGCTGCGAGAAGAATTTTCACCGCAGAGGACGCAAGAGAATGCAAAATGCAAAATTAAAAATGCAAAAGGAAGAGGAGAAACCATCTCTTCACATTTTGCATTTTACATTTTTAATTTTGCATTATTCTGTGTCCTCTGTGGCTATAATTTACTCAGCCAAAGGCCGCGAGCACCTCATCTGCGTGCGCCTCTACATTAACTTTATCGAAGACCTTTTTGATCTTGCCCTGCTCGTCAATCAAAAAGGTCTTGCGCGCCACGCCCATAAACTTTTTGTCGCCCCACGTCTGCTCGCCGTAAACGCCGTAAGCATCTGAGACGGAATGATCCGTGTCGCTGAGGAGCGTGAAGGGCAGATTGTATTTGGAGATGAAAGCCTGATGCGACGCTTCATCGTCGAGCGAGACGCCGAGCACTTTGATGCCGTTCTCTGCGAGCGTGGAATCATTGTCGCGGAAAGAGCAGGCTTCTTTGGTGCAGCCGGGTGTGTCGTCTTTCGGATAAAAATAGAGCGCGACCTTCTGTCCGCGAAAGTCCGAGAGCTTGACCTCGTTACCGTTCTCATCGCGCGTCTGGAAATCCGGCGCGACATCGCCTTCTTTAAGCATTGTGATTTTCTCCGTGTGAAATGTTGATTGAGTACAGCGGATACATTCTAACACTTGTGCCCTTGCTGGTAAGCATCGGTGGGAGGTGAATGCGCGCCTTACTTCTCAAAGACCATTCGCATCAATCTTGTGTCTTTCGTCAGCGACTCTTTCTCAAGGTTGGAATAACCGGCGATGAATCGGAATCCGATCCCCTCAAGAATATTTTTCAGCTCGTGGGCGGAATAGAGTCTCCACGATCCTTCTTTACGGACAACTCGATCCTCTTCGTATCTTTCAATAATAAAATTGTTTCTGCTCGTCAAAGCGTCGAACTCTCGCTGCTCAACTACTCGAACGCCGTTGATCTCAGATACCTCACTTTCTTTGAAATGCTTGAGTATCCAGTCTCTGTTAAGAACCTCGATGAGAAATCTCCCGCCTTTTTTCAAAGCATGATAGGTCCTGGCTAAGACCGCTTGATCTTCTTCATCGCTGAAGTATCCGAAGCTATTGAACATGATGATCGCAGCATCATAGCCCTCGCCAAAATCCACGTGCCTAACATCACCCTGGATGAAATGCGGAGTGCTGCCCGCACCTTCCGACAGTTCCTTTGCTAGTTTTAAGTAATCTGGGTTGAATTCTATCCCGGTCGCCGCATAGCCTCTTCTCATCAGTTCAAGCGAGTGTCTTCCTGCGCCACAGAACAGATCAAGCACTCTTGCTTCTTCCGGCAATTCAAGCACATCGCAAATGAAATCCACTTCTCTTTTGGTCTGTTCGTCGGAGACGTGACCGAAGCCCGTCGTCATTCTGAAATCATCGTATAGATCGTTGAACCATTCCATAGGTTTGTTACTCGCGGCAACAACTATAATTGCTTCATGCGAGACGAGAAGTATCTCACGCCGGAATTCACCAACCGCGCGCATGAAGAGTTCAGCCTAATCGGAGAAGACAACGATGAAAGGCAAGCTATCGCGAGATCGGGTTGAATTGCGATTCGCGCCGTATGTAACCAGTTGATAACTAACTTGCTTGCTCATCATTCTCCACAATACCATCCACGTGAGACTTCGGATTATCTCTCGTCAGATGTATCTTCTGAGCGGGGAAGTAGATCGTCTGATAGTCTCTGATAATCTCTGCTTCAGACAAGCCTTCCTGGTTCCTGAGAAGCGCTCTTCGCAAGGCCGTCTCGAATGAACACTCAACCCAGAAAGCCAGATCATAGTTTTCCCTTAGTTCTTTCTTGAAGAGGAAAATGCCTTCGAGAACAATCACATCAACTTTATCAAGATCATAAGAGTGCAGATAAAGATCGTTTTCTGGAAGCCTGGTCAACTCAACCGTCATGTGCGTTGATCTGTTATGCCTCAGAGGATTAATCAGTATCTCGAAGAGTTCATCGAAGCGAAAAGCATAGTTGTAGAAGTGTTGGGCCGGAGCATCTTTATTGAACCTTTTCTCCGGGAGATGATGCCAGGCGTCTAAGCCAATCAAGGCGACAATTAGGCCTTGACTCTTCAACCTTTCGACCACCTGTTGAGCCATTGTGCTTTTCCCCGAACCATCAATGCCGCTGATGGCTGCGAGTAAACTGGCTTTGGGAGAGAATTCCTGTCGCCTGGAAATAATGATTTCTATTACCTGGTCAATATTCATCAGTGCCCGATCACGTCTCATCATTTATCCAGCACGAATTGCAAAATTGAGATCAAAGTGAGAGACGCGCTTCTTGATGTCTCAAGGTTCATACATTAGCGGCTGCTTTACGCATGGCCTGTAATTCTTCCGGGATGAAGGCTGTGATGTGGTGTGTCGCCAGATGACCGTCGGCGAAGGATTGATAGAGTGTGAAGTCTGGCAGCGAGAGGCAAGTCAGAGGCGAGTTGTAGTTGTAGCCTGTGTCAATGCCGATGGCGCTGTGTGAGATGTAGATGCCGTGCCGACCGAGGCGTCCGAGCAGAGGCAGGAACGTCGTCGGCGTGTGGCCGAAGACGCAGGGCTTGCCGCGATATTTTTTGTAGAACTCCTCATCGCGCGTCCATAAGAGATGATGTGCTTCGGTGTCGCGTGGATGCTTGCCGTGATCCAGTCCGGCGTGGACGTAGAGCGCGTAGTCGTCTTCGTGATAGAGAGGTCGCACGCGGAAAAATTCGAGATGCTCAGGTGGCACGCTCTCTTTAATCTTGCGACGCGCGTTCACGAAATCTTCTTCCGTTTCGGCTTGCAAGGGGCTTTCAGTGTACTGCTGAAAAGTCTCCTCGCCGCCGGTGGCGGGCGAGAGCCAGAGGCGCGAGTCTTCGTCAATGAAGTCGAGCATCATCTGCTCGTGATTGCCGCGAATGACGACGACGCGCTCCGGGTCATCGTTGTAAAGTTCAATCACATCCGAGACGACGCCGGGCGCGTCCGGCCCGCGATCAATCAGGTCGCCGAGAAAGACGAGCGTGTCGGAGGCTGCATCACGCGGCAAGGACTTCAGGAGACCGGCAAACTGCGCGCGGCGTCCGTGAATGTCTCCGACGACAAAAGTTTTCATGGTCTCAGCCTTAAAGAAATTATGAGTTATGAGTTATGAGTTTTGAGTTGAAAGCATTTGCCTGAATTCAAAACTCAAAATTCAAAACTCAAATTGATTTGGGACGCGAGCGCTCAATCTTCCGCATCAATTCCTGAAAGCGCGGATCGTCGCGCAGGCTTTCCCAGTTGGGGTCTGATTCAAACCACTGCTTGTTCTCGTTGCCGAGAGCGATTGAGCGTTCCAGCCATTCAAATGCTAAATCGCGTTCGCCCTCGAGAGCATACACGGAAGCGAGCCAGTATGAAATATCGTGGTCGGCGGCGGCAACGTCCTTGACCTGTTCGGTCAGTTGCGCGCGCGCCTCTTCGTGTCGCCCTTGCGCGCTCAGACAGGTGGCGTAAATCGGGCGCACGCCGTCGAGTCTCGGATTCTTCTCAAGCACTTCTTCGAGCAGCTTCGTCGCCGCTTCCGTCTCGCCGCGATAGAAGAGGACGCGCCCGCGAAAAGTTTTAATCAACGGATGATCAGGCTCGACGGCTGCGCCCTGATCCAATTCGAGCAGCGCATCGTCGAAGCGTCGTTGATAGACGAAAATTCGCGCGCGGTTGTAGCTGGCGACGACACGCTCTGCCGGGTTCAAGCGCACCATCCGATCAAAGCTGCGCAAGGCTCCGTCGTAATCACCGTCGAGACGACGCAGGACGCCGGAGACGAAATGCACGCCGACATCGTTGGGCATCTCGCGGCGCAGGCGAGAGAGAAGCTCGCGCGCCTGACGTTTCTCGCCGCGCGAGAGATGGATGAAGACGATATGCATCCGCGCTTCAAAGTTCTTCGGGTCGAGCGCGAGTGCCTGCTCGAATGATTCTTCGGCGCGGACGTAGTCTTCCGTATCGCCGAAACCTTTGCGGACGAGATTGGAATAGCAGCCGCCGAGCGCGCTGTGTGCGAGCGCGAAGTCGGGGTCGAGTTCGGTGGCACGCTTGAAATGAAGAATTGCATCATCAACATCTTCGCGCGCAAGCGTGTGATAGATGAAGCGTCCCATGCAGTCGCGCCCGCGCAGGTATTCGTCGTAAGCCTCAGCATTGGCCGTCGTCGGATGAGCCAGCCCGTCCTTTTCATCTGGACTCAGTTCGAGGCGCAAGCCTTCGACGATGCGGCGGGCGATAGTGTCCTGAACGGTGATGATGTCTGCGGAGTCGGCATCTATGCGGTCGCTCCAGAGCATGTTGCCGGTGGCAACGTCGAGCAGTTGCGCGGTGACGCGAATGCGGTCGCCCGCGCGCAGGAATCCGGCGGCGAGCACTGCGCTCACATCCAACTCGCGCCCGGCATCAAGCGGATCGCGCTCCGTGCCCTGATACTTGACGATCACAGACGAGGGGCGAACGACGAGCGATTTGAGCTGCGCGAGTTCGGTGATGACCGCGTCGGCGAGCGAGAATTCATAGAAGCTGGACTCCGGGTCGTGGCTCAGATTTTTGAAAGGCAAGATGGCGACGCTCTTCTTGTCCTGATCGCCGAGACTCGTCATCGGCGTTTCGTGTGCGTCCTTCGAGGTCTGACCGGATGCGACGGGCGCGGCAGTGACAGCCGGAGGAGAAGACTCCGTGCCCGCGATGTTGCGCAGCCAGAACTTGAACTTGGAGATGGGGCCGCCCGTGCCCGGCTGATGGCGCGGCGCGATTGATAAATCCTCTTCGATGTAGTGGAGGCCGCTTCCGGCACTGACTTCACGCAGGACGCTCTTGAGGTCATCACGGAAATCCTCCATTTTCTGATAACGATCACGCGGCTCTTTCTGAAGCGCGCGATCAAGAATCTGTTGGAGGCGCGGCGGAACATAATCCTTCCGCATCTCGGCAACGGGGACAGGCTCCGAGTGAATGACGGCATGGCGCACGTCAACGCTCGTCTTGCCCTGGAACGGCCAGATGCCTGTGAGCATTTCGTAGAGCAGGACGCCGGTTGAAAAAATGTCCGCGCGTTTATCAACGCGGTCGCCGCGCGCCTGCTCCGGCGCTGCATAGGTCGCCGTCCCGTAAGGCACGCCGATTTCGGTCAACTCCGTGTGATGAATGCCCTCGTTGCGCGCTGCCTCTTCATCGAGAAGTTTGGCGAGACCGAAGTCCAAGACCTTCGCCTGTCCAGAATCAGTGACCATCACGTTGCCCGCTTTGATGTCGCGGTGAATGATGCCTTTGGAGTGCGCGGTGGCGAGGGCGTCGGCGACCTGGACGGCGATGGAGAGCGCGCTTTTCAATTCGAGCGGGCGACCGTTGACGAGTTGGCGCACGTTGCGCCCCGCGATGTACTGCATGGCGATGTAATGGACGTTGCCCGTCTCGCCCAGATCGAAGATGGTGCAGATGTTCGGATGATCGAGTGATGAAGCGAGACGCGCCTCGCGCTCGAAGCGTTTGAGATTCGCTTCCTTGACGGTCAAATCCGGCGGGAGAACTTTGATGACGACCGAGCGACCGAGCCGCGTGTCAACAGCTTTATAGACCTCTCCCTGCCCGCCCGCACCGAGCTTTTCGAGGATGCGGTAGTTGTCTAAAGTTGCTCCGAGCATTGCAGGGTTATATTAGACTCCGAACTGTGTGTAATCGCAACTGTGAATGATTTGAGGTTGCACGGCGACTAAGAGTTTGGGCGAGGGAAGTTTAACCGCAGAGGACAGGGAATAAGCACTCACGCAAAATTAAGTTGAAGGATGTAGCTCTTTGAAAGTAACCTGATACTCTGCCCCAACCTGATCGAAGATGTAGTAAATCTTCTTTCTGAATTTGCGGAATGATCCGTAGTCTGTCGGCTTGAGCCATTCATACTTCGCTTTACGCCAGTAAGTCTCTGCCTTGTTCAAGTGTGGCGAATATCGCGGCAGGAAAAAGATGTACAAATCTTTCTCCATCCATCTCTCAAGCTGCGCGCGAAACAAT
The DNA here is from genome assembly GCA_032159235.1 of Acidobacteriota bacterium. Taxonomy (GTDB): domain Bacteria; phylum Acidobacteriota; class Blastocatellia; order Pyrinomonadales; family Pyrinomonadaceae; genus QHXM01. Next base: position 31,529 of record JAVHWW010000096.1, read on the forward strand.
CCTGAACGATGCGTCGGCGCATTGTCGATCACCAACACCGTCGGCTGATCCACATACCGACAAAAGTCATCTATCGAATCAATCAGAAATCGGCTGTTGATGTTCGCAGAGCTTTCATACGTCACACAGAAATTGTCAGGACGAAAGATGCCAAATAGATTCACCTTCTTGTCGCGGTGCGGAAAGATTTCAACTCTTTCCCCTTTCGGCGACCAACCATAAGGCAGACACGGAGTCATCGAGAATGCGCTTTCATCGCCGAACACGAGATCAATGCGCCCAGCTAAATACAACTGCCAGAGTTGAGCTAAGAGCTTCTCTTTGGCGGCTCTTTCCTCTGCCACTTGCCTCGACTTGAGACTGGTGCGGAAGCGACAGAAGCGATAGCCAATTTTTTTAAGAACCGCTTCAAAGTGTCCGGGTGCATCTGCAAGTCCAGTTCTTCATCCAGCTTGGCGACGACTGTCTTGACCGACTGCGGATGTTTGGCAATCTCAGCTTTGACAGTTTGCAGATGCACTGGATTCTGGGTGCTCAGTTTGGGCTTACGGCCACGTCCTGGTCGGGTCTTTAAGCCCGCGAGACCTTCTTTCTCATAGCGGCGCAGCCAGCTGTTGACGACTATCTCGCAGCAACCTAAGAGGTTGGCGACCTCCATAGAAGAGCGATGCTCAGTTTTGAGAAGAATTATCTGGCAGCGCATCCGAAATGCATGATTCGCGCCTTTGCGATAGCCTTTTTCCAGAGCGGCGCGTTGCTCCGACGTTAATTCGACGACTTTTGTTTTACCCATACGGATTGATAGTTTAACCTATTTCTGCTTGGGTGCTTAATACAAAATGAAAAATTAAAAATGCAAAAGGGAAGGTGAGAAGCCTGCTCTTCCATTTTGCATTTTACCTTTTAATTTTGCATTGTTCTGCGTCCTCTGCGGTTCAATTCTTGTGTGCCTTACGAAACAAGTTAATTATTCAATCCAACTTGATTGAGCATGAACGCATAATCGAACGCGGTCTCTTTGAGCGCATCGTAGCGACCAGATGAGCCGCCGTGTCCGGCACCCATGTTGGTCTTTAAGAGCAGGACGTTGTTGTCAGTCTTCGTGGCGCGCAGCTTCGCTGCGAACTTCGCGCCTTCCCAGTAAGGCACCTGGCTGTCGTTGAGTGAAACCTTGATGAGCATCGCGGGATAGTTCTGCGCTTTGACGTTATCGTAAGGCGAGTAGGAGATCATGTAATCGAACGCGGGCTTCTCGTTCGGGTTGCCCCACTCGATGTATTCGCTCGTCGTTAAGGGTAAACTTGCATCAAGCATCGTGTTGATGATGTCAACGAAGGGAACTTGCGCGACGGCGGCCTTGAAGAGGTCTGGACGCATGTTGACGACCGCGCCCATCAGCATTCCGCCAGCGCTCGCGCCCTGAATGATGAGACGGTCGCTCGAAGTATATTTCTGCTTGATGAGATATTCGGCGGAGGAGATAAAGTCGGTAAACGTATTGCGCTTGTTCATCATGCGTCCCGCCTCGCGCCAGGGTTCGCCGAGTTCGCCGCCGCCGCGTATGTGCGCGATGGCGTAGATGAATCCGCGATCAAGCAGGCTTAGACGGGCCGGTGAGAAGGTCGGCGTGATGGACGCGCCGTAAGAGCCGTAGCCGTAGAGCAGAAACGGGTTCTTGCCGTCCATCTTCGTGTCTTTGCGATAGACGATTGAGATCGGAATTCGTGTGCCGTCGGAAGCCGTCGCAAAGATGCGCTCGGATTTGTAGTTCGCGCGGTCAAAGCCGCCGGGAATTTCCGTCTGCTTGAGCAGCGTGCGCTGCCCGGTGTCCATGTTGTAATCGAAGACGGAGTTGGGCGTGACGAGCGATTGATAGGCGAAGCGCAGTGTGCGCGTGTTGAACTCTGGATTGACGTTGACGGATGTCGTGTAAACGGGTTCGGGAAACTCGATGCGATGCGATTTGTTGGTCTTGAGATCAACGACCCGAAGCTGTTGCAGTCCGTTCTCGAATTCGGCGACGACCAGATGATTGGCGAAGAGATCAATGTCTTCAATCTTTATTTCGGGATGATGCGGGATCAACTCTTTCCAGTTCTTCACTTGCGGGTCGGAGACGGGCGCGGTGACGAGACGAAAATTCTTCGCCTCTTTATTCGTGCGAATGTAGAAGAGATCGCCGCGATGGTCAACGGAGTATTCGTGGTTGGCCTCGCGCGGCAGGATAACTTTCGGCGCTTCCATCGGCTTATCCGCAGGGATGTAACGATACTCGGTCGAGGTCTTGCTGCCGGAGACGATGAAGACCATCGCTTTATCGCGCGTGCGCCCGCCGTGAACGTCGAACAATTCGTCCTTGTCTTCATAGACGAGATCGCTCTTGTCGCTGCCAATCGCATGACGGAAAAATTTGTCGGAGCGTTTGGTCGTGGCGTCTTCGGTTGAATAAAAGACGGTCTTGTTGTCGGTGGCCCACATCACCGAGCCGACTCTTTCGATCTTTTCGGGGAGCAGTTGTCCGGTGCGGAGGTCTTTGACGTAGAGCGTGTATTGTCTGTAGCCGGTCGAGTCGGTTGTATAAGCAAGATAGTTGCCGTCGTCGCTGACCGAGTACGCGCCGAGACCCATGAACTTCAAGCCCTTCGCCAGTTCGTTCATGTCGAGCGTGACTTCTTCTTTCGCATCGAGGCCACCACGCTTGCGACAGTAGATCGGATATTGCTTGCCCTGCTCGGTGCGCGAGTAGTAGAAGTAGTCGCCCTGATGATAGGGCACGCTCCGGTCAGTCTCTTTGATGTGGCTAATCATCTCTTTGTAGAGCTTGGCCTGCATGTCTGCGGTCGGCTTCATCACGGCGTCCGTGTAAGCGTTCTCGGCTTCGAGATAGGCCAGCACTTCGGGGTTGTTCTTTTCGCGCAGCCAGAAATAGTTGTCAACGAGCGTCGTGCCGTGAATTTTGGTTTCCTTCGGAGTCTTCTTTGCCATAGGTGGTGTCGGTGGTGTCGAGAGATTGTTCTGCGCGGTGACGACGAAGCTCAAAGGAGAGAGCAACGTCGCGGCGGCCAGAACGTAGAGGGCGAAAATTTTAGAGATTCTTTTCATTATGTCCTGCCTTCTTTTGAAAATTTTGAATGATGAGTTTTGAGTTTTGAATTGAAAGCCGTAATTCAAAACTCAAAACTCATCATTCAAAACTTGTATGTTGAGGGACGTTTGAATCGGGTCAATAGTTCGACGAGCGCACGGCCCGCCTCAGTCGTGAACAGTTCAACCGCGCGGCGGCGTGCCCCAGCCCGAACCGACGTACTCGCCGTCTTCGACGATACACGGCACGGTCGGATCATTATCCGAATACGCAAACATCTCCTTGCGCCGTGCGCGGTCGTTCTGCGCGTCATACTCCGTAAACGCGATGCCCTGCGAGTTGTAATAATCGCGCGCCTGCTGGCAATAAGGACAGCCCGGCTTCGTGTAGATAACGATTGACATCTGCTTGTTCACCTCCGACGCCATAGTTTAGCAGCGTGAAGGTGAAAAGCAGAAGCCGACTAAAAGTAGAAGCCAGAAGCCAGAAGCCAGAATTCAGAATGAGTAGGCGGCAACCACTTCAACAAATTTTGATTTTCTTTTCTTCTGGCTTCTGAATTCTGGATTCTGACTCCTGCTTTTCTGCTATACTCCCGACGTTTTCGAGTGCTTTGAAGTTGGAGCCGCTTGTCCTGATGATTGACGACGATCTGCTAGACCCCTACGAAAAATTGATTCCCATCGAAATCCTGGGGCGTCGTGTCGAAGTGCCGGAGAATAATCGCCTGCTGCGTTGCTTTCAGTTTCTCTCGCTGCAAACGATCTCTTACGGAGATTTCTGCTGGAACGGCGACTGCACGAATTGTCAAATCTGGTATCACCGCGAGGGACAGACGGAGCGCGACGACAAGCCAGCGCTCTCCTGCCGCACAAATGTTTTCGAGGGCATGGTCATCACGCGCCTCAGCCGCTTTGTCGAACTCGACGGCATCAACAAATAGACACGAGATGGACGAGAAGATAAATATTCAAATCGGCGACCGCCAGGCGGAAGGGCCAATCTATGCTCAGATTCGCAAACAGTTCGAGACGCTCATCCAAAGCAAACAACTTGAGTCCGGCGCGAGCTTGCCTTCACCTGCTGCGCTCGCGCAAAAACTCTCTGTTGATAAAGGCGAGGTTCAGCGCGCCTACTATGAGCTTGAGCGGTCTGGACTCGTGAAGAAAAAGACGGGCCGGGATTTTCTGGGCAAAGAGAAGACTACCTACTCGGTCAACTAAAATCTCTCAAGCAAAGAAAAATGCGAGAGAGCAAGCCCTTCAATGCTCTCCCGCATTATGGCGCCGACCGTAAACGGGACGCAGACGATCAACTACTTACTTGCGTCCGCGTTGGTCACGCCGAAAATCACGACCATCTCTGCGCCGGTCAGTACGATCATTGTGGAGGTCGCGTTTGTCTTTGTTCAGGTCGCGCACGTCAGACCTGACTTCCGCTTTCGATTCACCCTCTTTGCGGTCTTCACGAATGTCGCGGCGGTCGCCTCGGAGATCACGCTTGTCAGAGCGAATATCTTTGGTGTCACTCTTGATGTCTCGACGATCCGAGCGCACGTCTTTATCCTGTCGCACATCTCGCACATCCTGGCGACGGTCGCGCAGGTCTCCATTCACATCTTTGCGATCCCGACGAAGGTCACGACGGTCGGCTACAATCTCCGACTTCGGGTCGCCTGCTTTAATGTCCTGGCGGATGTCGCGTCTATCGCTACGAACTTCGCGCCTGTCGGTGCGAATGTCTTTCGTGTCCCGCCTGATGTCTTTGCGATCCTGGCCGATGTCAGTCGGCGGTGTGGTAGTGGTGCCCGTCGTGGTTGGTGTTTGCGCCGATACCGTCAACCCTAGAGTTGCAAGCAATGTGGCCGAAAGTATCGCACTGCGAAAAATTGATTCCCTCATCTTTCTATTCCTCCATAGACTTCAAAATTCTGACCTCAGTTGCCGCCGAAGGCTTGGAGGAGGCAAGACTATCCCGTAGATTGCGCGTACCTGCCGCAACCCTCAGATCGTATCAACATGCCCGGCGACCCCTTGCTGTTTAATTAGACGCGCACGTTTCGCACAAGGTCGAATTTTTTTGAACGGGTTAAAAGGTTGATAAGTATTTGGTGAGAGCCTGATGAGAAATTGTGGGGGAGCGAGAAGAAGACGGACGCCGATTCATTCAGAGAAACCGAGCGTCCGTTTCATTCGACCTCGCCTACTTAATATTTCGGGACAGATGGGTCAACCTCATTTGACCACGCCGTGATGCCGCCTCTCAAATTCGAGAGCTGGCCTTGAAAGCCCGCGCGTGTGAGGGCTTGAATGGCGTTTGCGCTGCGCCCGCCTGCATGACAATGAATGACTGTCTCGCGCGAAGGGTCAATCTCCGACATCCGATTCAAAATTTGTCCGAGCGGAATGTGAATTGAATTCGGGATGCGCGCATATTCATACTCGTGCGGCTCGCGCACGTCTATGATCTGAATGTCGTCGCCTCTGTCCAGACGTTCTTTTAACTCCGTCGCCGTAATCTCCTGCATGGTCTCTTGGTTTCTCCCTTTGTCTCTCGTTGATTTTGCGGCGTGAGCATACATCTTCAGTTTCCCGATGGTCAATCCAGCGCTCGACGCAACGCACGAACGCGCCGTTTTCTCTTCGTCCGCAGGTGCGCTACACTCCTCGACATCAGCAGGCACAGCCGGATTGTTTGAGGTAAATTTATGACGATGAGATTTGAGTATTATCATGCCGGGCTTAACGATGTTCGCAAACTCTCCGTTGATGGAACGGTCTCCAACAGCATCCACTTCTCGCACTGGGAAGGCAATCGCACACCGGCTGCGGTCAAAGCGGATACTTCGACTGAGATTGCGTTGAATCTAGTCGCTTCGCCCGAACGCGAGCAGTTGACCGAAGGCGTCGAGCTGGTCACGAACAATCACTACGATACGGACGGCGTGCTCTCCGTCTGGACTGTTCTCAATGGGAGGCGCGCGCTTGAGCTACGAGAAAAGTTAATCGCTGCCGCCGAAGCCGGAGATTTTTCCGAGTATTCAAGTCGGGACGGCGTGCGCGCGAGCATCGTCATTCAAGGCGCAGACGCAAATGTTCCGGGAGAAGATGCAGGCTCGCCGCTCGCGCGTCATCTCGCGGGCGAAAGCGTGACAGACGATGCGCGTGCTTACGAACTCGTCCTGCCGGAAGTCGAGCGCGTCATCACGCGCATAGACGACTATGAGCCTCTGTGGCGCGCTGTCTGGCAACGCATCGAAACCGCGATGGAGAGCTTTGCTCGCGGCGAATCGCACGTTGAAGAAGATTCAGCCACAGGTCTTTCCTTGATTACACTCGCGCCCGGACTCTACGGCGCGCAGGGTTTCAGCCCGACGCGACACGCCGCACCATTCACCGCGATTACCGCCAACGCGCGCGGGCAAGTTTTCCTCATCGCGTTGCCAATGATGAATGGATGGAGCTATCGCGTTGACTATCCTTACTACTCCTGGGCAGAAACGATTGTGCGCCCGCACATCGCGCGGCGCGACTTCAATCCGCTCATCGCACGGCTCAATGAGCTTGAACAGCGCGACGCGCAGAACGTAAACGCGCACGGACGTTGGGCGCTGGACGAACGCGAGATGACATCTGCCGTCAAGTTTATGGACGAAAGCGGAACGCTTTGCGCTTCAACTCTCTCGCCCGAAGCGGTCGCGGCAGAGATGCGTGCCGCGCTCAACGAAACTGAAACTCTGAACGCCGGAGCCGCGCAAAGTGGCTGATTGGAATGAGCCTTACATCGGCTGCTATCATTTGAACTTCGTGAGATAAAATAAGACCGCTTTTAACTGACCACTGACCACCGACTACTGACCACTGCTTTATGCACGACGTTATCATCATCGGCGCGGGGCCTGCCGGGTTATCTGCCGCAATGTGGTGTGACGAGCTTGGGCTGGATACGCTCGTGCTCGAAGAGAGCGCAGAGATCGGCGGGCAGCTTCTACGTGTCTATCATCCGATTGAAAATTATTTGGGCGTGCGCGCTCAAAACGGGCGCGAGTTGCGCGACCTGTTTGCTGAGCAGTTGAAGGATGCGGAATTTGATCTGTGGACGGACGTTGAGATTGAGAGCGTTGACTTGCGCGCTCGTCGCATCACGCTCAGAAGCGGTGAAGAATTACAGGCCATCTGCATCATCATCGCAACGGGCGTGCGACGCAGGCGGCTGGGTATTCCGGGCGAGATAGAATTGGCCGGGCGCGGCGTGATGGAGTCGGGTGCGCGCGACCGAGACGAGTTTGCCGGAAAAGATGTCTGCGTAGTTGGCGGCGGCGATGCGGCGGCGGAGAATGCTCTGTTGCTGGCTGAAGTTTGCCCGACTGTGACGCTCGTGCATCGGGGCAAGAAACTTCGAGCGCGTGCTGAATTCGTCGAACGATTGCGCGGCGAGCATTGCATCACGGTCTTTACAGATTCGGTCGTCCGACGCATTATCGGCGAGCGCGAGGTCGAGGGCGTCGAAATCTTTCGCGGCGGCGCGATCAAATCTTTCGAGATGGCCGTGCGCGGCGTGCTCATCCGCATCGGCGTCGAGCCGAACACGGAGTTGTTCCGCGAGCAGTTACGCGTGGACGAGCGCGGCTACATCGTCGTCACAGGCGAACAGGAGACGAGCATCGGAAATGTCTTCGCCATCGGCGACGTTTCCAACCCGCTCGCTCCGACCATCAGCAGCGCGTGTGGCGCGGGCGCGACTGCTGCGAAAGTGATTGCGGCGAGATTGAATGAAGGTTCGGCTGCGTCAAGGTGAAAAATAGGGCATGATAGATTCTAATCAGCGCGTACCCATGACATATTTATGCGCCGCGCGAATGACAAATACCTACTCAAAGATATGCACGATTTCGTCCGCGCCTACAATGAAAGGAACGACAATGAAAACGAATTCCGTCCTACGTCTGATCTTTGTTACGTTTGTCACTGCTTCAATGCTGCTGACAATCTCATATGGACAACGAAGAAGCGGGGTTAGAAGGACGAACGCTCCGCCTGCCACAAGTACCGCAGGCGTGCCACGTGCAGGCAAGGTTATCAAGAACCGGATAGGAATGGGATTTGTTTATGTGCCTGCGGGAAGTTTTATGATGGGTTCAGATGACGAATATTATGAAGGCGAAAAGCCAGTGCATAAGGTGACGATTCGAGAAGGCTTCTACATGGGCAAGTACGAGGTGACGCAGGCGCAGTGGCGGCAGGTGATGGGCAGTAGTCCGTCCCATTTCAAAGGCGATAATCTTCCTGTGGAGAATGTTTCATGGGATGACGCGCAGGAGTTCACTCGTAAGTTGAACGCGAAGAATGACGGGTACGTTTACAGATTACCAACGGAAGCAGAGTGGGAGTATGCATGTCGAGCGGGGACGACGGGAGATTACGCAGGCGATCTCGATTCGATGGCTTGGTATAAGAAAAACTCAGGGGGTAAAACGCATCCTGTCGGGCAGAAGCAGCCGAACGCTTGGGGATTGTATGACATGCACGGGAATGTGTTTGAGTGGTGCGAGGATCGGCATCATGTTAGTTATAATAGAGCGCCTGTGGACGGGAGCGCGTGGTTGAATGGAGGAGATGAAGATCGGGTGTTGCGCGGCGGTTCGTGGAGCGCCGTTGACAGCGACCTGCGCTCCGCCAGCCGCCCCAAGCTCGCGCCCGGCACTCGCGCCTTCAGCGGCCTCGGTTTTCGTGTGGTCGCGGTTTCGCGGTCCACGTAGCCTTTGCACTTTTGCCCTTATCTCATAAAACACATTCTCTGCTTCAGAGTTCACTTTTGTAAAAAGTGGTTAGCAAGCTATGGATGAATCAATACTATAAACGCGGGATTACGTCTCTCAAGGAGTTGAGTACGATGAACAATCCTGAATCAATCATCAACGCACTCGAAAATGCCTCGGCGATAATTCTCCCGCTCGTGCGCGAAGTCCCGACGGAAATTTTGAAGCGACGCCCGCAGCCGCGCAAATGGTCGGCACATGAGCACGCTTGTCATCTGGCGGAGGTGCAGCCGTTGTTCTTCGAGCGGCTCGAACTAATGTTGAGTGAGACGCGCCCGCGCATCAAGGCGTACAATCCTGATGAAGCGATGGAAGAGGGCGCGTTGCTGTCGGTTGATTTGGACGAGGCGCTGGAACGATACAAGAGCGACTGCGAACGGCTCGTAGAACTGTTGAAAGATTTGTCTGAAGATGACTGGCTGCGCGAAGCGGAGCACGAAGAGTACGATCACTATTCCGTCCTCATCATGTTTCGTCATCTCGCGCTGCACGACATGCTGCACGCTTACAGAATCGAGGAGCTTCTGTTGAAGAGAGATTGGTCGGATTGATGCGTTATTGGAGTCTGATATAAAGAGTGGTTGCGTTTTTAGCTCCGCAGGAGCGATATATCAGTAGCCCATGACGTAAGTCATGGGAATGAGCGCGATAATTATAGTTCCAAGCCCTGTCAGGGCGGCATCTGATGTCGTCCCTCCGGGACTCTGAATCATTGGTAATGGCCGTGAACCCGGCGCTGACGCACCGGGCTACTGATATGCCGCTCCTGACGGAGCTTTGGTTCGATGTTACCTTCTGCTTGTACAGAACTCCGATTAAAAATCTGATGGGCATTAGTATCAAGAGCGAAGCGGAACGTCCGGCGTACACCGAGATGCACGTCGTGGCTTATCCGATTGAGTACATCGCGGGCATAGACCTCTTCAACGAAGGCGAGTTTCACGCGGCGCATGATGCTTGGGAAGATCGTTGGATGGGCGAGGTCGGCGCATCGGAAAAGCTTTTCCTACAGGCGATGATTCAATCTGCCGTCGCCTTTCATCATCTGGAAATCGGACGACCGGGCGCGGCGCGGCGGATGTACCAGATGGCGAAGGAGAAGTTTGCGCGGCTCGGCGTCAGATGTTTCATGTCGCTTGATCTGGAAGAATATCAGGCACAGCTTGACCGCTCGCTCGCGTGGCTCACGACTGTGCCAGACCCGCGCGAGTTGACGCAGCCTGTGATGGTGTTGCCTGTGATTAGATTGTTGCCGGAAGTGATGGAGTATGATTGATGAGCGTTGAAGTTGAAGAGAGCAGTGCGAGCGTTGCCGCCACGCGGCGCGCGGAATCGGTTGAACGAAGCGGCGCGCTCTTGACGGTTGTGCGAGATGTCAGGTTGCTGCTCATCGCGTTGTGGCTGGGCGGCGCTGTCTTCTTCAGCGCGGCGGTTGCGCCGAGCGTGTTCAGCGTCCTTCGCGCGCGCAATGTCGTTTACGCGAACGAGGCGGCGGGCACGATTGTGACGCGCACGCTCGCTACTTTGAACACGGGCGGCCTTATCATCGCGTTGTTGTTGCTGGCGAGTGCGTTTCTTTTTCGTCGGGGCGTGAAGCGGCGCGCATTTTTAACGGAAACAGTTTCGCTCGTAGTCGTGGCGATTGCGACGGGCGTTGGTCAATGGGTGATCGCGGCGCGGATGCTCAGTCTGCGCGCCGCGATGGGACGACCGATTGACGATGTTGCGGCGGACAATCCGCTACGCATCAGCTTCAACAGCCTGCATGAGTTTTCAGTTGCGGCACTCGGCGTGGCAATCATCGCTGCCGCAGTCGCGTTGCTGGTCATTGCAAAAGGCAGAGGTCAGAGGCTAGAGGTTAGAGGTCAGTAAAACGATTTCTAACCTCTAACCTCTAGCCTCTGACCTCTGAACTCAGGGGGAATCTTTGATGGAGACGATTGAGAGAATTGATGAATGGCGCAAGCGTTATGGAGATTGGGAGCAAGGGCGAACACGTGGATCGCCGCGCAGCGAGATCGGCGACGATTACCCGTTCGTTGAAAACAAACGCGCGCCTTTCGCTCCTGCGCGCCGTGCGCTGCCGATGATGAACCTCGCGCTCATCTCGTCCGCAGGCGCGTACATCAACGGCATGGAGTCTTACAATACGAACATCGTCGGCGGCGATATAACCTTGCGCGAGATTCCACGCGAGATCGAAGCGGAGGATTTGCTCTACTGCGCGCGCGGCTGGGACACTGCCGCTGTCATGCAGGATCGAAACGCGCAGGTGCCGATTGATCGTCTGGCGGAGTTTGAAGGCAACGGTATCATCGGTCGTCTCAATTCCGTGTGGTGGAGTTTCTGCGGCTTCATCCCCGACGCCGCGAAGATTGCCGAAGAGATGTTGCCGAAGTTGATCGAGCGCGTGAGGCGTTATGAAGTGCAGGCGGCGCTGCTCATTCCGGCCTCGCGTCTCTGTCATCAATCAATCGCGCTCATCGCGCGGGGTCTTGAAAACGAACGCATCCCGACGATGATGCTGGCGGTTGAAAGAGATGTCGTGGAACTGGTCAGGCCGCCGCGTTGCGGTTACTACAAAGGCGAGTTGGGCAGCGTCGCGGGTCGCCCGAACTGGCCTGAACATCAACGCCGTGTGCTCGACGAAGCCCTGCGCCTGCTGGAGCCGATGGATCAGCCGAGCATTCGCAAACTCGTCGTCGAACTGGAGAGTGAGGTGGAGAGGGAACGAGGGGAAAAGTGAAAAGTGAAAAGTGAATAGTGAAGAGCTGTTTTTAACTTTTCACTTTTCACTATTCACTTTTCACTGCCTCTCGCGTGACTTGCCCGATCATCTCTATCACCTGATCGAAGTCGAAGGGTTTGCCGATGATGCCGTTGATGAGGTGCTCGTCGCCGGGAGCGATGGGCGTGCCTGCGCCGTGACCTGTGGCGAGGATGATGCTCATCTCAGTGCTGAAGCGTCGGCGTATCTCGCGTGCGACTTCCCAGCCGTCCATCTCCGGCATTGAAAGGTCTGTGAAGACCAGATCGAAATTTTCGGTGGAAAGTCTTTCGAGCGCCTCGCGTCCGCCATCAACCGCCGTGACTTCGTGTCCCAGCATCGTCAACATCTCGGCCAGAGTCTCGCGCACGAACTCTTCATCATCAATGACCAGCACCTTCATCGCAGGCATCCCCTGTGATGCGGAAGGCTTGCTTGCGGTCGCGGAAGTCTGGTCGGTCGCGGGAAGCGCAATCTCGAAGGTCGTGCCGCGCCCGACTTCTGATTCAACGCTGAATACACCTGCGTGGCGCTCGATGATGCCGTAGCTGACGGCGAGGCCGAGTCCTGTGCCGTGCGCTCCCTTCGTCGTATAGAAAGGCTCGAAGATACGCTCGCGCACGTCTTCCGTCATGCCGAGTCCGGTGTCCGTAAAGCGCACGATGAGACGATCACCGGTGCGCTCGCAACTGATATTGAGTCGCCCGCCGAGCGGCATCGCGTCCACCGCGTTGACGATCAGATTGACGAAGACCTCACGCAACTCAGACGCACTGCCGAGAACGTGGTACGGACAATCCGCGTGAAGCTCGACATTATAGTGCAGCCCGCGCAGGCGAGCTTCGTTCTCCCAGCGCGTGCGCGTAATCTCGATGGCATCACGCAGCAGGCTGCTCACGTCGAGCAACTCAAACTCTTTGGCGGGCGACTGCCGTGCGAAAGTTTGAATGCGCCGGACGGTCGCGGCGGCATCTTCGGCGGCGGTCTGAATGACATCCAGATTGTGGACGAGCGATGAATCGTGAACCTGTCGGCGCATCAACTGCGCGCGTCCCAGGATGGCCGTCAGCGCGTTGTTGAAGTCATGCGCCACACCGGATGCAAGCTGGCCGAGCGCGCGTAATTTGTCGGCCTGTGCTGCGCGCTCTCGTTCCTGTTTCTGCTCCGTGATGTCGCGCGCGATGCCGAGCACGCCCGTCGTGTGACCCTCAACGACGAGCGGTGCGGTATCAAAGAGCGCGTGCCGAAGATTGCCGTCGTATGCGAAGAAGCGCGCTTCGTAGGTTTGCGGTTTGCCTTCCAATGTGCGCTCGAAATGCGTGCGGGCAAGCTCGCGGTCATCTTCAAAGGTGATGTCGAGGAATGAGTGGCCGATTAAATCTTCAGACTTGTAGCCGGTCGCGTTGATCGTCGCGGCGTTGCACCACTGAAAGCGTCCTTCAGTGTCAACGGCATAGATGGATTCGCGCGCGCTCTCCAGAATGTTGGTCAAGAGCGATTGATGCTCGCGCGCAGTGGCTTCGGCTTTTCTCAATTCGGAGAGGTCGCGCGCCGTGCAGACCGCGCCAATCGTCTGGCTTCCTTTTTCCATCACCGGCTCGACCGTCACCAGGAGCGGTCGGTTGAAACGCTCAGGCACGATTTCCAGCGTCACGCTACTGCCTTCACTGATCGTCTTCTCGACGATGCACTCGTTGCCTTCGCTCGTGCGCAGGATGTCGCAGCAACGACGCCCGAGCATCAGATGCGGCCAGGTGTCTTCCATCGCGGCTCCGGCACGATTGACACGGATCAGTTGCCCGGAGTTGTCGAAGATGAAGATGCCGTCGGACATCGCGTTGAAGGTCGTCTCCCATTCCTTCTTGGCGCGTCCGGTCATTTCAAACAGTTCCGCCTGCGCGATGCCTGTCGCAAGCTGCGCCGCGACGGCCTCGACCAGCGCCACTTCATCTTCCGTCCAACGCCTGACGCGATCCGTTTGATGAATGCACAGCGCGCTGCGAAAACGCCCGTTGACGATCAACGGATAGATGATCTGCGAGCGGAGGCGCACTTGAGCGGCGTGTGCGCGCACCTGCGAATTGAACTCAGACGTGCCTTCCTGGTAATCGAGTGCATCGTCAATCACTACGGGGCCGGGTGAGCGCAGGATGCGCTGCGCTATCGGCTCGTCAAAGCTCATCTCCAGATGCTTGATGCTTGAGGAGCCGGGCGCAACATACTCGTGCTCGGCGCGCGCGCGCGGATTTTCAGGGTCGTACATGTAGAGGTGAACGCGCGAAGCGTTGAGCGCGCGCCCAAGCTCGCGTGTCGCAGTGTGCAAGACCTCCGGGAGACTGAGCGAGGCGCGAATGGCAAGACTCAGCCGATTGATGAGAGACTCGCGCGCGGAGGTCGCCTCAGCTTTCTGATATAGCTCGGCCTGTCGAATCGCCAGCCCGGTTTGATTGGCAACGTCACGAGCGAGCGCGATGTCTTCGTCGCGCCAGTGGCGCAGGCTGCGCGTGGTCGAGAACGCAAAGGCCGCAGGCATCTCTTCGCCAACTCTAATGCCGACGTACATAATCGAGCGCACGCCTGCCGCGCGCAGGTATCCTTCGTAAAGCTCGCTGATCCGCTCATCGTGAGCGACATCATCGAAAGCCAGCACGCCATGTTGATGGATGCCGGCAATCAAATCGTTGAGCTTGGCGATAGGAAAATCCTGGCTCACTGGGCGCACGCCGGGAGCATGATATTCGGCCAGCATCTGCACGCGCCCCGACTTCACATCTTTCATGAAGATTGAGGAACGATCAACCGCCATGTAAGAGCCAAGCTCGCGCACCGCCGTGCGAAAAACCTCCACAGTGTCGAGCGAGCGGCGCACCGCGCTCGAAATGCGATTGACGACGGCCACGCGCTCGACCTGCTGTCCGAGAGCTTCCTCCGCTTGTTTGCGTTGGGTAATATCACGCGCGACCCAGATCACCACGTCTCCCCGCATCGGCGAGACAGTTCCCTCAAACCAAATTTCCGCCCCATCAATATTCAGACTGTACTCCACATTGACGGGTTGATCTGTCTCCAGCGCGCGTTGAATGTGAGAGAGAAAAAGATCGGCTTCAGCGAGAGGGAAAACTTCGTGTAACTTCCTGCCGACTAATTCAGCGGAGGGTTTGTAAAGGAGCTTCGGATTAGTCGGGGCGACTTTGAGATAGCGTCCTGCGCCGTCCAGCACGAGAATGACATCGGGCATCGCCGCGAACAGCGCGCGCAACTCGGATTCCGACGCCTGCAATTCAGCTTCAACGCGCAGGCGTTCCGTCACGTCGCGGGCGATGCCCTGCACGCCAATGGGCTGGCCGTTCTGATAGATCAAGCGCGTGCTGACCTCAAGCGACACACGGCGTCCGTCTTTGGAGAGGATGTCGAGATCGTAGAGGGTCGAAACAGCTTCGCTTCGTTTGCGGGCGAGCATCTCGCGCGCCTTCTCCAACTGTTCGGGCGCGACGACCTCAGCGATGTTCATCCTTAAAGCCTCATCGCGTGTGTAGCCGGTGATTCTTTCGCCGGTCTTGTTGAGTGAGGTGAAGTTGCCGTTGAGATCGTGTGTGTAGATAAGGTCGTTAGCGTTCTCGAAGAGTTCGCGGTAGCGTTCTTCGCTCTGACGCAGCGCCTCTTCCGCCTGCTTGCGTCCGGTGATTTCTCGGACGACGATTTGGATAGCCGGTTTGCCACCATAGACAATCGGAATCCCTGTCACCTCGACATCAATGGGCTGACCATCCAGCCTGATAAACTTTTCTTCGATCAGTTCAGTTTGTCTTCCTTCTTCTCGAACCTGCTGAATGCGCGCCTTGACAGTTTCCAGATAGTCCGGGTGGACGATATCTAAGATCGGTTTACCGATGATCTCTTCCAATCTGGCGGCACCGAAGAGCTTCATTCCGGCGGCGTTGAGATAGACGAACTTTCCTTCGATGTGAACGATGATCGCCTCCGGCGACATCTCGACCAGCCGACGATAGCGTTCTTCACTCTCGCGCAGGCGCTCTTCAGCCTGTTTGCGGTCGGTGATGTCGCGCACCACACTGCGCACGCCCGTCGGATTCCCATCAACATCGCGCACGAGCGTGAGCGCGCCTTCGAGGTAGCGCGGCACGCCGCGCGCATCCTTCACGCGATGCATCCAGCGTGAGGATTTATCCGGCGCGCTGGCGATCTCTTCTGTTTCCGCCATGATCTTGGCCGCAACTTCTTCACCAAAGAGGTCGCTCAAATGCGCGCCGGTCAATTCGGAAACAGGACGACCGAAGAATCGTGAGCCAGCTTCGTTGATGCTCGTGATGCGGCCATCCATGTCGCGTGTGTAGATGATGTCGGCGGCTTGCTCGACAAGCTCGCGGTAACGGCGTTCGGTGCGATGTCTTTCGGTGAGGCGCGCGACTTTGACCAGCAACTCCTGGCGGCGAAAAGGCAGTTCGAGAAAATCGTCCGCGCCTGCCGTGAGGGCATTAAGGTTGCTGCGCTTGCCCGTGCGCAAGGCGCTGGCGAGCAGGACAGGAATGAAAGCTGTGCGGGGGTCTTGTTTGAGACTACGGCATAGCTCCAGCCCGTCCATCTCCGGCATCACGATGTCACTGATGACGATGTCCGGTTCAAGGTTGCGCGCGAGTTCGAGGGCGCGCGGGCCATTTTCGGCGGTGACGACCTTGTAGCCGTCGCGCTCAAGCATGACAGTGAAAAGCTCAAGCACTTTCGGCTCGTCGTTGACGGCCAGCACGGTCGGGCGTGTCTGTTCCATCCTGGTTTCTGTCATTGGGGCACAGCAGTTATTGAGATAAGTAAATCACAGCATCTCAAGGGTCAGGCCATTAAATAGTTGACGTGAGGAAACTCGTCGTGAGAGGCGTCGAAAACGCTTGAAAGCGGTAATCAGATTTGAAAGTCAAAATGCAATCGCGCTTGCGCTTACCTGAAGAGGCAAACGTCATCAACAAGTAAAGTATAGCAAAGCGAAAAAGAGATTGTCACGGGGCAAAAAAGCAGAATTCAGAATTCAGAAGCCAGAAGCCAGAATGATTAGGCGGAGACCGCTTCGACAGATTTTGTTTTTCTTTTCTCCTGACTCCTGGCTTCTGAATTCTGAATTCTGCCGTTCGCTCATTTCGTTGCGCTTTTGGCGAAGTAGCCCTGACGATAAGTGAGCTTGAGGCTCTTGCGTAGCTCCGGGTTGTTGATCTCGATCTGGACGTGGCGGAATGAGCCGTCTTTGTTCCTGTTCGTGGGCGAATAAGCGACTAGATATTGCGAGCGCAATTCGAGTTGGATTTCCGCGAAGGCGGCGCGGAGTTCCGATTCGTTGGCGGGAAAGAAAGCGCGACCGCCGGTGTGCTCAGAGACTTTGCGGAGCGCGCCTTTGTTGATGCCGCCGTAGTATTCGTCGCCGATGCCGATGGCGTAGATCACTGCATCGGCCTTGAGCGCGCGATCAATCGCGTGGTCAATGTCCTTGTGGCTGCTCGTGTCATCACCATCCGTAAGCAGGATGATGGCGCGGCGTGTCTTGTCGGAAGTCTGCGAGAGAATCTCGTCGGACGTGACCCAGATCGCGTCCCAGATGGCGGTTGAGCCTTGGATTGACTGGTTCGTGCCGGAGATGGGCGGCGTGCCCGCGACCTGCCCGCTGCCGATATAACCTGAGGGCGGGACGAACTGAACACCGTCGAGAGCGTGACGGACGCGCGACGCATTGCCCGTCAGGCTCTGTTCGAGCGTGGCCTCGCCCGTGAAGGAGACGACAGCCGCTTCATCCTTGTTAGAACGAAGCACAGTGTCAACGAAAGAAGCCGCCGCAGATTTTTCAACGGGCAAAGTCCTCTCTTCGGAGATGCTCGTGTCAACGAGAATGGCGAGCGAGAGCGGCAGGTCTGCCTGGCGCGCGAAGGTGAAAATCTCCTGCGGCTGTCCTTCTTCAGTCACACGAATGTCTTCCTGCCGGAGCGTGGTGATGAAGTGTCGCTGCTTATCAACAGCCGTGAAGAGAATGTTCGTCAGGTCTGTGTCAACACGCAGCACTTCATCGTCCTGAAGGGTCACGCCTTCATCTTTCGGTGAAGGCTTCGGCGTCGGAGTTGTTTGCGGTGTTTGACTCGTCTGTGACGGTTGCTGACCAGTGCGGCGCGGGCGGCTCTTATCCTGAGTCGCGGCAGGGTCTTGCTGCTGCTGCGCTCTGGCCCCGATAGAAAGCAGACCGCTTGATAACAGCGACGCCGTTAAAGCGAATACCAGAATGGGTGTGATGTGATTTCGATAAAACATGGTTCGTGAAAAGTGAAAAGTGAAAAGTGAAAAGTGAAGATGGTTTTTAATTATTCACTATTCACTATTCACTGCTTTATTTAAGGCTATCCGAGATGGCCTTGTATCCTTTTCTCGTCTTGACTCTCAAACCGTTGCGATTGTCGGCGAGCTTGACCTCGATCTTGCGGTCGCTGCCGTCATATTTATTATTCGTCGGCGTGTAAGTCAGAATGTAGGTCGAGCGCAGTTCTTTGGAGATGCGTGTGAAGGCGCGCTCAAGCTCAAGCACATCGCCTGTGAAAAAGGCGGAACCGCCGGTCTCTTCACAGAGTTTCTGAAGATTACGATCAACCACGCTCGAAATTGTTCCGCTTTCCACGCCGGGCACTGAACCGGAGAGTCCGGCTTTCGTCGAGACGGCGAAGATGGTCGTCTCCGTGCGTTGCGCGATGTCAATCGCATCGCGCAAGGTCGCGCGGCTGTAGTTATTATCATCGCCGTCCGTGATGACGACCAGCACGCGGCGACCGGGAACGCTACGCATCTTCTCATCGCAGAACTCCCAGATGGCATCGTAAAAGAGCGTGCGATTGCCGGGCTTGCCGATGCTGTCAATGGCCTTAGACAAGTCGTCCAACTTGTCCGTGAAATCCTGACGCAGCGTAATCTGATGATCGAAGGTGGCAAACGCGATGCGGTCTTTGCGTGGACGACCAACTGTGTAGATGAAATTCTTGGCCGACTCCTGCTCAAACTTGAGCTTGCCCGCAACGGAGCCGGAGGTGTCCATCAGGACGACGACGTAAATGGGCTGGCTATCTTTCTCGTTCGTGAAGTTCGTGAAGCCCTTGATATTCTGTAGTTGCTTGTCTTCATAAATCAGAAAATCATTCTTCGTCAATCCCGCGACTGGCTGCTTGTTTTTATCCAGCACGGTGACCGGCAGGCGCACCTCACGAATAAAAAACTTTTCCGTGTCCTGCTGTTCCGGCGGAGGAGGTGTTGGCGCGACGGTCGGCTGCTTTAGCTGAGAGAGCGCGGATGGCTGCGTCAAGGCGAAGCTACAGAGCGCGAACGCCGCGATGAAAAGAGTGCGATGGATAACTGGTCTCATAACTATGATCGGTAGAATAGAGCCACTGCTGAGTTGGACACTCGCGGGGTTTGATGCCGGGCTACTGAAAAGCCGTTGCCCTTTGGAACAAGCAATACTACAGCAATCGAGGCCAAAGCGCATGTCAAAGCAGGAGTGGTCGGGAGCGTCCCCGTAACCGCGAAGATACAAGGACGCAAAGTTAAAAATCCTGAAACTCGCTTCGCGCTTTCACCTCTTCACGCCTTAAAGGAGACAGACAGCTAACAATGTAGATAGCCTCTCTATCCGAACAGATAGAAATTGGCTGCTCATCTTCCCAGAGCCGCGACCTGCTTCCACATCCTGCAACGAAGCTCATCTCATTCTCAGATAAACATTTCCGGTCAAACAAAGGCTCGCTCAGGTGTGTCGCCGTAACAGTGGCACGCGGATAGCAATCACCTCAGGCACGATCCGAAGATAGCTCAGAACATGAAAGAGACGGATCGAAAAAGATTAAAGGCGAAGCAGGCGGTCACGAGATCGAATCTAGCAGAGCTAATTTGAAAATTATCGGTCGTCCGTTAAACCCCACGACCGTTGCCCGGAAAGGCAAGAAGGAGAAGAGATGAAAAAGCAAGCCCTGAAAGCCGTTACCATGTTGGTTTCAATCATTGCCCTCGCATTTATGACAGCCGTTGTGTCCAACGCACAGTCGCGCAGCACGAAGCTCAGAGCGAACATCCCGTTTGACTTCGTCGTCGGCGACCAGACGCTCGCGGCAGGCGAATACGTTGTTGGACAGGCCACGTCCACTTCGGACAACGGGATTATGGTTCGCAGTACGGATAGTCGCCAGAATGCGATGCGCCTGACGAGCCATGTTCAGGCCAATGCCCCGAAGGATCGTGCGATGCTGATCTTCCATCGCCTTGGCAACAACTACTATCTCGCGCAGATTTGGACGCCCGGTTCAGCCGAAGGCCGTGAGATGTTGAAGTCGAAGGCCGAGCGCGCGGCTGAACAGGAACTGGCAAAGAATCCGTCGCGCGGCGAGTTGGCACAGAATGTTGAGACCGTGACGATCTACGCGGCGATCCAGTAAGAACTTAAATCGTAGAAGCTCTGACCCCGAAAACGCGCAAGTGCCCTCTTGTAGCAGCGGAGAGAGACCGAACCGGCAACCCGAATGTCCCCCGGGTTGCCGGTTCGGTTTTTAGCTATGGAGAACCGGGCGATGACCAGAGCGATTTGAAATTGAGAGTTTGGGAAGTTGCTATTCACCATAGAGACACGAAGGGCGCAGAGATCGCACAGAGAAAAACAGTTCTCTCTGCATCAGGGGGTCGTCGTCACCTATGGCGCGTAGTGTAACGAGTAACCTGTGGCGCGCTGGCATGGCTGCAACTCAATCGTAGTCTTTGCCGCTTCCGCTTCGCGTCGGAGTTTGGCGCGTGCCTCCGCATCCCAGAGGAGCGGGCGCGGGGTGCGCTCGGATAGTTCGCTTTCGGGAACAGGGCGAGCGATGATGAAGTAATGGCCGGGCGCTAGATTCTGAAGCGCGAACGTGCCGTCGCTATTGATCGTCGCTTCGCCATAACGCAGGACATCTTCAACGCGCTCGCGCTCCTGCGGAACAAGATAGACTTTCAGATTCGCAGGCAGCGCAGCGCCTTCTGTGGCGGCAACGATGCGACCACGCAAGTTGGCTGCGTCATCAGGCGAAAGGGAGAACGCATCATGGTGAACTCCTTTGTGGGTCAGGAAAGGGAAACGGCAATGCCGAACACGCGCAACATTATCACGAGTTGCAATTTCTTGTCGCGTGAATTGAGCCGGAGTTGACGGCGAATGAGCCGCCTCAGCTACTACTTATGCCGGCCATCTCTCAATGATTCTCTCGCGCAGTTTCTGCACGATGAAAAGCAGGATGGCGCTGGCGAGGCTGATAATTGCGACCACGCCCCAGTAACGAGAGTCGAGATATTCAATTTCGTAAAGTTTCCTGAGCCAGTTCAAGAGAAAGAAATCAATTTTGATGGTGGCGAGAAAAATGTAGCCCGCGAGAATGCCAATCCCGTACAGCAGATAAATCCTGAGATTGGTCGCGCCTTTGTGGAGCGCGACGGCGAAGAAGCTGGCGATGGACGTGATAATCATGATACTCAACATCACCATTTCCAGATCGCCCTTGTATTTCAGCCAACGCGCGATAACCATCGGTGAATCGGATTTGTTAATCTGATAAAACATCGGCGTGAAGTGTTCGCCCGCAAGTCCTGCGGCGGTGATGAAGAGCGACGAAAGGATGACGAAGGAGAAGAGGTCTGCCGTAAAGTTTTTAGTCTTGTTGACGTTGTTGTTGCGCAGCGCGATGACGAACGACGGCAGAGCGATGGCGAAGATGTTGATTAGAGAGACGCGACCGGGTGTCAGTGGAAAATCGAAGTGGAAGAAGGTCGAGAGCAAAATGAGATAGATGACCAGAAAATTTTTGGTCAGAAAGAGCTTCGCGCCCGCGCTGACCGTGTTGACGATCTTATTGCCCTCGTCGAAGATGCTCGGCAAAAGCGAGAACCTGTTTTTCAAGAGCACGATGTCGGCGACTTCCTTCGTAATCTTGCTGCCTTCCTCCATCGCAATGCCCATGTCCGCAGCCTTGATCGCCGGAAGATCGTTGACGCCGTCGCCGATCATCGCCGTATAAATCTTCTCGCGTTTGAAGGTCTCGATGATTCTTAACTTGTGGTTGGGGCGCAGGCGGGCGAAGATCAGTTTGTCTAAAATAACTTCAGTAAAATCTGCGTCGTCTATCTTGTCCAGTTGCTGCCCGGTGATGAGTTTGTCGTCTGGAATGTCCCAGCCAATCTCACGGGCTACGGCCTGCACAGCTTCGGGCGCGTCGCCGGAGAGAATCTTGAAGTTGATCTCGTGCGACTGGAAGAGTTGAATCGCTTCCATCACGTCGTCTCTCACCTGATCCGTGATTGAGATGATGCAGACCGGCTCGATGCTGAGTCTCGATGAGTCTGCTCTGAGTTCGTCCAGCGAAGTTCCATCAACGACTCTTCCGAAGAGAATATTTCTATAAACGCTGAGGCGTCCCTCCTCAAACAACCAGTTGGCCCGCTCACGAAACTTGTCGGTGACGGCGGGCAACAAAAGATCGAATGCGCCGAAGATGTAGATGCTCTCGCGTCCGCTCAGTTCGACGCTAATCAGGCTCATCTTCTTCTCGGAACTGAAAGGAATTTCGCCAAGCAGTCTGGCCTGCTCGTCTGCGAGAAACAGATCGAGAGTTCTGAGCGTCGCGTTCTTGTCCGAAGATAATTTGGCGTAAGTGCCGAGCAATCGTTCGGCCTCTTCGCGGCTGTAAAGCTCGTTGACGAGCGTGATGCGGTTGACGGAAAGCTGATTCTTCGTGAGCGTTCCGGTCTTGTCCATGCAGACGATCCCGACGTTTGAGAAAGACTCTATCGCGTTCAACTTTTGGATGATCGCGCCCAACTTGCTGATGCGATAGACGCCGAGCGCAAACGTGATTGACGCGAGCAGCACGAGTCCCTGCGGCAGGAGCGAGATGACGAGTGTGGAGAGCCTGCGGATAAAGTCCACATTATCGAAGCTCGCGTGCGGGTTGAAGATGAGTTCGAGCACGACCAGAAAGACGGACGCGATCATCATGATCTCGACGATATGATCTATCTTCTTTTGAAGCGGCGTGATCGTGTTCTTGATCTTTCTGGCAAGATTGGTCACCTGTGCCGCGTGGCACGCATCGCCAACTTTTTCGGCGACGTAAAGCCCGTTGCCGGAGACGCAGAAACTCCCCGACAGCACCTCATCATTTTGGCTCTTGAAGATGGGCACTGACTCGCCCGTCAGCAAGGATTCGTCTATCTCAAGATGATTCGAGTGCGTTACACGTCCGTCAACGACAACCTGATCGCCTCGCTCAATCTGAATCAGATCGTCAACGACAATCTCGCTCTGAGAGATGGAAACCTTCTCGCCGTTGCGAATGACCGTGACGACTCTTTCCAGCAGCAGATTAACTTTGTCGAGCGCCTTCTTCGCCTTGATCTCCTGCGAGATGGCGAGAATCGTGTTGATGAAGGCGATGGAGAAGACGCGCAGCACGTCGAGCAGCAGGCGTGTGTCGCCGAGTCGGAAGTAGAAGTAGAAGATGAAAGCGATGACGCCGAGAACGATGAAGTTGAAGACGGAGAAGATGTTGTCGAGGAGGATTTCTCGCGTGCGCTTGGTGCGAGTTGTGGAGGTGACGTTGCGCGAGCCTTTCGCAACACGCTCCGTTACCTGCTCGGAGGTTAGACCAGTGAGTTCCAAAGCGATCCTTCCAGCATCGTTGATTTCAAAAATCTCTGACCCGGTCTATTCATCATCTGCTTGCGACGCCTGTCGGCTGCGAATCAAATCGGCCAGACCTTCGAGCGCGCGTCTGCCCATTCCCGTCGGGTCTTTCTTGACGCCCAAGGATTCCTGCGCGTCGCTGATGATGCCGAGCATCTCGTCCTGCACGATTGCTCTGATCTTCCGCTCATCTGCTTTAGTCATCTGCCTGTTTAGCCTCCCGCTTGAAAATAAATCTGGATGGAAAGTCATGGCAGTATAAAGCCTGTTGCTTGACTGCTACAAACACCAGCCCGCCGGTGAGGAAAATTCGTATTGTCGGCGGACGCGCTGTGCGGTAAATTCAGCAACGAATTTTGGTGGAGCGACGGAAGACAAAACCAGAAGGAAGCCGAAGTAAGCGTCCGGCGAAACTTACTGTGAAAATAGAAAGGCACGAAGAAAGTTGAGCTTTGCGCTCTTTCTCTCTTCGTGCCTTCGCGTTGAGCTGAGGCGTTATAAGTTTGGTCTCTTAATCCTTGTCCGCAACTTGTGTCGAACTTTGGCGCTTGAGCAGGTTGCGCAGTTTCATGCGCGCCTTGTGCAGTTGTGATTTTGATGTCCCGACAGCGCAGCCGAGCATCCGCCCGATCTCTTCATGTTCGTAGCCTTCAACATCGTGCAGCACAAACACAGTTCGGTAGCCGCGCGGCAACTGAGCAATCGCATTGTCGAGCGCGATGCGATCTACGACAGGCATCCGGTTCGGATTCTCCGTGCCCATCACGGTTTGATCCGGCGTCTCGCCTTCTTCCGTAGTCTTCTCGTCCCGCACACTGCGCTTCCGAAAGTGCATCAGGACTTGATTGACTGTGAGCCTGTGCAGCCACGTAGTGAAAGCCGACTCGCCGCGAAAACTTCCGATCTTGCGGAACAGTTGGACGAAGGCTTCCTGCGCCAGGTCTTCCGCCTCCGAGACGTTCTGCGTCATCCGCAAGCACAGGGAATAGACGCGACGATAATGCCGCCTGTAAAGCTCCTCAAAGGCAGACATGTCGCCTTGACCGGCCTTCTGCGCCAGCGCGTGATCCGAAGCGACAGGCACGTCCTTCGACGCTTCGTTCGCGCGTCCAAAACTCAGCCAACTTGGATAAGTCTCAGCAGTTGTCATTTCTTTCCTCTTAATTAAACCCAATCCCTGATCCGTCTTCTCGAAGACCACTCCCGATAGATTGACCTCGAAGACAACTGATATTATACTTAATGCATCTGAAATATTCAAGTAAATTAAATAGTGTGGAGGGCCTGATTTGGCCGATTCAGCACCCGCAAAGGTTGAGGAAGTTTTGAACAGTTTTTCTGATGTCATGGCTCTGTTAATGATTGACCATTACCAGAAGCAGATCAGCGAACTGGAACTGACGCTGCCGCAGGCGCAGGTTTTAAGAGTCCTGCGGCGCGGGGCGATGCCGACAGGTCAACTGGCCTCAAAACTGAGAATCTCAGCGCCAGCCATCACGCAACTAACTGACCGGCTGATTCGTAAGGGATTGATCGAGCGGCGTGCCGCTGCCGACGACAGGCGCTGCGTGATCGTCGCGCTTTCGGAGAGAGGGGCGCATCTGGTAGATCAGTTTCGCCAGCGTCGGCGGGACATTTTCAACCATGCGCTGGCAGAACTGAGCGAAACAGACCGGAAACAGGTGATTGAGGTTCTGGGCAGAGTAGTCAAGGTGTTAGAAAGCTACGAAGCAGGTGAAGCCGCCAGCCTGAGCAACAATTCGACGGCAAAAAGAGTGAGGGTTCAATAGTCAAACCAAGGGGGAAGTAGGAGAAATGAGAACGATCAAAAAGGGAATCATCACCATCGGGGCAGTTCTGGTGCTTGCCGCATCGGCAGCGATTGCTGCTCCCTCAACATCCAATCAACCGGAGACGGGTGGACAGTCGGTCTCCGAACAGGTTCGCAAAGAGCTTGTCACGCTGCCGTATTACGGCGTCTTTGACAATCTGGCTTACAAGGTTGAGGGCAGCACTGTCACCTTGTATGGGCAGGTCGTGCGACCCAGCACGCGCCAGGATGCTGAGAATCGTGTGGCGAGAATCAACGGGGTCGGGCATGTCGTCAACAACATAGAGGTGTTGCCGCTCTCTTCGTTCGACGATTCGATCAGGGTTCGCACCTACCAGACGCTGTTCCGCGCGGGCGGTCTCTATCGTTACGCGCTGGGAGCAAATCCGTCCATTCACATCGTCGTCAAGGGCGGCAATGTGACGCTCGAAGGTGTCGTCTCGAACGAGGCCGACAGCCAACTGGCTTACATCACGGCCAGAAGCGTGCCGGGCGTCTTCTCTGTGACGAACAACTTGCAGACGGAGCGCAGTGGAAAGAGGGCTTACTAAAAACTGGCCGTCAATGGCTGTTTGATTTAGACTACCGGGCAGGTTTTCAACTGCCTGCCCGATAGTTTCTGTTATGATGAGTGGTAGAGCGTAAAGGCGTCTGTTCGGAAGGAATTAAGCGGCTGAAACAGAGATGTTTCTTGAGTTTCCGACCGCCGACAAACTTTCTTGAGGGAGTTGATACGACATTAGAATTAAAAGCAGGCATCTAATATCCTGCTGATTCGTATTTATTTTGAGGCTTCGAGCCGGGATTGAGGTAGAATCAACGGCTGAGGCCAAAATGTCGTTTGAGAAGCGGATTGGCTGAAGAGCGCGCGGCGCGACGCGGCTCTCGATGTAACTTCGTAAAAGTCTCGCGCGAAAGGTGAAACTGTGGGCATGAATGAGAAGGATGTGAACGAGGAGGGTGTTCGTTCTCTGGTGCTGCGCGACGAGAGGTATCGTCCTTTCGAGGGGCTGGGCCAGGAACATGAAGGCGAAGCTGTGCCGACCGGCAAGCTGGAAGACGTTTTGCAAAAGCTGGACGAGGTGACTCTCGCGGAAGCTGGCCCCGAAGCCCTGCTCCTTGAAGATGCTGACGCGGGCGCGGAAGAAACCAACGACGCTTTCAATGATGATGAGTTGGATTTATCGGCAGGCGAGGAAGATAAAGCGAGCGATCCGGTTCGCATGTATCTGCGTCAGATGGGGCGCGTGCCACTGCTGACGCGCGAGCAGGAAGTCACCATCGCCAAGCGGATTGAGAACGGGCAGATCAGGGCTAACAGGATTATCGCGCGGTCGCCCATCGCTATCGCCGAGTTAGTGAAGATTGGCGACGAACTCGAAGACGGAACATTGAGCGTCCGCGAGGTCGTCAACCTGTCCGACCAGACAGAGGTTGACGAGTTAGAAGACAGAGGCGAAGAGTATCTGCGCCTGACACTCGAAGGTATTGAGAATGTTCGCGTGCTTTTCAATCGCGGTCGCAAAGAGTGGGAGAAGCTGCACGCCGAGCAGAAAGTGACGCGCGGCAAGAAGACCAAGAAACTCTTGCGCCTGCGCCGGAAAGTCGCGCACACGCGGCTGGAAATCGCGCGCCAGATTGCGCATCTCAGCTTGCGAGAGGAGACGCGCCAGCGTTTAATCAGCGCTATCGCCGCTGTCTATAGAGAGGTGCGCGCGATTGAGCGCGGGATTGAGAAGCTGACAGAGAAGCTCAACAGGAAGCGCATCAAGCCGGAAGATCAGAAAGAGTACAAACGGCAGATCAGCGCGTCGAAGCGGCGTCTCAAAGAGATCGAGAGCGAGACCTTCTTGTCGCCCGTCGAGATCAAACGCGCCCACGTGGCGATTACCGTCAACGAGGCTCAAACGACTGAGGCCAAGCGCGAGATGACGGAGGCCAACCTGCGCCTCGTCGTCTCGATTGCCAAAAAGTATGTCAATCGCGGTCTGCAATTTCTCGATCTGATTCAGGAAGGCAACATCGGATTGATGAAGGCTGTGGATAAGTTCGAGTGGCGACGCGGCTACAAGTTCTCGACCTACGCGACATGGTGGATTCGTCAGGCCATCACACGTGCGATTGCGGATCAGGCGCGAACGATTCGGATTCCTGTCCACATGATTGAAACCATCAACAAGCTGGTGAAAACCTCGCGCGCCCTCGTGCAGGAATTGGGACGCGAGCCGACGAACGAGGAGATCGCCAAGCGAGTTGACATGCCGGTCTCGAAGGTGCGCGCAGTCTTCAAGATGGCACAGCAGCCTGTGTCGCTTGAGACGCCGATTGGCGAAGAGGAAGATTCGCATCTCGGCGATTTCATCGAGGACAAGTCGCGTGTCAGTCCTGCCGATTCAGTCGTGGCGACGAATCTGCGAGAGGTGACGGACGAAGTCCTGGCGACGCTCAGCCCGCGCGAGGAGAAGGTTATCAAGATGCGTTTTGGTCTTGGCGCGCAGGGCGAGGAGCATACGCTCGAAGAGGTCGGCGAAGATTTCTCCGTGACGCGCGAACGCATCCGCCAGATCGAAGCCAAAGCGCTCAGGAAACTGCGCCATCCTTCACGCGCAAGATTGCTCAAGGCTTTCCTCGAAAGCCAACAGTAAGGCGAGACGCGGGGACGCGGCGATAGTTAGTTAGCAGGAAGCAAGAACAGTTGGCCGGAAGAAAGTTTCTACTGCCACCTGCTCTTGCTTTCTGCTTTTCTCAGCGCGTCCCCGCGTCGCTTTTTATAGCGGTTTGCGATTGCGCGTAACCATTCTTAGCTTCTCTCCTTAATCTTTGCGCTTTTGCGTGATACTTCTTCGTTGTCCGCGTACAGGTTACACTCAACTGCAACTGGCTATAAGGAGGGGATGATGGCGAAGCCAAAGAAGGCTTGGAGATTGGAAGAGTTGGCCGCGCAAATTTGTGTCTGCACGAAATGTCCGTTGTGGGAATCGAGAACGCTGGCCGTGCCGGGCGATGGAAAGTTTAAGGCACAGGTGATGATTATCGGCGAAGCTCCGGGCAAAGAAGAGGACGAATCGGGGCATCCTTTCGTCGGCTCGGCAGGACGATACTTAGATCACGTGCTTGAAGGAACGGACATTGACCGTAATGATTTCTTCATCACGAACACTGTCAAATGCCGCCCGCCGAAAAATCGCACGCCGAAAAGCAATGAGGTCGAGACCTGCACTTCAAATTATCTGTTCGAGCAGATCGAGTTGATTGATCCGAAGTTGATCGTACTGCTTGGCGGCGTAGCTGCGAAGAAGATGCTCGGCGTGAAAAGCATCAACGAAGCGCGTGGACGCATCATCAAGCGCGACGGGCGCAAGTATCTGGTCGGCTATCATCCGGCGGTCAGATTTTACAGGGAAGATTTGGGCGCAAAAGTAAAAGAGGATTTCGCACGGCTCAAGCGCGAGTTGAAAAAACTTTAGTATTTCTAAGAGGGCATCAAGTCAGTGCAGGCGGTACTGACCTGTAGTCGTATTTCTAAATTTATCGCGGGTCGCCCTTCGGAAACATGACGCGCTCCGGCTCGGCGTTGAGTCGCTCAAGCATCTTTTTGATGAGCCGCGTCTTGACTCTTCCGGCCTCTCTGGGTTTGACGAGATAGCGAACAATAGCTTCGACCCATGTATTCTGATTGATGCGGAAGATAACTGTCGGATGTTCTCTGACCTCTAATTGATCCACAGGCGTTTGCGCCAGAAGCTCACGATAAGTTTTGATGCGCTCGATCATCGCCTGACCGATCTCCTCCTCGGCAGTCTCCTGCATAGTCTTCGCCACGAACTCCAGGTCGCTTTGGAAGGCGATTGGAAAACTAATCTCGTTCCAGATGTATGGGAAGAGCGGCCACGAGTAGTTATAAATGGGCGAGTGTAGAACATTGGAGTTTGGAAACTTGATGACTCTGCCGCTCGGATGATCCGTCGAGAGATACTGCCCGCCAAACTCCCAGAGCGTCGTATCGAGATAGCTCACGTCAATCACATCGCCCGTCGCGTCTTCGATTTTAATTCGATCTCCAACCCTGTAAGGTCTGCGGACGAGGATGTAAATCCATCCGATGAAACTCGTAATCGGCGTCTGAAGCGCGAAGCCAAGGATCAGCGAGAGGATGCCGAACGACAAGACCGCCGTGTACCAGTTGGCGAAAAGCAGGGAGATGATGATGAAGATGAGGATAAGCCAGACTAAGAGTTTGAGAATGCGGTTGAGATTATAGCGAGAGGCCGCATCATCCAGCCGACCGATCACATAAATGTCAACGAACTTAAAAGCCGCCAGCACGAGCACGATTGCCATCGCGCCCAGCGTGAGACGCTGAAGCAGCGGGATATATCGAGCGGCGAAATTGAGGAAACTTAAACGGAGTAGATAGTAGATGCCACCCAGACCTGCGAGCAGCAGAAGGTAAGTTCCAAACCAGAGTTTCTGTTTGGTCTCAACAACCGGCTTGGGAGCTTCTTTGTTACCGGCGGTCTGTTTGAGCGCCTTGCGGACATCTTCCTGCTTTTTTAGTTGCTCAACCTCCGCGCTCTTATCTTCGGTCGCCATCCCTGAATCTCCCTTTTCGTTGTCACTTCATTCATGGGGGAATTATTCGACCGTCACGGATTTCGCCAGATTGCGCGGCTGATCCACATCGCAGCCGCGCCGCACGGCGATGTGATAAGCCAGCAGTTGGAGGGGAATAATAGCGAGGATGGGCGAGAGCAGATCGCTCGCGGCGGGAATCTCAACCACGTGATCCGAGACCAGTGACGACATCGAATCGCCCTCCGTCAAGATCGAGAGCACGACGCCTTCGCGCGCCTTGACTTCGACGATGTTTGAGTGCGTCTTCTCGTAACGAATCTCTGAGGAGCGATTGCCCTCTTCGCGCGGGTTGATGAAGACGACGGGCAGGCGTTCGTCAATGAGCGCGTTCGGGCCGTGCTTCATCTCGCCTGCCGGATAGCCTTCGGCGTGAATGTAAGAAATCTCCTTGAGCTTCAACGCGCCTTCGAGCGCGACCGGAAAGTTGATGCCGCGACCGAGATAGAGAAAATCGGACGAGCGGAAAAATTCTTTCGCGAGTTCTTCAATATCATCCGACTCGTTTAAGAGATGCTCGATCTTGACTGGAAGCTCCGCGAGTTGCTGCGCGTGATGTTTGGCCTGCGCTTCAGAGAGCACGCCGCGCAGTTGGCCTAAGTAGAGACCGAAGAGATAGAGCGCGATCATCTGCGAGGTGAAGGCTTTGGTCGAAGCGACACCGATCTCCGGCCCGGCGTGCGTCAGAATCGTGCCGTCTGCTTCACGCATAATCATCGAGCCTTGCACGTTGCAAATCGCTAAGGCTTTCGAGCCGCGCTCTTTCGCTTCACGCATGGCAGCGATGGTGTCTGCGGTCTCGCCCGATTGAGAGATGACGAGCAGGAGCGTGTCTTCGTCAAGCACCGGATCGCGGTAGCGAAACTCCGAAGCGTAATCCACGTCAACATTGACGCGCGCGAGTTGTTCGATCATGTACTTGCCCGCGAGTCCGGCGTGCCAGCTTGTCCCGCAGGCGGCGATCTTAATCGAAGTGAAGCGAAGGAAGTCCGCTTCCGAGATATTCTTCATCTCGTCTAAGAAGACATGTCCCGTGTCGAGCGAGATGCGGCCTTGAACCGTGTCACGCACGGCGCGCGGCTGCTCGTAAATCTCCTTGAGCATGAAATGCTTGAAGCCGCCCTTTTCCGCCATGATCGGGTCCCAGGTGATACGCTGCTGCACAGGCTCGACCGCGTTGCCGTCAAAGTCCGTGACGCGCACGGCGTCTTTCGTGAGCACTGCGATTTCGCCGTCGCCTAAAAAGAAGATGTCGCGTGTGTGTTGGAGGATCGGTGGAATGTCGGAGGCGACGAAGTATTCGCCATCGCCGAGTCCGATGACGACGGGCGGCCCCTGACGAACGGCGATAATCATGTCAGGCTCATCGGCGTTAATGATCGAAAGCGCGAAGATGCCATGCAAGTCAGAGACTGCGCGGCGCACGGCCTTCTCGAAAGAGTCGCCCGCCTTCAAATACTCTTCGATTAAATGCGCGACGACCTCCGTGTCTGTTTCGGTGACGAAGCGATGGTCGCTCTTCCGCAGACGATCTTTCAGTTGCAGGTAATTTTCGATGATGCCGTTGTGAACGACGACGACGCGACCCGTGCAGTCGCGGTGCGGGTGCGCGTTCTCTTCGGTCGGGCGACCGTGCGTCGCCCAGCGCGTGTGGCCGATGCCGTAAGTGCCGTCGAGCGGATTGAGGCGAATCGCTTCTTCGAGATTGCGTAATTTTCCTTCGGCGCGACGAATCTCCAGATCGTGATCTTCGTCAACGACAGCGATGCCTGCCGAATCGTAACCGCGATATTCCAGTTTCCGCAGCCCATCAATGATAACGGGCACGACCTGTTTGTTCCCAACATATCCAACGATGCCACACATGATGAAAAAAGTGATGAGTGATGAGTGATGAGTGATGAGTGCGTGGCTACTCAGATTGAGCCACTAAACTTTCATCTTTCACCGTCTCATTTTCATCCTTTGATTCCTCCTTGTTAAGTCTCTTCTTAACTGTTGCCGGAACGCCTGCGACGAGCGTGTCGGGCGGCACGTCTTTCGTGACGACTGAGCCAGCGCCCGTGACGGAGTTTCTGCCGACACGCACAGGCGCGACGAGCATCGTGTCCGAGCCGATCCTGACTTCATCTTCGATGACCGTCTCGTGTTTGTTCTTGCCGTCGTAATTGCAGGTGATAGTGCCCGCGCCGATGTTCGTCTTCTCGCCGATGGTCGCGTCGCCGAGATAGGTGAGGTGCATCGCCTTCGACTTACGTCCGAGTTTGGATTTCTTCACCTCGACGAAATTGCCGACCGATGCGCCCGCTTCCAGCTTCGCGTTCATACGCAAGTGCGCCGATGGGCCGACCGTGCAGCCGTCGGAAATTTCACTGTCAACGATCACGCAATGGTCTTTGATGATAACACCATTACCGATGCGCGAGTCTGTGATGCGTGTGCCGGAACGTATCTCGCAATCGTCGCCGATGACAGTGTTGCCTTCGATGTGAACGTCCGGGTAGATCACGCAGTCGCGCCCAACCTGCGCGTCCGTGCTGACATAAGTGTGCGTGGGGTCAATAAAGGTCACGCCGCTATCGAGCATCAATCGCCGCAGTGTGCGTTGACGCAGGATGCGCTCGAACTCCGCCAACTCGACGCGCGTGTTGATGCCTGAGACTTCACGCGCGTCCGCGTGCAGAAAGATGCTCACGTCTTCACCGTCTGCGCGCAGGATGCCGGGAACGTCTGTCAAATAATATTCGCCCTGTGCGTTGGCAGGCTGCACGCGCTCAAGCGCTCGGAAGAGAGAGCGCATCTCGAAACAGTAGATACCCGCGTTGATCTCCTTGATCTGTCGTTCTTCGGTCGTGGCGTCCTTCTGTTCCACGATCTTCTGAAAACGTCCTTCTTCATCGCGCACGATGCGCCCGTAGCCCGTCGGGTCTTCAAGACGAACAGTGAGCATAGTGCAGGCAGCGCCGCGCCCGCGATGTGCGCGATGTTGCTGGACGAGCGCGCCCAAAGTTTCGGCGCGAACGAGCGGCACGTCGCCGGAGAGAACCAGAAGCGTCGAGTCTGTGTTGGCGAGAGCAGCACGAGCAGCCATGACAGCATCGCCAGTGCCGCGTTGTTCGGCCTGAATGATGAAGACTGCGCCGTGTTCATCCAACTCTTCACGCACGGCTGCCTCAACCTCTGCGGCCTGATGTCCGACGATGACGTGGAGTGGGTGCGAGGTGAGCGCGGCGGCGGTGCGACAGACGTGAGCAATGAGCGGACGCCCGCCAAGCTCATGCAGGACTTTCGCCGTGCGCGAGCGCATCCGTGTGCCGAGTCCGGCGGCGAGAATCAGTACCTCTAACTGAGCGGGCGCATCCTGCGTAGTGAACTGCGTCTGTTTCTCCATACAAATCAATACTGAACTGCGGTCGGGCGAGCGCGCGTCTGCTCGCAACAGGCCAGAACCACGCGCGCCAGCTTATCAGGATTGTGCCGGACTTTTTCGCCATCGTCCAGAAGGTCTGCGCGGACAACTTCAGTTTCCGCGCGAAAGGCCTCCTC
>JAVHWW010000110.1:0-16494 GCA_032159235.1 Acidobacteriota bacterium
CTGGCATTGACCGGCAAGAACCGCGCTCGTTGGAGCGGCAAAGAGGAAGAATCAAAAGTTTTCAGTGAATGGCTCGCAGCGCATTAAGAGCCGAACAAATTATCAGAGAGAACACATAGGGCCTCACACGAGTCAAGAGAGAACGAGCAAGGGGTAGGTTTGAAAAGGTGAGTTTCGATTTTCGAGACTCACCTTTTTGTTTGAGCTTCTGGCATTACCAGTGACACCTCGCAAAGTTGATTTCGCAAGAGATCATTAACAACTTAACCAAGCTATTGAGGAGAACAAGATGTCTGAGCACACAATACCCGCAAACGGCGCTTTCTGCTGGAACGAACTCGGAACAACCAACCTTGAAGATGCCAAAAAGTTCTACACGGAACTGCTCGGCTGGCAACTGAAACAATCGGACGCCGCGCCCGGAATGATCTACAACGAGATCATGGTCGAAGGGCGTCCCTGTGGCGGCATGTACCAGATGGGCGCAGAGTTCGGCAACACGCCTTCGCACTGGATGGCATACGTCGCGGTTGACGACGTTGACGCCAAAGCCGCGCAGGTCAAAGAGCTTGGCGGAAACGTCTGCGTGCCGCCAACAGATATTCCCAACGTCGGACGCTTCTGCGTCATCAACGACCCGACCGGCGCAACCCTTTCGTTAATTAAATTAAGCGGCGCACATTCTTAAGAGCAAGGATGAAGGCGGAGGGATGAGGGATGAAATCAAAGAAGGAATCTTCCTTCACATGCTTTCATCCCTCATCCCTCATCCCTGCTCTTCTGCCCTCGCTCCGGTTTGGCATCGCGTCCAAACGCTGACCGCTTCCCTGCTGTACGGAAGCATTCTTCTGAGATTGAATAAGGAGCAAACGTGATGAGAAAAGATGTCTCCCTGATCCATTTTCTGCTGGTTGCAGTAGTTATCAGTCTCGGCCTCTTTGCGGCGAATACAACTTCCGCAGAGATGTCGCAGCAATCAATCGCCAATCAAATCATCGCCCGCGAGAAGGCTTCTGTCGAAGCGTGGCGACGCAAAGATAAGGCGTTCTTCGCCGACTTTTTAGCGGATGATGCCACCCTCTTCGATTCTCAAAGTCCGTATCTTGAGACCGACCCGAAGGAGAATTTTCTGCCGAAGTTTGAGCAGTACGCGGAGATGTTCAAGATCAACGACTTTCAGATGTTCAACCCGCGCGTGCAAATCTACGGCGACACAGCCGTGCTGACCTACAACAGCGCTCAATCGGTGAGCTTCGGCGGCCAGCCTTTGAACTACACGGCCAAGGTCACATCCGTCTATGTCAAGCAGGGCAACACGTGGCGCGTCGTGCATTCACACGAAACAATGAATCCCAAATAGATTGCGGACACCGAAGATGGAAGGTGATGATTGCTCACTCGCCTTTCATCTTCATTAGCTTTCAAGAGGAGAAAGAACCATGCTGACTAAACTCGGCGTCGTCACCATTCTTGTGCGCGATCAGGACGAAGCGTTGCAGTTCTACACGGAGAAACTCGGACTCGAAAAGATGGATGATCTGGCATTCGGAGATGACCGTTGGCTGACCGTCACGGCCCCGCAGCAGAAAGAACTGCAAATCTTTCTGGCGAAGGCCGATAGCTTCGGCATGGACTTGACGGATCACGTTGGGCGTGCGCCTTCGTGGGCGTTCAGCACAGACGACTGCCGCGCAACTTACGAGACTTTGAAAGCGCGCGGCGTCAAATTCCTGAGCGAGCCGGAGGAAAAGCCTTGGGGAATCCAAGCCGTCTTGGAAGACCTCTATGGCAACAAGTTCTCGATAGTCGAAGAGCCGCCCGCGCAAGAGAGCGCGTGATGTTTCCGCGAGTGCGCGCAAAGCCGTGAATTAAAAATGCAAAATTAAAAATGCAAAATGGAAGATGAAAGGCTCGCCCCCCCGTCTTCCATTTTGCATTTTTAATTTTTAATTTTGCATTCCTTTACGGTTGGTTGCGCTTGCTCATCGCGGTCATCGCCAGTTCACGCGCCTTCGGCATCACGTCAACGGCTTTCGACACCTGCGGGTCGTCTGCGATGAGAACCTGAT
Organism: Acidobacteriota bacterium; assembly: GCA_032159235.1. GTDB lineage: Bacteria > Acidobacteriota > Blastocatellia > Pyrinomonadales > Pyrinomonadaceae > QHXM01. The sequence goes on from JAVHWW010000110.1 coordinate 2,070, forward strand.
CCGCAGTCACTCTGCCGTAGGCCGCCGTCACGATGTTGTAACGTAAGTCCTGTGCGATGACCTCGCGGCTGTGGTCAAGCTGTGCCGCCGTGATCTTCCAGGACGGGTCTTTCGCCACGTAATCCTTGAAGGCTTTGAATAGTTCATCGGTCACAGGGAAATCCGAAGCCTGTAGCTTGCTGTGATTGAAATCAATCGCGCGCTGAACCTTGTAGGAATCGAAGCCCGCGATGCGACCGTTAATCAGATCGCGCGTGAAAGCGAAGACAGGATTACGCAACCGCGCTTGCGAGGCATTGATCGTGCGGGGCTTGATTGTCTCGTCGGGTGTAATTCCGCCGCCGCCATACACCGGGCGACCCGTGTCGGTCTTGCTTTCGGGGCCGCTCGGCTTCGTAGCTGTTTCTTTCTGGTCGAGCGCAATCGTGCCGCCCTTCGTGTAGTAGTCGTAGAAGCCGCCGTTCGAGTAGTCGCGTTGAATCAGGCGACCTGAAGGCGTGTAGTATTTGGCGGTCGTCAAGGTCAGTCCAGTGCCGTAATCCATCGGGAAGATGCCCTGCACGAGTCCCTTGCCGAAACTGGTCTGGCCGACGATCAGAGCGCGGTCGTGATCCTGCATCGCGCCCGCGACAATTTCAGAAGCAGACGCCGTGTTGCCGTTGACCAACAGCACGAGCGGCGTTTGATCCGGCGTGCGGTTTGAAGAATCGTAGGTCTTATCGCCGAGTCCGTTGCGACCTTTCTGCGTCAGAATGGTCTGCCCGCGTTGCAGGAACTTTTCGGAGACGCGAATCGCCTGGTCCAGAAATCCGCCCGGATTATTTCGCAAGTCGAGCACGAGCGATTGCATCCCCTGTGCATGAAGATCGTCGAGCGCGGCTTGCAGTTCGTCTGCGGTCGTGTAGTTGAAGCCCTGCGTCATGCCAATGTAGCCGACGCCCGGCTTGAGCATGTAAGCATCCGGGATGGAAGGCTGCGGCACGGCGTCGCGCGTGATCTCGACGGTCTCCTCTTTCAAGTTCGAGGCGCGCTCGACTGTGACTTTAACAATCGAGCCGCGTGGGCCGCGTATCTTGTCGCGCACGTCGGAAGAGAACTTACCGGCCATATTCTCGCCGTCCACCGCTAGAATCTTGTCGCCGTAGCGCAAGCCTGCGCGGGCGGCTGGCGAGTTCTCGAACGTCGCCATGATGTAGGTGTCGGTCTTGTCGCCGATAGTTTGATTTTGAATCGAAGCGCCGATGCCGAAATACTCGGAGCGCTGGTCAGTCTTCAGTTCGTCAAACTCCGCGCGGTCGTAGTAGTTCGAGTGCGGATCGAGCGAGCGCAGCATCCCGATGATTGAAGACTTGAAGACGGTGTTGTAATCAATCTTGTTGCCGTCAATGTAGTTTTCCTGAATGACACTGAGGGCTTCGGCGAAATCCTGTTCGACGCCGGACGTAGCCTCGCTGTTGACGCGCGGCGTGCGCGTGCTACGGCGCGGGCTGGTTGTGCCGGGACGAGTTGTTGTCGAAGGGTCTGCTGCTTGAGTCTGTCTCTGCTGTTGCTGTGCGGAGACGAAGACCGGGATTGTTAAAGCGACGATGAGTAAGGTGATCAGGGCTAGAGAAATTCTGTTCTTCACTGCTTCAAGCCTCTTTTGAAAAATCTGGAAAGTTCAAAACACCCTCGAAAGAGTGCTTACGTGTGCTGCCCGCCGAGCGTTCCGGCTTTTTTCATAGTACATGGATGTACGCGGCGCGGGCAAGGTTGCGCGCGTGGTCATCCACTTTTCTTCGTGCGTCTGAGGCGCGGGGCGTCGTACAATAGCGCGCCGTTCGTTTGTTCGAGCAATTCCGAGCCTTGTTGACGCGACCGAGTATCTATCGCATGGCACGATCCGACGTGAGAAGAGGAAACAAAACCGCGCTTCCCAATCTGTGGGAGACGATTACGCCCGAGATGGTGTGGCAGGGACGCACGGGTCGCGGCGTGCGCGTCGCCGTCGTTGACAGTGGAATTGACGCGCTGCATCCGGCACTCAAAGATAAAGTCAAAGATTCGGTCGAAGCAGCAGTCGAGGGTGGCCGCGTCACATTTCGTCCATCGAAGACGGGAGACGCGGCGGGGCACGGCACAGCCTGCGCCGGAATCATCACCACCATTGCGCCGGACGTTGAGCTTTACAGCGTTAAGGTGCTCGGCGCAAACGCTTCCGGCTCAGGCGACATGTTTCTGGCTGGGCTTGACTACGCCATCAAGCAGAAAATGCAGGTCATCAATCTCTCGCTCGGCACAACCAAGCCGCAGTATCACGGCCCGCTCCATGACTTGCTCGACATGGCCTACCACGCCGGCTGCATCGTCGTCGCGGCTGCCAACAATCTGCCGCAGCCGAGCTTCCCTTCGATCTTCTCATCCTCGCTCGTCTCCGTCGTCAAAGACGATAGCTCCGACCCATTCAAGTTCGGCTATCGCTACGGCGAAGTCATCGAGATCGTCGCGCCCGGCGTGCAGGTGCGCACGACCTGGCCCGGCGGCGGCTATCGCCAACTGACAGGCAACAGCTTCGCCTGCCCGCACGTCGTCGGCATCATCGCCCTCATCATGGAAGCCTATCCCAATCTGACACCGTTTCAAGTCAAGACGATTCTCTACGCCATCGCGCAGCAGAATGAGGCTGCTAGAAAATAATCTGGCCGGAGAGACTCTGACACGCGGCGGAATAATCATTGACTCACTGCCTGATTAGCTATACAAGTACGCTTGCTCTACCCACTTTTAGCAAAGGCACAAAATCCATGAAACGCTGCCCCTCATGCAACCGCACTTTTGAAGATGATGCGTATAGCGTCTGTCCGGTGGACACTACTCCGCTTGTGAGTGATTCAGCCGCTCTTAATCAAGGAACACTAAACCTGCCCGCCTCAGTGCCGGAGCAACGGCAATCATGGCAACCGCTCTATGTATCACAGCAGACTCAGGCTCATGGCTCAGGGAATCGCAAGATATGGATTGGCATTGCTGCTGTGGTATTGGTTTTAGTAGCTGTTAGTTTGATATTGGTCTTTACTCTTTCCGGTAAATCGTTAGGCAAGTACGAGGGATCGTTGCGTGATTTGTTCCCGGAGAAGATAGGAAATTTCAAAAGAGTGTCGCCGCCCTCTCATTGGAATGCAGATGTCCTATATTTGAAATATAAAGATTCTTATCTGGCAATGTATGAGATACCACATAGTGATCCAAAGGACTACCATTGTGACTCTACTGTGCGTGCCTATAACTTTACGTCTGCCGACGAAGCTAAAGAGGGGATGCGGGTATTTAAGCGGCAGGAGCTACCTGACACACCCGACTTGAAAGTTACTGAAAAAACGACCTCAGCAGGGGATTGGTCTGAAATAATTTGGGATATACCTACAGGTCGGCAATTCGCTGTGCTTTGGACAAATGGCTCAGTATTTTTCTTCCTTGAGAATACTGATATGCCTAGAGGCGGAGAACAGACAACTCAATGTGGGAAAGACATTAGAGATTTTGAGAATAACTTTTCTTATTCAATTGCTGTTGGTAGTGATTCTAGCAGGTCAAGTAATATGGACTCACCAGCACGCAAAAGAGGGGAGGTGGATAACACAACAAATTCTACTAATGCTACCAATGCTACTACCACCAAAATAAAATAACGCTCGGATTAAGCGATGCAACCTTTCGCTTAATCTGAGCAATCAAGCGTAAAATGCCAATTGGAAATTTAATTATTTGAGGGTGCAAGATGCTGGATAGAATCGCTGTTGATCCCAAAATTCATTTTGGCAAGCCTTGTGTTGCCGGAACACGCATCACTGTGCAGAGCGTGCTTGAATTGCTTGATGAAGGTCTCTCTTTCGCTGAGATTACTGAGAATTACTATCCCGACCTGCAAGCGGACGACATCCACGCCTGCCTTCGATATGCCATCGCGTTAGTCGCAGCAGAGGATATACACCTGCCGACTATAACTATATGCCGACCGCAATTCTGAGGAACAGATGAACATCAATGAGATCATCGAACGCGACCCGGAGAAGTTAAGCGGCACGCCCGTCTTTTACGGAACACGAGTGCCGATCAAGAATTTGTTTGACTGCCTCGAAGCTGGTGAGAATGTGGACCAGTTTCTCGATCAATTCCCGACTGTCTCGCGCGAGCAAGCATCAGGCGTCCTTGAAATTTATAAGGAATGGTTGCTGACAAAACATGAGACTGCTGCTTGATGAATGCGTGACGCGGTTCGTCAAACGCGATTTGGCGGGACATGACGTGCTGACAGTCGAGGAAGCCGGACTCAAAGGGCTGAAGAACGGAGCATTACTACAGGCTGCCACAGGCAACTTCGATGTGCTCATCACCGTTGACAGAAATCTACCCTATCAGCAGAACGTCACGAGCCTCTCCCTTGCTATTCTGATTCTCGTCGCCAGAAGCAATGCTTACGTCGCGCTGAAGCCGCTCATGCCGCGCGCCCTCGAGCTTCTCAAGCAAATCAAGCCCGGCGACATCAAGCGCGTCGAAGCAACATAGATTGATTTTATCTCACAGCAGCATCTTCGCGCTCGCTATCCGGCTCTACGAGAAGTTTGGTTTCCGGCGTAATGGCGAAGGCCCGCATGATCTGTTCGGAACGCCGCTGGTGACGATGGAGAAGATTTTGGAGGACTTAAAGAGTGGTTGATATTCCTGCTGAAAGCGGCGAAGCGAAGAATTAAAGATAGGCGCGCTTCAATTAACAGCGCGCCTGATGAGCCGTTTCAGAGATGATCGAAAGCAGAGGATGATGGAGGCGGGATGAAACTTGGGCGAAGAAGTTTCCGTCTTTACTTCATCCCGCCGCCTTCATTCTTCACCTTTGCCTTTAGCAGTACCACCAGACGTAAACGCAGTTGCCGTAGCCGTCGCACTCCCAAGCGTAACATATGTCCTGGCCTGAGTAACCTTCCACTTCCGAGTCCCCAGACCCGGCAGCGACGATGGCAACGGCCTCTGTGCGGTCATGTCCCTCTTTCTTCGGGAACATCTGCGTGAGCTTGTCGGCGGGAATGCTATACTGCGCCAACACTTCGTCTGGAACATCATAAAGGGTGTGTTTGTTTTCTCTATCGGGTTTACTGACAATCGCCATGATTTTGTCTCCTTATTGAAGTTTACTCAATATCAAAGCCTTCGACGGACGGTTGACAATCTTTTGCGGGAAGACGGGAAACATTCGCACAATTCTCTAACTCGCGTCAAATAATTCTAAACACTGCTCATCTCGGACAATTTAAGAGCGTTCGATCAAGCAACTCTTCTCGCCGCCGCGCCCGCCCGCTCTGCGCGCCTCTGTCAACCTTTGAGGGCGGCTTCTTCCGTCTCGAAAATCTCAAACGCATTGAGCAGGTTCGTCATCTTCATCAGGCCGCGAATCGGTTGCGGGACGTTTGCGAGCCGCATGGCCGCATCGTGTCGTGTCGCAGTCACGAGACACGTCACCAACTCGCCCAGGCCGGCGCTGTCCACGCGCCTGCACTGCGACAAATTTATTAACAGGAGACGCCGACCCGCCTCAATCTGTTTTCGCACCTTTTCCAGCAGCAACTCCCGCGAGCTGCCAATCGTCAGCTCGCCGATGACATCAATCACCGACGCTCCTTCAAGCTCACGTTCCTGAAGTTCGAGTTTATTTGCAGACACCAGTTTCTTCTCCGCAGCAGAAATCCAGCGAGGATATAGAACATTTGATTGAGGAACACAAGCGGAAAAGAGGTCGGCGGGCCGGAACGGGTTCGACCGCCAATTCCTTGACGCACGCTCAAGCGCTTCCTAGAATGCTCTCAGTTCACATTCCCAAGCACGCTTGCTTAACGCTTGCGTGCTTTAACAACTACCAGCGCGAACTTTTGCGCTTGGCGGCGCGTAAGTCAGAATCAAAGGAGTTTGATGACAGATGAGCAATCCATACGATCCGCACGATGAGCCGCAATCGCACGAACCGATTGAGGATTTGATGTTGACCGAAGGCGAGCCGGAGGAACACCATAAGAGAACTCACGCCGCCTCAAGTGTGCGTGAGATCGCCTCGCGCATTCCCGAATCACTGAGCGCCATCGGACGCGACATCAGTCGCACCATCGAGCGCGCCATTTCAGCAAAGGATGATTACGTGGTCGCCGTCAAAGTCTCGCACGATGCGCAGGAGAAACTCGAACAACTCGTCCAGGCCGGAGTCTTTCGCAACCGCGCCGAAGCCGCAGCCTTCCTGATTGACGAAGGCATCAAGACGCAAGCGGCCCTCTTCGACCGCGTGCAGCAAAAACTCGCCGAGATCGAACGCCTGAGAGCGGAGTTGCGCGGGATGATTAACGAGAAGCCGAGTTAGATTTACCAAAGTGAATGAAACCCCATGAAGGTGAGGCATCTGGCTTTTATTTTACTGCTGGCTTCCGTCTCAATGCTCACGGCTTGCTCTTATGCAGTAGAGTTCGTTGTAATAAATGAATCGGATCAGCCGATTGAGATTAGTTGTCAGGCTGAAGGGAGTGGCGATCCTGTTGCTATAATTGGGCCGCTCTCGATGACCAATACCTCTCAGTTGCGTAATGGGAATCTAGAATGGCGCAAACTGTCCGATGGCGAATATCAAGTTGATCGTGAGAATCGCATAGTAACGGCGCGAGCAATGCCAAATGAAGCATTGCTGATTGAGCGGGTGCATTGGTCGGAAGTGCAGGACGATGGATCAATATCTCTTCCTATTGAGAGAATCACGATTGTGGGAGCAAATGGCGAAATCAGCCTTCAAGGGAGAGAGGTCTCTAAAAATTTCACATCAGAGACCAAATGGCTATACACTCTGATATATAAATGAAATGCTCGACATTACTGAATGAATCAAAGAGATAGAGAGCAGCGAGAATTTCAAACTTCCCTATTGATATAAAAAGCCGCCCGGCATGACGCTCGTCACACCGGGCGGTAAATCACAGGAGGAATCGAATGTTACCCAACCGCTTTTCCCAGTACGGCTCTCTTCGGGGTAACCTTGCCAAACTCTCAGATGCCCTGCCACATCTTTCAGGTTGCACGGAAAGAAAGCTGTCAGCCATCAGCCGTCAGCCGTCAGCCAAAAGTTTTCACTGAAAGCTGACGGCTGATAGCTGATAGCTGATAGCTAATCGCTGACAGCTAATCAACGCTCATACTGCAAAATAAGCCCGCCGCCGCCGACAGCCCAGCCCTTTTTCTTGTCTATGAAGAGCGCGTAGAGATTCTGTTTCGTCTTGCTGTCCTGCTGAATCCAGGTCTTGCCGCCGTCATCGGAGCGCAGGATCACGCCGCCGCGCCCGACAATCCATCCGGCGTTTTCATCTGGAAAGCGCACGCTGAGGAGCGTGTTGCGAAGCTGCGTCTCAATCGCCTGCCACGTCATGCCGCCGTCGCTCGTGCGTAAGATAGTGCCGCGCTCTCCGACGGCACAGCCTTCGCGCTCATTGCGAAAGTCAACGTGATAGAGCGTCGCTTTCGTTTTCGAGAGTTGCTCCGCCCAGGTCTCGCCGCCATCATCCGTGTGCAGGATTGTTCCGCCGACGCCGACAATCCACCCGCGCTTTTCGTCTGCGAAGGCGACGTGTATCAACTCCTGTTTGGTCGGCACGCGCTGACGCTGCCAGGACTTTCCGCCATCGTTGGTGTAGATGACGAGGCTGTCAACGACCACATCATCCTTGCTGATTGAGCCGACGACCCAGCCGCGTTTTTTCCCGGAGAAGCGAATGCTGTACAGCTCAGGGGTTGCGCCGCCGAAGTCGGTGGCGAAGTAGCGGCGTATCTCCTGCCAATCCTGCCCGCCGTTATTCGACTGGAAGATACTGTTGCCGGCGACCAGATAACCGTCGTCTTTGTTGCGAAAGTAGATGTCGTTGATGGAATCCTTCGTCGCCACGGTCTCAGGCGTCCAGGTCAAACCGCCGTCGGTCGTGCGGCTGACGAATCCGCCGTCGCCTGCCACCCAGCCGTGCTTCGGGTCTGCGAAAGAGACGGCGTTCAAATCTTTTGCAGTCGTGCCGCTCTTGGCTGTCACCCAGCCCTGCTGCGCCTGCACGACGCTGGCCGAAAATAAGAACAGAAGGACTGTGGCTGCATTCTTCAACATAAATTTTGTCGGGACTTTCATGTTTACCGCACCGGCGGTGATTGAAATAATCGGACTGATACACACGCCGCTCAGACGACGCCCTCAATCCGTTTCTCATGCTCTCCGGCCTTGAAAAAGGCCGACTTCAACTCAGATGGCCGCTCGCCCGGCTGAAATGTTAGCAGAACCCCTGTGACATTATTGCCCGTTCCGGCGCTCTTTAGTCAAAGGTTCAGCACCCTCAGCCAATGATTCAGCACCTTCCGCAAACGACTCAGCACCTACAGCCGACCGTTCAGCACCTTCAGCGAACGACTCAGCACCTCCGACGGATGGTTCAGCACCTTCCGCCAATCGCTCGCTGCCAGCAGCGAACGGTTCGCTGCCCTTCGCCAGCCATTCACTGCCCTTCGCCAATCATTGGCTGCCAGCCGCCGATGACTCGCTGCCTTCCCATAATGGCTCCCGGACTTCCCAGAATCATTCCGGGAGTTCCCAGAGTGATTCCGGGAGTTCCCAAAATGGCTGCGGGGCTTCCCAAAATGATTCCGGGAGTTCCCAAAATCATTCTGGGAAGTCCCAAAATGATTCTGGGAACTCCCGGAATGATCGCGGGGCTTCCCGGAGTCATCGCGGGAACTCCCTCAGCGATAGCCGACTTCTCAGAAACTGTTTGAGAAGTCCCGAAGGGACGGAATAACAGTAGCCCGGCACGTGAGTGCCGGGTCGAGAGCGAGAGCACGAATCGAGTCCTGTCAGGGACGGCATCACGGCATGTCGTCCCTGACGGGACTCCGCAGATACTTATCTCTGACACCCAGCACTGACGTGCTGGGCTACTGCTATATCGTCCCTGACGGGATTTCTCAGACAGCTTTTTAGGATCAGCGCGGGAAATCCCGGAAGCATTCACTCGCTTTCACCAAGCAAGTTTGACGCTTACTCTTCAATCAACCGCTGCTCTTGTACACGAACTCGCCCGCGCAAGACAAGACGAAGCCACGCGCCTCAGATTGCGAAGCGCGTGGCCTGGGGGGAGAGCGTCCAATGGCGACCTTTTCAGCTTGGGGCTATTTCGTCGCCGCGTTGACGCGATAGACGCGGCCTCCATAGACGACGACCACACGCTCGCCGAGCGAGAAGTAATCCGCCAGTCGCGGCTCGCGTTGGAGCAGGGCGAAGTATTCATCGCTGCCGAAGGTGAGCGTCGTTTCGGGTTTCTTAGCGTCAGCCTTGAACTCCGCGTCCGTCCACACGCCATCGCGCAGGTAAAAGGTCTTATTGCCTACGCTTCGCACAACTGATGACGGAATATCATCCTTGTCCGAGGCGATGGTCACCGTTTCCTGCTGCGCGCGAGCACGCTTGCTCTCGGCAACTGCGGCCTCGCCCGTTGTGGCCTTAGCCACACTCGGCGAGATGTTGTAAAGGCTCTGAACGCTACGCTGGGTTGGAGCATTGCTCATCTGGTTTGTCGAGACATTGCCTCCTGAGAAGCCACCGTTGGTGTCGGCAGCGCGTCGCCCGTTGATTGATAAAGGCTGTGCGCTACTCTCAACCGCCAGATACGAAGTATAAGGCGTGACGATGCCGTAGCGTGTGCCCAAATCAACGATCTCGTCGCGCAGTTCCTTCTGCTCGCCGTTGGAGCGTATCTGCTCCATCAACCAACCGACGCGGCGTGTCGCCCACAGGCGCGGCAGGAAATCGTTATTCTCTTCCCTGAGCGGGAAGCTCAGATTCTCAAACGAATAACTGCGCGAGGCGTGACCTGCCTTGCCCGTCAATTTCAGCGTGATGCGGCGCAGGTCATCATCATTTTGATAACGACCGATCAGAGTTATCTGCGTGCCTTTGAATAAATCAGGCAGGTTGCGCGGATAGACTAAATCGGTATTGACGCCGCCCATGTTGAGCGCGAGGTCTGTCAGCACCGGATAGTTAATCTTGGCGAAAAAGTTTGAGACCTTGATCTCAAGATTCTCCTTCGGCTCGACGTAATCTGCGACGCCGCCGTTATCCGCAGCAAGCTTGTCCAGGAGCGCCGTGTTGACATCATAGCCGACGCCGAACGTAAACAAGCGCACGCCCTTCACACGCTCCGCGCTCACATTGTTGATGATGCTCGCCGGATTCGTCTCGCCGACAGTCGGCAGGCCGTCCGTCATAAAGACGAGCATCTTCGGGCGGTCGCTTCCGTCGAACTGCTTGAGCGCAGTGTGGAGCGCATCGTTGATGTTCGTGCCGCCGCTGGCTTTCAATCTCTTAACGAACTCTTCACCGCGTGCGCGTCCTTTCTCGTCCGCCGTAATCATCCCGCTCTCCATCAAATGCTCTTCACCGGCGAACGAGATGACGTTGAAACGATCTTCCGCGTGAAGACTCTTGATGCCGAAGAGCAGAGCCTCACGCGCTTTCTCAATCTTGCCCTCATCATTCATCGAACCCGACGTGTCGAGCACGAAGACGATGTCTTTAGCGCTGTACTCAGTCTCCGACCAATCGTCCTTCGGCGAGAGCATCATCAGGAAGTAGCCATCCTTGCCTGGCTCGCGGTGCGTGACGAGCGAGAGGCCGAAGTCTTCGCGTGAGATGGTGTAGAAGAGTTGGAAGTCCTGCGGCTCGCGTCCCGCTCTGGACTCGAACGTAACGCGCGCGTTACGCGAGCCGTGATTCGTTAAATCAACATCGTGGCTCGGACTGTAGATATTGCGAATCGGCTCTTTGGCTTCGATGTCAACGCGGCCTGTGACCTCGCCGATCTGTGCCATGTTGTGCCCGGTGCCGAGCGGGTAGCGATACGAGACGGTGCCGGATTCGGCGCTCAACACCTGCGTGTAAGTCAACTCAAGTTTCTTGTCCGAGTGCGCCGGGATGGGAAAGATGCTGGCTTGAAAGAGGTCTTTGCCAGCATATTCGAGCAGACCCGGATCACGTTGGCGGCGCACAATCTCGTCGTAAATCCTGCGCGCCTCCTCTTTCGAGCGCACCTCGCCGACAAGTTTGTGATCGCCGTCCCAGATGGCGAACTCGACGATGGAGGCCGACTCTGGAATCGGGAACATGTACGTGCCTTCGAGAATCGCGTTCGTATCGTTGCGAAAGATTTGCACGACGTGCGTCGTCGCTACCTGCCCGCTAATCTTCGTGTCAATGTTGATGGATTTGACAGGTAGGGCGCGTGGGAGCGTGACGGAGACGGGCGGCGTCGGACAGCGACGACAAGGACCCGGAACAATCACGCCCTGCGCAATGACTGTGGCCGCCGTTGCCACGAGCAATACGATAAAGGTCAGGCCGATGGAAACTCTTTTGTGACGCATAACACTCTCCTTCAAGGCTTTGATGACGCAGGCCGGAGGCCGTGCTTTTGCTGGAAGAACGCCCGCCACCACCTTTTCTTGCAAAGCACGAGAACTAAGGGAACACATGTTATAATTTCCAGCGAAAGAAGGCCAGATTATGACAACGACCGTTGAAGCTATTTATGAGCAGGGGGTGTTGAGACTGAAAGAGCCGCTCTTGTTAGAGGAAGGAGCGCACGTCGAAGTGATTATCACGACGCGCGAGCCTGTTTCGGGCAACAGAGCGGCGGCGGAAATCCTTGCCGATATTGCTGCGCTGCCATTAGAGGGAGACAGCGAAGAGTTTTCCGGGCGCGACCACGATCAAATTCTCTATGAGAAAGGATAAGCCTTGATTCTGGTTGATACAGGCGCGTGGTTTGCGAGCGTCGTCCCCTCAGACCCGGATTATGTGGCAGCTTCCAATTGGTTGCGCAACAACACCGAACCGTTAATCACAACAGATTATATAGTGGACGAAACACTCACTCTGCTCAGGGCACGAGGCGAGGAATCACGCGCCTTGCGGATAGGAGAAGAGTTCTTCAACGGCAATCTGGCAACAGTTTTCTATCTGACCGAAGCCGACATTCGTTTAGCATGGGAAGTCTTTCGTAGCTTCTCCGACAAGAAGTGGAGTTTCACGGACTGCACCAGCAAAACAATTATTGACAAGCTGAATCTTAAATACGCCTTCGCCTTCGATCAACACTTCCGACAATTTGGAACAGTCACTGTCCTCCCCTGAAATCACGCCTCAATTAAGCTCTCGCAGACGCTTATCACCAAACGTCACGGTGATAATGAAGAGGGCGATGATGATGCCGCCAGTGGCGAGCGTGTGCGGCGCGCCGAAGCGCTCGGCGGCGGCTCCGGCGATGAGATTGCCGATGGGCATCGTGCCGATAAACGAGAGAATGAACATGCTCATCACGCGCCCGCGCATCTGGTCTGTCACGAGTTGTTGTAAGAGCGTGTTGACGACCGCCACGCAACTGACGAGCGAGAAGCCCATCCCGAAGATAAAGGCGAGCGAGACAATCAAGTTTGTTGACAAGGCGAATCCGATCAGGCAGAGCGCGAAGCCAAACGCGCCGCTCAGGACAGACCAGCCCTTGTATTTGAAGTTGCCTAAGTAAGCGAGCAGCAACGCACCGACGAGCGCGCCCGCGCCCGACGCGCCCATCAGCAGCGAGTTGCCGCTCTGATCCATGTGGAAAACATCTCGCGCATAGAACGGAATCATCTGAAGATACGGAGCACCAAAGAGGCTCGTGATCCCTGAGATCATAATCAACATGAAAACACGCGGGCGTTGGCGGACATAACGCAGGCCCTCAACCAAATCTTGCCAGACTGCGTGCCGATCCTTCACTGAATGCGTGGGTGCACCCATCTTGCTCTTGTCAAACCGAACCATCATTAGCGAGACGATGACGGCGACAAAGGAGACGGCATTGGCGAAGAAGCATCCGGCAAGGCCAAAAACTCTAATGGCGATTCCGGCCAGAGTCGGGCCGATGACGCGCGAGAACTGAAACTGCGTCGAGTTGAGCGCAATCGCGTTGGCTAAGTCCTGACGCTCAACGAGGTCGAGCGTAAACGCCTGGTACGACGGCCCGGCAATCGCAAAGCAGCAGCCGGTCACGAACGAGAGCACGAGAATCATCCAGACCTGCACCGCGCCCGTCGCAATCAGCACGGCGAGCGTGAGCGCGGAGAGACCCGCTCCAATTTGTGTGAAGAGCAGCAGACGCCGCCGATCAACGAGGTCTGCGAAGACGCCCGCCAGCAGGGTCAACACCAATCCCGGCGCGGTCGCCATGAATCCATCCATCCCCAGCCAGAACGGTGAATGGGTCAGTTGATAGACGAGGATGCCCTGCGCCAATGCCTGCATCCACGTGCCGACGTTCGAGAGAAACGCGCCCGTCCAGAACAGTCTGAAATTACGATGCGAGAGCGCACGAAACATGCCGCCCCTGCGCTTCACTTCCTGTTTGCTTGTCTCTAATTCTGCAACCATAAACAGTAAGGATGAACGATGAAAAGCGGAATTCAGAATTCAGAATTCAGAATCCAGAATAGCGAGGCTGAAATCGCTTTCACAGATTTTGTTTCTCTTTTCTTCTGGATTCTGCTTTTCATCGTTCGTTTCGTCTCCATGCTGAAAGCGAACTGCCCATGCCGCCGCGTCTCTCTGCAACAATTTCCGCGAGAATAGCGAGCGCGACCTCCTGCGGCGAGACCGCGCCGATGTCCAACCCGATTGGCGCACGCACTTTCCTCAAACGCTCCTCATCAACGCCCGCTTCGCGCAAGCGTTCTAACACAATGTTCGTCCGTCGCTTGCTGCCAATCAATCCAACGTAATCCGGCTCAGTTGACATCACAGCGCGCAGGCACTCTTCATCTTCGTTATGCCCGCGCGTGACGATGGCGACAGAAACGCCGCGCCCGCCGCCGATACTCTCGCCAACGGCATCCGTCCAACTCCTGGCAACAACTAACTCAATATCTTCATCCGGGAATCTCTCGCGCGTCACAAAATCCTTGCGATCATCAATCAACGTCGTGCGATAACCGATGAAACGCGCGAGGCGCGCGAGCGATGCGCCGACGTGTCCCGCGCCGCAGACGACGAGTCGCGGCTCAGGCTCAATGCGCTCGAAGAGAATACGCACATCGAGTCGCTCTTGAAAGTCATTCGTTAATTCTTCGAGCTTAAAAGTTTGCGCTTCCGTGCGCGAATCGAGAAAAGTTCTGGCAGACGCAGCGACAACTTCGTCCAGCGCCTCATCGCCCAGACTACCCGTTCGCGCGCCCGTCTCTGCGACGAGCAGCTTCGCGCCGATATTATTTTCAGCTTCAACGAGCGTAGCGAGAGCGGCGCGAGAGTTTTCTTCGAGAACCCGCGCGACCGCCGATGCGATTGCTTGTGATGATG
>JAVHWW010000002.1:0-7829 GCA_032159235.1 Acidobacteriota bacterium
CTGTCTGATGAGTCCGGCGACCTGATGTGGGTTGAGCCGTTTGTTCGTGGCTTCCTGCACGATGATGTCCCAGTAGTTGAGCGGGTACAAAATATCCCACTCATCGCGCGTCAGTTCTTCCGGCTTCATCTGCGAGTAATCAGGATAACTCTTCTTGAGCGTGTTGAAGGCGAGCAGATTCTGACCGCGCGTGCGGTAGATACGTGCGATGGCGAGATTGACGCGCGGGCTGGTCGGCGCGGCTTGCGAGGCGACGTTTAATTCTTCGAGTGCGAAATCGTCAATGCCGATATTACTGAGTTGGTCTGCTTTGGTGACGCGCTCGTTCTCATTCTGTCCGGCGGTCTCTTCAGCGACGGTGACGGTTTTCAGGTTGCCGATGGCGCGGCTCATCGTCTGATCTGATGAGAAGTTCGCTTGCGGCACGTTGCCGTTGCGCTTCATCGTGTCGAGTCGTTGCCGCGCGAGGTCGCCATACCAGCTTGCGCCGTAGCGCGTCTGCATTGCTTCGTAGAGCGCGCGGGCTTCCGCTAACTTTCCGGCGCGTTCGGAATCGCGCGCAGCCCAGTATCCGGCGCGGCCACGATTGTCCGTGTTCTTGTCGGCGTAGAGCGCGAGGTGTTCCGTCAACAGGCGCGACGATTCCTGATAGTTCTTCGCATCGTGCGCTGCCCAGGCGATCTCAAACTGTGCCTGCGCGACTTCGCCCGCGCCGGGATAAGCGCTGACTGCATCGCGGAAAAAGTTCATCGCGTCGGCAGTCGCTTTCGCGTCGCGCGCAATCTCGCCCGCACGATTCATCGCGCGGCGCGTAAACGCGCTGTCGGGGAAAGAGCGACGCATCTCCGCAATCGTGTTGCGCGCTTGGTCGTACTGGTGTGCGTTCGCGTAAGCCTGCGTCAGATAGAAGAGACCTTCGGCGCGTTCTTCTGCCGAGGTCGGAATGCTGTTGAGAGATGAGATTGCATCAGGCAGGCGGCGCGCGTTCGCGGCGGCGATGCCGCGTTTGAGTTGGGACTGGGCGTTCTGCGTTGTGGGAAAGCGTGTGAACGCATCGCTGTATGCACCAACAGCATCGTTGTAGCGCTTCGCGTCGAAGAGTTTGTTGGCGCGCGTGACGGCTTCGTCGGCTGTCGCGGGCGCGGTCGTGGCGTTGAGTTGTTTGATGCGCGCTTCGGCTTCGATGCTCTCGACGGCGGCGGGCGAGTAGAAGTAGATGCGACGATAGGCGGCAAGCGCACGTGTCGAATCTCCCGCTTGCTCGTAGGCTTTGCCCGTCAGGAGCAACGCCGCCGCGTCGTCTTTCGCGGCGAGGTCTTTCAAAGGAACAGGCACGGCGGCAGCTTGATTCTCGTCCATCAGCATCTCCGCATCACGGCGCAGAGCGTGGCCTGCGCGCATGGACGTTGGATAATCGCGCGCGAGTTTTTCGTAATCGGCGCGCGCCTCAACCCGGCGATTGAGTTGTTCGAGTGCGCGTGCGCGCAGCAGCAGCGCGTAGTCGCCGAGCGCCGTGCGATCACGAATGACGCTTGAATCAAGCAGCGCGATGCCGCCCGCGAAGTCGCCCTGCTTGATACGAATTCGCGCGCGAAGGAGGCGAGCCAGCCCCGCAGCTTTCGTGTTCGGAAAATCCGTCTCGATCTTTGCGACCACATCTTCGGCAGGCAGCACGCCGCCTCGCGTCATGCTGCGCAACTGTTCGAGCGCTGTCGCCTCGCCGGGAGGTGATTCACGATGGCGTGTGCTGCAACTCGCGCTCATAAATGGCGCAACGGATGCTCCGATGACGATGACGAGGCCGACGATAATCAGTGTCGTGTGATGCTGGCGGAAGTTGAAGGTCAAGGCTGTAACCAATAGTGAAAAGTGAATAGTGAATAGTGAAAAGTGAAAAGCGAATAGTGAATAGTGAAGGATGGTTTTAACTATTCACTATTCACTATTCACTTTTCACTGCTCTTATAGCCTGCGCCGAGTTTTGACGGGTCGCCTTCGGCGAGCGTGTTGACGAGTTCCTGATGAAAGTAGTCGTAGCGCGCGGCGACGGGCGGCGCGACGCGCTTCTCGTACATCTGGCGCGAGCGGTCTATGTCTTCGCGCAGCCGCGCGTAGAGGTCTCCATCGGCGCGTCCCTCTTCGACCTTCTGTTTGTTGTAGAGCTTGATTTCGGAGACGAGCAGGCGTGCGAAGCGGCGCGCGTCGTTGTGCAGACGCCGCTCGTCATCGCTGGCGACTTCGACGGGCAACTCCGCAGCGTCAGCCGCGCGGCCATAACTTCGCGCACCGCCGAGCGGAGCAACGTACTGACCAGAAGGCATAGGCTGCGGCTGTTCGACTTCGGCTGTCGTCTCGTCTGACGGTTGAGTAGAGGCTTCGACCGGAGCGGATGAAACTTCGGCAGACGGGGCTTCCATCACGAGCGTTTCTTCTCCGATCTCTGCATCGGTCACGGCTTGCATCGGCGCGGGTTCAGGCGTGGCAGTTTCGATCTCTTCGACAGCGTGCGCTTCTGCTTCGAGCGTCGGAGTCTCGGCCTCGCGCGCTTCCGGTGCTTCAGTCGCTTCGGCGTGCGGTGCTTCGGATGGCTGTGGTTGTTCGTGGGCTTCCGGTTCAGCTTGCGGCGCTTGTTGCGCGGCTTCGGCTTGTGCTGGCTGCTGTGCGGGCGCGGGCCGCGCGATGGTTGATAACTCGACGGCCATGCCTGCGACGCGCACGAGCGTTTCGAGAGCTTCGAGATTGATGGCGTCCGATTCGAGCGCGGCGGAATCTGCGTAGAGGACGGCGGCGGCACGCCCACGCGCGATGAGCGGAATCGCAACCATGCGCTGCGGCGGATCACTGCCGAGCTTATTAAGCAGCATGTAATCTTCAGCGTTGCCGCCGGGCTGTCCGCTCCAGGTCGTGCGCGACTTGACGACATCGCTCAAGGGCGTGTCAGCCGAAAGCGGCAGCACGATCTCGCGCACGGCATCGTCTCCGACCGTGCCTTCGAGTCCGCGCGCACGCCAGCCTATCGCCTGCTCGTTTTTGATGACGAAGAAGGCGACGCGCGGTGCGAACGAAGCGGCGCGATTGACGAGCGCTTTGAGAATCTCCGTCTGCGTGTGCTGCTCGCTGAGGTCTTCGACGGCGGCCTTGATGATGGCGATGTCGCTCGAAGCCTTCGTGCGCGACGATTCAGCCGCAGCATCCTCGACGCCGCGTTCGTGAGCCGCGCGGATCACTTCGGAGATCGAAGCGGCGACCTCTGTGTTGGACTGCGACTCGCCGCGCGAGCGTTCGAGCAGGCGCGTGAAGGATTCGTTGACCTGGCTCTGCACGCGCGCAATCTCTTCTTGTAGCCCATTCAGACGCGAGTTGAGATATTCATCAATTTCTGCGCGCAGGCTGTTTTCCAGTTCTCCACTGACCACCGTTGCCCTCCAAATTGCGGATTTCGGATTGCGGATTGCGGAATGAGAAGAACAGAAGGTAGAAGGCAGAAAGCAGAAGGCAGACAAGACGAAGCGGCTTTTTACTGCCTTCTATCTTCTGCTTTCTGCCTTCTCTCTTTTTCAATCCGCAATCCGCAATCGGCACGTCCGGTCTCGGATTATGGACGGGCGCAATGAAGAGTGTCAAGAAAACGATGAATGATGAATGATGAACTGAAGAGAAAACCATTCCTTCCCCGTTCATCATTCATCGTTCCGCGTTCATCGTTTCTCCGTGTCCTCTGTGGTGAAGAAATAGTGGTTGAGATTCAAGAATGAAGAAACTCAGCCCGCCGATCATGTTGAATAGTTTGACACTCGTCCTGATGCAGGCTAAATTCTCGATTCGTATCATGCCTGCCAACATTCTTGTCATAGACGACTACGCAGACAACCGCGAGCTATTGCGCCTGATGCTGGAGCCGGACGGTTATCTCGTCCGGGAAGCGCGCGATGGACGCGAGGGCCTCGAGATGGCGCGAGCCACACCGCCCGACATCGCTCTGATTGATCTCTCGATGCCGGGACTTGACGGTTGGGATGTCATTCGAGAATTGCGCGGCGACGAGCGCACGCGCAATATTCTCTGCGCCGCCGTCAGTGCCTTCGCCGATGGCACACGGATACGCGCCCTCGAAGGAGGATTCGACGCCTATCTGTCAAAACCATTCCGCCGAAGTGAGTTAATTGAAATAGTCGAGCGCTTGCTCGCAAACCCTCAAACGCAGAAACAACAGACCGAAGGCAACAAGCAGGAGCAAGTGTTTTGAGCCAGGCGCACGGGAAGCAAGAGGAGTCTGAAACCGAGAAATTGAACGCGGGCGTCATTCTCGTCGCGTTCGAGAAGCTGATGGGCGGCGGGCGCGGCGTTAAAAAGTTCGCACGCTCCGGTCTGCGCTACGTCAACCTGCCCGACGGCGCAATCCTCGTCGAACAGAATCCGCAGAAGAGCAGCGAGTGGGCAGAGCTGGCACGGAAAGGCCACCGCATCGCGTGGGTCATGCGCGATGGTGAATATCTGGCGCGTGTGGTTGACGGTGAAGTTGTGATGCTGAAAAGTGAAAAGTGAATAGTGAAAAGTGAGAAACAAGAACGTGGTTTTAACTATTCACTTTTCACTTTTCACTTTTCACTTTTCACTCTCTTCAGCCTTCCGCGTTGGATGAATCCGACAAGCTGGCCTGTGTGGTCAATAACGGCGAGCGCGCTGATGCCGTTGCGCTGCATGATTTCATCTGCGCGCGCCATCGTCGCTGTTGATTCGACGAAGAGTGTGGCATCAACGGGGCGCATCACGTCGCGTGCGCGAGTCTCGCGCCAGCGCTCGCGTGGTAGTTTCTTCAAATCTTCGAGCGCGAGAATACCGTGTAGTTGTCGTCCGTGTGCGACTGGGAAACTCGTCCGGCGATACATCGGCAGGATCGAATCAACGAACTGGCTGATGAGCACATCAGGCTCAATCGCAACGGGCGCGCCCATCGCGTCCGCCACCGTCGCCTGCTTCATGTTACGTGCATGTCTGACGACGCTTGCGGCAGCGTCGAAGAGAAACAGTCCGACGAAGACAGACCACAAACCTGAGAGCAGTCCATTCCACTGCGGCGAGACCGCGATGTAGATGCCGAAGACCATCAGCGCGACTCCCATCAGAACTCCGCACAGGCCGGCGATGCGCGTCGCTTCCACGATGTCGCCACGCAGACGCCAGAGCAGAGCGCGCAGCACGCGCCCGCCGTCGAGTGGATAGCCTGGAAAGAGATTGAAAAGCGCCAGCAGAATATTGCCTGAGCCGATGAAGAAGAGAATCGTGGCGGCTGTTCGATAACCGCCCAAGAGCGCGATTTGATATGCGCCGAAAGCCATCACGGCGAAGATAAAACTCGCCGCCGGGCCAGCCACCGCGATGCGAAACTCAGCGCGCGGCGTGTCCGGCTCATTACGCAGTCGCGCCAATCCGCCGAACGGATGCAGCACAATCTCCTCAGTCTCGATTCCTTCCATGCGCCCGACCAGCGCGTGCGAAAGTTCGTGGCCGAAGACGGAGAGAAAGAGCGCGAGAGTCGTCACCACGCCGAGCAGCCACGCGGTCAGAGCATCCACCGGCGGCAAGCCGCGTATCCCGTGCTGCAAGTTTGCGGCGACCAGCCAGACGCTGATGCTGAAGACCACGAACCAGCGATAGTCTATCCGCACCGGAATGCCATAGACGCGCGCTACGGAAATCTGTTTGTGGATAAACTTGCCGATGTTCAAAAGCACGCTCCATTGAAAAAGTGAAAAGTGAATAGTGAATAGTGAAAAGTGAAGACGGTTTTTAACTATTCACTTTTCACTATTCGCTTTTCACTTTTCACTGCCATTATTCGTTTACGCGCCGACTCGATTGTCTAAGGAGTTAAGCATTGATTCGTCCTGCGATTTGCCCGCCTCCCATTCGACCTCGAAGAGTGGGACGGGCTGCGCGCGATTCTTGACGTAGATGGGATCGCGTTGCTTGAGCTGGTAACGGCTGGTGGCAGCGCGGGCGGACGATTCGCTGAGGAGAATTTGCCCGCTGATGGAGTTCGATTCGAGGCGCGCGGCGGTGTTGACCGTATCGCCGATGGCGGTGTATTCCGAACGCCGTTCGGAGCCGATGTAGCCGACGGTCGCTTCACCTGTGTGCAGACCGATCCCGATGCCGATCTCGTTGAAACCTTCGGCGCGCAACTCCTCGTTGATGCCGATGACGCGACGCTGCATGGCGACTGCGGCATTGAGCGCGTTGGTCGCGTCCTCCGGCGTCGCGGTCGGAGCGCCGAAGAGAGCCATCAAGCCGTCGCCCAGATATTTGTCGAGCGTGCCACCGTGCGCGAAGATGATGTCGGTCATCGCAGAGAAATATTTATTGAGAAGCTGCACGACCTTCTCGGGCTTGGCGTGCTCGGAGAGCCGTGTGAAGCCGCGGATGTCTGCGAAAAGCACTGTGATGGTTTGATTGACGCCGCCGAGCTTGAAGGATTCCGGGTTTTCCAGCATCTGCTTGACGACGTATTCGGGAAGGAATCGCCCGTAGTTGGCGCGTGCGACTTCTTCGCGTGCGAGGCGTTCGTGAGCGCGTGCGTTCTCGACCGCGACGGCTGTTTGCGCCGCGACCGCAGTAATCAACTCAAGGTCGTCAGGCTTAAAGGCCGCGAACGGATCGAGACGATCTGCGTAGAGCGCGCCGTGCACGCCGGATTCCGCGACGAGCGGCGCGCAGATGGTCGAGCGCACGCCCTGCGAGACGATTGATTCGACGCCCACAAACTCCGCAGCCGCATCCTGCGAAAGAAGCGCTACGCGATCCTTCATCACCTTGCGCGTGATCGTTCGACCGATGGTCAACTTCTTGGCGTGCGCTTCGAGTTTCTCATCGCGTGCGCGCGTGGCGACGGGAACTAACTCAACATCCTCATTGCTGCCTCCCGGTGTAATTTCCGCCAGCAGCGCGACGACCCGATCAGCAGGTGTCGAGCGAAAGATAATATCCGTCGCTTTGGCGAAGATGGCGTTGAGATCGAAGACGGAGCCGAGCGTTTTGCTCATCTCGTACAGTTCCGCGAGGATGTTGGCCTTGCGTTGGAGTGCCTCCATCTCTTTGTCGCGCTCTAAGGCTGTAGTCTGCGTCGGCGGCTTGCTCGCGCGCAGCACGGTCGTCATCACGTCGTTGGCGGAGATCAGAAGCTGCGTGTGTCCGAGCGGCTTGTCGTCGTAATGCACATCCGGTTGGCGTTCCTCTTTCTGCTGCTCGAAGCGCAGAGTGCTCGCGCCGATGGTGACGCGGTCGCCGTCTTTGAGTGGGTGCTCGTAAGTGGCCTCGCCGTTGACGAAGACCTTGTTGGCGCTGCGTCGTACCTGTCCGCCAATGACGACGCCGTCAACGAGTGTGTAGAGCGGATCGTCGAAGCGGATGTGCGCGTGATGGCGCGAGGCGCGCGGGTCGTCCAGAACGATGCAGTTATCCGGCGAACGGCCAATCGTGCACGCGGCTTGCGGCACAAGGTCGTACTGCCATTGCCGACCGCTCGCATCTGTAATTTTCAGTAAAGCCATAAAGATTTTCGGAAAGTCTCTGAAGCGATTGGGAACGCGCTTCTCAAGTTGAAAGAACTACCTTGAAGCTCCTGCCGGGAGTGACAACAGATTTTACAGGCAAACGGAGGAGGAAGAAAAGCAGAATTCAGGAGTCAGCATCCAGAAGCCGGAATAAACAGGCGGCAACCCGCTGCGACAGATTCTGTTTTTCTTTTCTGCTGACTCCTGAATTCTGGATTCTGAATTCTGCCGTTCCTTAACATAAACGTAATACCTGGTTCATACTATCTTCAGTGA
>JAVHWW010000040.1:0-54468 GCA_032159235.1 Acidobacteriota bacterium
GGCTTACCGAATCATCCGTCGAAAGCCGGGTGGATTGCGGGGCTGGCGAATAACTCAATGACGCAAGCACAGGTCTTGCGCGCGCTGGTCGAGAGTTCGGAGATGTACACTAAGTATTACAACGAAGCATTCGTCATCATGCAATACTTCGGCTACTTGCGCCGTGATGCCGATAGCATGTACGTGCAGTGGCTTCAGACGTTGAACAGTACGGGCGACTATCGGATGTTGATTAACGGCTTCCTCAACTCGGTTGAGTATCGCATGAGATTCGGGCCTTGATTCAACAACCCATCTTCCAGACGATGAGGGCGGCTTTCAAGCTGCCCTTTTCTTTTGCGCGCCTGTATAGTTCCGACCGGAGTTTTTCCACCCTGCGTCGTCCGGTAAATTTATGAAAGAAACGGAAGAGAGACCCGAAGGCTTCGCGCCTGAGCTTGGCGACATGAGCGCGCCCGCTTTTCGTCGCTTCGGCCATGAGATCATTGACTGGATCAGCGATTATCTCACGCACATCGCCGAGCGTCCCGTGCTCTCGCAGGTCAAGCCCGGCGAACTCATCAACGCGCTGCCATCTCAGCCTCCCGCCAAAGGCGAAGCGATGGAAAATATTTTGGCGGACGTTGATCGTCTCATCACGCCCGCGCTGACGCATTGGAATCACCCATCGTTCTTCGCCTACTTCGCCACGTCTGCATCCGCGCCCGGCATCTTCGGCGAACTCTTCACCGCCGCCTTCGATGTCAAAGCGATGCTCTGGCGCACCAGCCCCGCCGCTATCGAGCTTGAACAGGTCGCGCTCGACTGGCTCCGTCAGATGATGGGACTCGACGCGGGCTTCGACGGGCTAATCTACGACACGGCGTCCGTCGCTTCCATGCACGCGATTGCCGCCGCGCGCGAGAGTTTGAACTTGCACATCCGCGAAGACGGCATGAGCGGTCGCACTGATCTTCCACTGCTGCGCGTCTATGTTTCCGAGCAGGCGCATTCCTCCATCGAGAAAGCTGTTATCACATTAGGACTCGGCCAACGCTCGCTCTGCAAAGTTCCGACCGACGCCGAATTTCGCATGGACACCCAAGCCCTCGCGCAAGCAATCGAAGAAGACAAGCGCGACGGCGCGATTCCACTCTGCGTCGTCGCCACCGTCGGCACCACTTCGACATCGAGCATTGATCCCGTGCCCGCGATTGCGGACATCTGCGCCACTCATAAAATCTGGCTGCACGTTGATACAGCTTACGCAGGCTCCGCCGCGATTCTTCCAGAACTGCAACATATTCTCGCGGGCTGCGAACGCGCAGACTCACTCGTCACGAATCCGCACAAATGGCTCTTCACGCCGTTTGATCTCTCCGTGCTCTACTCGCGCCGCATGGACATCCTGCGCCGCGCCTTCTCGCTCATCCCCGAGTATCTCAAAACGAGCGAAGCCGAAACCGTCCGCAACGGCATGGACTACGGCATCCAACTTGGCCGCCGCTTCCGCGCGCTGAAACTCTGGATGATTATTCGCTACTTCGGGCACGAGGGACTCGCCGCGCGCATCCGCGAGCACTGTCGTCTCGCGCAACTCTTCGCGCGCTGGGTTGACGAGTCACCTGATTGGGAGAGGCTTGCGCCCGTGCCCTTCAGCCTCGTCTGCTTCCGCGCCTGCCCGCGCCTTGAAGGCGAAGCGGAAGACGCCCGCGCCGCACGTCTCGACGCGCTCAACGCGAGCGTAATGAACAACGTCAACGCTGGCGGCGAACTCTTCCTCTCGCATACACGTTTACGCGACCTGTTCACGCTTCGCCTCGCCATCGGCAATATTCGCACAACCGAAGCGCACATTCGTCGCGCGTGGCAACTCTTGAATGAAGAACTCGCACGACTTGTGTAAAAATAGGTCGCGCTTGATTGTTAATTTCACCTAAATTGAAACCGGCAACAGTTGGAGAGACGAAAAGAGAATGATCCACGCGCATCACACGCGCACGACACGAAACCGTTTTGGTCTTCTTCGTGTGGCTGCGCGTGTGGCTTCGTGGAGCGTCTATCGCTCGTCTGCCAATCTCTCGTGCTTCGATTTAGTCTCGACTCAGAGGTTTGAAAACATGCTGACACACATTGTGGTCTGGAAATATCGCGCCGACGTTGAGCAGCCCGTGCGTGATGAACACGTCGCGCGGCTCAAGCGTCTGGCTTCCATCATCCCGGAGATTGAGAGCTTCAGCGTCGGCGGCGATCTGCTGAAACTCCCGCGCTCCTACGACACTGGCCTCGTCGCCACCTTCCGCGACCGTGCCGCGCTCGAAGCCTACACCGTGCATCCTGAACACATTCTCGTCGCAGACCTGGGTCGCAATATCAGCGAGCATGTCGCGTCGGTTGACTTCGTTGATGAAGACTGATGCTATGTAATGAAAGTTTTGAGTTGCCAACAGCGTTAGTGAATTGCCTACAGCTTTAGCTGTAGGATTTGAAGGCCAGAAAGAATGTGGCTTTAGCCAAATCTTTTGGCTAAAGCCGATCAATCTGTTACCAATCTTTTCCACTAGCTGAAGCTAGTGGCAATTCATTGTATTCAAAAACTTCAATCAGAGAACACCAGAAGTTATGAAGTGGAAACTGAAAAGACCGCACTGGAAAGAGATGAAGCGCTGGAAGAAAGTGGCGCTCATCATCCTCGCCGTCTTTCTACTCTTTCAAATTCCCTTCATCTATCGCCGCACACGTCTCGGCGCTTTACGTTCTGCGATTCAACAGGTCAACGCGCAGCGCGTCGTGAATCAAACGGAGAGCGCGTACACAGATTACAAGGGCGTGATTCATGTTCACTCTTCATTGGGCGGACACAGCACAGGCAATCTCGCTGACATCATTCAGGCCGCGAATCGCAACAATCTGAACTTCGTCGTGATGACCGAGCATCCGTCCGACTTGATGGACACTTCGGAGCAGACGCTCAAAGGCGTTCACGCGGGTGTGCTCTTCATCAACGGCAACGAGGTCGTCACCGCAAGCCACGACCGCTTTCTAATCATGCCCGGAAGCGCCGACGCTACCACAGACAACACCATCGGCTCTGAGCAAGTGCTCGCAACGCAGAAGGCGCGCGGCGGCCTCGCCTTCATCGCTTACCCACACGAGTTTCAAAGCTGGGATGCGGATGGCTACGACGGAATCGAAGTCTATAATCTCTACACCAACACGAAGAAGATCAATTACTTCGTCACCTTCTTCGACGGCCTCTGGTCTTACTGGAGCTATCCAGACCTGATGTTCGCGCGTTTTTACGAAAGGCCGAGCGATGCTCTGAAGCGTTGGGATGATTTGATCCGCACGAAGAATCGCAGGATCGTCGCCACCGCCGGAAACGACGCTCACGCCAACGTCGGCTTTCGCATCGGAGATTTGACAGGCAAGGAACTAATCGGCCTTCATCTAGACCCTTATGAAAGAAGTTTCAGCATCGTCCGCAATCACGTCCTGATTGAAAAAGAGAAGCCTCTGACTTCCGAGACGCTGCTCGCAGCACTCGCAAGCGGCCACAGCTACATCGCCTTCGATCTCTTCGGCGACTCCACAGGTTTCACCTTCACCGCCGAGAACAGTCAAGGCAAGAAGATAATGGGCGATGAGATTGAGCTGCTGGACGGAGTTCGATTGATTGTCACGACGCCCGTCAACAGTCGAGTGCTGCTCATCAAAGACGGTCAGATCATTCGCGATGAAGATGGAGCATCAAGCAAGGAATACGCTGTTACAGAGCGCGGCGTTTATCGTGTTGAGATTTATCTCACGCAGCTTGGCAGCCTCGTTAAAGATAAGCCCTGGATTATCTCGAACCCGATCTATGTCAGGTGAGAGAGTGGACGTATAGCAGAAGTTGAAGGGTTGCAAAGAAGCTATCAGGAAAGCGCGTTCTTCTGGACGCAGAGGCACAGAAGTTCTAACATGGTAAAGCGCACGTCGCATGGTGAGGATCGTCATTCCGATTCAGGCAGGCCGACAAGCGACGCGGCCAATGATAAGGCAGCGGCAACCGAAATTTATTTGGACATTGAAAGCGGCTACTATGTGTTCATCGGCTCGCGTGGCCGCACTCATGTTTTCATGAGTGATGGGCAGCATCACACGAGTTTCCGCACAACGAGGGCTAATCGTCAGAGTCGCGTGAGCGATGGAAAGTGGGAAAGCATCGAACGTAACGAATTACCAGACGAGTTAAAGTAGTATGGAAGCAATCACCAAAGAGAAAGTAGCGGCAGTGGCGATAGTTGAGGCTAGAGTTTCAGAGGATGAACTTGCTGTGTACGAAGCCGCGTTAAATTATGCGCTTGATACATTAGATGAAGCGGAGATTGAGAGACGCTTCGGCGCTTCGGTTGACGAGATCGAAGGAATGCGCGACGACCTGCGAGCAGTTTTAGAGCCGCACAGCGAAGCCACTTATGAACCAGAGCCTCTGGCAAGCAAATAGTCCACTCGTTCGTCCTCCAAACACGACAACGCCCCACACAGTTTCAAAAACCCTGTGGGGCGCGCGCATGTTGGAAAGCTCCAACACTCTTTTGGGAGCGGTGCGTACGTTCACCGACTCGCTGTAGAGAGCCTCAGTGTTTGACTCTTCTCTCGTGTCAATCCCAAGTATCAGGAACCGTTCGAGTACAGCTTCCCTTGACTTGTGCTATGCCCGTAATTTTATGCTCGTCAAAGTCCCCTGTCAATACTCATCTTGACCGAACAGGAAGCATACAGGAAAGCAGGAGTCAGAATCCAGACGCCAGGAGTCAGAAGAAAAGAAAGACAATATCTGTTGATGTGGCCGCCGCCTTATCATTCTGGCTCCTGAATTCTATTTTTACTTCCTCCTTGCTTTTCTGTCTGGGAGCAAGACCGGATCATACATCGCGGCGTACTCAAGTTGTTGCCGCATGTAGTTGCGCGGATACGAAATCCCGACGCTCATCAGTTTCCCGTTCGGCGCGAATCGTGGTGTCAGCGTCGCGTTGATTCCCGTCCAGTAAGTCGGCAGATTCAATTTCTTGTAACGCGCCATGACCTGATCGCGTAGCTTCGGGTCGAAGTGAACGGCGTACTTATCAACGAGTGCTTTGATCGCGTTGTAATCGCCCTCGCCTTTGATCCGCATCAACTCCGCCAGCAGCATCCCGACGCCCTCACGCATCTTGTCGAAATCCTTGACGACCATGTACGACTTGCCGTTGCGCTCGACGCGCTCAATCGCGCCCGTTTTGTCCATGATGTAGTTGACGATCAACTGCCGGTCGCGCTGGTGGTCTTCTTCGATCTGATCGCCTTCAGGAATCGAGCGTAACTGTGTGAGCGGAGCGCGTGCGGTCGCGTAATACATGGCCTTCGCCACGTCCGGGTGCGAGATTAGCCCAAGCTCTCGCAGTTTCGGGTCCCAGACGTTCCAGAGCGCCATCAAATCTGCGCGCGCTTCTTCGAGCGTCGAGTAGTATTCCTTGAGATAGGAAGCAGGCTCTTTCGTCAGCTTCGGATTGACTTTGCCTGAGCCGTGACCGATGACTTCATGCAGCGCCGTCTCTAAATCTTCTGCCTCGTCGCCGTACTTCTTGCTGATGGCTAACTCTTCCGGCGATGAAGCGAACTCTTCGAGCGATGTAAAACCTGCGGCGCGATTGAGCGTGCGCGACGAGCCGGTGAAGAAGAAACTTTTCGTGCCGTACTTCTCATGTATCTCATCTTCATTCGGCAGATTATCGCCGACGGTTGAGACGCCGAAGTCGCCAGTCTCAGTCACAGTCTCGACGGCTTTCGCAAGCGGCGGCTTGACACCCTGCTTCTTATATTGATCCGCCCAGGGCGCGCGGTTCTCGAAGTATTGCGCGTTGTCCGCGATCTTCGTCATCAATTTGTTGACGCGCTCGTCCGTGATCGAAACGAAGCTCTGCGAAGTGCCCTTCGCGCCGCGCGCGTCACGATAGACTTCGATGAAGCCGTTGGCGAAATCAACGGGCGGATTGTTCTGCACCCAGCTTGCGCCGAAGCGCAGCCAGTCCTGCATCTCGCCCGTTCGATAAAAGCGAACGAGATCGTCAATCACCTGCGTCTGTCCGGGTTCTGCATACTCGCGCGCTTTCTCGAAAAAGCTGATCGCCTTCGAGAGATAGTTGGCATAGAGTCCGGCGGGAACACTTCCGTCCGGCCTGCCCGCGCGATAGACCTGTTCGACGAGACGATTATCAACCTTGACGACGCGCGAATCGAGCGGATACTGCTCCTTAAAATCTTTAAGGTCGGCTAACTGGACGCCTGAGTAAAAATTGTTGGCGCTCGCCTGAATGATGTCGAGGCCGCCGCGCGGATTCTTGGCGGTCGTCAACGGCTCGAAGCTCGGATCAAAGAGTGATTGCTTGAGTTCGGCTAATTCCTTGCGAAACTGTTCGGGCGTCTCCAACAGCGCACCGTTACGAATCGCCTGCAAGCCGGACTGTTCCAACTCCTCGTAAGTAAACGTCGGCAGAAATTTCTGCGCGGTGACTTCGTTGTGATTTCCTTTATTAGCCCAGAAGAGTTTTGTGAACTCCACGATCTTTTTCATCGTGGCGAGGTTGATACCTTTCGGATTCGAGACAATCGCATCGAGGATGCGTTTCTGACTGATGCCGAAGCGCGACATCTGATCGTAGATGATCGGCTCAATGGCGATGGAAGCATGGCTCAACCAGTAGGCCAGCATCTTCTGGCGGTCGCTCAAGTCTGTAAAACTGTCCGCTTCGACCTGCACAAAACCGTTCGGGCCGACACGCTCGACCAGCGTGCTGCGCTCGGTTGCAGGCGTGCGCGCTTGCTTTGGTTTCTGTGCGTAGGCAAGCTGAACGAGGAGTGCGTAAAGAATCGTCAGGCAAACAAGTCGCGCGGTGCGCGTCGGTAATCTCAAGTTGAAAAACCTCCAATCAATAATCGCTGGCTCTGCCGCGACATTGTATCATCGGCGCGCGGCGTTGCTGTATATTAAAGGGTGCTTTTCAAAACACAAGAGGCTGCTTTTTGCGCCTTTAGTCTTCTCTTCGCGCCTTTGCGAGAAACAGTTGTTCACGCTGGAGGCGCAAAGAGAAACCGAAGGCGCAAAGTTTGACTCGATCATTAACTTGAGTTTTTGAAATGACGTTTAAGCGGAGGAAGAGCAGATGAGGAAACTTCGTTACCACCTTGTTGATGTTTTTACAGAGAGGGCTTTCGGCGGCAATCAACTCGCCGTCTGTACAGACGGGCGCGATCTTTCTTCCGAACTCATGCAAGCAATTGCCAAAGAGTTCAATCTCTCGGAGACGACCTTCGTGCTGCCGCCGGAAGATTCATCGAACAACTACCGCGTCCGCATTTTCACTCCCGGCTCCGAACTCCCGATGGCCGGACATCCGACCGTCGGCACGTCTTTCATCCTCGCGCGTGAACGAATGATCGAAGTCAGCGGCGACGAAACAACGATCAGACTCGAAGAGGGCGTCGGCACGATTCCCGTCCAACTCAACTTCAAAGATGGACAGCCCGATCTCATCTGGATGCAGCAATTACTCCCGACCTTCGGCCCGCGCCTTGAAGATGTGCGCGGCGTTGCGGAGATGCTCTCCATCACGCCGGATGACATTGAAGAGAGCTTGCCAATCGAGGTCGTTTCCTGCGGCGTTCCTTTCCTCTACGTGCCGCTTAAAAGTTTGCAGGCAGCGCGCTCCATTCGCTTCCGTCTCGATGTCTGGGAAAAACTACTCGGCAATCTGGGCGTCTCCGAAGTCTTCGTCTTTACCAAAGAGACTGCACTCGAAGGCTCAAGCGTTCACTCGCGCATGTTCGCTCCGGCACTCGGCATTCGGGAAGACCCCGCGACCGGCGCGGCGAGTGGGCCGCTCGGTTGCTACCTCGTGCGCCACAAAGTTCTGCCAACGTCGCAGAGATCAGAATTCACGAGCGAGCAAGGGATTGAGATGGGTCGTCCGAGCATCATCAAGATCATCATCGAACAGGAAGCGGGCGAGATTAGCCGCGTGCGTATTGGCGGACGTTGCGTCTTTATCGGCGAAGGCCACCTTGAAATTGAATGATAAATTTCACGAACCTCCTTCGCGCCTTCAGTCCCTCTTTGCGCCTTTGCGCGAACTGATCATAAGGCGCAAAGGATTCCTTAAGTGCAAGTTGAAAAGAGATATGGCGTTCTAGCCGTGCTGGAAGTTATCGCGTCCAGCGCCAGTGCCAATCTTAGAGTCTCTCCCGTTTGTTTCGGTCGTCTTAAATTTTGAGTGAGAGAACCAAAACCATGAAGCATCTCAAACTGACCCTGAGCCTCTCCTTAATTCTGTTTGTCTTTCTCGGCAGCATCCCGCAAATTAATGCCGCGCCGAACGTCGCCGCCGCACGCGCTGGTGAATCGCGCGGTGATGATGATGACGCCTCGAACGGAGACGCTGTGAAGAACGGCTTACAATTTCGCTTGAGCGAGGGCGCGGATCAGCCACAAAGCCAAGCCCCGAATAACCTCGCGCCGACAACGCGATTGTCCGAGAGTGAGGTGCAGAATGTTCTCAAGCGGTTGCCGCCCGTCAAGGCCGAAGCGGGAGACCAACAGGACTTCGCGCTGCGTGAACGCTCGCTGCCGCCGCCGCGCACTGGCAAGACGATCAATGTTTCTTTCCCATCATCTGAGCCTGCACCGACGCCGGAACAGAAAGCCGCTGGCCCGCTCGAAGTGTTGCGCTTCGCGCCGGAAGGCGATGTGCCGATTGCGCCGCAGTTGAGTATCACGTTCTCGCAGCCAATGGTGGCAGTTACTTCAAACGATGATTTGGCCGCGCAGGATGTTCCGGTGAAACTCACGCCGCAGCCTCCGGGCAAGTGGCGTTGGGTCGGTACGAAGACGCTGCTCTTTGTCCCGGACGGACGCTTCCCGATGGCGACAAGTTATTCGGCGAGCGTTGTGGCAGGAACGAAATCGGCGAACGGTGGAAATCTCTCAGCCACGAAGACGTGGAGCTTTGCGACTCCACCGCCGACAGTGAAAAGTTCCTATCCGTATTCAGGCACGCCAGTCACGCGCGATTCTTTGATGTTCGTAGAGTTCGATCAGCACATTGACCCGACTGCCGTGCTGAACACGATCAAGGTGCAAAGCGGAAACAGTCAACTAAAGATTCGTCTCGCCACGCAGGAAGAGGTTGACAAGGATCAGAACGTCAGCCAGCTTGCGAAGTCCGCAGAGAAGGGACGCTGGCTCGCGTTTCGCGCGATCAATTCCGAGACGAACGACACGCGCCTCGCGCTACCAGCCGATGCAGGTTTGACTGTCAACATCGGCCCCGGCACACCATCAGCCGAAGGCCCGCGCACAACCACGTCGGCGCAATCGTTCTCCTTCCGCACCTACGGATTATTCCGCGTCACCGAGCACAGGTGCGGCTACGATTACAGTGGCGCTAACAAATGCACGCCGTTCGATGCGTGGATGATTACTTTCAGCAATCCGGTTGACGCCGCCGCGTTCGATGTCTCGCAGCTTCACGTCGAGCCGGAGATGCAGAGCATCAAGACACAAATCTACGGCAACGTGCTTTACATCACAGGGACGAAGCGTGGCCGGACGACATACAAAGTCACGCTCAACAGTTCCATCAAAGATACTTTCAACCAGACGCTCGGCAAAGATGTGAGCGTCACCTTCAACGTCGGCGCTGCGCCGCCGTCGCTCGTCTCGAACGGCAAGGCATTCGTCGCGCTCGATCCATCGGGGCCGCGCGCGTTCTCCGTCTATAGCGTTAATCACAGCACGCTCAAGGTGAGTCTCTATCGCGTCACGCCGGTGGACTGGGAGAAGTTCACACACTACATGCGCTTCGTCTATGACTACTACGAAGACCCGAAGCAGAAGCAGATGACGCCGCCGGGCAGACTCGTTTCTTCAAAGACCGTGCAGGTCGCATTGAAGCCCGACGAGATGGTTGAGACGCGGATTGATTTGACGCCCGCGCTCGATGATGGATTGGGACAGGTGATCGTGATTGTCGAAGGCGGCGCGGGCGCGAAGAAGCGCGAGCGTCAATCCGTCGAAGCGTGGGTGCAGGCGACGAATATCGGCCTCTCTGCGTTCGTTGATAATAACAATTTGATCGCGTGGGCGACGACGCTCAAGGACGGCGCTCCGCTCAGAGATGTGCAGTTGACCGTGCAGCCTTTGGGCGTGACGGGCACGACCGGGATGTTCGGATTGGCAAGTCTGCCTTTGAAGACGAATGACAAGTCCGCCACGAGTGAGAGTCTCCTGGTTGCACGTCAGGGACGCGACGTTGCTTTTCTGCCGGAGTATGACCAGTGGTATAGCAGCGGCACGAACTGGTACAAGCGCGGCGACGTTGATGCCCTGCGCTGGTACGTCTTCGATGATCGCAAGATGTATCGTCCGGGCGAGGAAGTTCACATCAAGGGTTGGATACGCAAGGTCGGCGGCGGAAAGTTAGGCGATGTCGGGTTGCCCGGCGCTTCTGATGTCGGGCGCACGGTCTCTTACACGCTTAGAGATTCGCAGGGCAATGAGGTGACGAAAGGTAACGTGCCGATCAATGCGCTCGGCGGCTTCGACTTGAAGCTCAAACTGCCGGGCACGATGAATCTGGGTAACGGCTTCGTCGAACTGAAAGCTGTTGATGCGAAGATCGCTGGCGACACGACGCAGCATTATTTTCAGGTGCAGGAGTTTCGTCGTCCTGAGTTTGAAGTGACAGCGCAGGCGACATCCGAAGGGCCGTTCTTCGTGAAAGGCTCTGCGAACGCTGCCGTCACTGCCGCTTATTACGCTGGCGGCGGATTGCCGAACGCTGATGTCACGTGGCGCGTCACCTCGACGCCGACCAACTTCACGCCGCCCAATCGCAGCGACTTTACTTTCGGCGAATGGATTCCCTGGTGGCGTCCGTCGAGCGGTGGGAACGAGAGCCACACGGAGACGTTCACGGGACACACGGACGCTGCGGGCAAGCATCGTTTGAAGATTGATTTCGATTCGGTCAATCCGCCGCGCGCCTCGAACGTCTCGGCGCAGGCGAGCGTGACGGATGTGAATCGTCAGCAGTGGACGGCGACGACCAACATGCTCGTGCATCCGGCTGATCTGTACGTCGGCTTGAAGAGCGACCGCACGTTCGTGCAGCAGGGTGAGCCGCTCGTCGTGCAGGCGATTGTGACAGACCTTGAGGGCAAGGCTGTTGCGAATCGTCCGATCAAGATGCGCGCGGTGTTGCTCGATTGGGTTTACGAGAAGGGACAGTGGACGCAGAAGGAGAAGAACGCGGAAGACTGCAACGTGCAATCTGCTGGCGATGCTGTGCGCTGCACATTCAGGCCGAAGGAGGGCGGCATGTATCGCGTGACGGCGCGGATACAGGATGAGCGCGAGCGTCCGAACGAGTCTGCTTTGACGTTGTGGGTCGCAGGCGGCAAGACGCCGCCGAAGCGCGAGGTTGAGCAGGAGACGGTCGAGATGATTCCAGACCGCAAGGAGTACAAGGCTGGCGACACGGCGGAGATACTCATTCAGTCGCCTTTCTATCCGGCTGAAGGCGTCCTGACTTTGCGTCGTTCCGGTATTCTCAAGGACGAGCATTTCAAGATGGACGGCCCGTCTTACACGCTGCGTGTTCCGATTGAGGAAGCCTACACGCCGAACCTGTACGTGCAGGTTGACTTAGTCGGCTCTGCGAAGCGCACGGATGATAAGGGACAGGTTGACGAGAAGTTGCCGCCGCGCCCTGCGTTTGCTAAAGGCGAGTTGAATCTTCCCGTTCCGCCGCTCGCGCGCAAGCTCAACGTGACGGCGACACCGCGCGACAAGGCGCTTGAGCCGGGCACGGAGACAAGCGTGAGCGTCGAGGTGAAAGACGCTTCGGGCAAGCCCGTCGCTAATAGCGAGGTTGCGCTCGTCGTGGTTGACGAAGCGATCTTGTCTCTGACCGGCTATCGCATTGATGACCCGCTCAACACTTTCTACGCTCAACGTGGGACAGAGACGACGGATCGTCACCTGCGCTCAGATATTCTGCTCGGCAATCCTGAAGATGTGTTGAAGCAGGCACAACAACCTGTCAACGGAGCGGTTGGCGGCGCAGTTGATATGGTGACAAGCACCACCACAACGGCAAGGCCAGCGCCCGCTCCGATGGCTAAACGAGCGGCTGCGCTGGAGTATAAAGTGCTTGATGGCGCGGTTAGTGAAGAGGTAAGGGTCGAGAATCCAGCGATTCGCCTGCGTGAAAACTTCAACGCGCTCGCGGTCTTCTCTCCATCAGTCACGACGGACGCCAACGGTCGCGCGCAAGTCTCCGTCAAGATTCCAGACAACCTGACGCGCTATCGCGTGATGGCAGTCTCCGTCGCCGACGGCAAACAGTTCGGCGAAGGCGAATCAACCATCACCGCGCGACAGCCTCTGATGGCACGCCCCTCTGCTCCGCGCTTCCTCAACTTCGGCGACAAGTTTGAACTGCCCATCGTCGTGCAGAATCAGACGGACTCGCCCATGAAAGTTGACGTGGCCGTGCGCGCCACCAACGCCGACCTGACGGACGGCGCGGGTCGTCGTGTGACCGTGCCCGCGAATGATCGCGTCGAAGTGCGTCTGCCCGTCTCTGCGAATCACGCGGGCACTGCGCGCTTTCAAGTCGGCATCGCTTCGGGCAAGTGGGCGGACGCGGCGGAAATCTCTCTGCCCGTCTGGACGCCCGCGACCACCGAAGCCTTCGCCACCTACGGCGAGATTGACGACTCAACGCCCATCATTCAACCAGTCCTTGCTCCCTCGAACGTCTTCAAGCAATTCGGCGGACTCGAAATCACAACCTCTTCAACGCAGCTACAGGCGTTGACCGATGCCGTGCTTTATCTGATGGCCTACCCGTATGAATGCTCCGAGCAGTTGTCGTCGCGCATCCTCGCCGTCGCCGCGCTCAAGGACGTGCTCACGGCATTCAAGGCCAAAGAGATGCCGACGCCCGACGAGATGTTGAAGGCCGTCGAGCGCGACATAGAGAGGTTGAAAGGAAGACAGAACGAAGATGGCAGCTTCGGCTTCTGGCGTCGTGATGACAACGACTGGCCTTACGTCTCAATCCACGTCGCGCATTCGCTCCAACGCGCTAAAGAAAAAGGCTTCGCAGTTCCGCCGGAGATGCTCGAAAGATCGAAGACCTATCTGCGGAACATAGAGAGCCACATCCCGTCGTACTACGGCATTGATGCCCGCCGCGCGCTCGTCTCCTACGCGCTTTACGTTCGCAACCGCATGGGTGACCGTGACACGGCGAAGGCGCGAAGGCTGATTGCCGAAGCGGGACTCGAAAAGCTCTCGCTCGAATCCGTCGGCTGGCTCTTGTCCGTTCTCTCCGGCGATGCGAACTCGCAAACGGAAGTCGCAGCGATTCGTCGTCTGCTCAACAACCGCGCGACCGAAACGGCTGCGACCGCTCACTTCGCCAGTTCCTACAGCGACGGCGACTATCTCCTGCTTAACTCCGACCGCCGCGCCGACGGCATCATCCTCGAAGCCTTAATCGGCGATCAACCGCAGAGCGACTTGATTCCGAAGATCGTGCGCGGACTCTTAGATCATCGCGTCGAAGGCAAGTGGGGTAACACGCAGGAGAACGTCTTTATCCTGCTCGCGCTCGACCGCTACTTCAACACTTACGAGAAGGCCACGCCAGACTTCGTGGCGAAGGCATGGCTCGGCGATGCGTTCGCGGGACAGCAGCAGTTCAGAGGCCGCTCGACAAACCGCCAGCAGGTGAATGTGCCGATGAGTTATCTGGCGCAGAAAGACGGCGCGCAGAATCTCATCCTCAGCAAAGAAGGAGCGGGACGCCTCTACTATCGCATCGGACTGAACTACGCGCCGACGAATCTCAATCTCAAGGCTGCGGATTACGGCTTCACTGTTCAGCGTGTCTATGAAGCGATTGATAATCCTGCGGACGTGCGCCGCGACAGCGATGGAACATGGCACATCAAGGCAGGCGCAAGCGTGCGTGTTCGTTTGACGATGGTTGCACCGGCGCGCAGGTATCACGTCGCGTTAGTTGATCCATTGCCTGCCGGACTCGAAGCGTTGAATCCCTCGCTGGCGACAACGGGCACCATCCCGCAAGACCCGAAGGATCAGGCGAACAATCGCGGCTGGTGGTGGTGGAGCGTCTGGTTCCAGCATCAGAACCTGCGCGATGACAGAGCCGAAGCCTTCACTTCTCTGCTCTGGGAAGGCGTCTATAACTACTCCTACGTCACGCGCGCCACGACGCCCGGCTCGTTCGTCGTCCCGCCTGCGAAAGCGGAAGAGATGTATCACCCGGAAACTTTCGGGCGGAGCTCGACGGATAGGGTTGTGGTTGAATAGCTGTGCGTAAGGAAAGTTGAATTTAGGGGAAGCGGTGATTGAACCGCAGAGGACGCAGAATAATGCAAAATTAAAAATTAAAAATGCACAAAGGGAAGATGAGCAACCTGCTCTCGCGTTTTCCATTTTGCATTTTGCATCTTTAATTTTTCATTCTCTGGCGTCCTCTGCGGTTAATTTATAATCAACCAAGCGCGGCCTTCCAACTAAAGTGCTGCCTGTTTCTAGCTGCGATTAACTTCGCCGTTCAAGCCAAATCGAACAAAAGAATTTCAGATGGTTCAAGACCTTCAATCGTGACTTGAGATTCATTGCTGATCGCCGCGCCATCGCCCTGATTGAGCGTCTGTTCGTTGACTTCGACTGCGCCGCGTGCGACCTGAATCCACGCATGACGATTCGGCTTTAACTCGTGAACAACCTGCTGCGACGGCTCAAGCAGCGAGGCATAGACTCGCGCGTCCTGTTGAATGGTAATTGAATCATCCTCGCCGTCAGGAGATGCAACGAGCCGCAGGCGTCCGCGCTTTTCTTCCGTCTCGAATCTCTTTTGCTGGTAGTCCGGCTTGATGCCTTCTGTGTCGGGCATGATCCAGATTTGGAGTAGATGCACAGGCTCATCTTGAGAGGGATTGGCCTCGCTGTGGCGAACGCCCGTTCCGGCGCTCATCTTCTGCACGTCGCCGGGACGAATGACGGAGCCTGTGCCCATGCTGTCCTTGTGCTCCAGCGCGCCTTCGAGCACGTAAGTGATAATCTCCATATCGCGGTGGCCGTGTGTGGGAAAGCCGTGTCCAGCCTGCACGCGATCTTCGTTGATGACGCGCAAGCTACGAAAGGCCATGAAGCGCGGATCATAATATTGATCGAACGAGAAGGTGTGATAAGTATTGAGCCAGCCGAAGTCGAAATGGCCGCGCTCTTCCGATTTGCGAATCGTAATCATCTGTTTTCCCCTTTTTCTACGTTAGTCAATCATCTTCGCGCACGACGCCTTCTATTTCCAAGATCAAATCAGCGCCGTAAGCCTTCGATGGCGTCTGAAAGCCGGTGGAGAAGTTTCCGGCCAATACATGCTCGACGATGGCGAGAGCCGTTAGCGCAGTGAGCGTGTAACCTTCGGGACAGCGCAGACGTGAGACGGCCATCGCGCCGGAATCATCCTTCACTTCTCCCCAGATGAAACTCTTGCCACGCTCGCGCTCCCGTTCGCTTGGCCCCGGCGGTTGAGCTTTGATTCGTTTCTTCAGGAAGCGCTGCACGACGGAAGAGGCGAGCAGCCAGCCGAACGCGCGGCTCAGTTTCATCATCCTTCGCGCAGACTTCGGAATCGCAGCATAGACTTCGATGTTCGGAATGCCCGTGCTGTAGTAGGCGGTTGCGACATCGCCCCAGGGAATCGTCGTCGCTTCGATTGCGCCACTGCCGAAATCCATCTCACGAGTCTTCCACGCGGCGGGAACGCTCTTTAACTTTCCGTCGCGCCTGACGAGTCCGCCGCGATTGATGTTCTCAACCATCGTCGTCGCCGTCCCGCGCGAGAGGCGACCCAAGCCCTGAATGGCGAGAGCAAGACTCGTCGCCGACGGCAGCCTGCGCTTGAGATGTGCGGCGAGACAATCCGTCGGCACGACATCGAAGCCGACGCAGGGCAACAGCATGACACCGTTTGCTTTCGCTTCCTCATCACGCGCGGCGAGAGTTTCAATAATGGCCGCCTCGCCTGTGATGTCCATGTAATGCGTTTGCGTTCTGATGCAAGCGTCAGCCATCGGCTTCGATGTGCGCGAGAACGGCCCGGCGCAATGCAACACCGCCGTGACCGTCTTCAACGCTGCATCTATCGCTGCGGAATCATCCAGACTGAAGATGCTGGATTCGAGATTAAGCTCGCGCGCCAACTGCTCAACGCCCGCGCGGTCGCGTCCGGCGAGGATGGGACGCAGTCCATGCTCACACGCCAGATGAGCAATGAGCTTTCCGGTGTAGCCGTTCGCACCGTATAAAAGGAAGTTTGATGACATCGGAGTTAGGTGGTCGTCTCTGATCGCCAGGCATTCAATTTGTGAAAGGGGCTTGACGCAGCGAGTTTATACCGCATTCGCAGGTCTCACTTCAATCAATTCGGTGTATAGTGTCTCTCAGCTACGCGCCTGAATTGCGGCCACTCGTGAGAAGTTAATGCTTCTTCATCAACCATCTGATGCTGCGGTCAAACGGTTTCTCGACGCTCAAAGCAAGCTGCCTTTCTCATACGCTGAAGTAGGTGCGTCACGTCACCTAACGCCTCTCGCCGGTTATCCAATCAACCATTATCGAGGGAAATTAGGAACAGGACGTGAGACGTTCGATCAGGCTGTGGCAGCCCTTCGCTCGTGGGAAATGTACAATCTCAGTTGGACGAAGCTCTACTGGCCCGACACGCCTCTCAAAACCGGTGAGGTGGTGGCGGTGCGGGCGCGGCATCTCGGTTTGTGGTCGCTCAATGCCTGTCGCATCATTTACACGCTGGAAGAAGAAGGCGAGCGCTGTCGTAACGGATTTGCCTTCGGCACGTTGCCCGGCCATGTCGAAGAAGGCGAGGAGAGATTCACCGTTGAGTGGGAGCGTCACAGCGATGCAGTCTGGTATGAACTGTTTGCCTTTGCTCGACCGAAGGCTCTCTTAGCGCAGCTCGGTTATCCGCTCACCCGTTTAATCCAGCGACGCTTTGCGCGAAGTTCCTTTGGCGCGATGAAGCGAGCCTGCCAATTTTAGATTGCGGAATTCGGATTGCGGAATGAAAGAACAGGAGGCAGGAGGCAGAAAGCAGAAGGCAGACAAGACACAGAGCTTTCGCTTTTGCTGCCTTGTGCCTTGTGCCTTCTGCCTTCTGTTCTTCTTAATCCGCATTCCGCAATCCGCAATCCGCAATCGTCTATGTGCCGGGCAAATGGCGCAAATGTTCGTTCAAGTGCATCCGGTCGGCCAGAACTTTGAGCAATGGGCCGGACTCTCCGAACTCGACGATGCTGACCGATCCGACCGGACACGACAGACGATAGCGAAAGCGTCCGACATCAATGCCGAGCAGACTGCACAACATAATTCTGATGGTCGCCTTGTGCGAGACGACTAGAATGTTGCCCGTGCTGAATCGCTGCTTAATCTCTTCGATGACGCGCAGCGCGCGATGCGAGATGGTGACGGCGAGTTCGCCTTCGGTCGGCGCGTGCCAGGCGGGATCGGCCAGCCAGCTTAGATAGTCATCACGATAATCGCGTGTGACTGTCTCTCTCGTCTGACCTTCCCACTTGCCGTAGCCGATCTCCTTCAAATCATCACGCACTTCGATCTCCAGTCCCAAAGCATCGCACAGCGGACGCGCGGTCTGAATCGTGCGCTGCAATGAGCTGGTATAGACGGCGCTCCAATCTGTGGCGCGGTAAGCGTCGGCAAAAGCCTGTGCCATCTCCGTGCCTTCGGCGGTCAATTCCGGGTCGAGACCGGAGCCGCAGAAGACATCGGCGCGGCTTAATGCTGTCTGCCCATGACGTAAGAAATAAAGTGCCAGGCTCAAGGATTTGTCCTCCGATTGTCTGAAGTTAAAAGCTCAATTGATCTGCTGTCAGTTAAGTCACTCAGAACTTGCTCGTTGTTCTCTAAGTTTGAATCTCTGAAGTTTACCTGTCGCGGTGCGCGGCAACTGCTCCGTAAAATAAATCTCCGACGGGCGTTTGTACGGCGGAAGTAAACATTCAACTTCCGACTTCAATCTCTCAGCCGCATTATCTGTAGATGAAAACTGCGAGCGCAAGACAACGTAAGCGACGATCATGTTCATGCCATCCGGGTTCACACCGGAGACGACCGCCGCCTCCAACACCTCTTCGCAAGCGAGCAACGCCTCCTCGATTTCGATTGGCGAGACCCACAAACCTTTGACCTTGAAGAGATCATCGCTCCGGCCTTCAAACCAGAAGAATCCATCCGCATCGCGGCGGTAGAGATCGCCTGTCCGCATCCATTCACCCAGCATGGTGGCGGCTGTCTTCTCCGGGTCGCGCCAGTAGCCGGGACTGGCGCTGCCGCCCTTAATCAACAGATGCCCCGCGCCCGCGCCAACGATTTCATGCTCCTGCTCATCCACTAACTTCGCTTCATAGCCGGGAACAACGCGGCCACTGCTGCCGGGTCTCAGATGCTCCTGACTATTCGAGATGAACATTTGCAGCATCTCGGTCGAGCCGATGCCGTCGAGAATATCAAGACCCGTCAGTTTCTTCCATTCCTCAAAAATTCTTTCAGGAAGTTTCTCACCGGCAGAGACACAAAACTTGATCGAGTCTGTTTCAATCACATTACCTTGAGCAGCATATTCGATCAATGCGCGAAAGACGGCGGGCACACCGAAGAAGATCGTCGGACGCTGCCGCTTGAAGACTTGAGCGATCACGGATGGCGTCGGTTTCTCACGACAGAGAACGGTTGTTGCGCCGGAGCCGAGCGGAAAAGAGAGACTGTTGCCGAGTCCGTAAGCGAAGAAGAGACGCGAGGAGGAGAACAACCTGTCTTCCGGTCGGACTCGCAAAATGTGTTTGCAACAGGTCTCGACCGTGTATGGCAAGTTGCGATGAAGGTGCATCGCGCCCTTCGGTTGTCCGGTACTGCCGGAAGTGTAAAGGATGAAAGCCAGCGTGTCGTCGTCAACAGATTCGATCTCCGCTTCACAGGCGCGCTCAAGTGTCTGATTAAAACTGAGCGTCTCGTCCGCTTCGCCGTCAATCAAAAGTATAGTCTGTAACTGCGGCAACTCGCTTCTGATGCTGCGGAGCTTCTCCAACTGTTCGTTGCTAATCACAATCGTTTTCGCGCCGCAGTGGTTGAGCACGTACTGAAGTTCAGACGGAGAGAGCATGGTGCTCGCCGGAACAGCCACCGCACCAATGGAAATCGTCCCCAGAAATGAGACGATCCACTCGATGCCATCCGCCGCCACAATCAGTACGCGATCTCCCGGCTCAATGCCCAGCGTCGTCATCATCCCACCAAACTTTTTGACCAGATGATGAAGCTGCGCGTAAGAAACTTCGCGCTCGTCGCACAGGATCGCGGGCTGCGCCCAGCGCTTCAACTCTCCGGCAGCTTGAAAGACGTACTCGACCAGGTTCACGGATGCATCGTAAATGGAAAATAGTGAATAGTGAATAGTGAATAGCTGTTTTGAACTTTTCACTTTTCACTTTTCACTGCTCTCGACGCTATTGACTCACCGCTTGATTTGGCGTAGAAGCATGTATCAAAGAAGCTCTTGTCAATTCCTCAGATGAAGGTCAGCGCACAACTGACCTTGTGCTCTAATTTCAACTCGAAGTGAGGAAGCCAAAGCAATGAAGAAGGCTATCAGCATCAACGTCAACGGCGCGGCGCACGAGGATGAAGTCGAACCGCGCATGTTGCTTGTTCATTACCTCAGAGACGTGCTCAACTTGACGGGCACGCACGTCGGCTGCGAGACATCGCTGTGCGGCGCGTGCACTGTTCTGGTTGACGGTCAGGCCGTCAAGTCGTGCACGATGTTCGCAGTGCAAGCGGACGGCGCGAGCGTCACCACGATTGAAGGAATCAGTAGCAACGGCGAACTGCATCCAGTGCAGCAGGGTTTCTGGGAGAAGCATGGCCTGCAATGCGGCTACTGCACGCCCGGCATGATTATCGCCGCCGCGCAACTGCTCGAACGCAACCAAAATCCATCGCACGAAGAAATTCGTCACGGCCTTGATGGGAATCTGTGCCGTTGCACGGGCTATCAGCACATCGTCGAGGCAGTCGAGTATGCTGCAAGCAAGGCGAAGGCGGCGGGCGACTGATTACAATTATTCCAGTGAAGCTCTATCAGTCGGCCTCTTCCGCTGTAACGATGGCTTCGAGCGAGGTAATTAAAGGTGGCAGGTCGCGCGAAATGATTTGCCAGAGGATGTCCAGGTCAACAGAGTCGTAGCCATGAGTGAGACGATTACGCAGTCCGACAA
Source organism: Acidobacteriota bacterium (assembly GCA_032159235.1). Lineage (GTDB taxonomy): Bacteria > Acidobacteriota > Blastocatellia > Pyrinomonadales > Pyrinomonadaceae > QHXM01. Next base: position 20,416 of record JAVHWW010000040.1, read on the forward strand.
TCTGCGTCCAGGGAATTTCGGGATGCTGCGCGCGCATCTCTTCGGGGACTCTGCCCGCCGCCTCGCCGATGATCTCCAACAAACGAACCAGCGCGAGATTCAAGAGTCGGTCAGCGTAGAGGTCTGCGCGGGTTCTACCTTGCACGAACGAAACGGCCTCTTGTGCGTGATCGAGCATGTGGCGCAGTGCCGCCGCGCCACGATCAGGCTTGCTCATATTGCGCCTCTGCTTCCGCCAGTACACGCGCGCGGAAAGACGGATTCACGAACTGCGGCGTGTTCAGGTCAACACGGCGTCCGAGAATTTGTGAAAGCTCCTCCTCCATCGCAAAGAAGGCGAGTCCGGGCACGTGCCCCGGCTCGAATTCAACCAGCACGTCCACATCGCTGTCGGGGCGGAAATCATCCCGCAGCACAGAGCCGAAAAAGGAGAGACGGCGGATGTGATGTCTGCGACAGAATTCAGAGATTCTTTTCTGGTCAACATGGATATGGAGCATTCCGGCCTCTGATTGACATTTGTCTGCCGCAGTTTGCGAGCACTTCAAACGGGAAGCGGCAACTCACAACTCAATAGTAACACCCGTTCATCATTTTGGAGAATTATCATGGCTAACAAGTACGTCGGACAGAGAGTGAAGCGCACCGAAGACCCACGTTTGATTAAGGGTCTGGGGCATTACGTTGACGACATCAAGTTGCCGGACACGCTGCATGTCGTCTTCCTGCGCTCGATGTACGCGCACGCGCGCATCACGAATGTTGACGCGAGCGAAGCACGAAAAGCGCCGGGTGTGGTTGCTGTTTATACCGGACGCGATGTTGACGAGAAGATTGGGCCAGTGCCGTGCGCGGGTGCGTTGCCTGATTTGAAAGTGCCGGATCATCGCCCGCTCGCTAAGGATAAAGTCTATTTCGTCGGCCATCCGATTGCTGCGGTCGTTGCCGTTGATCGTTATGCCGCGCGTGATGCGGTTGATCTCATCACGGTTGATTACGAGGAACTGCCGGTCGTCGTTGACCCGGAGGAAGCGGCCAAAGGCGGCGCGGTCGTGCATGAAAATTTCGGCGACAATATCGCGTACAAGCTAACGGCAGGCGAGGGCGATATTGATGCTGCGCTTGCGGGGGCTGACCACGTCATCAAGCAGCGCATCCTGAATCAGCGACTTGCGCCGATTGCGATGGAGCCACGCGGCGTGCTCGCGCGTTATTTTCCCGGCGAAGAAGAACTGACCGTCTGGTCTTCAACGCAGATTCCGCATCTCCTGAGAACGCAACTCGCGCTGATGATCGGCATCCCCGAAAACAAGTTGCGCGTCATCACCCCGGAAGTCGGCGGCGGCTTCGGCTCGAAGCTCAACGTCTATGGCGAAGAGGCTCTGCTCGGCTGGATTTCAATTCAGTTGGGCAAGCCAGTCAAGTGGATTGAGACGCGCCGCGAGAATATTCAGGCGACGATTCACGGGCGCGGTCAGATTGGCTACATCGAAGTCGGTTGCAAGAATGATGGAACAGTAACGGGTCTTCGCTACAACGTCTTCGCAGACCTCGGCGCGTATCATCAACTGCTGACGCCAGCGATTCCGACGCTCACAGGCTTGATGCTTTCAGGTTGCTACAAGATTCCCGCGATTCAAATCAACGTCACCGGCGTCTTCACCAACAAGATGGCGACGGATGCCTACAGAGGCGCAGGCCGTCCCGAAGCAACCTACGTCGTCGAGCGTGCGCTTGATTTAGTCGCCACCGAACTCGGAATGGATGTGGTTGAAGTCAGGCGCAGGAATTTTCCGAAGCCTGACGAGTTTCCTTTCAAGACCGCGACCGGACTCTTCTACGATAGCGGCAATTACGAAGGCGCGCTCGACAAGGCTCTACATAATGCCGACTACACACGCCTGCGCGAAGAGCAAAGACGGGCACGCGACGAAGGAAGAATCTTCGGCATCGGCGTTTCAACCTACGTCGAAATCTGCGCGCTCGGCCCGTCGCAGGCGATGCCCGCAGGCGGTTGGGAGAGCGCGACCGTTCGCATAGAGCCGACAGGCAAAGTCACAATTCTCACGGGTGCATCGCCGCATGGTCAGGGACAGGAAACATCGTTCGCGCAGATTGCTGCTGACGAATTAGGCGTTGACCTCAATGATGTGACAGTCATTCACGGCGACACTTCAATCGTGCAATACGGCATCGGAACTTTCGGCAGTCGCGCAACGGCAGTCGGCGGCACGGCTGTTTACATCGCCATCGAAAGATTGAAAGAGAAGGCCAACAAGATCGCCGCGCATCTTCTCGGCGCGGATGCTTCAGGTATCGCTTTCGGCGAGGGACGTTACTCGTTGCAGGAGGCGAAGGCTGCGGCATCAGGAGGAGAAGTTCCTGAGCCGGTCGTGCCTGCCGGACAAGCGCCTGCGGCAGCTTTGCCTGAGCCGGAAACAGACGGTAAGAAGCACATCACGATTCAGGATGTCGCGCTCGCCGCACATATCGCTAAAGATTTGCCGCCCGACATGGAGCCTGGACTGTCTGCGACCTACTTCTTCGAGCCGAAGAATTTCACTTTCCCCTTCGGCACGCACATCGCCGTCGTCGAGATAGACCGCGAGACGGGCGACATCAAGTTCCAACGCTACGTTGCGGTTGACGATTGCGGCAAGGTCATCAATCCGATGCTCGTTGACGGGCAGGTGCAGGGCGGCATCGTGCAGGCGCTCGGCCAGGCTCTCTACGAAGAGATTGTTTACGACGAGCAGGGACAACTCATCACCGGAACACTGATGGACTATGCAGTGCCGCGCGCCAAGATGATTCCCTGGCTCGAACTCGACCGCACGGAGACGCCGACAGATGTCAATCCGATGGGCGTCAAAGGCGTCGGCGAGGCCGGAACCATCGGCGCAACGCCCGCGATTGTGAATGCGATTGTTGATGCGCTCTCGCCCTTCGGCGTGCGTCACATTGATATGCCTGTGAGACCGGAAGCGATCTGGCAGATTATCAAGCAGTAGAAGGTTCGGCTGGCTGAATTGGATCGTCGGCTGGTGGATGGCGTTCGACCTCCACATCGGCGGATCGTAAATAGAGGATTCGCTCTCGATTTAGTTGTAGTAACTCAATCGTGGCTCTGCCGATAGATGTTTGAGAGAGGATTCGCAAGCCGTCGGCTGACCAGAGGAAATGAGCAGACCATTGATGCTGGCGCGGGTTGAAAAGAGTTACGCTTTGTCCTGTTTCTGGATCAACTGCCGTTTGCTTATTGGATTTGCGGCGATTGCAATGGAAGCAGGCTAAGGCCAAGTTCTCCGGCGAATCTGTGCCGCCTGCGGTCAATGGTATGATGTGGTCAATCGTGAAACGAACGTACTGCCAGCGCTCATCGGTATGACAGTATTCGCATAGATAGTTGGCACGCGCTCTGACTTGCTCTTGCAGGCTGGCAGAAAGTTTATGAGGCACTATCAGTCTCTGGAGCGCGTTCGGCGAGATTGCGGACGAGGCGATTAAGGTAGCTTAGGTAATCATCTATCTCTTCGTATTGCTGTAGCTCCTGCTCTTCAGTCGTAGTCAATTGCGAGGCGCGTTGTTTGTCCAGCAAATCTTCAATCCGGCCTTGCGCGGTTTGAGAGATACGAAAGATGAGAACGCCTTGCTCAAGCTCAATTTCAATCGCCCCTTTACGCGGCAAGGTGACGGGCAGATTGCTCAATCTTGGCACAGGTTGATTCAAGAGCGTGACCATATAATTCTCCACAGTTCGATAGCAGTTGAATGATACTACATAGGCAGAAAATCCAGCAGCGAAATTTAAAGATCAAACGAACGAAATGACTTTCACGCCGCGAAGATTAACAAGGAGACGAAAAGATGATTCCAGCAGCATTTGATTACGTCGCGCCTGCAACTCTTAATGAAGCTGTCGGTCTGCTGACGCAGCATCAAGACGACGCGAAGATACTCGCGGGCGGCCACAGCCTGATTCCGGCGATGAAGTTGCGACTCGCGCAGCCCGCACTGTTGATTGACATCGGTCGCATCAAAGACCTCGCGTACATCAACGAGGACGACCGCCAGATTCGCATCGGCGCGATGACGACTCATTACGAGATTGAATCAAGCGCGCGTCTGAAAGAGATTTGTCCGCTTCTGCCGGAGTGCGCCGTTTCAATCGGCGACGTGCAGGTACGCAACAAGGGAACTATCGGCGGCAGCATCGCGCACGCAGACCCGTCAGCCGATTGGCCTGCGGCGATCCTCGCGCTCGACGCGGAGATGATCGCCGTCAGCGCACAGGGCGAGCGTACAATTCGCGCCGCAGATTTCTTCGTTGACATGCTCACGACTGCGCTTGAACCGAACGAAATCCTGCGCGAGATTCGCATCGCACAACCAAAGGGACGCACCGGACAGGCTTACGTGAAAGTCGCTCAACCTGCTTCCGGCTTTGCCGTCGTCGGCGTTGCTGTCAGTCTCACACGCGGCGATGACGGGCGCTGTCAATCTGCAAGCGTCGGCATCACCGGAGTCTCGGCGAAAGCCTATCGTGCCGGTGGTGTTGAGAACGTGCTCACAGGCAGCACGCTCGACGAGCAAGCGATAGCTGCCGCTGCCGCGCACGCTGCCGATAATGTTGACGCCAACGCAGACCTTTATGCGTCGGCAGAATATCGTCGTCATCTCGCGCAAGTTCACACGCGACGCGCTATTCAGCAGGCCATAGCGAAACTATGAAGATTGAAGGGACGCACGAGCTGCACGCGAAACGTGAGCGAGTCTTTCAAGTTTTGACCGATCCTGAAGTGTTGAAGCGTTGCATTCCGGGTTGTGAGCGTTTGGAAAAGACAGGCGAGAATGCTTACGCGGCGACTCTTCGCGCGGGCGTCGGCTCAATCAAAGGCGTCTTCACGGGCAACGTCAGACTCGAAGATTTACGCACACCAGAACATTATCGCATGGTGGTTGACGGCAAAGGCCAGCCGGGATTTTTGAAGGGCACGGGCGATCTGGATTTGGCAGAGCAGGGGGATGCGACCATCATCAAGTATGCGGGCGACGTGCAGGTTGGCGGCACCATCGCCAGCGTCGGGCAACGCATGATTCAGGGCGCGGCGAAGATGATGGCCTCGCAGTTCTTCACCGCTATCGAAGCGGAAGCGAAAACAGAGACGGGTGAGCCGCCGCCCAAGCACGGCTTTTTTCGGACCGCCCTGAGGTGGTTCTCAGGGTGGCTCAGGCGGACGTTTCGTAAATAAGAATTCCTTACAAAACCGAATCAGCGAGATGATACGAACGGGAGAACGACGACAGACATAAGGCACGTGACTCGTTAATGGCTCGCCTGTTAATCCTTCCTGTTTCGCTCTAGCCGATGACGACGTATCCGTCTTCGATCACGTCGGCCATCTCCGTGTAAATCTGTGCGAGGTCGCCGCGACTCAAATGCAGCATGGCAAGGCGATCCGAACCGAGCGCGTCGAGCGCCTTGACTTCGCTGGGGTCTTTCGCGTGAGCGATGACGTTGGCAACGTGGAGCAAGAGCGCCGCCGGAGCGTTGATGCGCATCACGTCGTGATGCGATTGCACCGCCGCAGAGAGGAGACGCGGCACGCCGCAACTCTCAAGAATCCATTGTCCGACCTGCGCGTGATCCACGCCGAAAGTCGCAATCTCTTTCTCAATTCGCTCATCCTCATCGAGCCAGATGATGTTGCCCATCTCTTCTGGAAAGAGCGACCGGAGGAGCGCTTCGCCGACATCGTGGAGCAGTCCGAGCGCGTAGGCCGTCTGCGGCTCGATGATTTTGGTATGTTCCGCCAGGAGGCGCGCGACCTTCGCGCAACAGATTGAATGCTCGCGCAGAGAGTCGAAGTTAGGACTACTTCCGTCTGATACGACGCTTTCGTTGATAACGGCTCGCAATCGTTCTTCTCCAAGCCGAGCGCACGCCGCTTGCAGATCAATTGTCTCGCTCATCTCGCCGCCGAGATTATTTGCTTCCCGTAAAACACGAGCGGCGAGTAACGGGTCTTTCTCAATTTCACTGTTGAGATCGTCAATGGAGAGGTCAGGCGCAGAAACGGCGTGGGCGACGCTCAGACCAAAATTTTCTTGAGCGATGCTGTGCCGGATGTGGGTCAGAGATTCCAACTCAATGAACGCGCGGACAACCTCTGGATCAAACTGCCTGCCTTCGCCTCTGATAAGTTGCTCGACGGCAGTGTCGTGCTCGCAGGCTCTGCGAAAAGGGCGCGGGCTGGTCATCGCGTCGTAGGCGTCGGCGACGAGGATGATGCGTGAGGCTAGAGGAATCTGCTCTCCGCGCAAGCCTTCTGGATAACCTGAGCCATCGTAATGTTCGTGATGATAGCGAACAGCCTCTGCCACATCTGCCATCTCCGGCACTCCGCCTAAGATTCGCGCGCCGCGCTCCGAGTGTAGATTGACGAGAGCGCGTTCTTCTTCGGTAAAAGCGGCGGGCTTGAGCAGCAGGCTGTCGGGCGTTCCGATCTTGCCGATGTCGTGTAAAGAGGCGGCGAAGGAAAGCTGTTCAATCGCTTCCGTGTCGAGATTCAGGCGGCGGGCGATGGCGGTCGCATAGCCGGTGACGCGGCGCGCGTGACCATAGACGTATTCATCCTTCGCTTCGAGCGCATCGGTGATAGCGCGCACGACTCCGCGCGTCATCTCCTGCAAGCGATTTGAGAGACGCTTGTTGGCCTGCTCCAACTCATGGCGCGACTTGTTCGTCTCGTAGTGCTCCAGTGCTCGCTCGACTGTCAGGCGCAGCGCCGTGTTATCCCAGGGCTTGGTCACATATTTATAAACATGTCCGCAGTTGATGGCTTCGACCAGAACGCCCACATCCGTATAGCCCGTGATGATGATTCTCACCATGTGCGGTCGCAAAGAGACTGTGCGCTGCAAAAGCTCGATGCCGGTCATGCCGGGCATTCGCTGATCTGTGATGAGCAGAGCGACATCGTGTTGACCCAGCAACTCCAAAGCCTCTTCGCCGGAGGCGGCGGGGATGACCTGATAGTCTCTGCGAAAGAGTCTTTCGAGCAGGCGCAGGTTGGCCGGCTCGTCGTCAACAATCATGATCTTGTAAGACATTTACTGAGGTGCTCCTTGTTAATAAACGTATGAAGTCTCTGTCTTGAGGCCATCGGTCTGCTCGACCTCAGAGGGTTCAGCATCTACCGGAATCGAAACGATGAAAGTCGTGCCCTGATTGAGTTGACTCTCGACTTTGATCGAACCTTTGTGGCGCTCGATGATGCTGTAGGTGACAGAGAGGCCCAGTCCTGTTCCATCGCCGACAGGCTTCGTCGTAAAGAAGGGATCGAAAATTCGCTTGAGGTACTCTGCCGGAATTCCGCATCCGGTGTCGCTAATTGTCACGATAACCATCTCGCCCTCGCGCCGGGTCGTGAGGCGCACTTCGCCTCCGTCTTTCACAGCGTGCGCGGCATTGACGAGCAGGTTCATCCAGACTTGATTGAGTTGACCGGCATAGCAATCAACGAGCGGCAGGTCGCCGTAGTCACGTTGGAGATTGATATGGCCGGAGGTGTAAAAACGTGAGAGCAGGCGGAGGGTGGAATCCAAACTTTCGTGCAGATCAACTTTCTTAAATTCAGCTTCGCCCAGCCGCGAGAAGGTGCGCAGGTTTTGGACGACATCACGAATACGCTCCGCACCGTCATGGCAGTCAGTGATAATTGAGTGCAGGTCTTCGAGCGTGTGCTCATAATCAATCTCATGCTTGATGGCACGGACTCGCGCGCGCTCCTCTGTCGAGAGCGTGGCGGTCTCATAGAAACTGAGAAGGCGTTCGAGTCCTTGAGTGCACTCTTTGAGAATCTCCATATTGCCGTAGATAAATCCGGCGGGGTTGTTCAACTCGTGCGCGACTCCGGCGGCAAGCTGGCCGAGCGATGCCATCTTTTCAGTCTGGACGATCTGCGCTTGCAATTGCCTCAACTCGGACTGGCGGCGTTCGATCTCAGCCTTGCTGTGCCTCAGTTCGGCGTTGCTGCTTTCAAGATCAATCTTGTACTGCCGGGCGTTATGCAACAGGGTGCGCCGCTCGAGCGCACGCTCGACGGTCATGGCAAGCACCTCCAGTTCGCACGGCTTAACCAGATAATCGTCAGCGCCAAGCCGCACAGCATCAAGCACACGCTGCGTGCGATCAATCCCGGAGATCATGATGACTGCGGTATCGGAAAAGCGTGCCTTGACCTCGCGCAGCAATTCGATGCCGCTCCGACCCGGCATAATCATGTCGGAGAGTACCAGCGCAAACTCTTCCGTTTGCAGTAGCGCCAGAGCCTCATCGAAATTAGACGCCGCCGCGCACGAGTAGCGCTCGCTCAAAAAAGTGTGAAACAGTCTCCGCACTGTGTCGTCGTCGTCAACGATCAGGATGCGAATTGTCTCCGTCTCCGCAGGGTGAAGACGAGTTGCGGACATGGCTTCTGAAGTCGTTTCATTTGGAAGGAGTGTCATCTGATTCTTGCTGGCGTTTCAGTGAACTACGACGAAAGGGGGCAACGCTGGTTGAGACCAGAGGGCGGATAGACCCAACCCTGCTTCTGCACAGACTATGCCAGAAGATTCAACGTGATTCAGGCGGTAAATAAGAGATCAAAGGATGTCGCAAGGCAGAGGCAGGAAAATCTCCGCCCTTTTCTGGGGCAGTCTGTGGACATTTGGGCATTGAAGAGCAGAATCCAGAATCCAGAATGCTAAGGCGGAGACCGCTTCGACAGATTTTGTTTTTCTTTTCTTCTGAATTCTGAATTCTGGATTCTGGATTCTGCTTTACCGTTCATCCTTCCCCGCGCGCAACTTTGAGGTCGCTGATTAACTCGTTGATGGCGTCTTCCGCCCACACCGAACTTTTACGAGTTTTCCAGATGATGCGCGGCGGCTGTGAAGACGATCTCTCGTTGAGGATGACGAACATCTCGCCGTAAGGATAGGGATGACCGAGCGGCTTGCGATACTCAAGGAGATTAAAGTAGATGATGAACTCAGCCTGAGAAATATCCCTGACCGCACTGATGCTTCCGTACCTCGCCATATACTTATTGAGCCGGGCGGCAATCGTGTTATAGATTCGCGCGAAGTGTTGGGGCGATTCCGCGTCTGTCCGATAGACTTCGCTCAAGATTGACCGGGACTGCCCGCGACTATCTATCACGGCGCTGCGGCGCACCATCAGGAGCACCTGCCGCTTGTCTCTCAACTCTCTCAGAGAGCCTGTGACAACGCCGTCATCAACGCCGCCAGCCTGTTGTTGAGCTTGCGCGAGGACTGAACAAATCAGCAGCAGGCCGAGCAGCAGCAGGATTCTTTGCGCTGAACTCATCTCACTCGATAGGTGTTGAATTTCACCGGCTAAATCTTGCAGGTCGCCAGCCCGCGCTTTTCCAGATACTGTTGATGATACTCTTCCGCACGGTAAAACTGCGCGGCGGGCACGATCTCCGTCACAATCGGATTTCTGTATCTTCCACTGCTTGCAAGTTCCTCTTTTGAACGGATGGCCGCGAGCTTTTGCTCTTCATTATGATAAAAGATGACGGAGCGATACTGCGTGCCCACATCCGGGCCTTGCCGGTTGAGCGTCGTCGGGTCGTGGTTCTCCCAAAACACCTGTAGCAACTCATCGTAAGAAACTTCCATTGGGTCGTACTCGATTTCGATGGCTTCGGCATGTCCGGTTCTTCCCGAACAGACATCTCTATAACTGGGATTTTCCAGAGTCCCGCCGGAATAGCCGACCGTCGTCCTTCTGACACCTTTGATTTGACGAAAAGCCGCTTCGACTCCCCAGAAACAGCCCGCCGCGAAAGTAGCCTTCTGCATTCTTGATTCCTCCTGCTGCTATGATACTTCAGTTCGTCCGGCGGTTGGCTCGCGCACTGCGAACAGCTTTTGCCCGCGCTCGTCACAGACAATTAAAGAGCCTGCCCTCATGTGTGTTATAACAGCCGGACGATTGATCTGGAAATGCTATCGGAGTGGAAACGAACAATTCCAACTTGAAGTTCTGGTGCGAACGAAAATGAGCAAGAGACTTTTTATCGTCTTCAGAGTAATAGTTCTCTTATCGCTGCTCACAGCCTCGTCCAGAGGTCTCACGGCCATCGCGCAATCGCAAGCGGAGCAGAAGCAAACAGCGACGCAATCACAGCCAACAGATGATGACGACCTGATTAACGCTGACCGACCCGGAATCGCGGACGGCAGCACTGTCATCGGGCGCGGGCGCATTCAAATTGAGAGCGGCATTCAAGCCGAGTATCGCCGCGACGGAGACACACGCGACCACACGCTTTTCATCCCGACGCTCTTTCGCATCGGCTTCGATTCAAAATGGGAGGCGCGCATCGAGGGCAACACCTTTACCAGAGACAGAACTTTTGATCCGACCGGAAACGATTCCGTCTCCGGCTTTGCGCCGCTCTCGCTGGGTTTCAAGTATCACTTTCAGGATTCCAGGGGAGCGCGTCATCCGTCTCTCGGAACAATCTTTCGCGTCTTCCCCGCCTGGGGTTCAAGCGACTTTCGCACGCATCACGTGACGGGCGATCTGCGATTAGTGGCGGACTGGGACTTCGCCCCGAAACTTTCGCTCAACCCGAACGTCGGCGTGGCGCGCTATGAGGACGGGCAGGAGAAAACTTTTGTCGCCGGGCTGTATGCAGTCACGCTGAACTATCAGCCGAGCAAGAAACTGAATCCGTTTATTGATCTTGGCGATGTGTCTCCTGAAGAGAGCAAAGGTCGTTCGTCCGTCATTCTTGACACGGGCGTGGCGTACATCGTCGGGCGTAACATTCAACTCGATGCGAGCATCGGCAAGGGAGTGCACGGGCGCACGCCTCCACATCCGTTCATCTCGGCGGGCATCAGTTTCAGGGCGAAGGCTTTTGGGCGAAAGAAGTGAGCATTCAGAGTTCAAACTTTATATTCGTTTGCAAATGAGTGTGACCGAGAAAGAATTTTCAACGCAGAGGACGCAGAGGAGCGCAGAGGATGAGAGCAGGAAAAGATGGAATTAGAAATCTCAAAAGCGGCTCTGTGCTCTGTCACTCCCTGTCTTTCCTCTGCGAGCCTCAGCGTCCTCTGCGTTTAATTTTCGGCTGCATCCAACTGCAAACTGATATAATTCGTTGATTCGTGCAGCGACTGGCAAACTAAAGTTTGAATTCTGAACCCTTCTTTCACTGAAACAAAAAGCACTCTGATAGTTAGAGAATGTTGACAGCGCGCGCGGCCAGAAGCGCAAGCACTGTCAAAGAGATGAGCGATTGCAGCATCATCATCAGTTTGGCCCAGCGTGCCAGCACGGGCACGTCCGTCGGCGAAAAAGCCGTACTCGTATTGAAGGCCAGAAATAAGTAGTCCACGAAGTTTGGCGACCATCCATGCTCGCCCGCCTCGATTCTAGCTTCCGGCGTCATCGTCATCTGCGGAAAGAGAAACGCGCCGTCGGAATGACCAAAGCGCGAGTCGCGCCCATGCGGCCCTCCGGCATCCAGACGCCAGTACCATAAAGCAAACACGAGAATGTTTGTGAACCAGAGCGCGGCGGCGGCAAGCAGTAACTCCGTCGGAGATTCTCTGTGCGATGGCAAGCCGCTAATCAGCAGCATGACCGAGGCGATCATTCCGAGCGTGACAACGCCCGTGACTGTGAAGCCGAGAATTCTATTGAGCCTGTGATGATCTTTGAGATGCGCGATGACAGTCGGGACGAGCAGCACCAGCACCAGCGCCAGAAACAACCAGCGCGGGCCAACCAGCAAATAAGAAGGCAGCGCCGTGTACAGACCTCCCACCGCCAGAACAGCGATCAGCGCAGGCCAGCGCGGCTCCGGGTCCCAACGATCCGCAACATGTTGTGTTTTACTCTGCACCTGCTCAACTCCTGCTCTTATTCATTATTCGTCTGTTCGTATATAATCTTCTTCCCGTACAAGTCAACCGATTCAAGGCCACGACGCTTTTCATCTTCTTACTTCAAGAAGACGAGCACATCAAGGTAGCGGGAAGAGAGGTTATCAACATTATGAGATTCGGATCGCGGCTCGCCTTACTCATCATCCTCGTTCTTTCATCATTGACGGCAGCTCTCGCTCAAAACTCAACCGGAGTCGAGAACCTGCGCTCTCAACTAAACGATTTGCAGGCGAAAGAGACTGCGCTACAGAATCAGATGAAGCAGTTGGACGAAGACCTCAAGCCCGAAAATATCGAAAAGGTTTTCGCCCTCAACGGCTCAACGCATCCAGAAGAGTTGCGCGAACAGCGCCGCAAACAACTCGAAGCCCAGAAGGCCAGCGTCCAATCACAACTGGATCAAATCGCCACCAGCCGCACGCGCCTCGACGCTGCGATTTCATCCGCCGAAGCCGCAACCTATCGCCAGAGCGCGGTGACCGCTACGTCTGACCAACCGGCAACAACGAGCAACGGTGCGAGCAGCAATAGTAGCAGCACGGCTGTCAAATCGAAGAGTCAGCGACGGACTCATCGCAAGCGTGTGCGTCGCACCAAGAGTCAGCAGTGACAGCTTTAATATCGGGATTGCCATTGTAAAGGATTGTAGAATTTTGAGGGACTCTATTTTTCAGCGCTGCCTGCTCGGTCTTGCTCTACTCATCATCTACACACTTTCTTCATCCAATAGCTCTGCGCAGACTTTGCAAGAGCGGCTTGAGCAGCAGACTGCCTTTATTCCGCAGAACTCTTCGCCTGCCGAACAGTTAATTGCGGTTGCACAACGCTTCAAGATTCCGATGGCAATCGAATGGCTTGAGCAGAAGAGCGATCAATCAAAGCCATCTCTTAACTTCAAGAACGGATCGGTTCTAGACCTCATCAAAGCGATCATCAAACAATCGCCTGAGCATCAGTTATTGAATGAAGGTCGAATCTTGTACATCTATCCGCCATCGGTCGCTGCTCATCAATTCAATTTTCTGAACCTGCGTCTTGACAATTACGAGGTGAACGAAGAATCGCTCTTGGGCGCGGAATTCGAGTTGAGAATAAGCATCAACGCGAAGCTCTATCCAGAGTTATACAAGAATGGTTATAACGGCGGTTATGGCAGCGACCCTGATGATGTCTTCTGGAAGAAGAGCATCACCTTTTCGGGCAACGGCATGACGATCCGTGAAATTCTGAATCGAATTGCTGAAGAGAACGGAAACGCCCTCTGGATTGTGAAGATCAACTCAGATGAGTTTGCCGGAGACAAGCCGAAATGGGTCGGAGTGCCAATAGACGAGCACGGTTCATCACCGCTCGACAGTCGCTGGCGATTTATCCCGTTGAGTGAAGAGCGCACAGATAGTACACGAAAGCCTTGAGCTTCATTAGCAGCTTATTGAAAATCTCTTTTCAGAGAGATTTATGAAACTAATTCCTTGTCCCAAATGTCGCCAACTCTGTCCGCCGGAGACTGAGAGTTGTGAGCATTGCGGTTGTCCGGTGCGCGCAATCATCGAGCAACGAAATAAGCAGGCGACGTGGATCATCGCCATCGTCGTGCTCTCTTTTTTATTGCTGTTAGCGATCACGATCATCGCGGCTTCGCGGATGTAGCAGCCGCTATCTTTCATCAAGCGCCAGGCTCAATCGCTCAAGCCCTGCTGTCAACGTCTCGGTCTCGCCTCCGATTCCAATCCTGAAATGCTGCGGCATCTCGAAGAATCTTCCCGGCACAACCGAAGTCTCATATTTTTCCGCCAGCAGCGCGCATAGTCTGTCCGCGCTTCCCTGCTTCAAACGAGGAAAGGAAACCGTCCCATGCTCATGTCGTATCCAGTCCAGATCATCGCGGCTGCTCAAAAATGAGTTGAGCACTCGCGTGTTCGTCTCAAGCAAATGGCGCGCATGAGCGGCAATCCCATCCAGATGCTCAAGCGCAATGCAACTCAATCGCTCCGCAGCGTGCGCCGGGATGACGCCGAACAGGTCGTTCAGATGCCACAGCCTCTTCGCTAAATCCGGTTCTGCCAAAACCCATCCGCAACGCAGTCCGCTCAGGCCGTAAACTTTCGTCAGGCTGTTGGTCGTGATGAACTCCTCGCCGAGATGAAAGGCCGAACGCGGCGCACGCTCGAAGAGAGCTTCGAGATAGACTTCATCAACGAGCACACGCGCGCCCACACGACGCGCAATCGCGCCCAATTGTTTGAGCGTCTCATTATTCGTCAACACACTCGTCGGGTTGTGTAAATTGGTCAAAACGATGAGCCGCGTGCGCGCGCCTGTGTGGCGCTCCACTTCATCAAGATCGAGCTTGAACCCTTCATCAAACGTCCGCGTGAATCTTTTGATTTCTGCGCCGAGATACTGCGCGACGTTGAGGAGCAATTCATACGTCGGAGATTCAATCAGGACTTCATCGCCCGGCCTGATGACGGCTGCCATCACCAGATGATTCGCCATTGATGTGCCCGTCGCCGCGACCACACATTCGGGCGGCGCATCACACTTCGCAGCCAGCGCCTGCTGAAGCGGCTCGTAGCCGTAGTAGCTTGCCCCGCTCAAATCGAGGTCTTCGATCTGCGCCGGAAGTTTTGTCAACGGATAATTCATCAGCCCGCTCGAAGCGAGGTTGAAGCGCGCCTGCGAGCGAGTCTTGGCCCACTGCATGTACGCGGAACTCATCACCTGTCCTGCACGCTCGATCATTTGCGTCTCCACCAGCGCCAGAAAAAATAGACGGGAATTCCAGACACGAGAATCAAGAGGCCAATCCAACTGTCTTCCAAATGTGAATAGATTGTGCTGAACACAATCAGCGCGCACGCGATGACGAAGAGAGCGGTCGTGACGGGATGGCCGGGCACGCGGAAGTAACCGCCTGTCGAAGCGGATGAAACAGTTTGCAATAGGCTGTGGGCTGTAGGCTGTTTGTCTTTACTGCCTTCTGCCTTCTGCCTTCTGCCTACTTCTCCCGATGCTCTGTGCCGGAAGACGAAAAGGGAGGCCGCCGTCAATCCGAACCAGATAAAATCAACTGAGATGACGTAGTTGAGTATCTGTTCATACTTGCCTGAAAGCGCAATCACGACGGCGAACACGCCTTGCAGCGCAATCGCCACCACGGGCACGCGCGTTCGCGGATTGAGCCACGCGACGCTCTTGAAAAAGAGTCCATCTTCGGCCATGGCGAAATAGACGCGCGGCGCGGTCAGCATTCCCTGACTCAGAAAACCGAGCGTCGAAATCGAAATCCCTATCGCAATCAATGTTGCTCCGCGCTCACCAAAAGCGAAGCGCATCACGTCTGAAGCGGGCGTTTTCGTCGCCGCCAATCCGCCCTGTCCCAGCACATAGACGTACACAAAGTTGACCGCCGTATAAAGCACGATCACACCGATGACACCGATCAGGAGTCCCTGCGCCAGATGACGACGCGGCTCGCGCATCTCGCCCGAAACGAAGCTCGCCGTCTGCCATCCGCCGTAAGCGAACATCACGGGCGTCATCGCCGCTCCCATCGCGGCGAGTAGTCCGAACGAGACAGGACGATCCAAAACAGGGCCAGCCATGCCGTGCGGCGCTTTGACAAAAAACAGACCGCAGCCGACGAGCGCCGCGAGAGCCACAATCTTCAACACCATCAGGAAATTTTGCACGCCGCTTCCGGCGCGAACTCCAAGACAATTGATGAACGTCAATAACGCAAGGGCGACTACTGCCAGAGTCCACTCCGGTAATGGAGCGTGCGTGAATTCTAAAAAATAGTGTGAGAAGGCAACGGCGACGGCGGCCATTCCGCCCGTTTGCGTCACCAGCAGCAAAGCCCAGCCGTAGATGAAAGCGACCGACGGATGATAAGCCTCACGCAGGTATGCGTACTGGCCTCCGACATCCGGGTAGCGCCCGGCAAGTTCCGCATAGATGAATGCTCCGGCGAGCGCGATCAGTCCGCCGAGAACCCACGCGCCGAGGATGAGAAACGGCGTGTGAACTTGTCGCGCGACGACGTAAGAGTTGATGAAGATGCCCGAACCGATGATCCCGCCCATCACGATCATCGTCGCATCGAACAGTCCCAACCGCCGCGCGAGTTTTGGAGTTGTCTCCGCAGTCTCCTGCACGGCAATTGGCTTCGCAGTTTCGTCCGCGTTCATCTGAGGATGGGCACGACCTCTGTCTGGATGGGTTGGCCTGTCACTTCAATCTCGCCGTCGCCCACATAGACATCAATCTCAGATCGGACGCCGAAAAGATTCGGCTGGTAGATGCCCGGCTCGATTGAGAAGCAGGTGCGCGGAATGATGCGGCGCGCGTCCGGCGTTTCAAGGTTGTCAATGTTCGCGCCGTTGCCGTGCACCTCTTCGCCGATTGAATGTCCCGTGCGAGTCGTGAACTGCTCGCCGAAGCCCGCGCGCTCGATGACGCCGCGCGAAACGTCGTCAACTTCCGCGCCGCGCAACTGTTTGCCCGCGCCGATCTGTTCTCGTAAGAACGCAACAGCCGCATCACGCGCACCGCTGACAATCTGAAAGATGCGCGCGTGCTCTTCCGGCACAGTCTCGCCGACGAAGCCTGTCCACGTCTGATCGGCGTAAACCGAGCCGGATTTCTTCAACTTTGCCCAGACATCAAGCAGGACGAAATCGCCGCGCCTTATCGGCGAGTGGCGTGTCTGCGAAGGAACGTAATGCGGGCTGGCGCTATTGGCGTTGACTGCGACAATCGGCGGATCGTCGTCGCTCGTCATGTCTGCATCTTCAAAGCGACGAACCATGAATTGCTGGATGTCGTACTCGGTCGTCGGCTCATCAGCGCGAATCCGGCGCGCGATCTCCGCGAAGGCTTCGAGGATGATGCGGTGGATGTGGTCGGCAGCCGTGTCGTGCATCTCTTTTTGCTCAGGAGTCCAGACGGCCTCGAAGACTTGCACGAGATCAGCGCTCGTCACGGGTTCAGCGCCGAAAGAACGAATTAACTCAACCGTTCCGGCATCAACGCGCGAAACATACGGGATGTTGTTGTTCGGCGAATACTGCATGGCGATGCGCGGCGTGCGACTTACTGTCTGTTGCTCCTGCGGCGCGGCTTCTTTGATTCCGAGAGCGTCGCGCAGGTGCGCGTGTAGCTGCTGCCATCGCAGATAGACAAGAGACCTGCCGGGCAGCGCGTCGAGCTTTTCCTGTTCGATGCGATGAACGATTTTGACAGGCTCTCCCATCGCAGGAATGTAGTATGCCCAGCGACGCGACGCGAAAGCGTGCGGGTCGAGCAGAAGAATGCGGTAAGCGAGCGGGTCGCTCTTGCGAAAATCGTAGAAGAGCCAGCCGTCGAGTTGCGCCTCTCGGAGAGCGCGTTGAATGTCGGCGACGCGAGTTGCGTTTCTGTTTGATTCGGTCGCAGAGGTGACGCCGCCTTGCTCGTTCGCACTATCGCGTTGAGATTGAGAATTCTGATTTGCAGCCATGCTGAGAGCCTTTCTTTGAAGTTGTTTTGTAGCCTGAAGTATTGAATGCTTCTGAGAAGCTGTTTGAGAAGTCCCGAAGGGACGGAATAACAGTAGCCCGGCACGTCAGTGCCGGGTCGAGAGCGAGAGAACGAATCGAGTCCCGTCAGGGACGGCATCACGGCATGTCGTCCCTGACGGGACTCTGCAGGTGCTTGTTCTCTCTGGCCCCAGCACTAACGTGCTGGGCTACTGCTCTATCGTCCCTGACGGGACTTCTCAAACAGCTTCTGAAATTTACATCAAACGAAATGTCATTACGAATCACTTAAGGCGTGCTAAATTTCGCTCATTATCATAGACTGTTTTGACCGAAAACTGTATATCAAGTAATCCGCAAGCGATACGACGTGTAAGACAGTCTAAAAAGAGGAGCAACTTACATGAGTGTAGCCATAGATGAGACCGGCGCAAGTCCCGTTGACGCGATGGACACGGGCGGGATCGGCGGACACCCGCGCGGGCTGACCACGCTCTTTTTTACGGAGATGTGGGAACGCTTCAGCTTCTACGGGATGAAGGCGATTCTCTTTCTGTACATGACGAAGGCGCTCGCCGAAGGCGGACTTGCTTTCGATCAAAAGTACGCTGGCCTGATTATGGGCACGTATGCTTCGGGTGTCTATTGGACGCCGCTTATCGGCGGGTGGCTGGCGGATAAATATCTCGGCGCGCGTCGTGCGGTGTTTATCGGCGGCGTCATCATCGCGTGCGGCCACTTCTCTCTGGCCTTCGATTCGATGCCGACGTTCTATCTGGGGCTGATTCTGATCGTCATCGGCACGGGCTTTCTCAAACCCAACGTCAGCACGATGGTCGGCGACCTCTACACGGAAAAAGACAAGCGACGCGATGCTGGCTTCTCTATCTTCTACATGGGCATCAACCTCGGCGCAGTGCTCGCGCCAATCGTCGTCGGCTTCCTAGCTCAAAATGAATGGTTCAGGGGATTTCTCACCTCAATGGGATTTAATCCGCTCAAGAGTTGGCACTGGGGATTCGGCGCGGCGTGCGTCTTCATGGTAATTGGACTGGTTCAGTACGTTGTCGGTGGAGGTCGTCTGCGCGGTGTCGGCGCGAAGCCTGTGAAGAAAGAGCGACCGGACCTCGCGCAAGTAAGAAAGATTGGCGCTGAGGTTGAAGGCAGAGACTTCGACACGGTGACGGCTGCGCTCTCTATCGTCGGCGGCGTGCTGGGATTTCTAGGCGGAATGCACTGGGGCGGCGCTGGCTGGATCGGTGGAATCTTTCCGGGCGTGATGTTCTTCTTCATCGGCTACATCGGGGGCACTGTGCGACATTTGCAGCGCGCAGAAGCGTTGCGTGTCGGAGTCATCTTCATCCTGTTCGTCTTCTCGGTCATCTTCTGGATGTCGTTCGAGCAGGCTTCGACGAGCCTGACGCTGTTTGCGGACAGACTGACTCACCATTACATCTTCGGCTACGAGTTTCCTTCGAGTTGGTATCAAACCGTGGAACCGATCTTCGTGGTCTTGCTGGCGCCAGTGTTCGCATTGATCTGGCAAAAGATGGGAGACCGCGACCCATCCAGCCCGGCGAAGTTCTCAGCCGGACTCTTCTTCGCGGCGATAGGATTTGGCATCGTCGCGCTTGCTTCCTCGCTGCTTCCGGCAACGGGCGGCGCGGAGTTGACGGAAGCGCAAAAGGTTGGACCGCTATGGCTGGTCGCAGTCTACTTCGTCCAATCACTCGGCGAGTTGTGTCTGAGTCCGGTCGGCTTGAGTACGGTGACGAAACTCTCGCCCGCGCGTCTGGTCGGGCTGATGATGGGCGTGTGGTTTCTCTCGATTTCAATCGGTGATTTCGTCGCTGGTCTCATGGGCGGCGCATTCAACGAGAAGGCCGAAGGCGCGCTCGTCAAACTCTTCGGCACCGTCGCCGTCATTACCCTCATCGCCGCAGCCGTGCTCGCAGCGCTGACACCGTTTATCAAAAAGATGGCGGCGCGTGGGAGTGCATAAGTTATGTGCCGCGAAGTGGGCGATTAGCCCACGAAGTGGGCGACAGACTATCGAATATCATCATCTCTATTGTTAAGGTCTGTCGCCCATTTCATGGGCTTGGATAATTGTGTTGCTTAACCTACCCAGCACTCACGTGCTGGGCTTTATGCTGTCGCCGTCTTCGACGGCTAGAAACGTCTGCCTGCGTAGCTGCGCCTCATAAGTTTTCGAGAATGAAGTCGGTCATCATCTGGCGCATGTGCTTGACCAGAAGCGGGTCTGCGACGCCGTGACGCGATTTCGGATAGAGCATGAATTGAAACTGCTTCCCGGCTTTCTGCAAGGCATAAATGAATTGCATCACGTTCGCCGCGTGCACGTTGTCGTCAATCGCGCCGTGAATCAGGAGCAGCTTACCGTGCAGATTTTGCGCGGAGGCCATCGGCGCACTCATCTTGTAGCCTTCCGGGTTATGCTGCGGCGTCTGCATGTAGCGTTCCGTATAGACCGAATCGTAGTTGTCCCAATCCGTCACCGTGCCGCCGGAAATTCCCATCTTGTAACTCGTGCTGTGCGTCAGCGCATAGCTCGTCATAAAGCCGCCGAAGCTCCAACCCCAGAGACCGATGCGCGTGGCGTCAACGTAAGGCTGGCTCTTCAAATAATCGAGGCCGTCTTCGAGGTCGCGCAGTTCGAGTGCACCGAAGTTGCGATAGACAGGCCAGACGGATTCCGCGCCCTTGCCGCTCGCCGTGCGATTATCGCAGACCCAGATGATGTAACCCTTCTCGGCCATCATTTGATGCCATAGAAAAACGTCTCGGCCCCAACTGTTTCTGACCTGCGGCGCGTGCGGGCCGCTGTAGGTGAACTCCAACACAGGATATTTCTTCGACGGGTCAAAGTCCGGCGGCTTTATCATCATCGCTTCCATCACGAAGCCGTCGCGCGTTTTGACTTGCAGGAATTCAGGCGTGCCGAGCCTGTACTGTTTGAGAGCTTCAACTTTGTTCTCGTCAATCACGCGCTGCAACGTGCCGTCCGACTTGTAAAGCCGGACTTGCGTTGGCGTGTTGATGTCGCTCCACGAATCAATGAACATTGAGGAAGCAGGATTGAAGGTGGCGCGATGCGCGCCTTCCGTTTGAGTGAGGCGCGTTAGCCCCGTGCCGTCGAGGTTGATCCGGTAAAGCTGTTCGGCTATCGGGCTATGCTCGGTACTTGAGAAGTAGATCAAGCCCTTCGCTTCATCAATGCTATCAACAGAGCGCACTTCCCATTTGCCGTCGGTGATCTGCTTGATGAGCTTGCCGTCGGCAGAATAATGATAGAGGTGCATCCAGCCGTTGCGCTCGCTGCGCCAGAGAAATGAACCATCCTTCAACCAGCGCGGAGTATCTTCCGCTCCGATCCATGCTGGCGTCTGATCTCTAAACAACGTCGTGGACTGTCCGTCTCTGACATTCGCGGCGTTCAAATCGAGATAGGTCTGCTCACGATTCTGCGCTTCATAAATCACACGTTGGCTATCAGGCGTCCAGGCGACGCGCGAGATGAGAAGGTCTGTCGGCTCGTATCTGGAAATGTCTGCCCATCTGGTTGTTCCGCCGATGGCATTGACGATGCCGAGCCGCACACGCGGATTCGGCTCACCGGCGAGCGGATATGCAGTCTCTTCGACAACCTGGCTGCGCGGGATGTGATCCACGACGGGGAAGTTATGAACATCCGCTTCGTCGAACCTGAGAAATGCGATGCGCGTCGAATCTGGACTCCACCAGTAGCCGCGTTTATTGCCGCGTCCATAGACCTCTTCTTCATAGACCCAGTCGAGGCGTCCGTTGAGAACGGTCGCTTTGCCGTCCATTGTTAAAGCACGCTCGCGTTGCGTCGCAATGTCAACGACGTAGAGATTATTGTCGCGGACGAAACTGACGAGGCGTCCGTCAGGACTGAAATCTTCTTCAAACTCTTCTTCGGGGCCGTTGGTCAATCTTACTGCCGTCTCGCTGCCGAGTTCGTAATAGATGAGATCGTTGCCGTAGTTGATGAGCACGGCACTCTGCGTTGGGTTCAAGTGGTATGCGTCACGATGAGACCAGTCTCTGGCGGCAGTGGTGCTCATGCCGGAAAGTTTCAGGAGCGCCGCTTCCATTCGCGCCGCGTCGAAGAACGGTACAGCGTTGCCGTTTCTCGCATTAACTTTCATCAAGACGGACGTTCTCGTTTGCCGGTCTGTCTTGCCTTGCAGGTAGGAGTCGCCGTCTTTGAGCCATTCGAGATTGCGCGGCGGAGTGCCGTTAAAATCAACTCGCTTGACGGGATCATAGATGTCGTCAATGGTTAGTAGTTTCCCCTGCGCCCAACTTCGCATTGAGCAACAGAGCAGCAATGACAGTGCGAGCAGACTAATATTTTTGTATCTCATGCTGGATTCCATTCGAGAGAGATTGGACTGACGCGCATTAAGTTATGCGAATTCCACCGGACAAACAAGGCGGCGGGAAGAAAGTTGCCACTGCTGAAGATGATGCGCGATGATGACTAATGTATTGACCGTTCCAGCCCTTAGCGTTAAACTCCTGTCCTACTTAAAAGCAATGTACCGAAAACGACAGTATGTTGCTTCGTCTTTACAATGGAAGCCAACACGCAGGAGGAGGAGATTTTCAATGATCGCTTCGAGATTTACCAAAGCTTTTCAACTACTAGCGCTGGTGCTTGTTTTCACGATGGTGCAGGTTTACGTGATGGCAGGCCCCATCAGAGGGAACACCGATCCCAAGACGACGGATACATCTGCCGGTCAGCCAAAGGCTGCGACGGTTGCGACTGACAGTTCCACCACCGGGATTGCGACGACAACTGCGACGGGAAATATTTTGCCGACGCCCGAAGCCGCCGCCGAAAAAATGGCGCTGAGGGCTGGCTCAAAGACCGCTTTGAGTCGCATTTTCTCAAAGCAGGATGTCACGGCGCGCATCGCGTCGGAAAACAGTTTCCTCAAAACCAATGCGAGCCTCGCGGGGACGTTCAAGACGCGCGCCGCGCAGAGCAGTTCCGCTCAAACTAATAACCAGAGCGGCGATGATAATGATGAGGGCAGCAAGCGCGGGATGTGGATTGCCGTCGGCATCATCGGAGCAGTGCTTGCGATTGCGGTGATCGGTCTTCGCCACGACCGCGGTAATAACAATCAGTAAACAGCAGGGTGCTGCTAAAAAGCTAGGAGGCAGGAAGCAGGAGCAGGAAGCCGGAAAAGAAAAACGCTGTTCGTTCTTCCTGCCTCCTATTTCGCTGCCTTCTCTCACTTCGCGCCTTCGCTTTCAGGCGGCGACCACTCTTTCAGAAAATTCATGAACCTTTCGAGGTTATAGCTTTTGCCTTCTTCGAGAACGCTCGTGTCCTCGGAGTGTAAGAGTTTCCCGTCTCGATCAAGGACGAAGAGGTGCGGGTAGCCTGGAATTTTCGGATAGCGCGAGAGCACCTGCTCGTTCTTATTCTCCTCGCTGAAGTTGATCTTGATCATGATGAAACTCTTTTCCCTCAAGGCCAGCAGTTCCGCGTGCTTCTCAAAGAAGTCGTCCATGTAGTGACACCAGATGCACCATTGACCGCCGACTTCCAACAGCACGCGCCGGCCCGTTCTCTGCGCTTCAGCGACGGCGTCTTTTATATCCCGGTCGGCATCTCTTTTCGGATCATAAGCGTGAACCGGAATATATTTATCTGCGCTCGCTCCTGTCTTAAGCTGCTGAACTTGACTTATCTTTCGTCCATGCGCTCTCCGCTTTTCATGTTTCTGAGCCTGCGCACCGAAAGTTAAAATCAAACAGAGCGAAACGAGATGGGCGGACGTGAACAGACGCTTCATCATCTTTCTCTCCTTACAAAACCAGCAATATCTCAACGCTCTCCTGTCATTGCGGACGAAGCATGTTATAACATGTCCCGGCGGGTTGAGGATAAAAAAGCAACCTGCGCGACCATTTAGCGCATCCATCGGCAGAACAATCCTCTTCCCGCTTGCCAAAATAGGTGTGCCTTTGCTAAACGAAAGCAGGTGCCGAAACTCAGCCCTTTGTGCGTCACAGTTGAAAAGCATTCGTCCCGGAGGAGAATTATGAAGAAGAGATTCATGGCCCCGTTCATCGCGCTCATACTCATTTTTGCGCTCTGCGCCGCCGCGCTCGCAGATACGATTCACTTGAAAGATGGCAGCGTGATTCGCGGCCAGATCATCGGCTTCAGAGATCAACAGTTCATCGTGCTCGTCGGCTCAGGCTCGCGCGGTCGCCGCAGCCAGATTACGATCTACATGGAAGACGTGGAGTCCATCGAGTTTGACTCGGCAGCCAACGCGCCCGCCATCAACGACAACAACACGGCGCAGACGAGCCGCCCCATCACGCCGACGACGACTACCACCACCCGTCCTCCCATCCGTCAGCAACCGGACATCTCGCAGAACACGCGACCGGAGCCGGACAACAACATCTCGCAGCCGATCAATCAACCGACTTCATCTCAAACTTCTGGCAACTTCTTCCAGATCAACACGCACGTGCGCGGCGACAACGCAGCCAACGGTTGGACGAACAGCGGCCTCGTCGTCAGGCGCGGTCAACGCATCCGCATCTCCGCCACCGGGCGCGTCAATTTAGGCGCGGGTCGCGTCTCCACACCCGCAGGCGTCCCTGCGATTCAGGACAACGAGAAGTTGATGCGCTCATATCCGACGGGCGCGCTCATCGCCGTTATCGGTGACGACAACGACGATTTTATCTTCGTCGGCGGCAAAAGAGAGTTCATCGCACAACGCGACGGCGTGCTCTTTCTCGGCGTCAACGAAGGCAACCTGAGCGACAACACCGGCGCTTACGATGTCGTCATCGAAGCCGAAGCGATGGGCGGGACGAGGTAAAAGCAAACCGACCACGCTTTCGCTTTTATGGAAAATGGAATGAGAAAACTACCCTTAACACTTGTCCTCTGCGCATTTTTCGTTCTGTTTTCCAACGCGGCTGCTTCTGCCTGTCTCTGTCGTATCCAATCCCTTGCCCACATAAAAAAGACAGCATCAGTGATTTTTGTCGGGCAGGCCCTCGAAGTGGAAAATGGTTTTAAGACTGGACAATTTCGAGGCTGGCGGACGACATTCAAAGTAAGCAGATACTGGAAAGGACAGTTGAGCGACGAGATGATTGTTTACACTGGCCCGGATGATTGCGCTGCCTACTTTGAAGTTGGGCAAGAATATCTGGTCTTCGCATACACACCTAAAGGCGAGCAGCAACTCTATACAGATGCTTGCATGAAGACAGGATTAGTACGTCATTCAGCCGAAGATTTGAAGGCACTCGGTAAAGGCAAGTTTCTGCACGCGGCAAACAAGTAATACCCGGACATTGGAAATCTGCTCACGGGCATCCGAGTTTCAATTTTCCACATCCAAACTCTTCTTCTTGACGGTGCGATTGATGTGCGCCTAAGATTCGTTTAGCAAAGGACAGAAGTTTTCCCCCGCCCACTTGTTGCAAAGGATTGTAATCATGAAACGCAGACTCTTCCGCCGTTCCCTTTCGTTCCTCGCTGTTGCGCTCATCTTCGCGCTCGGAGCAGCGAGTCATCTCAGCATCTTCGCTCAATCGAGACGCCAGCCGCCGTCCGCCAATGATAAAAAGAACAAGCGTCCCGATCCCAATCAGCCGGGCGACGAGCAGAAAGAGAAGACGCCGACCGACATTGTCGGCAAGCCGCAGGAGGCCGAGACCGTCACGGTCACGACCAACCTCGTCAATGTTGATGCCGTCGTCTATAACAAGAAATCCGGGCAGATCATCAACGGGCTGAAGAAGGAAAACTTCGCTATCTTCGAGGACGGTGTGAAGCAGGATATTACCTACTTCTCGACGCCCGAAGCACCCATCACCGTCACGTTGCTGGTCGAATACAGCAAGCTCTCGGAGACGCTTGGCTTGTACGGCAATGGCGGTTTTGAGGCTGGACAGATGGAGACCATCCGACCGATGGCGATGTTTCTCTCGCAGTTCGTCAAGCCGCCTGATGATTACGTTTCCGTCATCGCCTACGATCTGCGTCCGACGACGCTCACAGACTTTACGAATGATCCGCGACGGATTCAGCAAGTCATCAGTCTGCTGCTGCAAAATCAACCTGCTTTCAGAGACTCGAATCTTTTCGACTCCATCGCTTTCACACTCGTCGGAGGTCGCGGCGATGCGGTCGTGCTTGAAGACTCGAAAGAGAGCAAGGCTGACTACGCTGGTCTGGCGAGCGTGAAAGGTCGCCGCACGGCAATGATTCTGGTTGCCAGTGGCATCAATACTTTCAGCAAGATCAACTATGACAAGACGCGCAAAATCGCACAGAATGCCGGCGTGCCGATCTACATTATCGGCACGGGCAATCTCTTCTTCAAAAAGTATGGCGATCAACTTGGCGCGACCGATGACATCATGGGCAATCCAGGCCGCCTGACATTTCTACAGGCCCAGAATCAACTCAATGTCTTCGCCAAAGAGACCGGCGGCGCTTACTATCCCATCACTTTCGATGGTGATATTCCGAGCGCGCTCAAGTCAATCAACGCGCTCTTGCGTAGCCAGTACAGTCTCGGCTTCAATCCCGGCGATAAGCATGACGGCAAGCAACACAAGCTAGTCGTCAAAGTGGATGTCAAAGGCGACGGGCAGTTCGACGATAAACAGTACATCATTCAGAGCCGCCAATTTTACAACGCACCGAAACAATAGTTGGCAGTTGGCAGTGGGCAGTTGGCAGAAAGAAAAAAGCAGTCAAGCTAGATACGCTTGGCTGCTTTTTCTGTGTCCATCTTCGACTGCCAACTGCCAACTGCCAACTTCTTTTCAAACTCCGTAGAACCGCAAACGAAACTCATCGTTGAAAGAATGTATCTCGGCGCGGCGACTTGAAAAGGTGCGTGTGTTGTGCAGCAATTCAGGCAGGCCGCCGCGTGTGAGCGAGAGACCGTAAGCAGTGCTGTAGAAGATCGCGGTCAGTTGCGGATTCAATCGCTGCGGCACGCCGTAACGAATCGCCTTCTGCGCGGCGGGCGCGAAACCGATGCTCCGGCGTGGATTGATAATCTCTATCGAGCGGTCGAAGATGTGCACGCGCGTCACGAAATCTCTGAGCGATAGATCACGATGCGCAAGCGCATTCGCCACACCTTCGCTGACCGCGCCGTGATGATAGTTCGCACGAGCGACGACGGGCGCGTCCTCGACCTCCGCAGCCGGGAAGCGGCGCGGGCGCTCCGTCCACAGATCGCAGTAGCGTTTGATGAAGCGCAGCGCAGATTCGTAGAGCGTGTGTAGATTGCCCGCGAGTTGCGCACGCTCGACGACGGCAGCTTGCGTTGTGTCTCCCGCGAATCGCGTGGCGACAATTTGCGAGCGCGGCAGCAGTTCCGCAACGCGCTCATCACGCCCGAAGAGAAGCACTGCGGCAACGGTCGGAATCGTCTCGCTGCCGCTCGCAACTGCCAGCAGCAAGTCGCGCTCCAGCACCTCTTTCGTCGGATAGCCCACGACACTCGCCTCATCGAAAGCATCGCCTTCAAACTCTTTGACGAAACTCCAGAGATGCGCTTCGTCTATGTCCTCTAACTTCGCACCGATGGCGGGCACGTTCTCGTAACGAAAGGGTCGAGCTTCGTCAATCAGCGACGATAACTCTTCGCGCGAAGCCTCGCGTTTCTCCGAGCCGATGCGGATGTAGAAACGCCCGTCGCGTGTTCTGTATGGCCGGGACTTTCCGACCACATCGAGCGCGACGATGCGTCGGCC
Source organism: Acidobacteriota bacterium (assembly GCA_032159235.1). Classification (GTDB taxonomy): domain Bacteria; phylum Acidobacteriota; class Blastocatellia; order Pyrinomonadales; family Pyrinomonadaceae; genus QHXM01. The sequence continues at coordinate 47,730 of JAVHWW010000040.1, forward strand.
ACTGTCGAACGCGACGCGATCAATGAAGGGCACGAGCGGCGGCTGAATCTCTTCGCGGCAGATGCGGACGAGTTCATCCTGCACGCTTTCGGCATCATCGAGTCCTTCGACGCGCATCTGGTCGTTGACGCCGAAGACGATCAGGCCGCCGCCCGTGTTGGCGAGCGCGACGATTTCCTGCGCGATCTTTTCCGTGTTCGAGAGTTTGACTTTGAGTTCGAGGAAGGTGTCTTCCCCGCCGCGTACCATCCGCATCAGTTCGGTGCGCGAAGTCTGCGGCGCAGGAATGCTTGAGAGGTACTCCTGGAAAGAACGCTCGGTCGAGGGTTCGTGGCGCTGATTGCTGCGAAATTTTCTGCGAGCCATTTGTGTCTGGACGGGGCTTGCTCCTCCCGCCCGGATGCAACGCTACTTACGCATCGCATCGCTGGAATCAAAGTGAGGGATGAGGGATGAGGGATGAGGGATGAAATAAAAACTTATGTCTTTCTTCATCCCTCATCCCTCATCCCTCATCCCTTTGTTGGCTGACGGCTTCCAATATCTCCTGCTCGTGTCGCGCGAGCGCGCGTCCCTGCCGTGTAATCAGTAACAGATAGAGCGCGACGGCGGCGGCGGCGAACAGTGCGAGTGTAACATACTTCAGCATGAAACTCTGCGCGTAGTAGCCTGCGACCGTGGCGAGGATGAGCGGGGCAGCCATCACGATCAAAATCGGAATCAACAGAAATCCGGTCACGCCCGACGCATTCATCCGCTTGCCAAACTGCAAGCGCTTCGGGAAACGAATCGAGAGCCAGTTGCCGATGAGCGCGAAGCAGGCGGCGAAGAGGACGAAGCTCAAAGCGGCGAAGACGAGCGAGTGGAGCGACACATCACGAAAGACGAGTTGATTGATTGCCAGCAGCACCGAACTGAACATGAAAGCGAGAAACGTGATCGTCAGATTCTTGCCAACGAGAATCGTCCGCCGGTCAACGGGCGCGAGAATCAGGGCGCGCATTCCGCCGCCTTCGTAAGCGAAGAGATTGCAGGCGAGCGACGAGAGAATCAGGAAGACGTACAGCACGCCCCCCGCCACGAGCAGTCCTTCGGCATAGACCGCGAAACTGTTGACCGAGACAATCGCTTCCGGCGGCAGATTGCTTCCGACACCGACGCGGCTGCCGCGTGCCAATCTCAGTCCGATCAGAACCAGAGGCATCAACGCCATCATCCGCAGTTGCGCGTTACGCATCGCATAGCGCAACTCCTTCTCGATGACGGCTGAAATTTGCGGCGAGAGCAACGGTAGTTGCCAGCCTGTTTGTAACTCAACTTTGCCCTGCGTTCGTGTTTTAACTGAGGCACGCTTTGCGCCGCCCGCACTGAGCGCGGCGCGGCGTGCGATGAAGTAAGTGACGACGACGAAAAGAAACGTGTAGCTGGCGAGTGTCAGCAGCGCGAGCGCGTAAGCACTGCCGCCGCCCTCGCTCAAGCCTTCCGTCAAAGCTGTAGCGGCGGCTCCCGGCGGCGTCCAGCGCAGATTGCTCAAAGATTCCGCGTGACGTGTCATGTACTGCGCGAGTTGTCCCATGAAAGCTCCGCCCAATCCGACCACCACGCCGATGAGCGCCAGCACAGTCTCGCCGCGCGTGCGTCTCTTCTGCATCAATGCGCCCAGACTTGTCGCCAGCCATTTGGTGATACTGATGCCGCACGCGATTGCGAAGAAAGCGACGGGCAGCGCCCACACCACGCTTCTCAATCCCAGCCCCGCGCCGAGCGTGACCGCTAGAATAATCGGAATCGCAAAGATGGAAGCGATGCTTGTAAACTCGCTCAGGAAATCGAGCGCGAAGAGTTTGCTGAGGCTGACCGGGTACAGCAGCAAACGTCCCGGCGTGAACTGGCTGCCGCCGCCGAGACTCAAAGGCACGGTCGCCCACATCAGATAGAGAATGGTGAAGACGACGAAGATGAGCAGTGTGCCTTGCTGCATCAACTCCTTCAACTCCATTTGCAGATGATGCTCCGGCGGTAATCTGGACATCGCGTGCGACAGAGAACCCGGCGAGAGCACATTGTAAACGGCGAAGCCAAGAGCCAGCGCGACGAGCAGCGCAACCACCAGCGCAATGCCCGTTCCCAACACAGACGCGACGCGACCGAGCACAGCCTTGCGCGACCGCATCGCATTGCGAAACAGCGTCCACTTCAACCAGATCAGCGCGGCGAATTGATCCATAAAAGCAGAATCCAGAATTCAGGAGTCAGAAGTCAGAATAGCGCAGTGCTGCGTCCGCGTCATGCTCTGAATGCGGCTTTGGTTTTCTCCATCGTCAATTTACATTCCGCCAATGTTGTACAATTGGCGTCGGCCAACTTTCAGTCTGGATTCCGAATTCTACTTTTATGAAACTCTGTGCCTACGTTGGTCTCGGCTCGAACCTGGGCGACCGCGCGGCGAATCTTCTGCTGGCCGTGCGCGGGATGCTCGATGCCGGCTTTGTGGTCACACGCCTCTCGGCGATTTACGAGACAGCGCCGGTGGACGTGCGCGAGCAGCCCTTCTTTCTCAACATGGTCGCGGAGTTGCGCGGCGGCGTTTTCTCGCCCGAACAAACACTCGCGCGTCTCCTGCGAATTGAATACGCACTGGGGCGCAAGCGTGAGATTCCACGCGGCCCGCGAACGATTGACCTTGACTTGCTGCTCTACGGCGATGAGCAACGCGCAACCGAATTCCTCCAACTTCCGCACCCGCGCCTGCACTTGCGCCGCTTCGTCCTGACGCCGCTCGCAGAGCTTGCGCCACAGCTTGTCCATCCGACGCTGCACCGAACAATCAGCCAACTCCTCGCAGAAACAACCGACCAAGCGGAAGTAAAAAGACAGTAGGCAGAAGGCAGAAAGCAGAAGGCAGCCAAAGCGAAAGACTCTTTGTTTTTACTGCCTACTGCTTTCTGCCTTCTGCCTTCTGATTTTCCGCCTTGCTTTTCCTTCCTTCTAGCCTATAATTACGGCCTTGCACGCCCCATAACATGAAGACGTAGAGCGAACACGAGCGGTGGCCTTTGATAAACGGGTCGCCGCCTATCTGTTTGGAGAAAAGAGAAGATGGCTTATCTCAAACCGCAGCGTCCTGAGAAAGTGACTGCGCCGAGTTTGCGCGCGAGCAAGGAGCGCAATGAACGTCTCGTCTGTCTGACGGCTTACGATTACACGATGGCGCGGATCGTTGACGAAGCGGGCATTGACATCATCCTCGTCGGCGATAGCATCGGCAACACGATGCTCGGCTACGGCAACACCGTGCCCGTCACGCTCGACGAGATCGTGATGCACACGCGCGCCGTGCGTCGCGGCGTGCAACGCGCGCTGCTCGTCGCGGACATGCCTTACGGCTCGTTTCACACGGGCGCGGACGAAGCCGTGCGCAACGCTCTGCGCTTGATTAAAGAAGGCGCGGCGGAAGCCGTCAAGCTCGAAGGCGGACTCAAGCGTGCTGCTCTCGTCAAGCGACTCGTTGATGAAGAGATTCCGGTCATGGGACACATCGGACTGACGCCGCAATCCGTCAACAAGCTCGGCGGCTACCGCGTGCAGGGCAAAACGGCAGAGACCGCGCGCCAACTTCTCGAAGACGCACGCGCGCTCGAAGAGGCCGGCGCATTCAGCATCGTGCTCGAAGTCGTCCCGCGTGAGATCGCGCAGATGATTACGGAGAGCGTCAAAATCCCGACCATCGGTATCGGCGCAGGCGCGCACTGCGACATCCAGGTGCTCGTCATCCACGACCTGCTCGGCCTCACCTTCGGCAAGGTCGCGCGCTTCGTGCGCCCTTACGCAAACTTGCGCGAGACGATCACGGAATCAATCAGCCATTGGGCCGAAGACGTGCGAGGCGGCTCGTATCCATCAGATGCGGAATCCTACGGGCTGCCTGCGGAAGCCGCGAAAGAACTCGACCTTACCTCGCACGACGAAGCAAAGGTCAGAAAAAGCTAGAAAACAGTTTTCAGTTTTCGGTTTTCGGTTTTCAGCGACGGGCTGTTTACTGAAAACTGAAAACTGAAAACTGAAAACTGAACGATGGAAATAATCAATCGCCGTCAACGCATGGCATCGGTTGCGCGCAAAGTGCGCCGCGATCAGGATCGGACTATCGGATTAGTTCCGACGATGGGCGCGCTACACGATGGGCATCTAAGTTTAGTACGCGAAGCGCGGCGCATGTGCGACATCGTAGTGGTGACGGTCTTCGTCAACCCGACGCAGTTTGCGCTCGGCGAAGATTTCCAGCGTTACCCGCGCGACCTGACGAAAGACGCGGCGATTCTCACAGACTACAACGTGGATTACATCTTCGCGCCTTCGATTGAAGAGATTTATCCGAAAGACTACGCGACCTCCGTCACCGTCGGCGGCATCTCCGAGCAATTTGAAGGCGCATCACGTCCCGGCCATTTTCGCGGTGTGGCAACGGTCGTCACGATTCTCCTGAACATCGTCCGCCCCGATTTCGCCTTCTTCGGACAGAAGGACGCGCAGCAAACCATCGTCGTCAAGCGTCTCGTGCGCGACCTCGCGTTCGATACAGAGATCGTCGTTCTGCCGACCGTGCGCGAAGAGTCCGGCCTCGCGCTCTCATCGCGCAATGCCTACTTGAATGAAGCTGAGAAGCGCGCCGCAATCGTTCTGTATCATGCTCTCGAACGCGCCAGAGAGACGTACAAGGCGGGAGAGCGTTCCGGCACACATTTAGCTGAAACTGTGCGCGCGACGATTGCCGCCGAACCGCTTGCGCGTCTCGATTACGTCAGCGTCACGGATGCGGACACTTTTGAACAGCTTGAAAAGTTAGACGACCGCCCGATCCTCATCGCCCTCGCCGCTTACTTTGGCAAGACGCGCCTGATAGACAACATCATCCTCAACCGCAAGAAGAACGGCGTCTCAAATAGTGAAAAGTGATAAGTGATAAGTGAAGAGTGAAGAGTGAAAAGCAAGAACGTGGCTTTCACTATTCACTTTTCACTTTTCACTTTTCACTTTTCACCATTTACGATTTACTATTTACGACACCATGTCTGGAAGAAAACAGAAAGCTCATCTCGAATTGACTTTGAACGGCGAACGGACGGAAGTTGCGTTTGCTCCGCACAAAACTCTGCTCGAAGTTTTGCGTGAAGATTTGGGGCTGATGGGCACGAAGCACGGCTGCGAGCTTGGCGAGTGCGGCACGTGCGCTGTACTCGTTGATGGCCGCTCAATTCTGTCGTGTCTCATGCTGGGACTTGATATTGAGGGGCGCGAGGTCGAAACCATCGAAGGCATGGCGACCGCCGAAGGGCTTCATCCATTGCAGGAAACTTTCGCAGACCTCGGCGCGGCACAGTGCGGCTACTGCACGCCCGGCTTCCTGCTCGTCGCTAAAGAACTTTTGAAGTCGAATCCTGAGCCAAGCCGCGACGAGATTAAAGAAGCACTCTCCGGCAATCTCTGCCGTTGCACGGGCTACTTGAAAATTTACGAAGCGGTCGAACTCGCGGCAGCGCGAATGCGTGGCGAAGAGGCAGAGCCTGTGAAAGAAACAATCTATGGTTACGAATAATAATTAACCGATGATGATACGGATTCGTTATGGAATAATAACTAGCAGTTAAACGCAATCTTGTTGATAAGGAGCATATTAAAAGATGAACTGTCCAAGTTGCGAAACCAAGCTGCCTTCTGTAAGGAAGCCAACATCAACTCGACAAATGCTTTTGGGAGGATGGACTTGCCCAAATTGCGGCTGTGAGACGGATAGGAAAGGCAGAGAACTCTTGATTGAGGGTAATTCTACGGCTCGTAATCTCATTGCGATGCTATTAGCGATTATCCTTTTCGGAGGACTCGCCATTAGCTTGTTCTTTACCTTTACCAGAAGAGTGGATACGGGTTTGATTATTTTAGCCGTCGCCCTCGGTGTATGTCTTATCGGGCAGTTCATCATTAAGCCTCCTGTTAGGGGCAATAGCAAACGATAATTTTCGATTTCCAAACACTACGCTCTGAAAATAATCTGCGCTTGTCCGCGTTTACTGGCGGCTAATTACAAATTGCTATGAATAAGAACGGAAAGAATGGAAGAAGCGGCCAGCCCCTGAAAGTCATCGGCAAACCGTTTCGCAAAGTTGATGCGCGCGCCAAATGCACTGGGCAAACTAAATTTGCCGACGACATCGTGCTTCCGCGTATGCTCTTCTGCAAAATCCTGCGCTCACATGAACCGCACGCGATGATTAAAAGCGTTGACGCTTCCAAAGCTCTACAGCTTCCCGGCGTCGTGGCCGTCATCACCGGACGTGATTTACCGATTCCTTACGGCATTCTTCCCGTCAGTCAGGACGAGCACGCGCTCTGCATAGATCGGGTTCGCTTCATCGGCGATCCCGTTGCCGCCGTCGCCGCCGTTGATGAAGACACGGCGTTCGACGCGATGAATCTGATTGAAGTCGAGTATGAGAAACTGCAAACCATCACGAGTATCGAAGAAGCGATCATGATTGACGAGCCGCGCATACACGAGTACGGCGACGCGGGCAACGTCCACAAAAAAGTCTCGCTCGAATTCGGCGACATGGCCGAAGGCTTTGCGGAAGCTGACCTCATCCGCGAAGACATTCTCTTCTACGAAGGCAACACGCATCTGCCGATGGAGCAACACGCGGCTGTCGCGCATTTCGACGCGGACGACAAACTGACTTTGTGG
>JAVHWW010000075.1:0-108101 GCA_032159235.1 Acidobacteriota bacterium
AGATGGAGAGACGAAGAATAATTATTCCGACCGGCGCTCAACCGGACGAACCGCTGCCGACGCCGCACTTCGATGCGGAAGCGACACAGACGGCGCGGCGCGTCGTGCCGCTCTCCGCGCAGGATGCCGCTCAGATGCAGTACGGCAATTATCAGGCACGCTTTGCGAAACCGTTTTGGAAGCGTCCAGCGGGGATCGCCCTGATCGTTTTAGTTGCCGTCGGCCTCGGCGTCGCGGCTGGATTTGCGATAGTCAAGTACAGAAATCGTCAGGCCGCGCAAACTCCCGTGACGAGTCCGCCGCCGACTACGGTCGAGAACGCGAAGGCCAGTCCGCAGACAGTCGAGCCACCTCAGCCAACGCCGGAGACTCGCGTCGCCGTTCCAGAGAAACCTGCGGAGACTCCTGCCGAGCCGAAAGAACCGGAGACTGCTCGCCCCGCGCGTAAAGATGGCGACGAAGAAGCGACACCGCCGGTCGTCCGCGATAACAAGCGCGACAAGAAGAATGAGAACGATGACGATCAAGTCACTGATGAGGGGCAGGCAGAGCGGGAGCGCAGACGAGAGGAAAGAAAAGACGCACGGCGTCGCCAGCGCGAGGAAGAGAGGGCAGACATCCCAAGCCAGATTGATCGCGCCGGACGCCAGATCAACAATCGCATCAGAGAAATCTTTGAGGGCAAGCAACCGTAGGAGAATGCAAAATTAAAAATGTAAAATGCAAAAGTGAGGAGGAAGAGCAATTTTTTCATTCTCACTTTTGCATTTTTAATTTTGCATTTTGCATTCAATGAAACGCGAACGGATTGATAAACTTCTGGTTGAGCGCGGGCTGGCTTCGTCGCGGACGAAGGCGCAGGCGTTAGTGATGGCGGGTGTCGTGCTCGTGGGCGAGCAGCGCGTTGGCAAGCCTTCGGAGATGGTCAGTCTTGAGGCCACGATTCGCGTCAAGGGCACGGACGATCCGGCTGCGCGTTATGTGGGACGCGGCGGTTTGAAGTTGGAAGGGGCGCTGAAAGAATTCAATCTGGATGTGACTGACCTGATTTGTCTCGACGTTGGCGCTTCAACCGGAGGCTTCACGGATTGTTTGTTGCAGCACGGCGCGCGGCGCGTGGTGGCGATTGATGTCGGGCACAATCAAATAGATTGGCGGCTGCGCAATGATCCGCGCGTCGAGGTGCGAGAAGGCGTCAACGCGCGTTACTTGCAGCCGGAAGATTTCGCTGAGCAGTTTGATCTGGCGGTGATGGATGTCTCGTTCATTTCGGCGACGAAAGTAATGCCCGCCGTCGTTTCCCTGTTGACGGCGAATGCGCGGCTCGTTACGCTCATCAAACCGCAATTTGAAGTCGGGCGCGGTGAAGTCGGACGCGGCGGCATCGTCAGCGATCCGACCAAGCACGCGCGCGTGATTGAAGAAGTCAACCATCTGGCCGAAGAGCTTGGCCTGCGCGTGCGCGGAGTAATCGAGTCGCCGATTCGCGGCGCAGATGGCAACGTGGAATTCCTGGCGTTGTCTGAACGTATGAAGCAATGAGCCGAAAGCAATCTGAGCGAGAAGCTCTGGCGCAGTTGCAGCGCGTCAAGGCTTCTTATCAGAGTCTCATCAAATTAGACTACGAGCACGCGGCTGAAGATTGCAAGACGTGTCCGACGCGCGGAGTCTGCTGCACTGACGCGCATTTCGTCAACGTCCACATCACGAGATTAGAAGCCGTCGCCATCCGCGAAACATTGGCGCGCACGCCGCGTTTGAATGATGCCGGACGCCGCGCAATCTACCAGCGCGCCGGAGAAGCGGTCAGACGTTTCAATCTGAGCGCGACGGGCGATACGTTCAGTCAAACTTATTCATGCCCGCTTTATGAACCGTCAGTCGGTTGTCTGGTTCATCAACGCGCGAAGCCCGCGCCGTGCATTCAACACGCCTGTTATGAAAGCTGGGAAGACCTGCCGCCCGCGAGTTTGCAGGCACGTGCCGAACATCGCATCGAGCAGTTGAATGTGGAGATTTACGGTGCGGCGTGGGCTTGGCTGCCGACTCCACTCTGGCTCACGCTCGTTGACCCTGAAGCGGACGGCGCGGAGCTTGAACAACTCGTGCGCCAGTGGAGCGCGCGGCGAACGAAGCGCGATCACAATTCCACACAACAAACTCGACAGGTGCTGAGCAACGCACAACAGAGGCGTGCGAGCTTGCCTGTCATCCGCCTTTGATTCCGTTTCGATAAACCGGAAAGCAGCGATGGATTCACTCAGCCCGCGCCCGACCGTTCCAGAAGATGTGCCTGGCATTCTCAATCTGATTGCGGGCATTTATGCCGAATATGATTGTGTGCTCGACGCCGAGAATGATGAGCGACATCTGCTTGAGCCTGGGACTTACTTTCGCGCGTATGGCGGCGAATTCTGGGTGGTTGAGGAAAACGGCGTCATTCGTGCGACGGTCGCCGTGATGCTGCATGATGATGCGGGCGAGTTGAAAACGCTCTATGTGCATCCGTCTCTGCGGCGACAGGGCTGGGGGCGTCGGCTCACGGAATTGGCGATGGATTACGCGCGCTCACGCGGCAAAACGAAGATGATTCTCTGGAGCGACACGCGCTTTCTCGATGCACACAGTCTTTATCGCAGCATGGGCTATCGTGAAATGGGAATCAGAGAACTTCACGACTCAAACAATTCGGTTGAATATGGGTTCGAGCTGTCGCTTGTTTAGCTGGTCGTTAAAAAAAATCACCGTGTCAACAGAAAGTTTTTTATTTTTCAACCACTATTTTCGCTACAGTCTGAGCCTCTGTCCTGACTGCTTCTGAGATTTTGTTAGCAATTCAACGTGATTCTCATCGCACTTCAGCACGTCAAAATTTTCCACAGCTTTTTCCACAGCCACGGGCTTCAACTCTTAAAGTATTTTCTGCTTGACTTGCCTTTGATGCGAGAGTATAACCCTCATCCTGTCGCGTTGCTTACGGGCGTCGTGACCAGCGAGGAGAAAGGCAAGAGTTGCGGTGACGCATCACTTGAGAGTGGCAACAGGCGGCTGTTGCAGCTATCACACTTCGCGCTGAAGCCGAAAGGCTTGGCTTCAGGAAGTCGCAAGACACACCTTGAGCGACGCGGATAAAAACGCAGTCGCGCTTTCGGGGAAATGATCAACCTTGAAGTAGCCGCAAGTCGCTTGAGTCTTCGGACACAAGCCTCGTTGCCGGGAACGTAACCGGCGGTGGAGGAAAAGCCACCAGAACAAAAACCAAATGGCACCGCGTTCTTCGGAGCGCGAGATTGGTGAAAACGAATCGCGTGCCGACCGGAGGTTAAGGCTGACCGCCAGCTACCTGTCCGGGATATAAATCGGCAACTCCTGCGTGTACATGTGGAGTTGCCAACATCATCCCCATGAATTGCTTCGGCGGTTTTAGGGATTAAAGGTTGCGCTGCTTTCACTAGTTGGAAGCAGCGCAATCTTTTTTAGAGCGTTGTTCAGATCGGAGAACCGCGCCACTACAGCATCCCGCCTTCTCTTCGTTGACACTCAAAAGCAGGGACAGTTATCATCCAAGCCGTCTCTTCAAGTAATCACAAGCAGTTTAGAGTTTCCAAACTTTAGCGAGCAAGATTGCGTGTGCTTTCGATCACACGAGCGTGTCGAGTCATTTCTCCAGACAAGGTCAATTCATGGAACATATATCTATTCGTCGCGTCGGCGTGGTCGTCAAACCGAATCAGCCGGAGGCGTTGAAGACGACCTGCCATCTCATCGAGTGGCTCAACGAGCACGGCATCAAGTTGGTCGGCACGCCTGACCTTGATCGCCAGCGAATCGAGAGCGAGACCGGATGTCCGATGGAGATCGTCGAGCCGGAGAGACTCGCGGCGGGCGTTGACTTGATCGTCGTGCTCGGCGGCGACGGGACGATGATCGGCACGTCGCGCATGATCGGCGATTACGACGTGCCCGTGATCGGCATCAACTACGGGACGCTCGGCTATCTGGCGGAGTTTCGCGTCGAAGAGATGTACACGGCGCTGGAATCAGTCTTCAACGGAGCTTACGACCTCGACACGCGCGTGCGCCTCTCCGTCGAACTCGTGCACGGCGAAGAGGTCTTGATGCACAGCCGCGTGCTCAACGATGTCGTCATCAACAAGTCTGCGCTGGCACGCATCATCGAACTCGAAGCGTATATGAACGGGCAACTGATCAGTAGTTTCCGCGCCGACGGCTTGATTATCTCCACGCCGACCGGCTCGACCGCTTACAATCTCTCGGCGGGCGGCCCCGTCATCTATCCCTCGATGAACGCGCTCGTCATCACGCCCATCTGTCCCTTCACGCTCTCGGATCGCCCGCTCGTCGTCCCGGACAGTGCCTTGATTGAGTTGCGCCTGCGGACGACGAAAGAGGATGTGGTCTTAACTCTCGACGGGCAGGTCGGACTTCCCATCCTGCCCGAACATCACGTGCGAATTAGAAAAAGTCTGACGACGTTTAAGATCGTGCAGCCGAAGGATAGAAATTACTTCGAGGTGCTGCGCGAAAAACTGCGTTGGGGAAAATAGAAGTAGTTTTGAATTTTGAGTTTTGAGTGTTGAATTATTGTTTTCAACTCAAAACTCAGAATTCAAAACTCATAATTCGACATCGGGACGGCTGGCAAACGTGATGTGGAGCGCGGGGCGGAATGAAACCATGCCCGCGCATCAGATGAGTGTATGAGAATGAGTCTTGCCGAAGCTCTCTCACTTGCCAGCGTTGAGATGTAAAAACGCTCAACGCCACGTAATTGAAGCGCCTTTCAAAAAATCCCCGCCTTTGAAGTCCAAAGGAACAGCAGGTGCATGAACCCACTTGTTTGACCACGCTCTCTGTTGTTTGGCTATTGCAGGCGAGCGTTTCTAACATGAGGTGACAGCAACGATGATCTTCCCGATAGGCGATGACAACTCCGACCGCACGAGCGCGCCCATCATCAACTATCTGCTCATTGCGATCAATATCGTGGTCTTCGTCTGGCTGCAACAGGCCGGTGCGAATGACAAGTTCACCTACGCTTACTCGACCGTTCCCGAAGAGATTAGAACCGGGCGCGATGTGACCGAGCGCGACATCCCAAACAATTATGCGATGCAAGACCCGCAAAGCGGCGAGCGCCGTACACTTCCACTTCAGCCGACGCCGGGTTCAGTTTACCTCACGCTGCTGACTTCCATGTTCATGCACGGAAGCTGGATGCATCTGCTGGGCAACATGCTCTTTTTGTGGATATTCGGTGACAATGTCGAGAACGCTTTGGGACGCATCAGGTATTTAATCTTCTACCTCTTGACGGGCTTGATTGCATCGCTCGCACAGGTCTTTACGACGTTTGCGTTCAACGGCAATCCGTTCATTCCGAGTCTCGGCGCTTCGGGCGCGATCTCCGGCGTGCTCGGCGGTTACCTGCTTTTGTTTCCGCGCAATCAGGTGCGCGTGATTCTGTTCAGGTTCCTGACCAGCGTTCCGGCCATCGTCGCCATCGGTCTCTGGTTCGTGTTGCAGTTAGTCAGCGCGTTCGGCGTCATCGGTGCTGGCCCACAATCGGGCGGCGGCGTGGCATTCATGGCGCACGTCGGCGGCTTCATCGCCGGACTCGTGCTCGTCAAAATCTTCGCCATCGGGCGCACGCCCACTGTGGCGAGACCTTATTAACTTTTCCCGCAACGTGTCTTCAACAGACGCTTGCGGCTTTGGCACTAAAATTCAAGCAAGGAGAAACAAGCAATGGCTACGGATAACGACAAGACAGTCTCGACTCTCAACAACTTAATCGAAACCTGCAAGGACGGCGAGAACGGATTCCGCACCGCCGCCGAAGGCATCAGGAAAGGTGAATTGAAGACGCTCTTCAACACCTACTCGCAGCAACGCGCGCAGTTTGCCGCCGAACTGCAAGCGGAAGTCCGTCATCTCGGCGGCGATCCTGAAAACTCTGGCAGCGTGGTCGCCACACTGCATCGCGGTTGGATCAATCTCAAGTCAGCCGTCACGGGCAATGACGATGGCGCAATCATCAGCGAGTGTGAGCGCGGCGAGGATTCAGCCGTCAAAAATTATGAAGATGCTCTGAAGGAGAACCTGCCTGCCAACATTCGAGCAATCATCGAACAGCAGTTCACGCAGGTTAAGGAAGCGCACGATCAAGTCCGCGCGCTCGAAAGAGCCAGCAGCGCGAAAGCGTAAAAGAAGAGACGCGGAGAGTGGGAGACGCGGCGACGCGGCGAGAAAGAAGAGTTGCTGTTGAGACCTCTCTTCTCTTTTCGCCGCGTCGCCGCGTCGCCGTGTCCCCGCGTCGCTTTTGCCTTTCCGCACGCCGCTCCTGTAAGATCACCCGTCAACCAAGCTGTAGGAGTTTTATCCGTGTCAACGACTGAAACCATTCTTCCTCCCGCCAATCAACAGGGTCTCGACATCCGCTCGACGCCACGCGCTGAGATGAATCTTTACCCGCTCGACACTTTCCAGTATGAATTCGTCGGGCGCGAAATTAGTATCAACTTTGAGATACCGGAATTCACGGCCATCTGTCCGTTCTCGGATTTCCCGGACTTCGCCATCATCCGTCTCGAGTATGTCCCGAACGAACGCTGCATCGAACTCAAGAGCCTGAAACTCTACATCAACTCATTTCGTGAGGTGAAAATTTTCCACGAGCACGTCATCAACATCATCCTCGAAGACTTCGTTGCCGCCTGCGATCCCTTGCGCGTGGAGATTGAAGGCGACTTCCACATTCGCGGAAACATTAAGACTATTGTCAGAGCGAGATACGAAAAACAGTAGTCAGTGGTCGGTGGTCGGTGGTCAGTTAAACGAAGGAGTATCGGCTGATGCCACTTAAAAGTTACGGCGAGTTGATTGCTTGGCAGAAGGCTATGGATTTGGTGCAAAGTGTTTATGAAGCGGTCAGGGCTTTTCCGAAAGAGGAGATTTATGGATTAACGAGCCAGTTGAAGCGGGCTGCGGTTTCCGTGCCATCGAACATTGCCGAAGGGCAAGGGCGCAAGTCCACTCGTGAATTTCTACATCATTTATCTATCGCCTATGGCTCACTCATGGAAGTGGAAACACAAATACTCATCGCAGTCAGGCTTGACTATTTGAGTCAACAAGATGCCGAACGGATTATTGAACGAACATCGGAAGTCGGTCGGCTCATCAACGGCTTATCGAATGCTCTGGCTAATAAACAAACTGAAGCTGCCACAGCACTGAACAACTGACCACCGACCACTGACCACTGACCACTACTTATGACTTTTGCACTTTCATCAATCGGCGGAATCATTGCGGCACTGGTGCTGTTCATCATCCTGAAGCGCGTCATCGGCATAGTTTTCCGCATCATTCTGGCGGGAGTCTTGCTGTTAGCGATTGTGATAGGTGGTTGGTGGTGGTCGAGGTCTGGTAATTCCTCGACCGCTAACGACAATAATGCTCATCCGCAGCAAACGCAGCCCGCGAAGAAGAAACGCTAATCAGTTCATCTCTTAAACATGGCGGAAACAGATACCGACGCTGCCGACCAGTTTGATGCTGCGAGCAACGGGCAGAAACTTGACGAGGGCACGCCGGGACTCTGGCGGCGTTATCGGCGTCTTCCGAAAAATGTCTTCGTCATCGGTTTCATCAGTCTGCTCAACGATGCGTCGAGCGAGATCATCTATCCTCTGCTGCCGCTTTTCTTGACCGGCGCGCTTGGTGCTTCGCCGAGAGCCATCGGTGTGATTGAAGGCGCGGCGGAATCCGTCTCAAGTCTGCTCAAACTCTTCGCCGGATATTTCTCTGACAAGCGCGGACGGCGTAAAGGGATGGTCGTCTTCGGCTATGCGCTGGCGAATACGGTTCGCCCACTTATTGGCTTTGCGACGAGTTGGTATCAGGTACTTGCCATCCGCTTGACGGATCGCGTCGGTAAAGGCGTCCGCACAGCGCCGCGTGATGCGATGATCGCGGACGGAGTGTCTGTCAAAGAGCGCGGATTGGCCTTCGGGTTTCATCGTGCGATGGATCACGCGGGCGCTGTCATCGGGCCGCTCATCGGCTTTCTGTTGATCCAATTAATTGCGCAAGATAGAAACAATGCAACGCTTGGCGATTACAGAAAAGTCTTCCTCCTGGCTTCCATTCCTGCACTTGCCGCTGTCCTCGTCGCTGTCGTGGGTTTGCGTGAATCTGCGACGAAGCGCGGGGCTGATGAATTAACTCCGCCGCGCCTGAGTCTTCGCGGTTTCGATGGAAACTTCAAACGATTTCTGATTCTCGTTGCGCTTTTCACCTTATCGAACTCAACCGACGCTTTTCTGATTCTTCGTGCTAAACAGGCCGGAATTCCCGATAGTAATATCCTCTTACTGTGGGCCGCACTGCACGGAGTTAAAGTTCTCAGTTCACTCATTGGCGGAGATTTGTCTGATCGGCTGGGTCGCAAGACTTTGATCGTTTCCGGCTGGCTGCTGTACGCAGCCGTTTATTTAGGCTTCGCTTTCGTCTCAACGAACGGCATGGCGTGGATACTCTTTCTCATCTACGGCGTCTATTTCGGCCTGGCTGAAGGAACAGAGAAGGCGCTCGTCGCAGACCTCGTGCGGCCAGAGCAGCGCGGGACGGCTTACGGGATGTATAATCTGGCTTTCGGCATTACTGTGCTTCCCGCTTCGCTGTTGATGGGCATTCTCTGGGACTGGCGCGGCCCGCAGACGGCGTTCATCGTGAGCGCGGCCATCGGCGCGCTTGCTGCGTTGCTGTTACTTTTGCTTGTCAGTACGCGGGCACACTCAAGCGGCGAGCAACTTCAAGCCGGACACTGACGGAAGCAGCGTTTCGTTGCTTGATAAAAGAGAGCTGATTGAAGTTCGGAGAGAAATAACTTGAGCCTTAACGTCGAACGCTGGGACGGAAGTGAGATGCCTGAAGCGCACGTTTTACGCAAGCGCATGGAGGCTGAAGGTTACAGTGTCTTCGAGTCGCGGGACGCGGCGGGCACGTCTTACGGCCCGCACAGCCACGCCGAAGATCAATCGCACTGGATCGTGAGCGGTGCGCTCACTCTGCGCGTCGGCTGGGAGGAATACACCTTGCGCGCGGGCGACCGTGATTATCTTCCGGCCAACACGGAACATTCCGCAGTCGTGCACGGCAACGAACCCGTCATCTATCTGATCGGCATAAAATATTGATGATTGCAACAGACTATCAACTGATTACCACACCCGAAGAATTACGCACTGCTGTCGAAGAGTTAAAGCATCATGCAGCCATTGGCTTCGACACTGAAACCACCGACCTTGATCCCTATCGCGGTCGCCTCCGCCTGATCCAACTCGCCGCCTCGGACGGCGTGCGGATTATTGATCTCGACCGCTTCGCCGACGGCGATTTGAAGAAGAGCGATGCGCTCGCGCCGCTCAGAGAACTGCTCGCGGCGCATCGTCCCGTCAAGATCGCGCACAATGCAAAGTTTGACGCGAAGTGGACGAAGCATACGCTCGGAGTTGAGATCGGCGGACTGTTCGACACGTTGCTGGCGAGCCAGATTGTTTCGGCTGGCGACATGGATGAGCGTCATAGTCTCGAAGCCGTCGCCGCGCGCTATCTCAACGAGACGATTGACAAGGCCGAACAACTGAGCGATTGGAGCGGCGAGCTTTCGGAAAGGCAACTTGAATATGCCGCACGCGATGCTTCCGTGCTTCCTCCTCTGCGAGAGAAGTTGATTGAGAGGCTCAAAGCTGATGCGCTCGTGAATTGCGCGCAACTCGAATTTGAATGCGTGCTGCCTGTCGCGGCTCTCGAACTCGCGGGCTTCTATCTGGACAAAGATCGCTGGCGCGAGCAATTGGCCGTCGTCGAGAAAAAGCGCGAACAACTATCTAACGAACTGCAAGAGATGATGGCCGAAGAATCCGCGCAAGGGTCGCTCTTCGGCGGGCCGAGCCGCATAGACCTCAATCTGGATTCGCACGTGCAGTTGACCAGAGCCTTAACGCGACTCGGTGTGCCCGTCCCCGACTCAACGCGCAACTGGAAACTCCAGCCGTTGGCCGCAGAATATCCGGTCGTCGCCAAGCTGCTCGAATACCGCACGATGCAGAAGGCGTTGACGAGTTACGGTGAAAATGTCTTGAACGAAATCAGTCCGGTGACGGGACGCATTCACGCGGACTTTCGACAGATCGGCGCGCCGACCGGAAGATTTAGCTGCAACAATCCCAACATCCAGCAAGTGCCGCACTCCATCGAGTACCGACGCTGCTTCCGCGCACCCGAAGGAAGAAAACTCATCATCAGTGATTATTCGCAGATAGAGTTGCGTATTCTCGCGGACTTCACAGGCGATCAAGGCTTCGTTGATGCTTTCAATTCGGGCGCTGACCTGCATAAAGTCACCGCCGCGCAAGTCTTCAGCGTCCCGCTCGATAAGGTGACGAAGGAACAACGTGACTTCGCCAAGCGTCTCAACTTCGGCGTGGTCTATGGCATCGGCGCACAGCGTTTCTCAATGATGACGGGTCTCTCACTCACGAATGCCGAAGACATCCTGCGTCGCTACTTTGCCACCTATCGTCAACTCGACGCCTGGCTCCGCGACGCAGCCCAACGCGCAGTCCGCGACCGCACGGCACGCACCGCATCGGGTCGCCTGGCACGCTTTCGCTTCGATTCCGAAGACAGGCAGGCGATGTCTCTTGCTCAACGCAACGGAAAAAATACGCCCATCCAGGGATCGAGTGCCGACATTCTCAAACGTGCCCTCCGACTTCTTCACGATCAACTACGCGACACGACCGCCTGCATCGTCAACATCGTGCATGATGAGATCGTGGTCGAAGCAGATGCTGATGACACTGAAGCTATCGCCAAAAAAGTTGAAGATGCGATGTGCGCGGCGGGCGAGGAGTACGTCAAGAAAGTTCCGGTGAAAGTTGAAACAGAAGTGTCGGACGAGTGGGTGAAATAGATAGTCGGCGACGGCGCTCGCTGAGATTGCGCGTCTATTTCGATTTCGGGATCATCAGCAGATCAATATGAGAAGTATCACGCTTGTCGAATCGGCGCAGCACCTTCTCAATATTATCCTCACATTCGATTAACTGATGATCGAACTCCAGGATTGAGATGTCATATCCTGCATTTATTAGCTCGTTAAGAAAGTCTTGGTCCGAGACGCCCGAGACGCTCCGCAATCCTGCCGGAGAAAACTCCGAGATGATAATTGGGCGATGAGATTTGAGGATATTTTCTGATCCTCGTAAGACGAGGTATTCAGCTCCCTCGACATCCATTTTAATAAGATTGACTGATTCTTCATCGCGCAGAACATCATCAAGCCTTAAGGCAGGAACGATGTGTCGTGAAGCTATGGATTCCAGATTAACATCAAATTGAGAAATGATGCCGTTTCCATGAGTCTCATCATAGATCACGGTTTTTCTTTGATCGGCAACCGCAAATGGATAAATCTCTATGTTAGAAAGCCCATTACCTTTTGCGCTCATGTAAAGCAGTTTGCAAAAAAACTGGCTCGGCTCAAAACTTATAACCTTGCCGCTCTTTCCAACTTCCAGTGCGGCGATTAAGCTGAGATAGCCGATATTAGCTCCCACATCAACAAAGACCATGCCGGGCTTCAATACGCGCCGGATAACTGCTGTGATGTGCGGTTCGTACTGATGCGCCTCAATAATTGCTCGCGCGACGGGTGAGTCTTGTGAGGGGACGAATATTTTGAATCCATCCAACTCAATAAGTTGAATTGTCGAGCGCACGTTTTCTTGATCCAGTTGTCGGTTGCGGAACTCGACGGAGTTTAGAAAAGAAGCGACAAGGCTTTGAACGCTCGTACCACTTTTGATGGCAGACGTATAAGTAATCCAGCCATCGGGGTCGGGTTCTCTATTCAGGATCAAGCGATAGCAGTAGTAAATATCCTCTTCGGAGGCGGTCTCCCAATTAGGTTCAGTGGCATGTTCAGTATGGCTCGAAAAACGCATAGCTTCATTATCCGAAAATGTTTGAGACCTCTTAGCCAT
This sequence comes from Acidobacteriota bacterium, assembly GCA_032159235.1. Classification (GTDB taxonomy): domain Bacteria; phylum Acidobacteriota; class Blastocatellia; order Pyrinomonadales; family Pyrinomonadaceae; genus QHXM01. Next base: position 12,078 of record JAVHWW010000075.1, read on the forward strand.
TGATTGTTCGGCTCTTTGCGTCCGCCGTTTCCGTCTCGAATGCCGAACGTGGGGCGGCGCTCCTGCGCCAGATGAAATAGACGGGAATGCCGGTCAGCACGAGTAGGTAGCCGATGCCGGATGTCGCCGGGGTCAGATAAGCCAGGTCAATGACCAGCAGTAACGCCAGCACGATATAGATGATAGGGACTACCGGATAGCCGAAGGTGCGATAAGGTCTCACCACATCCGGCGCTTTGCGGCGCATGATGATGACGGCCCCGACCATCAGCGCGTAGAAGACCAGATCAGCCGAGACGATGTAGTCGAGAAGTTGCGTATAGACGTTGCCATACGGGTCTTCGCCAGGCGCTGGATGCGCTTTGATGGTGCGCGGCAGTGTCAGCAAGCAAGCCCAGATGCCCTGCGCGACGAGCGCGACGACAGGCACGTGGCGCGCGTTGACAGTTCCGACCCGCGCGAAGAACAGTCGGTCACGCGCCATCGCGTAGTAGATACGCGCTCCTGCCAGAATCAATCCGTTGTTGCAGCCGAAAGTGGCGATCATGATTGCGATAGCCATCACGATCATGCCGGGTTGACCGAAGATCGCCTGCATCGTGTCGGTGGCGACTTTGTGTTGCGGATTCTGAATCTTTGCGAGTGGAAGCGTGACGACGTAAGCGACGTTGGCGAGAAGGTAGAGCAGGACGACCGCGCCGCAACCGATGAGCAAAGCGCGCGGCAGATTGCGTCCGGGATCGCGTATTTCGCTGCCCGTGAAGGTCACGTTGTTCCAGGCCGATTGCGCGAACAATGGCCCGACCATCGCATATCCCACGAGTAGCAGGAGCGCAAGCGGTCCCGCCGTCATCTGAAGCGGCAGTGGTGTTGTCTGCGGATTCCAACCGTTGACGACAGGATTCCACCATGACGAAGTGAAAGCGGCGCTGCCTTTGTTCCATCCGAGCGCGACACCTAAGATGATGAGGCCGATGAGCGCCGCAGTCTTCGTGAAGGTGAAAGTGTTTTGGATAACCTTGCCCGTCTTCAGACCGCGCGTGTTGGTGAAAGTGAGAAGAAGAATGAGCAGGATGGCGACGAGTTGCTGCGTCGAGAGGCTGATGGCGTAGCTTCCCAGATGAACCGGCGCGATGATGTAGTTAAGGGAAGAGACTCCGGGCGCAAGCACTCCCAGAAAATCCGCGAAGGCGACCGCGACCGCCGCAATCGTTCCCGTTTGAATGACGAAGAAAAGCGACCAGCCAAAAAGAAAACCTGTCGCCGGGCCATAGGCTTCACGCAGGAAAACGTACTGCCCGCCGGCGCGCGGCATCATCGCCGCCAGTTCCGCGCAGCAGAGCGCGCCCGTAATCGTCAACACGCCGGCCAGCGCCCATGCTGCGAGCAACCAACCGGGCGAGCCGACGAGCGCAGAGGATTTCGCTGAGACGATGAAGATGCCCGAACCGATCATCGAGCCGATGACGATCATCGTCGCATCGAGCAAGCCCAGTCCGCGTATGAGTTTTCCCTGCGCGACGCTTGTTTGCGTGCTCATAGATTGCTCCATCAGCTTTGAGTCAATAGAACTTCTGACGGACGCCCAAGTTCGATCTCAAATTTACCGTCCGGGTTTGATCTTGTCAGGGTTGCTCCGCGCAATCTCGTCCGCCTGGCTCTCTAACCTGTTTGATTCGTTAATCAAATCGTCGAATTTTGCGCTCGATTGTTGAACCTCGCTCTGCGCTTTTTGGGTGGCGGCTTTGTCCGTGCTGCCCACGCTGTCGCGGAAAGTAACGATGCCCTTGCGCAGTTCCCTGAAGGCTTCGATGGCTTTGTTGACCGACTGCGCGCGAAACGAGAGATAGTCTTTGATCGTCCGGTCAACATCGAGTTTGGAGGCTTTGTCTAATTTATCGGCAGCACTCTGCCCTTTCGCCAGACCCTGATCTATCGCTTTGATGGTCTCATCCATCAAGCGTTTGGCTGCCTCATAGTTGTTCGCGTTGAGCGCGGCGGTGATCTGTCCCTCTTTGTCTTTGTTCTCCTGAACGAGCCTGTCTATCTCGGTGATGTCTGCGCCCGCGCTTTGATTGAGTTGGTTGGCTTCATCCATGCCACTGCTGCCGCCGAAGCGCTTGAGTGCTTGGCAGGAGATGAGTGTGAATGAGGCAAGCAGGATGAATGCTGTGAGAACTATTCCGCGCTGTCTTCTCGGATCAAACATGACTGTTCAAAAGTTCCTTTGATGATTTGGATGTCGGGTGTGGATATTGACCCGCTCACAGGACGGTGTCAAGGAGAAGCAGTGGTTAGTAGTCAGTGGTCAGTGGGCAGTAAAAACAGCTTTTCAACTGACCACTGACCACTGACCACTGACCACTGCATTAGTTGACAGTCCGCGCGGCGCTCACATAGTCTTAATAGTTTGAATGGAGTGGCGCACGCTGCTCATGCCAGCTTGAAGCAAAAACCCGCTAACGGAAGATAAGAACAAACATGGTCAAAGATGAGGTCACGAATTTAATAGAATCGAGAGGCGCACGCATCGGCGTCATTGGCCTGGGCTACGTCGGCCTGCCGCTCCTCGTGGAATTTGCGCGCAACGGCTTCGACTCAACAGGCTTTGAAGTTGACGAAACGAAAGCGGCTGAGATTAACAATGGGCGCTCTTACATCGGTGATGTTCCCGCCTCCGCCGTCAGGGAACTGACGGAAGCGAAACGTCTGCGCGCCACCACCCAGTTCGAGCATCTGAAAAATTGCGACGCCATCATCATCTGCGTGCCGACGCCGCTCCGCAAGACCAAAGAGCCTGATGTCTCTTACATCCTCGCTGCCGCCGAAGAGATTAAGCAGAACCTCAGACGCGGCCAACTGATCGTCCTTGAGTCAACCACCTATCCGGGCACAACAGATGAAGTGTTGCTTCCGATGTTTGAAGAGACCGGCCTCAAGCTCGATGATGATTTCCTGCTTGCCTTCTCGCCTGAGAGAGTTGATCCCGGCAATCCGCAGTTTCAAACGCACAACATTCCGAAAGTCGTCGGCGGCTGCACGGACGCTTCGACCGAAGCGGCAGCGCAACTCTATTCGCAGATCGTCAAGGAAGTCTTCGCCGTTAGCTCGGCGCGCGTCGCCGAAGCCGCCAAACTTCTGGAGAATACTTTTCGCGCCGTCAACATCGGCATGGCTAACGAGATGGCGCGGCTCTGCTACACCTTGAATATAGATACCTGGGAGGTCATCAAGGCGGCGGCGACCAAACCTTTCGGCTTCATGCCGTTTTATCCCGGCCCTGGAATTGGAGGACACTGTATTCCGTTGGACCCGCATTACCTCTCATGGAAAGCGCGGCAGCATGGATTCGATTCGCGCTTCATCGGATTGGCCGAAGAAGTCAACTCGCGGATGCCTGAGCACGTCGTGCAACTCATCTCCGATGGTTTGAACGATGCGGAGAAGCCTTTGAAGGGATCGCGCGTGCTATTGCTGGGCGTGGCTTACAAGAAGGACATCAACGATGTGCGCGAGAGTCCGGCGCTTTCGATCATTGATCTCTTGCGCGCCAAAGGCGCTCGCGTCAGTTACCACGATCCGTTCGTCTCGGAAGTCAGATTCGATGACTCGCACACGCAGAGTGCTGGCGATCCGATTCAATCAATCGCCCTCACGGATGAAGAATTGCGCGCGTCCGATTGCATCGTGATCGTCACCGACCACAGCGAGATTAACTATCGCCGCGTCACCGACCTCGCCACGCTCATCGTTGACACACGCAACGCCCTCAACGGTGAACTGCGCCGCGAGAGCAAGGCCAGGGTTATTCGCTTGTAAAGTGGTCAGTGGTCAGTGGTCAGTTGAAAAGCTGAACCAACTGACCACTGACCACTGACCACTGACCACTGCTTTATGAAAATTCTCAACGTCGTCGGCGCGCGTCCCAATTTCATGAAGGTCGCGCCCATTGTTGAAGCGATGAAGCGGCGCGCGAGCGCGTTTACGCCGCTCGTCGTACACACGGGGCAGCACTACGACGCGCAGATGTCGGATGCTTTCTTTCGTGATCTGGGTCTGCCCGAACCCGACGTTTATCTGGGCGTCGGCTCAGGCTCTCACGCGGCGCAAACTGCCGCCGTAATGAAGAGTTTCGAGCCAATCGTGCTCGATGAGAAACCCGACTGGGTGCTCGTCGTCGGCGATGTCAACTCGACGCTGGCGTGCGCGCTCGTCTGCTCGAAGTTGCTGGTGAAAGTCGCGCACGTCGAAGCGGGCCTTCGCAGCCGCGACCGCACGATGCCCGAAGAGATCAATCGTCTGCTGACGGATCAGATCGCAGACCTTTTGCTGACGCCCTCACCAGACGCCGACGAGAACTTGAAAGCCGAAGGAATCCCGCAGGAGCGCATCCGCTTTGTCGGCAACGTGATGATTGATTCGCTCTTCAGTCAACTCAAGCGCGCCGAACAATCAACTGTGCGCGAAGACTTGGGCGTGGCCGGAAAGGATTACGCCGCGCTCACTCTTCATCGTCCATCAAATGTTGATGATGCGACAACATTCAAACGCATCCTCGACGCGCTCGACGAGATTAGCCAACGCCTGCCAATCATCTTTCCCGTTCATCCGCGCACGCGCGCACGCCTTGCAGAGTTTGGCTTCAACGATTTAATTACCCGCGCGCCGAATCTTCGTCTCATCGAACCGCTCGGCTATCTGGATTTTCTACGGCTCTATAGCGGCGCGCGTCTCGTGCTCACGGATTCCGGCGGCATTCAGGAAGAGACAACCGCGCTCGGCATTCCCTGTCTCACGCTGCGCGAGAACACGGAGCGTCCCATCACAGTAGAGATGGGCACGAACATCGTCGTCGGCACAAACACAGAGAAGATCACACACGCGGCATTCAACACGCTCGACACGCCGCGCGACCAGCAAACGACGCGCGTCCCGCCGCTCTGGGACGGCCACACGGCTGACCGTATCCTCGACGCGCTTCTCGAAGGGATGAGGGATGAGGGATGAGGGATGAAGAAAAGAAAGTCTTAAAATTCATCCCTCATCCCTCATCCCTCATCCCTCAGCTACGGCGCGCTCTGCGTGGTGAAGTTGATGCGCGCACACTTGCGCTGGAAGCGTGGAGACGCAGCCGCACGCAGCGTGAGCGACGGCGTGAGCGAATGATGCTCGAAACTCTCGCTCAAACTCCGGCGCGCTTGCGGCAAGAGTTTGAGCGGATGTCCTCATCCGAACTGCTGGATCATTTCCGCAATCGAACGACGCCCACGTTTCTGCCAGGCTCTGATGCGCTCTCGCAGACGGCCAGCCTGCAACGTCACCTCTTCCCCTTTGAAACGGCGCAACTGCTCGAACGAGCCGCGCGCATCGCGGATGAACATTGCTGGCCTCTGCTCGGTTATGGCGAAAAATATTTTGGTGAGAAGATCGAATGGCTGTGCGATCCGTTGTCGGGCGTGTTGTGGCCGCCGGACTATCACGCGGACGTGCAACTTCTGCGCGGCGACGGCTCGGATGCGCGTGTACTGTGGGAAATCAATCGCCTGTCGCATCTCCTGACACTCGCACGCGCTCACGTTGTCACGGATGATGAAAAGTTCGCTGCGGAAATATTCGCGCAGCTTGCAAGCTGGCGCGAGCAGAATCCTCTGGGTCGCGGGGCTAATTGGGCGTGCGCGATGGAAGTTGCGTTGCGCGCGATGAATCTGCTGGCTGTCTTTGAACTCACGCGCCGCTCGCCGCAGTTGAATGAAGCGACGTTGCCTCAGTTTCTGCAAATGTTCGACCAGCACGGCGCGCACATTCGACGCAATCTGGAGTTCTCTTACATCATCACGAGCAATCATTATTTGTCGGATGTCGTCGGATTATTCTGTCTCGGAATCGCGTTGCCGGAACTTGTGGCGGCAAATGAGTGGCGCGAGTTCGGTCTGCGCGAGACTTTGCGCGAGATGGACAAGCAGGTGCTCCTGGACGGCGCAGACTACGAAGCCTCGACGGGTTATCATCGTCTCGTCCTCGAACTCTTTCTCTACTCCTTCATAACCGCACGCGCCAACCAAATCGAGATTGACGAGAGGCATTGGAAGAAACTACGCGCGATGCTTGATTACATGCGCGCTTATCTACGGCCTGACGGACGCGCGCCGCTCATCGGCGACACGGACAGCGGACAGGTCTTACCCATCTCTCAACGCGCCGCAGACGATCACGCTTACGTGCTGGCGCTCGGCGCAGTCGTCTTCGACGAGCCGCGCTTCAAGCAGGCGGCTGAGAAGATGCCGGAAGAGTTGTTGTGGGTGCTGGGCGCAGACGGTGTGAGCAAATATGAGAGCCTGCCGGAGATTAGTGAAAACATCCATTCGCAAGGTTTCGCGGACGCGGGCACATACATCATGCGCGCAGATGATGTCTATCTGCTCTTCAACGCGAGCGGCAACGGCCTCATGGGACGCGGTTCGCACAGCCACAACGATGCGTTGAGCATTGAGGTGAGCGCCTGCGGCGTGAGCTTCATCTGTGATCCGGGCACATATGTTTACTCTGCGGATTTGCGCGAGCGTCACTTGTTCCGCTCGACCGCTTATCATTCGACTGTTGAAGTTGACGAGACGGAGCAGAACTCAACCGACACTGCGCTTCCTTTCGTCATCGGCGATGAGGCGCATCCGCGCGTCGTGTGCTGGGAGAGTGAGCCGGAGCGTGACATCATCATCGCCGAGCACGGTGGATACAAACGTCTCGCACAGCCAGTCACGCACCGCCGCACCGTTCGTTTCGAGAAACGCGAGCGGTTATGGATTGTCGAAGATTCATTGTCCGGTGAAGGCGAGCATGTCTTTCGCTTCCGTTTTCATTTCGCGGAAGGCGTTGAGGCGAGCGTGCGCGCTGATGGAATCGCGCTCGCCTGCGATAAGATGACGGGCGCGCGTCTCTTCGTCGTTGCGCTGGATGCGAACGCTGCGCCGGAGCTTGAGCCGCGCTTCACGTCGCGTGATTACGGCGCAAAGAGCGCCTCCGTTTCTGCTTGCTGGAAGATTCGTGCGACAGTTCCGCTCGTATTTCGCTGGGCAATCGTGCCCGCGTGCGCGAGCGAAAATGAGAGCGAGAGGCTGAGTTTGATCGCGCTTGAGAAGCGAGGAGCTTGAGAATTATGAATTATGAGTTTTGAATTTTGAATTAAAAACTGTCAGTTCCGCCTTCAATTCAAAATTCAAAACTCATAATTCATAACTACTTTTATGTGTGGTATCTGTGGAGTCTGGGAATACGGGGCGGCGCGGGGACGGGTTGAGCGTGCGTTGATCGAACGGATGCGCGACGAGATGCCGCATCGCGGGCCGGATGACGCGGGCGCACTTGTCTTCGATGATGCACGCGGCGGATTCGGCTTTCGACGGCTCTCGATTATTGATCTCTCGGAAGCGGGACATCAACCGATGCACGGCTGTACGGAAAACGTCTGGCTCGTCTTCAACGGCGAAATTTACAACCACGCGCGTCTTCGTGAAGGATTGGAAGAGCGCGGCCACGTCTATGCCTCGCACACGGATTCCGAAACCATCCTTCATCTCTACGAAGAGCGCGGCCTTGATTTCGTCCACGACATCGAAGGCGACTACGCTATCTGTCTCTGGGACGCGCAGCGCGAACAACTCACACTCGTGCGGGATCGCATCGGCGTCAAGCCGCTCTACTTTTATCACAAGGACGGGCGCTTCATCTTCGCTTCCGAAATCAAAGCTATCTTGCAGCATCCGGCTGTCACGCCGGACGTTGACGAAGAATCGCTCTATCACTATCTGACGTTTCTGACCACGCCCGCACCGCGCACGCTCTTCCGCGACATCCAGAAAATTCCTGCCGGACATACGCTTGTGGTCTCGCGCGACGGCACGATCAACCTCAAACAATACTGGGACGCTTTGCCGCCGGAACAGACGGACGCTCGCAGCGATGAAGAACACAAGGCGGAAATCCTGCGCCTGCTCAGGGACTCAATCAAGAAACGCATGATGTCGGACGTGCCGTTCGGCGTCTTCCTTTCGGGCGGAGTTGATTCATCTGCTAACGTCGCGTTGATGTCGGAATTGATGTCGCGCCCGGTCGAGACGTTCACTGTCGGCTTCAGCGATGCGGAGTATCTCAACGAGCTTGATTCGGCGCGGCGCATCGCGCGCGACTTCGGGACGAACCATCACGAGGTCATCATCTCCGCGAATGAGATGCAGAAGTTTCTGCCCGATCTGGTCTTTCATCAGGACGAACCGATAGCCGACCCGGTTTGTGTGCCGCTCTATTACGTCTCGAAGCTCGCGCGCGATTCCGGCACTATCGTCGTGCAGGTCGGCGAAGGCGCGGACGAGATTTTCAGTGGTTATGAAAACTACGTGCGGCATCTGCGGATTTACGAAAAGTTCTGGCGACGTGCAGAGCGTGTGCCGCTCAGTCTGCGACGCGCGGCGAGCGCGCTCACACGTCCTGCACTCGAAGCGACCGGCAGAAAGCGCGCAATGATAGAACTCATCCGTCGTCTTGGCGCAGACGAGCCACTCTTCTGGGGCGGCGCGGTCGTTTACGATGAGACTTTCAAGCCGCGCGTGCTCTCCGCAGAAATGCGCGGGCGCATGAACGGACGCTCGTCGCTCGAAGTCGTCAACAAGTATCTTGAGCATATCGAACGCGAGCGCCCCGGCTCGGATTTTCTCTCGCGCATGACCTATCTTGAATTGAAGCTGCGCCTGCCTGAATTGCTGCTGATGCGCGTGGACAAGATCACGATGGCGACATCAGTGGAAGCGCGCGTGCCGTTTCTGGATCATCATCTGGTCGAGTATGCGCTTGCGTTGCCGCGCGAGTTGAAAGTCGAAGGGCGCAGCGGCAAGCACATCCTGAAACGCGCGCTCGAAGAGATTCTGCCGAGAGACTTGCTCTACAGCGTCAAGCGGGGTTTCGGTGCGCCGGTGCGCGAGTGGTTCAGAGACGGCCTTGGCGAGTGGTTCGATTCGCACCTGATGAACTCGACGATGCGTCGGCGCAACTTCTTCGATTACAAATTCATCGCGCGCCTCCTGGACGAGCATCGTCGCGGCGCACAGGAGTGGGGCTTTCATCTATGGGCTTTGCTCAATCTCAGTTTGTGGTACGAGCGGTGGATTGATCGCGGTTGAGCGAGACGCGGAGAAACGAGACACGGAGACACATAGACGCGGGGACGCGGCGAAAGACCGAAACGGAAAAGCTGAAAGAGTGAGCCAGCAGACTGAAAAATCGTCAGTCATCGCAGACGACTTGCCGCGTCTCCGTGTCCCCGCGTCTCCGCGTCGCTTCTCAGTTCACGTCGCATGGACTGTCGCGGCGCGTCTGTTGATGACGGTCAACAGTGTCGCTGCCGGAGTCATCGTCGCGCGCTGGCTCGGCGCGGAAGGCTTGGGACAGTTAGCGGTCATCAACGTCGCTGTCGCAACCATTGTTCAACTGAGCAGCGCGGGTCTGCCTTCGGCCAACACATATTTCATCGCGCGCGATAAGAGCCATTTCGCGCCCGCCGCCGTCAACTCGCTTATCTTCGCGCTCGTTGTCGGCGGACTGCTGGCTCTGTGTTTGACGGGCGCAGCCGTGTGGCGTCCCGGTTGGTTCGGATTCATTTCGCCGCGATTGATTGGCATCGCCTCCATCTCAATCCCGTTTCAACTCATCACGCTCGTCGGCCTCAACATCTTTCTGGCGGTCGGACGTGTGGGGCGTTTCAATCTCTTCGATCTGGTCGGACAATCATTCGTGCTCGTCAACGCCATCGTCGCGCTCGTCATCCTGAACGCGGGGCTGTGGCTGCTCGTCTCCTTAAATGCAGGCGCGAGCGTGGTGATTGCCATCCTGATCGTGGCTCTGATCGGAGCTTACGGCGCGCAGATGAAAGAGCGAGTCGCGTGGCGTCCTGATCTACGACTCTTCGGACGCATGATGCGCTATGGCTTAAAATTTCATATCTCGATTCTCGCGGGTGCGCTCATCTTTCGCGCTGATTTGCTGGTGGTCAACCATTTTCGTGGAGGCGCGGAGGCGGGAGTTTATAGCGTGGCGTCGCAGGTGGCGATGATGTTGATGCTGCTGCCGGGCGTCATCGCCACGCTGCTTTTTCCGCGCGTTGCAGCGAAGCGGGATGAGACAGGCGGGTTGACCTGCGTGGTGACAAGGCACACGGCGTTTGTGATGCTATGCCTTTGTTTGCTTGCTGCACCGCTCAGTTTCGTTCTACCAATTCTATATGGCGCGGCGTTCGCGGATGTGAGCGTGCAGTTATTGATCTTGCTGCCGGGCGTGTATCTCATCGGGTTGGAGTCTATACTCGTGCAGCACTTCAATGCTGTCGGATTACCGATGGCGATTCCGCTCTTCTGGGTGGCGACGCTGGCGATCAACGTCGCGCTCGTCTTCGGACTCGTTCCGCCCTTTGGAGCGCGCGGCGCGGCGTTAGCTTCAACCGTAAGTTACGCTTTGATCTTCGCTCTGGTCGCCATCTATTTTAGGATGTACACCCGCCGTAAACTTTCAGAAATGTTCTTCCTGAGTGGCTCGGAACTACGTGAATTGTTCGCGGCACAACGATTGAAAGTATCTTCCAAAAGAGCTTGATGAAAGAGAAGCCAGCCGCGCGTGAAGATACGCGGCGCAATCAGATGAAGATCGTTCTGCTTGTCTTGAGCGGCGAAGCAATCCGCGCGCGCGATGCGTTGGTTGAGTGTTATCCGCAGGCCGAAATGGTTGAGATTCCACGCGCGCGACTCGAAAGCAGCGCGATGACGCAGCGTCTCAGTGCCTTGCGCGCTCTGCGCCCGGACATCTTCGCGGTGGCGACCGAACGCCTCGCCTGGCAGCGCGGACAGAATGCTTTCTTACTCTTCGGTGCGCTGGCCGGAGCGCGACGCACAATCATCCTGGATGCTCACGGCGCGCAGCGTGAAGAGACGCGCGCGCGCAGCTTGATCGCTTCGCCGACGCGACTTGCGCGCGAGGCTGCGATCAGCGCGGCGGCGATCCGGCGCGGGGGCCAGCAACTGCGGAGACTCGAACTAGCTATTAAACGCGGTGAGCATCTGCGAACAAGCCCGCAGCAGAATTTGGAAACCGACGCGACCACGATTACCTATCTTCGCGCGACGCCCGGACCCGGCACACAAATGGGCGGCGCGGCGAGCCACATCAACGGTTTCATCAACGCAGCGTTAGAGCTAGGCGCGCACATTTCTCTGGTCAGCAACGATCAGATCGCGGGGCTTGATGAAAAGAGGACGCCGTTGAAAATCATCTGGCCGAAACCGATTGGCTCGACCCGCGCCGCCTTCGACATCTACAACAACCTGCGCTTCACGCACGATGCTGCGCAGGAGATTCAGGAACAGCCGCCGGATTTCATCTATCAACGCTACAGTCGCTTTAGCTGGGCAGGAGTTGCAGCGAGCTTGAGAACAGGACGTCCACTGTTTCTCGAATACAACGGCTCGGAGGTGTGGGTCGGGCGCTACTGGGATCGCGTCGGGATGTTGGGCTTGCTTGAGCGCTACGAGCGACTTAATCTCGCAGCCGCCACGCGCGTCTTCGTCGTCTCGGAGGTTGAGCGACAGAATCTACTGCGCGCCCGCGTTGCGGATGAAAAGATTGTGGTCAATCCAAACGGCGTGGACGCAGAGCGTTTTCAACCGCACATCGGCGGCGAGCGCGTGCGCCGTGAGCTGGGGATTGAAGGAGATGAAACGCTCGTTGGCTTCGTCGGCACGTTCGGCCCCTGGCATGGTGTGTTGGCGCTGGCCGAAGCGATCAAGTTGATTCCGAAAGACGCTCGCGTGCGTTTTCTCTTGGTCGGAAGCGGCGCTTTGCGGAGCGAGGTCGAAAGAATTTTGCGCGAAGCGAATGTTGAGCGGCGCGCAATTATGACCGGCGCAGTCGAGCATGAGCGTGTGCCCGCGCTGCTTGATGCGTGCGATGTGCTCGCCTCGCCGCACGTGCCGCTCGAAGACGGAAGTGAATTCTTCGGCTCGCCGACAAAACTTTTCGAGTACATGGCGATGGGCAAGGGCATTGTCGCCAGCCGTCTGGGACAAATCGGCGAGGTGCTCGCGGACGAAGAGACGGCGCTGCTGGTCGAGCCGGGCAACGCGCTTGAGTTGAGCGAAGCCGTCATGCGTTTGGTAAACTCTCAACAGTTGCGCGAGAGACTCGGCGCAGCAGCCAGACGCGAGGCCATCGCCAAACACACGTGGACGCACAATGCTCGGCGTGTGTTGGATGCGTATCGTTCCTGGCGTAAATGAGGGGTCAAAGGTTAAATGGGGAAATGGTTAAAGGGAAGGCGGTAGCCGTTCTGCCTTTTCACCATTTCCCCATTTAACCTTTCCCCTATCCTTACTGAAAGGTGAAGCGTGAAAGTTGAAGATAGTCAAAGCGGGCTGGTGGCGGAGAAGCGGCGCGCCCGCGAGCAGTGGTCGCAAGACCCTTGCGGCGCACGATACGGCGCGAAGTATGAATTCGCCACGCGGGAATTTTTCGATGAGGTTGAGCGGCATCGCTACTCTGAGTATGCGCCCTGGATGCCGGAGGTGATGGGGTTTGACAAATTCGCCGGGAAGCGGCTGCTGGAAATCGGCTGCGGGATGGGGACAGACCTCTTGCAGTTTACGCGCGGCGGTGCACGCTGCACGGGCGTTGATCTCACGCCGCGCTCGGTCGAGATTTCAAGTCTGCACTTCGGACGTTACGACATGTGGGCGGATTTTGCGCTCGCTGATGGAGAGCACCTGCCCTTCGCAGACGAGAGTTTCGATGTCGTTTATTCCAACGGCGTGCTGCATCACACGCCGGACACCGCGCAGGCAATCAAAGAAGCTCATCGCGTCCTCAAGCCCGGCGGCGTCGCCAAAGTGATGCTTTATCATCGCCGCTCGTTCCATTATTGGAGCGACATCATCCTCTATCGCGGAATCCTGCACGGCCACTTCCTGCGCGGCCACTCGCCGCAGGAGATCATGAGCCGCTACGTGGAATACTCCGAGCATGATGCCAAGCCGCTCGTCAAAGTCTATAACCGAAGACAGGCACGCGCGCTTTTCAAGCCTTTCCGTGAAGTGAAGACGGAAGTCGAGCAGATGGTTCGTGCGGAGTTGAGATTTCTGAGTCCGCTCTTTTCGGAAAAGATGTTTCGGCGATTACGACGCAACGCCGGATGGAACGTCATCATCACTGCGAAAAAGTGACGGAGGTTGAAGAGGGGGATGAAAAACGACGCGGGGACACGGAGACACGGAGACGCGGCGAGAAGAAAGATTATTGACGAGACCACGCTTTTCTTTTCGCCGCGTCTCCGCGTCGCCCACTCTCCGCGTCTTCACCCTTGCTCTTCCAGCTAATCCTTCTTCACTACAGTTTTACTCTTGTAAGTGGTATCGGCTCCGCCTCGTGAACGCCCGCGCGCTGAGAGGAGGACGATTAAGAGAATAGCCAGCAGCGCAATACCGCCGATTATCAGATAGAGAGGGTTGATGCCGGCGGCTTCAGTTGTGCTGGATGTCTGCTTTGTGGATTGCTGCGAACTGCTCTGCGTTGTTGGGTTGCTCTGCGTCGTCGTGGTCGTTGCTGGGCTGCTCTGCGTCGTGGTCGTGCCATTATTCTGCGCTAACGCTTGCATCGCAAACGGCGCGAAGCCCAAAGTCAAAGCGAGCACGATGGCTCTCGCAAAATTTACCAGGTTCAAAGATTTCATGATCGGAATTCTCCTTCTCCAAAAATTTAGGAAGGAAGAAAACACCTTCCTGTTCAAAGCAACTACCGACTCAACGCCATAACCTGATGCGTTGAGTAACTCGATTCTCCAGTTCTCTGTTCAGTCTCGTGGCCTGTCTCTCCGCTTCAGAGCGTAAAGAAAGAAGACGCCGCACCCTTGAGCAACAGTGGTTTAGAGCCACTTTTGCAGGAAATCAGGACGGCGCTCGGACAGACGCAATAAGGTAGGCTATTATTGTGCCAAGCTGAGGAACGAAGATGGAGACGAGGATGGCTGCGAGCTATTGACCGAATCCTTAACTCACATGAAGCATGATGCGACTCTCGCGCTCCAATTCAAACTGAGCTAAGATACTCGCCCGTTAGTCACATCAACCGTTCGGATTTCAAACCAGTCTCCGATGAAAAGTTGCCCTACATGCAATCGCACTTTTGAAGATACCTTCACTTTTTGTTTGGCTGACGGTTCTTTACTTAATGCGCCATTTGACCCGCACGCTACGCTGGTTATTCCCGAACCGAGACAAACAGAGCCGCAGCAGATTAAGGCTTCACCTGCTGAGGCTTCCCGAAAGTCCAGTCGCTCTCCTTTGATTATGATTGGCATCGGCGCACTACTGATAACCGGTCTTATCTTCTTTATTGCCTCAAATCGGAGAGGCAGTACAGCCGAGAACTCCAACACAACGAATGAGCCTAAATCAGTGCCTTCAACTTCAGCGCCATCAGTATCCGGTTCAGAGACTACTTCCAATAATTCTTCTAGCGGCAAAGTCATTGACATAACGGACAGCAATTATGATAACGAAGTGATAAGTTCAAAGACGCCTGTGCTAATTCATTTCTGGGCGTCATGGAGTATTCCTGACCGCGAGCTTTCGCCAATAGTTGAAGCCCTTGCGAAAGAGTATGCCGGAAAGATAAAGGTCGGCAGAGTTGATTTTGATGAGAACGCCAAACTCAAAGAAAAATTTAATGTCCATGCTGTTCCAGAGATAATAGTTATAAAAAACGGAGTGGAGCAGGAGCGGGTTATCGGAACAACCTCTACAGAGAATCTCAAAATTGTGCTTAACAAATATACTGATAATCCGTAGCGGTATTAGATGCAAAAGCCTGCCCGTGGAAGGAGCAGGCTCTTTTCGCATACAGCAATCCGAAGCTAGTAGCTTAACTTCCTTCGCTTGTATCCACCGTTGCCAGTTGAGAGTTAATAACTCTATTCTTCCTTAGCTTGCGAATCCTCGAAGCCGTGACGACCAGACTAGAAGCAATGAGTAAGATGACCGCTTGTTCTAACATTTAATCCTTCCCTTTGTTCGTTTAATCTCTGCGAAAGTGAAACTGATAATAAGGGATAGATTCCCAAGTCGAGGTAGAAGAAACAGAAAAGTGAGAGTGTTGACAGTTCCGATATAAATCTGAGGACAGCGTTAAAGCAGACTTGACGTGAGCAACTATGAATCGTTCAGCTTCTGCTCAGATGAGAAATCCAGAAACAAGCATGTTAGTATTCAACAGGTATTTCTTGAGTACCTCTTGAGTACCTCAAGGGCAAAATCAGGGTCAAAATTAGCTTCAAAAGCGTGGAGAATCGCTTATTTTCACAGGAAAATCCATCATCTGCTTTGCCGGTGAAGATTGGTGGTATCACCATCCGCACTCGAAGAACCACTTGATGCGCAGGTTTGCGCGTGCAGGCAATAAGGTCATCTTCGTCAATTCGATTTCGATGGGTTTGGCTTCTGTCACGAACAAGGACTTGCTTCCGCGCGTGGCGAGAAAGTTGAAATCTTACGCGAAGCTGGCGCGCACGACGGAAGAAGGCATCACTGTAGTCTCACCTGCCGCGTTGCCTTTCTTCGGGAGTCGCGCCTCGCGTGCAGCTAATCGTCATCTACTGAGCGCGCAGGTCGGGGCGCTGGCGCGCAGTCGTGGACTCAGGAATCCTATCTTGTGGATTGCTATTCCGACAGCCGTTGAGATGATCGGACGGCTTCATGAGCAGTTGGTCGTTTACCAAGTCTCGGATAAGTACGACGCGAACACGATGGATCACGCGACCGACCCAAAGACGATTCGCATCCTGCACGAACGCGCGTTAGATTCCGCCGACATCATCTTATATTCGGGACGCAAACTTCTGGCGGAAGCGACCAATGGGCGCGAGCGTTCATTTCTTTTGGAGCAAGCGGTTGATTTCGAGCACTGGGCGCGTGTAGGAAGCGGAGAGCTTGAAGTTGCGGAAGAAGTCGCACAGATTCCACGTCCGCGCATCGGCTACTTCGGCGCGATTGAACCCTGGCTCGTGGATCAGGAGTTAATCAAGCGGGCCTCGCGCGAACGTCCTCTCTGGCATTGGGTCTTCATCGGCAATCGCTCGCGCGGGCTTGAGATTGAAAATTTGCCGAACGTGCATTTTATTCCGCCCGTGAAATACGATGAGCTGCCACGCTACGCCGCAGGCTTCGACGTCTGCGTGCTGCCGTGGGAGACTGAGCAGACGTTCACCTCTTACGGCTCGGCTATCAAGGTGCGAGAATATCTGGCGACCGGCAAGCCCGTCGTCATCGCGCCGCTCCCCGAATATGAGCCGATGGCGGATGTGCTACGCATCGCTCGCAGCCGCGATGACTTTCTCAGGTTGGTTGAGGATGCGCTTGACGAACAGGGAACTGAGCAGGCGCTCGCTCGCCAGGCCGCAGTGAGAGGTGGAACATGGGACGCGCGCGCAGAATGGGTCAGTAATTTAATTGAAGAAGCACTGAAGAAAAAGTGGTCAGTGGTCAGTGGTCAGTGGTCAGTTGAAAAGACTGAACCGACTGACCACTGACCACTGACCACTGACCACTTTGTATGTGCGGTATCGCCGGAATCATCAGCACGAATGCGGAAGCACGCATTGGAGCGATGCTTGAGAGCATTGAGCATCGCGGGCGCGACGATCAAGGTGTGTGGACCTCTGCGGCGATAGATGCTGCGGGGCGGCGTGCGTGTCTGGGTCATCGCCGCCTCTCAATCATTGACACGAGCAGCGCCGGACACCAGCCGATGTTCTCTGAAGATGGCCGTTTTGTGCTGACCTTCAACGGCGAGATTTACAATTACCGCGAACTCAAACAACGGCTTGCAGCGCACGGCCACAAATTTCAGACAGACACAGACACGGAAGTTCTGCTCGCCGCATTCACAGAATGGGGCGTTGGCTGCTTGCCGCATCTCAACGGAATGTTCGCCTTCGCGATCTGGGATACGAAGGAGCGACAGTTGATCTTAGCGCGCGACCGGCTTGGCATTAAGCCGCTCTACTACGCACAGGTTGAAGGAGAGAACGGCGCATCTTTCATCTTCGCTTCGGAAGTCAAAGCTATCTTAACGACCGGACTGACGGAGCGTGCGATTGACCCGGAAGCGCTCAATCAATTTCTGACCTTTCTCTGGACGCCAGACCCGAACACGCTCTTTCGCGGCATCAGGAAGTTGCCGCCCGCGCACGTGCTCACGCTCCGCGATGATGAAATAGAGGTGCGCGAGTGGTGGGATGTTTCGTTTGGCGAAATCGAAGAGGGACGCAGCGAAGCGTGGTGGCAGGAGCATGTGCTTGAGACTCTGAATCGCGTCGTCGGGATGGAGATGGTCGCGGACGTGCCATTAGGCTCTTTCCTGTCGGGCGGGATTGATTCGTCGTCAATCGTCGCGTTGATGAAGAATCACTCAGGCGGGCGGCGTGTTTCGACCTACACCATCGGCATCGAGGCGGAAGATTTACGCTACGACATTATCCCGGATGATGTCGTCTGGGCGCGTCGTGTGAACGAACTGCTTGATACCGAATACCACGAGATCATGCTCAAGCCTGATGTCACTGACTTGCTGCCGAAACTCGTCTATCATCTGGACGAGCCGGCAATTGACATGGCGATTCCGAGTTATCTGGTTTCGCGCGCGGCGCGTGAGACTCTGACGGTGATGCTGTCGGGCATGGGTGGTGATGAAGTCTTCGCTGGCTACCCGCGACAGATGGCGATGAAACTGGCGAGCGCGTTTGATCCTGTGCCGGGCTTGTTGCGAAGACCGTTGATGAAGACTCTGGCGAGTGTGCTGCCCGGCGGGTTGCCGGGAAAACTGACAGCGCCACTCAGGAACGCGAAGAAGTTTGCGCGTAGCGCCGCGCTCGATTTCGAGAATCGTTATCTGGGCTACGGAACTTATTTTACGGACGAAGCCAAAGCGCGTCTCTACACGGACGAGATGCGCGAGGCGACGCGAGAGCTTGACGCTTATCATCATCATCGCCGCTACTTCGAGCGTGTGAAAACGGCTGCGCCGCTCAATCGTTTGCTTTACGTTGATCTCAAAACTTTCCTGCCGTGTCTGAATCTGACGACGACCGACAAGACTTCGATGGCGGCTAACTTAGAAGTGCGCGTGCCGTTTCTCAATCACGAGTTGGTGGAGTTGGCTGCACGGATGCCGACCAATTTGAAGCTGCACGGGTTGAAGCGCAAGTACATCTTGAAGCGCGTAGCTGAGACGTTATTGCCGAAGGATGTCGTGTGGCGCAGGAAGGCGGGCTTCAGCGCGCCGATTCGCTCATGGCTGCGCGGGGCGTTGCGTCCGATGGTTGACGATCTGTTGTCGGAGGAGACCATCAGGCGGCGCGGACTGTTTAAGCCGCAGGAAGTCCGGCGCATCATCGCGGCGAATCTTTCAGGGCGCGAAGATTACAACCTGCAAGTCTTTCAACTCCTGACACTCGAACTGTGGCAACGAACGTTTATTGACTCCAAGACGATGTAATACATAATCGTGCGCCTACCTTTGCCGTGAAATAATCCGGCTCTGAATATGGATGCTCTCAACGAATTAAAAGAGGCGCTTGCAGAAGATCGCGCCGTCCTCTGGTAACGGTGCGCCGATTGAATCGGGGCATGAGACGTTGAGTGTGATAAAATCTCTTTACGGGATTGGCTTATGATTACGAAGACTCGCGCGACCATCGAAGATTTATATCAAGTGCCTGGCAATGGTAAGGCTGAGATCGTTAATGGAGAGTTAGTCATTATGTCGCCAACGGGAGCCGCGCCTAATTACGCAGCAGGTGAGGTCTTCGCCAGCCTGCGCGAATATTCCCGCAAGATGAAGACGGGCCGCGCCGTCACAGACAATGCAGGCTTCAAAGTTAATCTGCCCCATAGAGATTCACTCAGCCCTGACGCAGCTTTCTACACCGGCGAACCCAAAGGGATGAAATTCTTCGAGGGCGCTCCGGTCTTTGCCGCCGAAGTCAGAAGCGCAGGGGATTATGGTCCAGCAGCCGAAGAAGAGATCGCACGCAAGCGCGCAGATTACTTCACGACAGGAACGCTTGTGGTGTGGGACGTTGATCTGCTCAGTGTTGATGTCGTGAAGGTCTATCGCGCGAGTGAGCCGATGAAGCCAGCTATTTACCGGCGCGGAGAAATTGCCGAAGCAGAGCCTGCCGTTCCCGGATGGTCAATGCCGGTTGATAACCTCTTCGATTAAACCGCGAGTGATAACTCCTCGCGCCCTGATGACCTATCAGCATCTTAAGGTGAGATCATGAAAAGAAGACTTGAGATCGTTGCGTTTGCAATCGTGGTATCGTCTGTAATGATGACGTTGATTCCAAAATCGAGCGCGCAGAATAATCAGTCGCAGTCACAAACACAACAGCGACCTTTGCGGCCTGTTCACACCTTCTCGATTGTGGCACGCGACCCGGAGACGGGCGAGATTGGCGTGGCTGTGCAGTCGCATTGGTTCTCTGTCGGTTCGGTTGTGCCCTGGGCTGAGGCGGGCGTCGGTGCGGTGGCGACGCAGTCGTTTGTTGATGCAAGCTACGGCAAACTTGGTCTTGACCTGATGCGAATCGGCAAGAGCGCGCCGGATGCTTTGAAGGCATTATTAGCCGGAGACGAGGCGCGCGATGTGCGACAGGTGGCGATGATTGACGCGCAGGGTCGCGTTGACGCCTGGACTGGCAGCAAGGATATTCCGGCGGCTGGACACATCGACGGTAAGAACTATTCGGTGCAGGCCAACTTGATGTCGAACGATAAGATTTGGCCTGCGATGTCGCGCGCGTTTGAGACGACGAAGGGCGATCTGGCGGAGCGGATGCTGGCGGCGCTCGATGCGGCGCAGAGTGTGGGCGGTGATATTCGCGGCAGGCAGTCGGCGGCGTTGATCGTCGTCACGGGCAAGCCGACGGGCAAGCCCTGGGCTGATCGCGTTTTTGATCTGCGCGTTGACGATAGCCCTGAGCCTTTGAAGGAACTCAGGCGGCTGGTGACTTTGCAGCGCGCGTACAATCACATGAACGCGGGCGATTTGGCAGTTGAGAAGAAAGATAACGAGGGTGCGTTGCGTGAGTATGGCGCGGCTGAGAAACTCGTGCCCGACAGCGCGGAGATGATCTACTGGCACGCGGTCGCACTCGTCAACATGGGGCGCGTTGATGAGTCCTTGCCGCTCTTTCGCAAAGTCTTTGCGATGGATAAGAACTGGGCCACGCTCACGCCGCGCATCTCAAAGGTTGGACTACTGCCGGATGATGCGAAGTTGATTGAGCGCATTTTGAAAGAGAGCAAATGAGCGAAGAGATCAGACTCGTCAAAGACCTCACGGATGAAGAGCGCCAGCGTCTCTTCGGCTGGGGCGAAAATATTTTCGGCATGGAAGATCGCAACTATCGTTGGCGACCGAAAGACTTGCATTTCATCTTAGATGTTGATGGCGAGCCTGTGAGCCATGTTGGGCTGATTGACCATACTGTGAAAGTTGCGGAGCAGCCCGTTCGCATCGGCGGCATCGGCGCAGTCGTCACGGCGGGAGACTTGCACGGGCGCGGTTATGCACAGAAGACGCTGCGCTATGCTGAGAAGTTTATGTGCGAGGAGTTGAAAGTTGAATTCGGGCTGCTCTTCTGTCTTGATCGTTTGAAGCCTTTTTACGAGCGGCAGGGTTGGCAACTTCTACGTGAAGTGGTCGAGTTCGATCAGCCTGCGGGGAAGATGGTCTCGCCTTTGAACGTGATGGTGCTGCCGTGTCGGAAGAGCGTGTGGCCTGCGGGCGCGACCGATATTTGTAGTCTGCCCTGGTGAATTCCTGCGAGAGAGAATATGCGAAAAGTTGTCTGCAAATTTTGTTTGCTGTTGAGTGCTTCTCTATTCCTGCTCTCATGTCGAAGTGAGACCTCTTCCAACAATGTTCAGCCCAGCAATCAAGCGGTCGGCGGGAAGAAGATGGAAATGAAAGTGACAAGCCTTGCTTTTCAGGATGGCGGGATGATTCCGCCGCAGTACACTTGTACGGGAGCGAATATCTCGCCGCCGCTGGCCTGGAATTCCGTGCCCGAAAAGACGAAGAGTCTCGCGCTCATCACGGACGACCCGGACGCGCCGGGCAAGACGTGGGTGCATTGGATCGCGTTCAATCTTCCGGCGAGCGCGCGCGAGTTGCCTGAGAATGTTCCCGCGCAAGAGAGCCTCAACGGCGGCAAGCAGGGCACGAACGATTTTAAGAAAGTCGGCTACGGTGGCCCCTGTCCGCCGAGCGGCACGCATCGCTACTACTTTAAGCTCTACGCGCTCGACACAAATCTCACACTCGATTCGAGCGCGACGAAAGATCAACTATTGAAGGCGATGGAAGGTCATGTGCTGGGCGAAGGTCAGTTGATGGGGAAGTATCAAAAGTAAAAGCAGAATTCAGGAGTCAGAATCCAGAATCCAGAAGAAAAGAAAAACCGAAGCGCGGAAGAACGGAAAAGCAGAATCTGTCAAAGTGGTTCTCCGCCTTTTCATTCTGGCTTCTGAATTCTGGATTCTGACTCCTGCTTTTCGTAGGTATTGAAATCCCCACAGCTTTGGCGTAGTATTCCCGCCTAAAGGTCGCTGCTCGCAAAACCTGTCTTCAGTCGCACGGGTTTCGTTGTCCGCTATTTTTAAGTCTTCTTTCCTTGTTCCCGGCTCGCTGAATTTGAATCAATGATCGGGCAGACAGTTTCACATTATCGTATCCTGAAAAAGCTCGGCGAGGGCGGGATGGGCGCTGTCTATCTGGCTGAAGATACACACTTGGGCAGGCGCGTCGCCGTCAAGTTTCCCACCAGCACCAAGGACGAGCATCAATTTCGCGCGCGCTTCCTGCGCGAGGCACGCGCCGCCTCCGCGCTCAATCACCCGAACATCGCCACCATCTACGACTACGGCGAAACGGACGATCATCATCCTTTCATCGTCATGGAGCTGGTCGAAGGAAAATCCCTGAGCGATCTGTTGGATGAAGGCCATGTCACGATGGGGCGCGCCGTCTCGATTATCGAGGATGTCGCACGGGCGCTCGGTGAAGCGCACGCGCACGGCATCATTCATCGTGACATCAAGCCGGCGAACATCGTTATCAACGAGCGCGGGCAGGTGAAAGTTTTAGACTTCGGCCTCGCCAAGCAGTTGAACGTGGAACACTCTCACTCCACCGACCCGAACGCACGGACTTTGCTGGCGACGCGCACGCAGAGCGGGGTGGTCGTCGGCACGCCTCTCTATCTGTCGCCGGAGCAGGCGCGGGGCGTGCCCGTTGATTCGCGCAGCGACCTCTTTGCCTTGGGCGCAGTGCTGTATGAGTGCATCGCCGGGAAGCCCGCTTTCTCCGGCGCGGGCGCGGGTATCGTTGAGATTGCAGCCAACGTCATCCACGTTAATCCGTC
Source organism: Acidobacteriota bacterium (assembly GCA_032159235.1). Taxonomy (GTDB): domain Bacteria; phylum Acidobacteriota; class Blastocatellia; order Pyrinomonadales; family Pyrinomonadaceae; genus QHXM01. The sequence goes on from JAVHWW010000075.1 coordinate 34,588, forward strand.
GCCGCCATCCAGCTTCAACCCGCGTGTCCCGCCGGAGTTAGATCAAGTCACACTCAAGGCGCTGGCGAAGAAGCCGGAAGAACGCTACCAGACTGCGGACGAATTGATCGCAGGTCTTGACGAAGCAAAGGCCGCGCTCAGAGAGAGCGATCTGGGACATGCGCGCACGCAGAGAATTCAACTTGCGCGCGAGACCGATCACCACAGCGCGTTGGCGACACTTTCCGATCTCCTCAAACGTCCGCGTCTCTCCGTCAGAGTCGTCATCGCCGCTCTGCTCGCGGTCGGGTTGATTGCGTGGGTCGTCGTGCGCAGCCTGCGTGCCGTGCCGCATCAACCGACGGCAGTGGCCGCGCGTTGGTACGAGACGGGCACGAACGCTCTGCGCGACGGCGCTTACTATCAGGCCAGCAAAGCGCTCGAACAGGCCATCAGCAGTGATGAGAATTTTGCGCTCGCGCACGCGCGCCTCGCGGAAGCCTGGATGGAACTGGATTACATGGACATGGCGAAGGATGAACTGCTGCGCGCCTCCTCGCTCGCGCAGGACAATACCGGATTGTCGCAACTGGATGCGGTTTACTTGAGAGCCATCACCTCGGCTGTGCGCCGCGATTTCCCTGCGGCCATTAAATCTTACAGCGAGATCGCGCGTCAGATTCCAGACCAGGCACACGTCTATGTGGACTTGGGACGCGCCTACGAGAATAACGATCAGACGAAGGAAGCGATTGAGAGCTATCTCGAAGCGACGAAGCGCGACTCGCACTACGCGACGGCTTTCCTGCGCGCGGGAATTCTCTACGGTCGGCAACTGGAATTAGCCAGCGCCAAGTCAGCGTTTGATAAGGCCGAAGAACTTTATCAGGCGATGGGCAACGTCGAAGGGCGTGCGGAAGTCTTCTTTCAACGCGGCGCGCTGTCCATCGGATTGAGCAAGATGGCAGAAGCGCGCGACGAGTTGCAGCAAGCGCTCGACATGGCACGCGCGACCGGCAATCAGCCGCAGCAAATTAAAACGATGCTTCAACTCGTTTATGTTTTCCAGAGCGGGAATGATTCTGTGCAGGCCGAGAAGTTGGCGACCGATGCCGTCAGTCTGGCGCAGTCGAACGGGATGGAGAATCTCACGGCGCGTGGTCTGGTTGATCTCGGCACGGTCTTTTTCCTGCGCGGCAATTACCCCGAAGCTGAAAAGTATTTCCAACAGGCCCTCGATTTCGCGCAAAGATACAAGGCGCGGCGCAATGAAGCCAGAGCGCGTTTGATGTTTGGCAACTTGCGGATCGCGCAGGGCAATACGGACCAAGGCGTCGGTTACGTCGAGCAGGCGTTGGCCTTCTATCAGCAGGCCGGTTTTCGCAGAGAGACCTCGCGCGCTTTAACTCTCCTGGCGCGAGCTAACCGTCAGAAAGGTGATTACGATGCTGCGCTTGGAGCTTTCCAGCAATTGTTCGACCTGGCCGGACAGATAGACGATCCCACACAGAAGGCTCTCTCACAGGAAGGAATCGGATCAGTCCTTGTCCGGCAGGAAAAATACACTGAGGCTCTGACTCATTTTCAGCAGAGCTATGCTATCAATAAAGAATTGAACAACCAGCGCGCGGTGGGCAATAGCTTATCGGACTTGGGTAATGTTTTGTGGCAACTAGGCCGTTATCCAGAAGCTCGCGCGAAGTTAGACGAAGCGTCCACCATCGCAAATCAACCCGGCGGAGATAAATCGCTCCTGGCCGATATCCAACTAGCCAACGCGGAAATGGCCCTCAGCGAGCGCCGTTTCCCGGAAGCGAAAACTCAGGCCGAGCAGGCGCTGGCTTCGGCGGGCACACAACCAACACCGACCGCCATTGAACTCAAGCGCGTGCTCGGCTTGGCGCAGGTCTTCTCTAATGCGAAACATGAGGGAAGGTTGTCATGCGAAGAGGCCGTGAAGATGGCGACGCAAGCGGGCGATCCGTGGCTGCTCTCCAGAACGCGGCTCGCGCTCGCCGCAGCATTACTCGAAGACAACGACGCGCCGGACGCATTAACAAACGCACTACAGGCGCAGGAAAGTTTTGCACGCGCCGGACAGCAGGATTCAGAGTGGCGCGCATGGTTACTGGCTGCGCGTGCCAGCCGCCGCGCAGGCGACGAACTGAAAGCGCGCGAGTACGCAGCCCATGCCGCCGATTCATTAGCTAACCTTCAGCAGAAATGGGGCGACGATAGTTACAACAGCTATCTCGCCAGACCCGACGTGCAGTTCTTTCGTAAACAACTCACCGGAGAATTTGCGATGAGTAATGGAACTTAACCCCAAACTCAAAAGGAGAAAACCATGGCACAGAAGAAAACCGCAAGTAAGAAGAGCAAAGCCGCCAGTAAGAAAGGCAAAGCCGCGCGCTACAGACTTGATAAAGAAGGCAATCTGATCGGCCTGACCGGGAGGAAGGTCAAACTTGAAGTGGGAGATACTCCAATCGTCATCAATGGCGGCTCTCTCAATATAGCCTCTGTTGGTGATCTTGACGATGATGAGCATCCGGGACAGAGTACGCATTCGCTTCATGCCAGAGATGCTACAAAACACATCTCCTTTATTCAACTTATAGGATTTTCGCCCGACGCAACAAATCCTAATAGGTTTGTCCCAACTAACGCAAACAACCCTGTGTGTCACATCTTCATCCACTATGAGTGATGTGCAAGGCATATTATAGCCGTTTGCAATTGGGTGGAGACTGACTGACTCTGCTGGGAGTGCAGGCATCTCTGCCTGCCAGCGTGCACCAGCACGCTAATCTTTATTCGCGCTCACGCGCTCAGGCAGGCACGGATGCCTGCGCTCCCAGCTACACGCAATTGCAATTCGCTATCGTGCTGCTTGAGCAGCTTGTTCCGTTGATAGAAGACACAAGTGGGAGCTAACGAAAAACAGCATCAAGGTGATGAGTTAATCTTCAGACAAGAGAACGGGTGGAGTTCACAACTCCACCCGTTCTCTTCTGATGTTAGCAAGGCTCGATGGGTTATTTCTTTTCCCGCCCGCCTTTTTTATCTTCCTGAGAGATGCCCGCAGCTTCCTCGACTGCCGGGATCACTTCTTCGACAGCGCTCTTGACCGCTCCTGAGACTGCCGCCGAGAGGACTTTACCCGCAACCTTCTTCAACTTCCTGCTCACTGAAGGCTGGCTTCTCCGGGCGCTCTTCTTGCCGCCCTTTTTACCTGCTGCACCGGACGCCTTCTGAGCGCCGCGCTTGTTGGAAGGCTTGCCCGAAGATTTTTTCGCGCCGCCTTTGGCAGACGATCCCTTCTTCGACGATTTCGCTCCACCGCCGGAAGAGGTCTTCGCTGATTTCTTGCTCCCCTTTTTAGTTGCCATGTTTTCCATCTCCTTGTAATTTTTGTGCCGACCGTTGAACAGACAAGCTACCACAAGCAGGTAGAAAGGCGAAGGGAGAAAGTGAGGACACACCCAAGGCATGATTTATAAAAAGAGCATGGCACAGCTTGGTCCGCATCCTTCCGGCTTCTGACTCTTGACTTCTGGATTCCGCTTCCTCTCGTCCATTCCTGATTGCCGAATTAGCCGGTTTGAGCTAAATTACGTGCAACAAAAAACGAAACTTTTATACGTCCGCGTTTTTCAGCCCTTGTGGTGGAGAGGATAGTCCGATGCAAACAGCCTTTTCCGTTCCTTTGTCTGGTGACCATCTCGAAGCTCGATACTTGGGATTATCTTCAAGTCATTTCTCGCCGGGCGGCAAAGATCAAGCGGACGCTGATGCGATGGTGTTGATGAGTGAGCCTGCGAAGAGGCCGGGCAGGCCGCGCGCACTGGTCGTTGACGACGCGCCAGACGTGACCGAGATGCTCGCCATGTTTCTTGAGCACGCGGGCTATGAAACGGTCATGGCCTTCTCCGCCATCGAAGCTCTCGAAGTGGCGCAACAGGATAAATTTGAAATCATCGTCTCCGACATCGGAATGCCGGGCATGAACGGCTACGATCTGGCTGTCGCGCTGCGCGCCCTGCCGGAATACACGGACGTGCCGATGATCGCCGTCACAGGCTTCTCAATGTACGACGACCGGGGCCGCGCGCTTCAATCCGGCTTCAACGCCCACCTGACTAAACCCATCAGTCCGATGACGCTCCTCGACCTGATTAAGAAATTGAGAGAGGGATGAAGAACAGAAGTCAGGAGTCAGAATCCAGAATCCAGAATACTAAGGCGGAAACCGCGTCCACAGATTTTGTTTTTATTCTGACTCCTGACTTCTGGATTCTGAATGCTGCTTTAACAAATGCCTGATACTAGCGAGGAAACGGTAGATAACGTCGAGGTCGAGCAAGCGAAGGAGCAGGCAGGGTTCTTCGGGAAGGAGACGACTTACTACGCCGCGCTCCTGCTCATCGGCGCAGTCGTCATCGGACTCATCTTCCGCAAGTTGCAATACGCTACGCAGTCCGTCTGCTGCGGCGACTTCGACGGCTACTATCACATCAAGTGGAGTCGTCTGCTCTGGGAAGGAATGAAGCAGGGACATTTCCCGCCGACCTTCAAGTGGCTGCCACTCACGACGCTCAATCCGCAGGCTTACGCAGATCATCATCTCTTCTTCCACTTCCTACAGATTCCGTTCACATGGTTCAGCGACCTGCGCGCGGGCGCGAAAGCCGCCTCGTGGCTTTACGCCACGCTCGCAGTTCTTTCGTGCTACTGGTTAATCCTGCGCTATCGCATTCGCCACACGCTCATCTGGTTAATCGCACTGCTGGCCTGCTCCGCGCCGTTTCTCTATCGGATGAACATGGCGAAAGCGCCGCCCGTCGCCATCATCTTTATGGTCATCGGCATCTATCTGCTCTTTGAAGAGAGATACTTGCTGCTGCTGCCCCTCGCCTTTCTGTTCGCCTGGACTTACAGCCTGTTCGTCACACTCGTTGGAGCTGCTTTCATCTGGTCGTGCGTGGTGAGTTGGAGCGAGCGGCGTCTTGAGTGGCGACCTTGCGTCTGGGCATTTATTGGAGCGGCGGCGGGCTTAGTAATCAATCCATATTTTCCGAAGAACGTCTGGCTCCTGGTCGAGCACATTCTGATTAAAGCGACGGTCACGGGCTTCACAACAGAAGTCGGACAGGAATGGTCTCCTTATGATAGCTGGTTTCTTTTGGGAAGTTGCCTCATCGCTTTCGTTGCCATGATCGTTGGCTATGCGGCTTATGACTCGTCGGATAAAAAACGCGCTGCACGCCCGCTCTTCTTCCTCTTCTTTTCGACGGCCTTGATGATTATCAGTTTTCGCTCGCGGCGCTGGGTCGAATACTGGCCGCCGTTCGCTGTGCTGTTCGCGGCCTTCAGTCTCAAACCGCTTCTCGAAGGCGCGCGTGCCGCTATCGGTCGCTTGCCGAGCGAGGTGCTGGATGAATTGCAACCTTTCTTAGACCGAAATGAACCGCCCGGTGCGGTTGAAAGCGAGCGCCGCAGAGACTTCTGGAAAGAGATCGAGATGGCCGCCATCGGCATCGCGCTCGGTCTCGCGGGCTACTTCGTCTTGAAGCAGATTTTCTACCGACCGCCCAATCATTCGGTCGTCTATGTGCTACTCGAACCTAAAGTCTTCGTTGTCATCGCCGTCTTCCTGATCGGTTTTGCAGCTTACGTTTTCTGGCGTCGTAGTCTGACCAAAGCCTTCGCTGCCTTGCTCGTCTTCGCTCTCGTCGTCATCTTGAATTTCAACCTGCACGAGACGCGCAAGGACATCGCGGGCGACGCCAAGCCGGAACATTACGAGGCTTCGATGGCCTGGATACGCGACAACGTGCCGCCCGGAGAAACCATCTTCAATACGGACTGGGACGATTTCCCGAAGATGTTTTTCTACGACACCAATCACGTTTACATCTCCGGCCTCGACCCGACTTACCTGCTCGACAGAGACAATCAACTCAAGCGCGATCCGAGTCTGGCCGAACTCTTCAAGAAGATTACGCTCGGCCAGGATGTGACAATCAACGGTGAGAAGAAAGAATACGCGCCGCTCATCCGTGAAAAATTCGGCGCGCGCTACGTCTTCACCGATACCGAACAGGTTCACGACAACTTCTACGGCAACGCGATGGACAGTGGCTGGTTCGACGAAATACACATCTACACCTTCGAGCGCCAGGACGGTCGCCCGCTCACCGCAAAAGACCTCGACACGCTCAAGCAGACCGCGCCGCCTGAGCTTAGTGAGTCTCACAATTGGATTCTGATAACCGAAGGCCGCCGCGTCGTCTCCGGCACAACCAAAGATTTCACCTGCGCGGACATCAACGGCATCTGCGATCATTACGTCGTCAACAAAGACTTCGATTCCAGAGTGCTACGCATCCGCGACCAGAAAGGCCAGCCGCCACCGGAATCCAAAGACGACACCGGCGATGAGGGCGACGAGGGTGATACCGGCGGTGATGATGAGCCGGGAAATTAATTTACCATTGACCATGTACCAGCTATGAAATGTCCGAACTGTGGGAAGCCCGCCGAATGGCAAGATAATCCGCACCGCCCTTTCTGTTCCGAACGCTGCAAGCTGATAGACTTTGGTCGCTGGGCTAACGAAGAATATCGCGTGCCTGCTGAGCCTGCGCCAATTACTGAGAACAAAGAAGAGGATGTCGAAGCAGAAGATAGTAACTAAAGCGCCGCACCTCTTTGAACAGCTTACTGTCAGATTGCTTCGTTTTAATGAACGAGAAGAGATGTTTCAAATAATATCCATCAGAAGATTTTTTGTTACTTCCTTTTGCGCGGCTGTATTGCTCATACAATCTTCTTGTATTAAAGACTCTCCACGAGTAAACAATTCCAATGTCGTGTCAACGGTAAACAATTCTAACGCTGTGGAAGCCACACAACATCAGGGACCACAGCCGCCCTTTCATTCTTATCAGGTAAAAATTTCCGGCCCTGTCACTTTAGACGAAACATGGATCGAGCTCCATCCTGAAACATATCTGAAAGCTGATAATGATCTTCAGGAAGTTGGGTTAGAGTTAGAGCAGCCTTTCAATGATGATTTCTTTAGCAAGGGCAAAGGTCCAAATAAAGGGAAAGGCATTCTGATGCCCGATGGAGATGTGATAAATCCTGAGATAGAAGTCGTAGATCAAGATGGGAACGTGTTCGACCTAGTTTATGGCGGAGGGCATATACCGGGTAATGGAAAGGGAGGCACAATAATTTATAATCCGCCCTACCCGCAAGAGTTCCCAAGAGATAGAGAGTACAAGACGGTGAGAATCAGATCACCAAGACCCATTAAATGCAAAGCAGTTTATTGGGTCTCCGAGTCGGTAAAAGATTGGCCGTAAAGTTGTGAGTTAATGCGAAGGGTGCGATCTAAGAAGTCATTTGAACGGATGCGCCGATAGCCCAGCTTATTATAATTATTCTTACGATGAATATTGCTTCGCCCTGACATCCATCCCCTGTTAAAATGCCCTGACGGTTTCATACACACAGTGGAGTTCATAAGAATGCAATTGGCTTTTTTCACTTGCGCGCGCCGATGGACGATCATCATCTCAATCAGCGCTCTCTTAATTCTTCTAGCTCTCTCCGCGGCCTGCAATAATGCGCCTGCGCCGGTCGCCATCAGCGAGACGAGGACGCCGTCCGGCAATACTGCGCCGCGCACTTCGCTTCCGATGCCGCCTGTCACAACAGCCAGCAGCAACGGTGCGACCAGCGCGCAGAATTTCACGCTGCTCAACGATCAGCCAGCTAAACTCTCTGACTATCTGGGCAAGGTCGTCGTCCTGGACTTCTGGGCGACCTTCTGCCCGCCGTGCCGGGACGAAGCGCCGCACCTTGATGCGCTGCAAAAGCGTTACGGCCCGCAGGGCTTACTCGTCATCGGTCTCAACGTCGGCGGCCCGGACGACCGCCCGTTGATTGCGGATTTTGCCAAAGGACTAAACCTGAAATACACGCTCGGCTTCCCCGCGCCGGAGATGACCGATCTCTACATGGGCAACGACGACCGGATTCCGCAAACGCTCGTCTTTGATCGCAAGGGGCGCATCGTCGAGCATTTCGTCGGCTACGACAACGATGTCTCGGCAGAGCTTGAGCGCGCAATTCAAAAGGCGCTGGAAGAAAAAGACTAAAAGGAGGGATGAGGGATGAGGGATGAGGGATGAATAAAAACGGATGAACGCTCCTCTGCTTCATCCCTCATCCCTCATCCCTCATCCCTTCCAATATGCCTCGTGACATTCCCGTCGGTAATGGCTCGCTGCTCGTCACCTTCGACGAGTTGTATCAAATCCGCGACATCTACTTTCCACACATCGGTAAAGAGAATCACTCGGAGGGACATCCGTTTCGCTTCGGCCTCTGGGTGGACGGCGAGTTCTCCTGGATCGGCGACAAAGGCTGGACGCGCGAGTTGAATTATCTGAGCGAGACTCTCGTCACGGACGTGCGCCTCGTCAACGAGCAGCTCAAGGTCGAGATCGTCGCCAACGATGCGGTTGACTCGCATGAGAACATCTTCGTTCGCCGCATCACGTTAAAGAACACTGCGGACACGCGCCGCGAGTTTCGTCTCTTCTTTCATCAGGATTTTTACATCTCCGAATCCGAAGTGGGCGATACGGCCTACTATGATCCTGAGACGCAGGCGCTGATTCACTACAAAGGCCAGCGATACTTTCTCATCTCAACGGACGCGCCGACCGGCGTCGAGACGTTTGCGACCGGACGTAAAGCCTTCAGAGGCGCGGAGGGGACTTGGCGCGACGCGGAAGACGGACGCTTAAGCGAAGGCGCGATCACGGAAGGCTCTGTTGATTCGACCATCGGGCGCACGCTCACGGTTGAGGCCGGAGAACTGGCGGAGATGTTCTACTGGATTGCGGCGGGCACGTCCTACAGTGAGGTGGCGAAATTGAACGCGCTGGTGCACGAACTCACTCCGCGCAGATTGATCGAGCGCACGGGCGACTATTGGCGCGGGTGGGTCAATAAGAACGAGACCGATTTCGGCAACCTCCCGCCCGAAGTCGTCCGGCTCTACAAACGCTCTCTGCTCGTCGTCCGCACGCAGATTGATCGTGGCGGCGCGATTCTCGCGGCCAACGATTCCGATGTCACGCTGCGCGCGACAGATCATTACAGCTACCTCTGGCCGCGCGACGGCGCCCTCGTCGCTTACGCGCTCGACCTTGCCGGACACAACAACCTGCCGCGCTCGTTCTTCGCCTTCTGCGGCCAGATCATCACGCCCGAAGGATATTTTCTACAGAAGTACAACGCGGACGGCTCCGTCGCTTCAGGCTGGCACGCTTCCTGGGACCCGTACACGAAGCGTCGCCTGATCCCGATTCAGGAAGACGAGACCGCGCTCGTGCTGTGGGCGCTGTGGAATCACTACGACGAATTCCGCGACATCGAATTAGCCAGCAGACTCTACCGGCAACTCATCACACGCGCGGCAGATTTTCTAGTGCGCTTCCGCGACGAGGAGACACGCTTGCCGCAGCCTTCATGGAACTTGTGGGAAGATCGGCGTGCCGTCCACACTTTCACCTGTGCGACAGTCGTCGGCGGACTGCGCGCGGCAGCAAATTTTGCGACGCTGTTTGGAGAGCAGGAACTTGCGGCGAAGTACACACAAGCGGCGCAGGAAGTGTGCGACGCGATGCGTGCGTATCTTTATCGCGCGGAGCTTGGACGTTTCGCCAGATCAATCATGCCTCTGGCAACCGGCGGCTTTGAAGTTGACGAGACGATTGACGCATCGCTTTTCGGCATCTTTTACTTCGGAGCGTTCGCGCCTGACGATCCGTTAGTGCAAGAGACGATGCGCGCGGTCGAGGAGCGTTTGTGGGCGAAGACGGATGTCGGAGGCTGCGCGCGTTACGAGGGCGACGGCTACATGCGCGTGACGGACGAGGTGGAGAAAGTCCCCGGCAATCCCTGGTTCATCTGCACGCTCTGGCTGGCCGACTATCGCATCGCGTCGGCGCGCACCCTCGAAGAGTTGGAGAGAGCAGTTGAGATTCTGGAATGGGTGACGAAGCGTGCGCTGCCTTCCGGCGTGCTCGCCGAGCAGGTTGATCCGTTGACGGGCGCACCCATCTCCGTCTCGCCGCTGACGTGGTCGCACTCGACCGTCGTCGCCACAGTGATCGCCTACTTGCGCAAACTCGAAGCAATGCTTGAGTGTGAATCTTGCGGTCGCCCGCTCTTTCGTTATGATCGCCGTGCGCGGAGAGTTTATAGTTAAGTTCAAGCGCAGGTTAATTTCCTGATGGAAGGCACTGGAAGATTTATCGGCGGCAGGTGGACGGCGCGAGTCGAATTGTTGCCGGGCGAGTTTGAAGTCTTCACACGGTCGGCACGACGCGGCTGGCGCGTGGGGCAGCTTGTCTTCACCAACCAGCGATTCATCTGGCTGCCGAAGTTCAAACGCAATGTGGAGGCGTCGGACATGCTGGTGATTCCACACGAGCGCGTGATGAGTTGCGGGACGGCGCGTCCCTGGCAGCATCTCTTTCTCGAACGTGCGTTGCGCCTACGGCTGCAAAGCGGCGAGACGATTCTCTTGATGGCCGGAGATGTGGAGACCATCTTGCCGCTCGTGCGCGATTACATGTCGCGCGGGCGTTATAAGCCTGGGGAACTGTTCAAAAATTAAAAATGCAAAAGGAAAAATGCAAAATGGAAGATGAGAGGCTCACTCTTCGGTTTTCCATTTTGCATTTTTCCTTTTGCATTTTTAATTTTTCTTTGTAGATAATGGTCTCATTGTGAGAAAAGCTAAAATCCTTGCCACGCTGGGGCCCGCGTCGCGTGAGCCTGCGCTGCTTGAGGCGCTGCTGGCGGCGGGCGTGAACGGCGTGCGTATCAATATGTCGCATGGCACACAGGATGAACACGCGGAGAACATCACGCGTGCGCGTGCTGCCGCCGAGAGAATGAAACGCCCGCTCTCCGTTCTGGTTGATCTCTCCGGCCCCAAGATTAGAACGGGCGTGCTGAAGAACGGCCAGCCTGTTCAACTCGAAGCCAACTCGCTATTCACCATCACGACGCGCTCTGTCGCGGGCGACGCGCGCGAAGTTTCAACTAACTACGCATGGATGGCGCGCGACGTGAAGCCGGGCGCGCGTCTGTTACTTGACGATGGATTGATCGAGCTTCATGTTGAGCGCACGACCGAGACGGATGTCGTCTGTCGTGTTATCAACGGCGGAGTCTTAGGCGAACGCAAAGGCATCAATCTGCCGGGCGTCAATCTGCCGATTCCTTCGTTGACGGACAAAGACCGCCGCGATCTTCAGTGGGCTGTGCGACAGAGCGTGGATTACATCGCGCTCTCGTTCGTGCGCCGCGCATCGGATTGTCTGGAAGCCAAGACGCTGATTGAAAACGCGGGAGGTCATCAACCGCTCGTCGCCAAGATTGAGAAGGCCGAAGCGATTGCTAATCTCGATGAAATCATCGCTGCTGCCGATGGGGTGATGGTTGCGCGTGGCGATCTCGGAGTTGAGACGGGCGTCGAGCTGGTGCCGGTCTATCAGAAACGCATCATCGAGCAGGCGAATCTGGCTGGCAAGTTCGTCATCACGGCGACGCAGATGTTGCAGTCTATGGTGACCAACCCGCGCCCCACACGCGCCGAAGCATCGGACGTGGCAAATGCTGTCTGGGACGGCTCAGACTGCTTGATGCTCTCAAATGAAACGGCGATGGGGCAGAATCCTGTCGCATCTGTGGCGACGATGGCACGCATCATCGAATCTGCGGAGACTGGCAGACCGACTGGATCAAGTGAAGTTCATAAATGGGCTGGCAAGCAGTCGGGCAAGTTCAGCCGCGCACTCTGCGAGGCCGCCGCGTTCGCTGCTGAAGAGATGGGCATCAAGACGACGGCGGTCTTCACAGAATCAGGCTTGATGGCGCGGCGTCTCTCATCCTTGCGCCCAGACCAACGCATCATCGCACTGACGAATTCAAAAGATGTGCGGAACGAACTCGCTCTGGTTTGGGCCGTTGAGCCGTGTGTGATTCCAACATGTGACACTACGGAAGAGATGGTGCGAACAGGCGAGCGCGCGTTACTCGAATCAGGCATCGTGCAACAGGGCGAGATGATTGTCTTGATGGCAGGCAAGCTATCAGGACTCGGATTGTCTAGGTCAGTTAAGCTGCACGCTATTGGTGACGTTGAAGGGCAGCAATAGCACGGCGGTTATCGCTCTCTCATCATGCCGGGACTTTACAGCGTCATCTCACCTTTGGAGTTTCCACTGGCCGTCCTCTTTGACGAAATTAACAGTCACCCACCTGTCTCCTCTGTCTTTAACTTTCAGCGTGGCCTTGTCGCCCGTGATATTTTCCTCCTTTGATTCAAACGGGGGATTATCTTTGGGTCCTAACTCAAGATATTCCTTGAGCATATCGTCAGGATTTTTGCCTTCCCTCTTCGCCTCCTCTTCCAGCCTCTGGAGCGAGTCCTTCGACAGTACATTCTTAACGCCTTGAACATCTTTTGCTATAATGGCTTCGTAATAGGCTTTGGCTGTAGCGGTTGGAGATGTGCCTGCTGATGATGCTTGACTATTAGAATTATTCGGAGTCGAACCTTTCGGTATGACTAAGTAAATGATAAAAGCCACAGCCAACGCCGCAGTGATGAGCCACGGGAGAAGACTTCGTTTATGTACTATCTTCTCTCGGAGAGAGTTTGTTGGCGACAGCACTGGGTTTGTATTCACCGGCAGTTGACTTGTAGGGAGAATCTCTGTTGACGGCTCTGTGCTGCGAAGCGTGGGACTTGCCAGAGTCAGATTAGGATCATCCGGTGCGGTGAGAAAAGCTCCGTCAGCCAGACAGAAATTCAGGGATTCATCCGTATAGGTTCTGTTACACGTCGGGCAACATTTCATTACTTTAGGTGTAATTAGTCAGCGCCTACCATCTGACCAACCGATTCTTTCTTGCCTGACTCGCTCTGCGTTCCGCTTGCGGTCTGCTGCGGGTGTCGCCAGTTGTCGAGGATGCCGACCTGATGCACGCATTGGAGTGTGCAGGTCGGAGCGCACCACTTCTCCGTATTATACTCGCGCTCGAAATCTTTCATCGTGTACTCTTCGAGCGGAATGCCCGGATAGCCGCGCTGCTGCGAGCACCAGTGAACCAGACCGTCCTCGCAGATGTAGAGGTAGCGCGCTCCGGCGCGGCAGCGCCATTCGTAGGGCTTGCCTTCGGCGATTGAGTCTTGAAACCAGTTGAGGCGCGCGTGGTCGCGGTTGCCGACTTTCTTGACCTGCTGAAAAATCTCTTTCTCTTTTTCATTGAGAGGCTTCAACGTGCCGTCATGGTCGTGGATGACGCCGACCGTGCTGGAGAAACCAAGCTCGACGGCGCGGCGCGCGATGACAAGCGCATCTTCAGGAGTCTTGATGCCGCCGCCGATGACGGAGTTGATGTTGATGTGAAACTCCGCGTGCTCGGCCAGATGCTGCAACTTCTTGTTGAGATTCTTGAGACTCTTCTTCGAAACTTCATCAGGCTCGACGTTGTCTATGCTGATCTGTAGATATTCAAGCCCGGCGTCGTTCAATCGCTTGATGCGTTTGGGCGTGAAGTAGTAGCCATTGGAGATTAACCCGGCGATCATCTTGTGCGCGCGGATGTGACGAATGATGTCGTCCAATTCGGGATGCATCAGAGGCTCGCCGCCGGAGATGGTGACGATTGAGGTGCCGAGCGCAGCGAGTTTATCCAGACGCCGCTTCATCACGTCGAGCGGCACAGGCTCGGAGACTTTATCGTACTCGTTGCAGTAACCGCAGGCCAGATTGCAGCGACGCATCGGAATAATGTGCGCGAGTACGGGATGCTTCGTCGAGAGCAGTGCGCGCGAGATAAAACTCGTCTCGCGTAGTTTGAGCCTGAGAAATTTGCTTCTCTTCATTTAATCCTGATTGACTACTTCGCGTTTGCGGACTTTAGCGCCGCTAGATTATGACTTGCAGGATATTCGAGACACAACGCCTTTGGCAAGAAGACACGCGCGCCTAAACCAAACAGCGAAGGGCTTCGGTCTTTCAACTCGAAGCCCTTTGCTTCCAAACTTCCCGGATCGAATGTTAGGCCGGAATGATCTTCACGCCCGGCGCGAGTTTCAAAATAAACTCGTCGAGCGAAATGCTGGTGTTGCGCTGCAAGTTGCTCAGACGCACGGTGGTCGAGTCGTCATTCTTCTCAACCACTTTGGTCTGCACCGGCATCCCGTCTTTGTCAATCCATGCTTCGGCCCATTTGAAACTAGCCGCGCCCTTCGGCACGAGTTTCACGTGCGACGTGGAAACCCCGCCGCTCCACAGGCTGCCCGACAGTCTCTCCTGTCCCATGTCCTGCGCGTCGTAGCGCGCCGCCAGTTCCTGCTTTGACATGCTCAGGAATTCAAAAGCCGCATTGCCTTTTTCTCTTCCAGACCTGCCGTTAGCGTTGCCCACGTAGGCCATGTTGAGGCGCGGGCGAAACAGTGTGAACTTGCCGTTAGCGACGGCCAGTGTCTCGTTCTGCGGATAGCTCCAGTCAATGCGAACATAAGCGTTGCGGCCTGCCGCAGGAACATACAGCACTACGCCTTTATACTTGTCTGTGTCACCAATTTGCGCGTTATATTTTTCCATGTCAACGCTGGCGCGCAGAGATTTCAAGCCCTGACGGTTGCGCTCCATGCGGTTGAAAACCGTGCTGATGAAACCCGGACCTTGGGCGTATGTTTCCGTCGGGGAGCTAACGGCGACGACAGCCAGCAAAAGTGCGACTGCGAGGCCAAGGGGAACAAGTCTCTTCATAAAAAACTCCTTCAAAAATATCAGTCCTCAAAATAGAGACTGAAAATCCTGCCGATTATCATTGGATGATTACTTGATGTCAACCTCGTAAGCGACCACTTTGCCGTTTTCATCAAGCTTCGGATGCACATCCGAAATCACTATATCTGCGCGGCCTGTAATAGTTCGCACGCGATTTTCAATCTCATTTCGAGCCATTTGCGCCGGGAAATTGTCACCCATGAGAATCACTTTGGAGGCGACCGGACTTTGATGCGTCGGGCTGGAAACTGGTTTGCCATTCGACCAATTTCTCATGCCCGTTCCGCTATCAAACCAGCGTTGCGGAGTCAGAAAAATAAAGGCCAGGATGCAGGCACACAGCACGTCATATTGCCATGTATTTCGTGCATAGCCCCAGAAGAAAAGTCGCTTAATAATACGAAAAATATAACCCAACATTTCGATTGCGGACGCGCGGAATAAAAGAATTGATACATTTATTCATGTAATCATTGATTCAATGAAGAAATGAATCAATCTATCAATCTTCTTCATTCTGCAATATTATTCGCCAACTGTCGGATTCAGCTTGCGCTCATGAGTTCCGATACTTTGTCCTTCGACTCATGAATCAGATTTTTCAACCCTCGCCCAATTACATTTGCACGTTCTGTGCCGGTTCGATGATCTGCCCGTCGCGCATCTGTACGATCCGTTTGCACATGGCGGCGGCTTCCGGGTTGTGCGTAATCATCACGACAGTCTGATTGAAACGATAATTGAGTTCCTGAAACATGTTGAGCACGATGGCGGAATTCTCAGTGTCGAGATTGCCCGTCGGCTCGTCAGCGAGAATGATCGTCGGGCGCGTGACCACTGCACGAGCAAGTGCGACACGCTGCTGCTCGCCGCCGGAAAGCTCCAGAGGCTTGTGGTGCATCTTGTCTTCAAGGCGCAGCAGTCGCAAGACCTCGCGCCGCCTTTCCGGGTCATCCTTGCCGTTGCTGTGGATGCTCTCGGCGAGACGCAGATTACCTTCGGCGGTCAGGGTCGGAAAAAGATTGAAGCGTTGAAAGACGAAACCAATCTTGCGGCGGCGGATGTCTGTGCGCTTCGCGTCCGAAGCGGCAGTCAAATCTTCGTCATCAATAATAATGCGCCCGCTCGTCGGCGTCAGCAGTCCTCCGAGCAAGTGCAGCATCGTTGATTTGCCGCAACCCGAAGGCCCCATAATCGCAACGAACTCGCCCTCCTGCACCGCAAGCGACACGCCGCGCAACGCGGGCACATCAACCTTGCCCACGCGATAAACTTTTTCGAGATTCTCAGCCTGTAAGATAGTTCGCATGAAAATAGTGGTCAGTGGTCAGTGGTCAGTGGTCAGTGGTCAGTGGTCAGTCGGTTCAGCTTTTCAACTGACCACTGACCACCGACCACTGACCACTCATTCGTATGACAGTGCGCTCACGGCGTCCAGGTTCGCGGCGCGGATCGCAGGATAGAGCGCGCCTATTGCACCGCCAAATAATCCGATTGCAGCGGCGGCGATGGCCCAGCCCCAGCCGTACTCGAAGATCAGCCCGTAAGCGCGATGAATCAGAATGCCCGCAAGCAACGAGACCGCGAAGCCGACGACGAGGCCGAACGCGCTAATCAGGATCGCTTCCTTTTCAATCGCGCCGATGATATAGCCGCGCGACGCGCCCATCGCTTTGAGGATTCCAATCTCGCGCGTGCGCTCCGTAATCGTCGTGTACATCGCCAGCATGACGACGAGCGCGCTGACGACCGCCGATAGTCCAACGAGCACTTTCAGAAAGATGCCCAGATAAGGAATCTTCTTCTCGATGCTCGTGAACACGTCGCGCGTGAACTGAATCTTGTTGCCCTTCGTCCGCGAGTCAGCGTCAATTCGCTCGGCCAGCGTTTTCTCGTCCACGCCGTCTTTGGCCTTGACGAGAATGTACGTGCACTTGTCCGAAGTCTCAAGTAATTCCTGCATCGTATGCAAAGGCATCTTAACACGCGCGCCGGACTCGGGGCTGTAGATGCCCGCCACATGAAACGGCTTGTCGCCGAAAGGTGTAACACTGCTTCCGACTGCGAGATTGTCGTTGCGTGCTTTCGTCTGGTCAATGACAATCTCATCGGCGGCTTGAGGCGGGCGCCCCCCTTCCTCAATCTGCAAGTTGTTCATTTTGGCAAGTGCAGGCCAATCCGCGCCCTCAATCTGCTCGAATCCGAAACCGCCCTTGCCCTGAAAGAAATAGACGATCACAGGCACCGCCGATTCGACGCCGTCAATGGCCTGTAGCCGCTCAACATACTTGGTGCTCAAGTTCGTCGTCGAGCTGGTTAGATTATCCATCGTGCCGGGACGACTGAAGATAATCTCCGCCCGCAGATTCTGCGAACGGCGCAGCAGATCGTTCGACATCCCACGCGCCAGTCCCGTGAACAACATCACGAGCGCCACACCCAGCGCCACACCAATCACGCTCACGAGCGAGCGGATCGGGCGCTGTCGAATGTTTGAGGCGATGAGATTATCCATTGTGAATGAGTGATAAGTGATGAGTGATAAGTGATGAGTGATAAGTAATAAGATGAAAGCCACGCTCTTTCTTATCACTTATCACTTATCACTTATCACTTATCACTCCCTTTCGCCCGTTGTTTCTCGCGCGCGTCTAAATCGAGTTCGGGCAGTTGCCATTTGTTTTCGAGGACGAAGATGCTCGACTTATATTCGTGATCAAGTTCGACGGCATCGGGCGCTTGATAGCTCATGCTCAGCTTGTAGCGGTCATGCGGGCGCGTCAGCTCGATGCGCGAAGGCATCACGAGGCGTCCGCCCTCGCCGAAATTTTTCGGGTCAAAGTATGAGACATCAGAATCCAGCAGTCCGTCCTTATCGAAAGTCTGCACGCGCGCCAGATGAATGCCGCCCACACGATCAAACCAGAAACGTCGCAACAGCCTGGCTCCGGTCTCACCTCCCGGCTCAAGCTCGTCCAGCAGATAATAGCCGCGCACGACACGCTCATCCTTCTTCGCACGCGGGCGCGTGTCCGCTTCCTCCTGATAAAACTCGCTCATCGCATAAATCAATCCTGATTCTGCGCGCGATTGAACGGGACGAATCATCAGCGCATCCGTGAAATGCTGCGGGCGCAGATTAGAGAGCGCGTTGACCGTGCGCTCGCCATCCACTCCCTTCTTCTTTTTATCGTCCGCGCTCGTGTCCTCCATTGCCAGCTTCGGATAGACGGCGTTATTCGTTCCACGCACGAAGCGCTTGTACGTCTCCTCGCCCTGCAAGACCGCGACCCGGAAATGCTCGCCATCGGAAGTCATCTCCGCGATGTCTGTGGCGACAAACGGCGCTTGAATCTTGAGATAAATCTGGCCGGGTCGCTGCAAATAGACAGTTCCGTCCGCCGTCCTGTATTTCTCGGCGAGGCCGGACTCGGCAAACGAGTTGTCCTGAATCTGGATGTCAATCTTGCCTTTGATGGAGCGCACGGTAGCCAGGCGATTGACTTCCGCCGTGAGTTGCGTCAGGTTCGCATTAGTCAGAGGCCCCAGCAGAGGCGCTGTCTTTACGGAATGCTTAACGCCGAACAGACTCGCGCAGCCGCTGACCATCAACAGGCTCAACGCAATTATGAAAAAGCTGGCGACGCGCGAATGATAGCTTTTCGACAAAGAGAATGAATTAAGCATTAACAAAAATTGCGAAGGCTCGAAGTTATCATATCCCGTTAATGATCTTGATAAAATTAAGTAAAGCAACCTAACAAAGTGTCTTCGTCATTGTCAACGAACGATGCGCTGCCGCTCGACGACGAGTTGCTGCAAAACTTCATTAACAACTTCTCCGGCAATGCCATCCAGACGAAAATCCCGCTCCGCGACACCATCCCAGAACTCGTCAAGCCCACGCACGCCCGCGCGCTCAAAGGAGAGCGTCTGCACGAGCAAATCAATCACGTCCGCAGCCTTGACGAGCCGCGCTTCCAAGCTCTCACGCTCCTCGTAATCTTCATGCAGCGCGCTATATTTTTCAGCAATAGCGCTCGTTTCAAGCCTGCTCACGATCTCCTTAAAAGCCGCGCTCTCAGCGCCTTTTCTCGTCTCTGCGCCGAAATACTCCGTCGCCGTGCGCGGTAAATCGCCAACGCGAACCTCCGCCCAATCGTGCAGGAGCGCGGTTCTCAAAACGCACTCCATGTTGACTTCGACGCCGCGCGCAATCAACTCATCGCCTAACAACATCGCCGCCACCGCCACACCATACGAATGATCCGCCACAGACTCCGCACCCGCCGCGATGCCGCGCAGCATCCAGCCCGTGCGCCCCAATCCCTTCAAACGCTGTAACTCGATCAGTGTGGAAAGCATATCAGTGGTCAGTGGTCAGTCGGTTCAGCTTCTCAACTGACCACTGACCACTACTCAAACAAACATTTTTCCCGGATTAAGAATGCCGAGCGGATCGAGTGCGCGTTTGATCCGCTTCATCGCTTCGACGGTCGGGGCATTGATCGCCATCTCAAGATAAGGCGCTTTGACGTAGCCGATGCCGTGCTCGCCGCTGATCGTGCCGCCAAGTTCGATTGCCACACTGAAAGTTTCACGCACGGCCTCGCGTGCACGTCTGACAGCTTCCTTGTCTTCACGGTCGCACATGAAGTTGACGTGAATGTTGCCGTCGCCCGCGTGGCCGAAGTTGACGACGAAGGTTTGATGTCGTCGGCCTATCTCTTCGACGCGCTCGATCAACTCAGGCACGCGCGAGCGCGGGACGACGACATCCTCATTGAATTTGAGCGTCCCAAACTTTTTAATCGCGGGCGAGAGTGCGCGCCGCACATCCCACAAGCGATCTTCGTCTTCTTTAGTCGCCGCGCGAATCAGATCGTAGCCGCCGCCATCGCGCAGGACATCTTCTATCAACAGAGATGTTCGCTCGACCTCTTCAGTCGCGCCGTCAACGGAGACGAGCAGCAGCGCACCGGCATCATGCGCCAGCCCGAAAGCGTACTGCGCTTCGACGGCAGCGATGGAGTTCCGGTCAAGCACTTCAATCGCCACCGGCGTGACACGCGCGCGCGAGAAGCGCACGACACAAGCGCAGGCTTCACGCATCGTGTGAAATGTTGCGCGCACGGTGCGTGTTGCTTCCGGTAGCGGCAATAGTTTGAGCGTCGCTTCCGTGATGATGCCGAGCATTCCTTCCGAGCCGCAGATGAGTCCGGTCAAATCGAACCCGACGACATTCTTGCTCGTCAGTCCGCCCGTGCGGATTATCTCGCCCGTCGGTGTGACGACTTCCAAACCCAGCACGTAATGCTTCGTCACGCCGTATTTCGCGGAGCGGATGCCACCGGCGTTTTCGGCGATGTTGCCTCCGATGAAAGATTCTTTGTAAGACGCAGGGTCGGGCGGATAGAAAAGTCCCTGCGCTTCGACAGCTTGTTGCAGCGTGTAGGTCGTCACGCCCGGCTCCGTGATGACATAAAGGTCGTCGGCGTTAATCTGCTTGATCTGGTTCATGCGGTCAGTGCCGATGACGACGCCGCCTTCAATTGGAACTGCGCCACCTGAATAGCCGACGCCGCCGCCGCGCGCCGTCACAGGAAAACGCGCTTCATTGGCGAGTTTGAGAATCGCCGCGATCTCTGCGGCTGTGCGCGGCAGCAAGACGGCTTCGGGCGGAAACTTTTCCTTGACCGCATCCTGCGCGTAAGGCTCTACCTTGTCTGGATCAATGATGACATGCTCCGCGCCGACGATCTCACGCAGCCGCGCCAGCACCGCCATGTCGGATGCAGCCGTGCGCGTGCGCGCCCTGCCTGAGATGATGCCAACCGAGCCGCTCATGCGTTTGTGTTCCAATCTGGAATTACTTTAACGCGAAGTTGACCAACTCATCAACGCGCAAAAAGAGAAGCGGCGCTGCGATTTATCGCACATCGCCGCTTCAATGGTTTAGTTCCTTTTGGAGTGATACCTGTTGAGGCGCTGGATAAGACGAGATGTGGCGGTCAATCTCTCGTCACCTTAATTACGATTTGATGCTCAGGCCAGCGATGAGAGCTTGTCTTTCTCAACGGCAGCCATCATGCTCGCAGCCGCAGCCGATCTCCATGACGTGCGATCTCTCCGCGTCTTTGCAGTATTCGCCGCAATACTTTTGATCGCCTGGGACGCTGCAATCGCAGGCCGGATGCGCGCATTTGTGTTTGTTTTGCTCGTCTGCCATGACCGTACCCTTCCTTCCCTACGAATTAAAGACAGCTTCGGGGGAAAGCCGCTCGTGCCTAAATTCATCTCAGGGGAATGTTCAGTAGTTTCATGCTAGGCCGCGACACACCGGACGGTCAAGCCACGAAGAACAGTTCACCAGACGCGAAGAAAGAGAGCGCACGCACTGAGACTTTATTGCGCCGCACGGACTGTAATCTTGACGCGCTTCTTTTTCACGGGAACTTCGAGCGTGCTGCCCAACGGTGCGTTATAAACCTTGTCGTCAACGACGATTTCAACCGACGATGGCGCAGGCGCACTAACAGTCGCGGACGGTGCAGGCGGCACAGGTTGCGTTGCGGCTTCAACAGGCTTCGCCGTATCGCTCGTGCGCGTCAGCAGATTGTTTGCCACGATGCGCCATGTTCTCGGCGCGCACGTCAGACGCAGGCCCGGCGCGTCCGTCTCCGCCTGCTCATTCGGTGCCAGAGAATTCAAACTGAACTCTCCCTCGCCGCAGCGCACGCCCCGCTCATCATAAAAGGTCACGCTGCCGGAAACGTAGGTGTAAAAGAACGCGCTCTTGTTCTCGACGATGAAACGCGCGTTCCGCACGGGCGCGTCCGGCGTGCCGTTGAGAGCCGTCGTGAGAAGTTTTCCGGCGATGGCCGTGCGTCCCAATGAATCCAGCGCGACGGGCTGCTCTTCGAGCGCGACGTGACGTTCAGTTCCGGTATCCTGTGAAGTGGCTGCTTGCTGCCCGCGAACGCTCAGTGCGCCACAGGCCAAGAGCGTGATGAGCGCTGCTATGATTTTTGTTCTCACGACGGAATCTCCTCTGTGTGATGAATGCGATTTGAGCGTTTAGGATTGTAGTGCTGAAACGGGGGCACGAGCAATAGCTTGCCTGACATCTTCAATCAGGCGGAAGCAACAACAGGGAGCAGCGAAGAGCCGTGCGGCATGAGGTAGCCTTGAGAATTTTGATTTATTTGCGCGAGCGCTTCATCAATCGAGCGCGCAGGAATCATTCGCATCTGTCGCACATCCGTCTCCGACAACTTTGAAACGAGATGCACGCGAAACCTCTCCGCTTTGACGAGCAGAGACCACGCTGTCTGACCGTTCACTTCGTAATGCTCGCGCAATCTCTCTTCAAGGGCGCGCGAATCCGCCGCGTCAAACCATTTGAGAAAATCCGCGCGCCCGAAACCGTCAACGCATTCGGCCAGCAGAATGATGTCGCCTCCATCGTGGCAGGCGTGCGCGGCCATATCCAGAGTCTTGTGTGCCTGAATCAGATTGATGTCCCAGGGCGAGCCGCCGCAACTTGCGATGACGACATCGTGCGGCGCTTCGATTTTGACTGAATGCTCTTCTGCATACTCCGCACACGCACGGCGATGCGCTGCGCGCCAGTCGCCAGCATAAACGCGCACGGCACGTCCGCGCTCGTCCGTCACAGCATTAATCAGAAACGACGGCGCGATCAACGCCGCGACACGCTCACACTCTTCGTGAACAGCATTGCCTTCGAGCAGACCTGTGCCGACGCCTGCACGACGCCCGCCGCGCTCTAAATCCAGCGCAAGCGTATGCGTCGCTTCGATTGTCTGCGCCGAAGCCAGACCGGGGCAGATGCTTTTACGTCCGCCCGTGAAGCCAGCGAAATAGTGAAAGCCAATCGCGCCGGTGAGAATGACGTGGTCGTGTTCCTTGAGCGCGCGATTGACTTCGACAGGCGTGCAGTGCGCGGTCGTGCCGAGTTGAATCATGCTCGCGGAATCCTGAGCATCGTGATTGATGGTCTTGATTCTCTGCGCGATGAACGGCGTGAGCAACTCGCGCTTTTCTTCCGGCGTAACCGCGCGATGAATGCCCGTCGCAAAAATAATGCTGACATCATTCGGCGCAACACCCGACTCGATCAAACGCCGCACGAGCAGATTGACAACCTGCGCGGCGGCGGTCGCGCGCGTCGCATCGGAGACGACAATCAAGACGCTCTCGCCCGCCGAGATGATCTCTTCGAGCGGAGGCGAACCAATCGGCGCATCTATAGCTGCTCCGATCTCGACATCCGTCAAGGGATGACTCTCGCACACCTCAACTTCAAGCACACGAAAACGCGCTTCGTCGTAAGCGAAAGAGATAGATTCTCGTCCGTAACCTAATTTGATTGCAGACATAAAAGCAGGAGTCAGAATTCAGGAGTCAGGAGCCAGAAGAAAAGAAAATCAATAAAAGCGGGTTGCCGCCTGATCCATTCTGGATTCTGAATTCTGACTCCTGAATTCTGCCTTTCATTAAATCCCGAACTGAACAAGTGTGCGTTCGATTGAGTTAAGCGAGATGAAATCTGTTTGTCCGGCGGCGCGCGCGTCTGCCAGCCAGCGCCGCAGCTTGCGCGCTTCGTCGAGCGAAGAGATGCGACACGCGCCCGTCAGCGCCAGCGTGACCAGACAATCGGGCGCACCGTGCGTGACGAGCGCCGCCTGTAATGCCGCCTGTTCGCGTAGATCGAGTGTTAATAGAAGATTGATTTCCATAGGTCAGTGGTCAGTGGTCGGTGGTCAGTGGTCAGATGGCGACGAGTGGTTTTCACTGACCACTGACCACTGACTACCGACCACTATTTCATTCTCTTGCCGAACGAAAGCAGGCCGTGCCCGCGTGACAGAAGTGGAATGTTTCGTCCTCGAAATCCGTTGTCTCCATTTGAATCGTCAGGTGGTCAACGCCGAAACGATCCTGGAGTTTCGCGCGCAGTTGCTTCAAGAGTTCCGCCTGCGAGATTGTCTCGATGTGAATCACGTGCGCGCTCAGTGCCTCGCGTCCTGAAGTGATCGTCCAGATGTGCAGGTCGTGAACGTCCGTCACGCCGTCCGTCTGTAAGATAGCATCCTCGACCGCCGCGAGGTTGATGTGCGCGGGCGTGCCTTCCAGCAGCACGTTGGTTGATTCACGAATCAGATGCCACGAACTCCAGATGATGAGCAGGCCGATGAGACAACTAAAGAGCGGGTCGGCGGCGTACCATCCGTAAACGGACATCAACACGCCCGCGATAATCGCGCCGACGGAGCCAAGCGCATCGCCGATGATGTGCAGCCACGCGCCGCGCACATTCAAGTCGTCCTTGTGATCGCCGTGCAGCAACCGCGCGCAAACGAGATTGATGACCAGCCCGCCGCTTGCGACCAGGATCATCAAACCGCTTCTGACCACCGGCGGCTGTGCCCAGCGCTGATATGCCTCGTAGAAAATCAGAAACGAAATCAGAACGAGCGCGACGCCGTTAATCAAAGCGGCGAGAATCTCCAGACGATAGTAACCGAACGTCTTGCTTGAAGTCGCTGGACGCGAGCCGAACCAGACGGCGATTAAAGCCAGCGCCAGCGCCGCGACATCTGTCAGCGCATGTCCGGCGTCGGCCAGCAGCGCGAGTGAGCCGGTCAACCATCCGCCCGCAGCCTCCGCAAACATGTAAACAGCCGTCAGCACCAGCACGATGCTCAGGCGACGGCGACTGCGCGCCGCACGACTATGCGAATGCGAGTGCGTGTGCTGAGGCTCTGACGCAGCATCATTCTCACGCGCCAACTCGCGCTCAACCTCATGTCCCACGCTGGTCTTCATCTGAAACATAGCAATCCAGAATTCAGAAGCCAGAAGTCAGAAGCCAGAAGAAAAGAAGAACAAAATCTGTCGAAGCGGGTTGCTGCCTTAGCATTCTGAATTCTGGATTCTGCCTTTCAAGCGCCTGTGTACTGTCTGCGATGATGTCACCTGCGGCTTCGATGCCGACAGCGCGCACATGCCTCAGCCCCGCCGCGTCCAGCTTCTAAGATTAGCAGATTACGAGGGAGGCTGACAGCCGAAGATAAGGTGAAAAGGTTAAAAGGTTAAATGGGGAAGGGGGCAAAGCAGATTGCTCTTACCTTTCCCCATTTAACCTTTTAACCTTTGCCCTTCTGATTAAATCGCGGCGATGTTGAGCGCGGCGTTGAAGTCGCGGTAGAGGTCGTTGAAATCACGAAGCGTGCCTTCGAGCACGTTGGGCAGACGGTCTATGTCGGCGAGGTTGACCACCAGATTGACGTTGTGAACAAAGGCTGTGTGCGTATCCAGAGTGCGAGCCGTCGGAGAAAGTTGAACGAAGAGGAGCCGACGGCGCGCGGCTGGACGCAAGGCGTTGATCTCACTCGTGACGAAAGCTGCGCCCTGCTCGATGGGGTCGAAGTCCGTCTCAAGGATCACGATATCCATCTTCTCTTCGCGCATCCGTTCGATGGCCTGCGAAGTGTTCTCCGCAATATAGACCTGATAGTTTTTATCCACTAACGCCCGCCCGATCTCTTCGCGGCGCGCGGGCGCGGCGCACACGAGCACGCGCCGGTGCTCCCATTTGAGCCGCGTCGCGCTGCGTTGTTTCCCGTCCGCAGGTGCGCTGCGCTGCAACAACTCCACGAGCAAGAGTGCGAGATCATTCGGCTCGGCAGAGGTCGCGCGGCGATCAGCCTGAACTTCTTCTTCACGCGCAGCATTCTCCGGCTTGAAGACCGGAGCCGCCGTCGGCGGACTGAATCGCGTGTTATCGAGTGCGGGCGACTCGCCGACGCTGATCCCGCTCTGCTGCACGCCTGTGTTGCCGGGCGGCTGCCCGTGAATCAGGCTCTGGCACTTCGGACAACGAACGGTGAAAGCGCGCGAAGGAATCTTCGCATCGTCAAGTTGCAGGCGCGTCGCGCATTGTGAACAGACAACGATCATGATGTTAGGCAGTTGCTGAGAGATTTTTCAAACGCCGCTCTGCGGATTCGATGAACGGCGCGACGAGTTGTGGCCTTACTCGATGGCACCAAGCATCGAGCCGTAATCCTGAAAAGCGTTGACCGGCACATTGCTGTTGCTGGTGCGAATGTAATCTTCGGATGAAGAGAGTCCCTTGAGCGCGAGCAGCAGGTTGTTCTGGTTCGTGGCAAAAGCGATGCCGTCTTCCAGCGTCACGGTTTTGCTTTCGATCATACTCTTAATCACGCTGTCGAAGTCCTGCATCCCGTCAATCTTGCCATCGCGCATCGCGTCGAGCAGCGACTTGCCTTCCGACTCGCCCTCTTCAATGTACTCGCGCGTGCGCGGGCTTGATTTCAAAATCTCCACCGCAGCGATGCGGCCCCGACCATCCGCGCGCGGAATCAAACGCTGCGAGACGATGTAGCGAAACGTCTGCGCGAGCCGCGTGCGGATGACCTTCTCTTCGTTCTTCGGATAGAGGCCGATGATGCGGTCAATTGATTTCGAGGCGTCAATCGTGTGCAGGGTCGAGAGCACGAGGTGTCCGGTCTCGGCGGCTTCCAAGGCGATCTCTGTGGTTTCAAAATCGCGCATCTCGCCAATCAGGATCACTTTCGGAGCCTGACGCAACGCGGCGCGCAACGCCGACGGAAAGTCTTTCGTGTCGGAGCCGACCTCGCGTTGATTGATCGTCGAGTTCTTGTGCGCGTGTAGAAACTCTATCGGGTCTTCGATGGTGACGACGTGATAGTGCTTCGTCTCGTTGATGATGTCTATGACGGCGGCGAGCGTGGAGCTTTTGCCAGAGCCGGTCGGCCCCGTCAGCAGCACGATGCCGTTGCGCAACTCCGCGATGTCGGAGAGTTGCAGCGGAAGACTGAGCGATTGCAGGCTCGGAATCTCCGTCGGGATGACGCGCATGACGATGGAGTAAGAGCCGCGTTGCTGAAAGACGTTGACGCGGAAGCGCGTGCGTGAAGGCAGGCTGTAGCTCAAATCTGCTGTGCCCGTGTGCGCCAGTCGCTCGGCAGCTTCAGGGTTGCCGTGCATCAGAGTCATGGCGATGACCTCTGTCTGGTACGGCATCAATTTTTGCAGACCGAGCGGTTGCACGGGCGTCAACTTGCCGTTGATCTCAACCTGCGGCGGCTGGCCGACGCTGAAATTCAGGTCGCTGATTTTGTCGGAGACGAGCAGCATACGCTCGATGATGGGCGGCAGGTCAAAGAAGCTCATGCAGGGCAGCACTCCAAAGTAGGTCGAGGGTGGTGTCTAAAGGCAAGTCGTCTGGAAACAATCAACCGGGTCAAGAGAGTCGGCAACGCGCGTTGCTCAGACGACTTCGATTGTCTCGTATAACTTGGCTAAACGCAAGCAAAAATTGTTTGCTCTGGCTATTTACAGGGATTTTTGAGGATTTTGGCTAGAAATTGGTCAGTATTTCCCGCGTGCGCTCTTCAATCTTCAATGAATCAGCAAGCAAGAGGCTGATGACGGCAACTGCATCGGCTCCTGCTGCGAGCACCTCTTTGATATTCCTGCGACCGATTCCGCCGATGGCGACGAGCGGAATCTCACCGACTATTTGCCGGACGCGACGCAGTCCGTCGAGACCAATCACAGGGTCAGGATTCTCTTTCGATGTAGTCTCAAAGATTGGCCCAATGGCGATGTAATCAACGGGCAGACGAGCGGCAACTGCGGCCTGTTCGACATTGTGTGTGGAGAAACCGATGATGGCGTGCTCGCCCAGAAGCTCGCGCGCCGCCGCAGGCGGAAGATCATCCTGTCCCAGGTGAACACCGTCGGCAGCAAGCGCGAGCGCGATGTCAACGCGGTCGTTGATGATGAGTCGCACACCGCACGAGCGCGCAACGCGCAGTGCTTCTTCCGCTGCTCTATAAAATTCACGCGGAGCGTGCTGCTTCTCTCGCAGTTGAATGAACGTCGCACCGCCCGCGCTCAAACATCTGATCTGCTCCGCGTGTGAGAGGCCGGAGAGTCGAGCGTCTGTGATCGGATAAAGTTTAGGTAGATTGACTCGCAAGTTAAATCGGACTACTGTGCCTGGCCGCTCAGAGTTTGCGCTTGCGTCGCACGCGCTTCTTCCTCGTTATCCGGCGTTGGCTCTCTCTCACCAAGGACGATACGCACCTGATGCGTCTTGCCGTCATCTGCGAGCGGAATTTCAAAAGTCGGCTGCTGCACATCGTCAAGCCACACTTCAGCGACGCCGCGACTGATGCCTGACGGATTCTCAACTTTGATATTGTAGCGCGTGCGCCCGCGACGATAGCTCATTTCGTAGCCGCGCCAGCTACGCGGGATGCACGGCTCGATTCGCAAACTCTCGCCCCGCAATTCAAAACCTAAAATTGATTCCAGCCCCGCGCGATACATCCAGCTTGCGCTTCCTGTGTACCACGTCCACCCGCCGCGCCCAGTGTGCGGCGGCACAGCATAGACATCGCCCGCCGCCACGTAAGGCTCCGTTTTATACTTGTGAAGCCCCGCGCGCGTCGAGGCGTGATTGATCGGATTCAAGAGAGCGAAGAGTTCGCCCGCGCGGTCGCCGTCGCCTAAGCTGGCGTAAGCGATCAGAGTCCAGAGCGCCGCGTGCGTGTATTGTCCGCCGTTCTCGCGCACGCCGGGCACGTAACCCTTGATGTAGCCGGGATCGAGCGCCCCTTTGTCGAACGGCGGATTAAACAGAATGACGAGGCCATCACCGCGCCGGATCAGATACTGCTCGACGGCGGACATGGCGCGCGCTGCGCGATGTTTATCCGCCGCGCCGGAGATGACGCCCCACGATTGCACAATCGAATCAATGCGGCACTCTTCGTTCTGCGCGGAGCCGAGCGGCGTGCCGTCGTCAAAGTAAGCGCGGCGATACCAGTCACCATCCCAGCCATTTTCTTCGAGCGCCTTTTTCAAACTCGTCAAATGCTCGCGGTACGCGGTGGTACGTTTCGTTTCACCACGCGCTTCGCTAAATTGTGCGAAGCCGCCAAGCGTCGTGTGCAGAAACCAGCCGACCCAGACGCTCTCGCCTTTGCCCAAATAACCGACGCGATTCATCCCATCGTTCCAGTCGCCAGCGCCCATCAACGGCAGGCCGTGCGCGCCGACTGCTAAACTTCTGTCAAGCGCACGCGCGCAGTGCTCATAAACGCTCGCCGTTTCAGTGGAGACTGTGGGCTGTGTATAAGACTCGCTCTCGTCCGGCGCCAGCAATGGCGCTTCAATGAACGGCACAACCTCGTCGAGCACGGATGCGTCGCCCGTCACTTCGATGTAGAAATCTGCGACGTAAGGCAACCACAACAGATCATCGGAGAAGCGCGTGCGCACGCCGCGTCCCGTCGGTGGATGCCACCAGTGTTGCACGTCGCCTTCTTTGAATTGCCGTGATGCCGCGCGCACGATCTGCTCGCGCGCAATATCCGGCTTTGAATAGACGAGCGCCATCACGTCCTGCAACTGATCGCGGAAACCGTAAGCACCGCCCGATTGATAGAAGGCTGAACGCGACCAGACACGACACGCCAATGCCTGATAGAGCAACCAACGATTGAGCAACGTGTCCATCGCCGCATCCGGCGTGTGAACCTCGATGGTGCTGAGCAACTCATCCCAGTGACTAAGGACACGCTCGAACGCCTGATTAACCTCTGCGGCCTGACTGAACCTGGCCGCCAGCGTGCGCGCTTCATCAATGTTCGCGCCTTCGCCTAATAGAATAACGATCTGGCGTGATTCTCCGGGCGCGAGTTCGACATAAGACTGCATCGCCGCGCACGGATCGAGTCCCGCTCCGGCATGACCCGAAAGTTTCGCGTGGCGGAGAGCGGCTGGACTCGCCAGCGAACCGTTGCGTCCCAGAAATTCTTTGCGGTCGCACGTCACAGTGCGCTCGCTCTCGCTCATCTCGACGAAGGCGACGCGATCTGCAAACTCGTTGTTGTAAGGATTACGCGCCGTGATCGTGCCCGTCGTCTCGTCCACTTCCGTGATGATGAAGGGCGCGGAGGTGCTTCGCCCGACGCCGAGCACCAACTCGTTGTAGCTCGTGATGGATAGTCGCCGCTTGCGGTCTGTCTGGTTACGCAATCTGAGCAAAGAAATTTTCACGGGAGCATCAAGCGGAACAAACTGCAAAAGCTCCTGAGCCAGTCCATGACTCGTGCGCTCGAAGACCGTGTAGCCTTGCCCGTGACGAATGATGTATGGCCCGGCTTCGCGGATGGGCAGCGGCGTCGGCGTCCAGACCGTGCCGGTTTCTTCGTCGCGCAGGTAGATGACTTCGCCGGGAGGATCAGAGACGGCATCGTTCGACCAGGGCGTCAGGCGATTCTCGCGGCTGTTGACAGACCAGGTGTAGCCCGCGCCTGTTTCAGTCACCTGAAAGCCGAAGTCGTGGCCGTTTGCGACGACGTTGAGCCAGGGTGCGGGCGTCCACTGTCCTTCACCGATCACAGTCACATACTCGCGTCCTTCTGGATTGAAGCCGCCGAGACCGTTGAAGAAAGAGAGGTCTGGAATCTCGACGGTCGGCTCTGGATACGTGCGTGAAGGCCGACGCGGGATGAAGGGCAGCGGCAGATCATTCTCAGCGGGGCGACGCACGAGTTGCTCCTCAAGCGAGCCACGATCCGTGACGATGACGATGCGCGCGACCGTGTGCAGCAGAATCCTGTCGGCTTCCGGGAGGATGTCGCTGCGCCGCAGGAAGACGCCGCCGGGTTTGTCGAGCAGCGCATGTGAACCGCTCTTGCGAATCAGAGTTTGGATGTCGTCGTGAAGCTCCTGGATGTAGCTCAGTGGCCGGTCGTTCAAAATCACCAGATCGAAGATGAGACCTTTCAGACGCAGGTACTCGTGCGCGCGCAGGATTTGACGCACCATGTCCAACTCTTCCGCCTGACCGATGCGAACCAACACGATTGGCAGATCGCCACTGATACCGTAAGGCCACAAGCTTGATTGCGCTTTCGTGTTGAGCGCGAGGACGTGCGGGCGCGGGCGCAAACTTGGATCGGAATAGAGCAGACGACCCGCGAGACGTTGGAAGAGATGCGCCTCTTCCGGGTCCATGCTGAGATGCTGCATCTCGACTTTCGACTGCGTCCAGGCCAGCCGCGCCTCGCGCTCAAATCTACTCGCGTCGTGATACTTGTCCGCGAGTTGAAGCGCCTCCTCATGCGAGCGCGCGACGGCGGTGGTGAAGGAGACGCGCGCAGTCTCATCCGGCTTGAGACGCACGCGCTGGCGAAGACAGAAGACAGGATCGAGCACCGTGCCGACAGTGTTCGAGAGCGGGCGGTCTTCCATCACGGCGACAGGCGCGGCAGCGTCGTGGCCGCGTCCCAGAAATCGCCCGCGATCAGTTTCATACTGCACCGCTCCAACCGCCTCACCATCAGTCACGACTGTGTGCACGCCCCACACCGGCTCGTCCTTTTCCGAACGCTGGCGGCGATGCGCGATGAGCGAATTATCCGCAGCGACGAATTCCGTCTCGATGAAGAGATTGCTGAAGGCCGGATGCGCGGCGTCGGCTGCGGGAGGCGCGAGCACGACCTCCATGTAGCTCGTCAACTCGATCTCGCGCGTGCGCGACGATTGATTCGTGACGGAGACGCGGCGCACCTCAGCATCATCTTCCGGCGAGACGATGATCTCTGTGTGCGTCAGGATTCCGGCATCCTCTCGCCAGAATTCAGCCTTGTCTTCAGATAAACTGACTTCGTATGAGCCGGGCTGATGCGCCGTCGGCTGGAAGCCCGCAGACCAGACCGCGCTCGTGCGGACATCGCGCAGGTAACAGAAGCTGCCCCAGTGATCGCGCGTCACGTCTTCGCGCCAGCGCGTGACGGCAAGTGGGCCACAGTTAGAATAACCAGCGCCTGCGGTCGTCACCATCACGGAGTAAGTTCCGTTGGAGAGAAGCTGGACACGCGGCGTCGGTAAATCAGCCGTGTCGAAGCGGCGTGTCACGGGTGCGACCACGCCGCGCACGACGCGACTCAGCAAGACCTCTTCGGCGCGCGGTCGCGTGATGGCGACATTGACAGGGATGCGCTCTTGCAGCAGCAATTCCGTTGCCTGCACCAGAGGGTCTGCGTGAAAACGCTCCTGCATGATGTTGCCGTTGAGCACGTTGTCAATCGCCACCATGCTCATCCCCTGATGATGCGCCATGAAGGCTTGAATGATGACGCGCTTCTGATCCTGCGGCAGATGATCCGGCGTGTAATCAATCGCCTCGTAAAATCCATATCGTGCGAGTGCGCCCTCGCGTGCCAGCCGATCAAGATTCTCCTTCGCCGCCAGAGGGTCAATCATGCCCGCGAGCATCGTCGAATAAGGCGAGATGACGAGGTCTTGAATGAGGCCGCGTTTGAGTCCGAGACCGGGAACACCGAACGGGCCGTATTGATAATTGAGATGCAGGTCGCGCGCGTTGTAAGCGGACTCACTGACGCCCCAGGGCACGCCGCGCTCGTCACCATATTCAATCTGACGTGCGACCACGGCGCGGTAGGTTTCGCCCAGGAGCGTGTCATGAAAATCGCGCATCACCAGGAGAGGCATCAGGTACTCGAACATCGTCCCCGTCCATGAAACCAGCGCGCGGTGTCCGTCCACCGGAGTTAATTGACGCCCAAGACGAAACCAGTGTTCCTGCTGCACGTCGCCTTTGGCGATAGCGATGAAACTTGTCAGACGCGCTTCGGATGCGAGGAGATCGTAGTAAGAGTTGTCGCGCCGCCCTTCCGTGACGTTGTAGCCGATGGCGAAGACTTTGCGCTCGTCGTCGAGAAGGAAACGAAAGTCCATCTCGTTGAAGTATTGATCGCACTGCTGCACGAGACTACTCATCCGCGCCAGCACATTCTTCGCCGCCGTCGCCGCTTCTTCGATAGTGACGATCAACAGGCTCAAGCCGTTGAGCGCCGCTTCACGGTCGGGCATCGCTGCGAGCGAGCAAGTTTCAATCTCCGACTTCATCGCGTCGAGACGCTTTAATGCTTCATCGCACTCTTCAGGTATTTGCGCCAGAGCCGGAACGCTGTCGAGCGAGCTTGAGATGCGCTGCCACTCAGCGCTCACTTCCGGCGAGCAGCCTTTGAGGACGGGACTGAAATGCGCCGTCAACTTGCCGGCCCAGGGCGTGTGCGTGTTGAGGTCTCTGCGCACGGCGCGCGTTTGATGAAGCAGCGAGCGCACCCAGTAATACAGTTCCTCGAAGTTGCTGCCGCCGTGCTCGTGCGCGAGCGCGCCGACGATGTCTTCGATGATAGCGGCGTGTTGGGACAGAGCTTCAAAGAGCGCAGACCAGGGATGGAGCGTCTGCGGCAGATCGGCTCTGACCAGATTCGCGCAAGCCTCTATCTCTTGACGCAGTTCCTTGAGGGTCACGCCCTCCGTGCGTTGATGAGCGGGATCGAGCCTGGTCGCCGCATCGCGCACCAGATCAATCGTGTCGCCGAGTCCTTTAACCAGGCGCGCGTCGAAGAGCGGGCGATCAGTGATGTCGAGACAGCCCTGCTTGATGGCGATGAGATGCCCGGCGAGGTTGCCGCTATCAACCGTCGAGATGTATTGCGGCGTGAGCGGCTCAAGCGAGCGCGTGTCGTACCAGTTGAAGAAGTGGCCGCGAAAGCGTTGGAGTTTTTTGAGCGTACTGAACGTCAGGCCGAGCCGCTCGATGAGTTCGAGCGTGCCCGTATAGCCGAAGTCGTGCGCGGCGACGGTTGAAAGAAGCAAGAGACCGATGTTGGTCGGCGACGTGCGATGAGCGACGAGCGGTTGCGGGTCTTCCTGAAAATTATCGGGCGGCAGCCAGTTGTCTTCCTGTCCGGCGAAGGTCTCGAAGAAACGCCACGTGCGCCGCGCCGCAAGTCTCGCCGCACGCGCATCCTTCGCCGTCAACGTCTCAACTTCAATAACTTTATGACGGCTGACCCAGTGCGCGATTGTTGGCGACAAAATCCACGCGAGCAGGAAAGGCGCGGCGACGGGCAACGCTGCGGGCCTCAGCCAGATAATCGCTGCAAGCGTGAGAAACGCAATCACTTCGGCGGGCCACATAAAATGCAGATACGCTGTGCGGTCGTGCTGGCTTGTCTTCTCGGCTTGCGCCGCCGTCACCCATTCGAGCAGACCTTTGCGTGAAACGAGCTTGCGATAGAGAGTGCGCGTGATAGCGTCAACCATCAAATACGCTTGATGCGCGAGCGAGGTGATGGTCAGCGCGACCTGCGCCGTGTTCGTTCTCACGCCGCCCCAGATACTCCAGAAGTGACTCGTCCAGGGAATACCGCGCGGGTGGATGAGCAGGCTCGTCGTGACGTGCGCGTAAACGGGAAACGCGAGGATGAGCAGCACGAACAGTGTCCAAACTAAAGCAGAGCCGGGCAGGATAGTCCATGCCATGATGAGCCACAACAGAAGCATGGGCGCGACGAGACTGCGCCGTAAGTTATCGAAAACTTTCCAGCGCGCGATGAGCGGCAACTGATTCCGCACTCTGCGCCTCTGGGCATCAGGAACACGCGGCATCAGCCAGCGCGCAATCTGCCAGTCGCCGCGCGTCCAGCGATGTTGACGCTTGGCGTAGGTGTCGTAGTAGGCCGGATAATCGTCGAGGAGTTCGATGTCTGTCACGAGCGCGGCGCGCGCGTAGAGACTTTCAAAGAGGTCGTGACTGAGGAGTGAGTTTTCGGGAACGCGGTCAGCCAGGGCCATCTCGAAGGCGTCAACATCGTAGAGACCTTTGCCCGTGTAGCTGCCTTCAGCGAAGAGGTCTTGATAAACGTCGGAGACGGCGGTCGTGTAAGGATCAACGCCCGTGTTGCCGGAGAAGATGCGCGCAAACAACGAGCGCGAGGCGCTCGTCAAAGAGATGCTGACGCGCGGTTGCAGGATCGCGTAGCCTTCCGTTACGCGCCCCTGTTGTTTGTCGTAGCGCGGGCGGTTGAGCGGGTGCGTGATTGTGCCGACGAGACGACGCGCCGCATCGCGCGGCAACTGCGTGTCGGAATCGAGCGTGATGACGTAGCGAACATCGGCGAGAAATTTCCGATCTGCTGTCACGACGATAAAGCTCGTGTCGCGCGCACCGCGTAAGTAGCGATTGAACTCATACAGTTTCCCGCGCTTGCGCTCCCAGCCGAGCCACTTCCCTTCGCTCTCGTTCAATTGGCGGCGACGATGAAAGAGAAAGAAGCGCGGCGTCTCTTCCTTGCCGTAGCGCGCATTCAAAGACGCGATGCCGTGCAGCGCCACGTCAAGCACGGCTTCATCATCCGGCGTCTCCTCACCGGGTGCGTCCGCGTAATCGCTGAGCAGCGCGAAGAAGAAACGCTCGTCTTGATTGGCGAGATAATGCACTTCGAGTTTTTCCAGAAGCTCATGCACGGTCTCTTCGCTGGCGAGGATGGTCGGAATCACCACAAAAGTGCGCGCGTCTTCGGGAATGCCTTTCGAGGTCTCGATGCGCGGCAGCACTCGCGGATGAAAGAGGCGCGTGACGTCCCAGTTCAAAACGCCCAACGCCAGATCGCTGGCGGGAATCAGCACGACGAGCGCGCACGCCAGAGCCGCTAGCGGCGATGCGCCGTACTGAACGGCGTAGTAAACGAACGCAGACGCAATCAGCACGGTGAGAAAGGCGAGCGTTCCCAAGTAAGCAAATGTCGGGTGACGAAGAATTGCGCGTTCGAGTTTTTCCTCAAAGCGCGGGCGATAGGCAAACTCTTTTTCGAGTTCGAGAGCGCCTTTGTCAATGAGATAGTAACCGACGTGCGCGCGGCGCGTGTCCTCTGGAGAGGATTGCTGTGAGCTTGCGGCTAGAGCAACAGCATGGCGCGCGACTTCGAGTTCATCGTTCTTTGTGCGCCTGGCGATCCGCTCGACAACATGCCGATAGCGGTCGCGCGAGGCAAACTCCATCCGCGCATAGGCCGCTGCCGGATCATCGCTCAAGATAGGATCAACGTGGCTCACACTCTCGAAGAAGTCGCGCCAGTCGAGCGTCGACAGCAGGCGCATACTCGTGATGATGTTGCCGACGGTGACCTGTGCTGTGGCCTGTCGTTGATGCTCAAGATGGACGAGTTGTTCGGTCGTGCTGCCGCGCTTGACCAGATACTGCTCAACACGGTCGAGCACGGCTATTACCGACGGGTCTTGATCGCGCAGCCGTTGAACGAGATGCACGACGAAAGGGCGGCCTGGTTGTCCATATCTCTTCAAATAATCGGTGATGACGGCAATCAACTCTTCGACAGGCCGATCAGTCATGCTCAACAATTTGTCTGCCAGCGCGTCGGCCTCTTCTCTCTCCTCACGTGAAGCGACGACCCGTGTCGTCAGGCGGCGCAGGTTTTCAACTAAGGCTAGTCGCAAACTGATAGCAACCGCCCACAGCTCACCGATGGTCAATGCGGCTTCGCGTTGATAAGCGCGAATGAAGCGGCGCAGAGTTTCGGCATCGAAGCGACTGTCTGTGTGTGCGACGAGCGCGAGAGCGATGGCGTAGATGCGCGGGTAGCCAGCTAATTCGCCGTTGGTGAGCTTGGGCAGTTCGTAGTAATAACTCTTCGGCAAGTCTTCGCGGATTTCGCGCAACTGCTCTTCGACGATGTGGAAGTTATCAACGAGCCACTCGGCGGCGGGCGAGATGGTGCGCTCGTTGCTGA
The DNA here is from genome assembly GCA_032159235.1 of Acidobacteriota bacterium. Lineage (GTDB taxonomy): Bacteria > Acidobacteriota > Blastocatellia > Pyrinomonadales > Pyrinomonadaceae > QHXM01. Next base: position 71,189 of record JAVHWW010000075.1, read on the forward strand.
TAGCAAGGGCTAGTGCGCGATAGGCGGCAATCAGCCTGCGCCCGTTCTCTTCAAGGCGCGGCAGCAGCAAGCGGCCAAGCTGCGGCTCTTTCGAGACCTGATGCTCGGATGCCAGAAAAGTAGCGAACTGTTCCAGCCGCTCGAGACTATACAACTCTCCACGAATCGGCTCTTCATCCGCACCAACGGATGCGCGTCTGCGATTTCGGAAGAGCGTTGAGAAGAGATTTGCCATTCAAAAACATTGGTCGAGGCGTGTTCGATTGCGGAATGCGGATTTCGGATTGCAGATTGAAAAAGATTGAATCATTGAGTCATTGAACAAATGATTACATGATTACATGAATCAATGTCTCAATCTTCTTCCATTCCGCATTCCGCATTCCGCAATCGTACCTGCCCTACATTTCATGTATCAGTATTGATTGACGTGGCGCAATCATACCAAATCATCGTGTCATTCGCCGATTATCCGATAGGCCAGTAAGCGACTGTCTTTGGAAGTGTAAAGCAACCCGTTCGTCTCGTCGGCGATGAAACGCTCGTCCGGGTCATTCAATCGAAGCCTGACATCTGTCTGTCCCGTGTGGATGTTGACGCCCGCGAGACCATTGCCCAGTCCCTTCAAGTCCGTGTAGAAATACATCCAACGCCCGCGCAAGCTGGATAGACGATCACGATGCAGGAAGAAGCGCGAGAGCTTGGCAAACTGGCTGGCTGGATCGAGACGATCAAGCAAGCGTTCGTCAACGTCTTTATTAGATGAGCGTGTGACGCGAGGCCGGATGGCGTTGACGCCGTCAGATGTTGACGGAGCGCCGCGCAGACGAGAACTGATGCCGAATGGCGTGAAGCGTTGCGCCACATACTCGCGCGCCGAACTCGTCGCCAGACTTGTCAGGCTCGGCATCGAGACGCGCGAGGCGAGACCTGACCAGCGCAGGCTCGTCGCAACGCGGGCGAGTTGCACGCCGCGAAAGGCTGTCGTAGCCGCGCCGCCGAAACGGAAGTAGAGCGATGCGGCGCGCGCCGCGATTGCCGCGACGGTTCTGAGCAACCCGCGACCCGGCGGCGTGTAACGCGCACGCCAGACGTTCGTGCCGCTCGCACTATCGAAGGCAGCGATTTCGTTGCGCCCGCCGACGACTACTTCTCCACGCTCGTTAATCAACACGAACGCGGCGTCTTCGATCTTGTGTGAAATGCGCGCACGCCGCTTGCCCGTCGCCGCATCAACAAAGATGAGATCGTCGCGGTCAGCGATAGCAATCGTTGAAGCATCAGGCACCGCGATGTTCGTGATGCCTTTGTCCGCGCCTTTGTAGCGCCAGATAGTCTTGCCCGTCCGCGCATCAATCGCGCTCACGCCATAAGGCCCGCGTGCCACAACTTCACCATCGCGCAGGTGTGTAAACTGCCCGCCGGTTCTGACGTAGAGCACGCCATTCGTCGTCAAGATCATCTCCGGCGTGAGTCCTAAATCTTTCGCTTCCCAGACATCCTTGCCCGTCTCGCGCGAGACGGCGCGAACGTGACCGCGTCCCGACGTGTAGATGTAATGATCGTCGAAGACCGCATCGGCTTCCGTCAACGCGAGACCTTCTTCGTTGACGCGGAACTTTTCACGCTGACGTTCCTTGCCTGTGCGCGCGTCGAGCGAAGCCACGCCTTCGTAAAAGAGATAAAGTCGGCCATCAAGAAAGAGCGGCGGGTGATAATTGTCGAGCGTGTATTCGGTCTTCGCACCCTTATCGTCACTCCAACGCGCGGGCATCATCTCAATCTCGCTCTCGATTTTGTATTCCCACAACTCATCGCCCGTCTGTAGATCGAAAACGTGCACGACGGGGCGACGCTTGAAACCCTCGCGCGCGCGATCCTTCGTATCCTTGACGAAGACTGCGGCGAGCAGACGGCTATTCGTGTCCACAGCCATCTGCATCACGCCGCCCTTCACCTTATCGCTCTGCCAGAGTGCCTCGCCCGTGAACAAATCCGCCGCCTCGACGCGCGTGCGATCACCCTTTTCCAGATTCAGCAACAGCATGTCCGTGCCCGGCACAGGCGCGACATCCGTCTCGTCCAACTCGACACCCTTGCGCCGCCACAGAATCTCGCCCGTCTCGCCGCTCACAGCATAGAGCGACTTCTCCGTCCCGACGACCATCACGCCAAGCTCTGTCATCTGGTAAAAACGGACAGTGCTATCGAACTTCGCAGACCAATCCGCATCCGCCGCGCTCGCGTTGATGGTAAAGAGGACGAAGAGAAAAGAGAGGAGCGCGAGTTTGATAAACTTTTGCGACTTAAAGAGAATCATAGATGACATATAATTGATGTCAGTACCGCCTGCGGTAGCGGGCGGGTGATGGTAACAATAGAACCCGCCCGCTACCGCAGGCGGTACTGACTTAAACCTCTACAATATTTGGGGAGATTGATATGAGCCAGCGCAAGGATGATACAACGGAACACGACGCGCCGTCAGTCGAGGAACGCGAAGGCCATCAGCCGGGCAGCTACTATGATGATGATGCGACCGGCTATGAAATTTACGATCCTGAAAAGGATGAGGAAGATGATGAGGAGGACTTCATAGAGGAGGAGGATGGTGGGTCAGTTTGAAATTCCGAGCCAATGATTATCGGCACTCTAATTTGAAACTGACCCACTACCGTTTCGTGCAGGCTATCCGAGCGATTTATAACATGGCCTGTTTGATCTCATCGCACAGCAGTAGTTCGGGTGGGAGCACTTCGAGGTGCGAGAGGCAGTTGCGTATCTCGCGCAAACGTCGGACGAAAGAGCGGGTGTTTGAATCTACGGAAGGAAGGCTATTGATCTGGCGCTCGATGTGGCCGATTTCAAGATCGCGCACATCTTCGATGACTTCTCCGAAGCGGGTCTCGTAAGGGACTTGCAGAGCGTTAGCGAGCTGCGCGATCAACTCGCGCCGTCTTTCCTCGACAAAAGGCAGCAGCACGCCGACCTCCGCGCTCCAGATGCGACGCGCTATTTCGCTGTTTGAATCATCCAGCGCGAGGAGTGCGGAATGGATTCTCATCTCGCCATCGAACATGTCTGCCGTTCCCAGATGCCACTTGCCCGCGTCATCAACACGCCAGTCGCGCTCGCGCGCAACATCTCGCAAGAGCGGGACAGGCGCAAGAATACGCTTGAGCCTCTCTCCGGCCAGGCGCTCGCTGATTGAGGGGTCCCACAGCGCCAGATGCGCAGCGATAGCGACTGCGATGCGCCTGTGTAGCGCGGGCATTTCTCTTCCCGCAAAGACGCTCGCGGTGAAGAGGAACATATCGAGCGAGTCAACTGCGCCGCGCCAATGATGCTGCGCGAGGCAGACATCTTCGCCGGGCGGATCAAGCGCCAGCTTCCCTCTCAGAGGGATGCAAAATTGCGTTCGTTCAAAGACGGGCACGGACTGGCAGGCGTGACCATAAGCAACGATAAACTCCTTCCAGGCAGGCCACGAGTTATCGTCGAGACCGTCAAGCCAGATAACTTTTCCAGCGAACGAACTCTCTTTCGCCAGCGCGTGCGCGTTGCGGATTGCGTCCGCGCCCGCATCAGGCACAAACCGCGCGAACAACAGGCTCTCAGGTCTTTCAGCTACAGCCTCTCCAATATCAAGCGTGTGCCAGTGCCAATCTTCATCGTCGAGAGTTGAGCGCACAGCGCTGTGAAGACCATCCGGGAGATGCGCTGGCAGGCAGAGCAAGATGTTCTGGCCCTCCCGCAAATCGTCAACGACGCGGGAGATGAAAACCTGCGGGCCTGGAAGCTGCCACCAGAGACGCGACACAGTGCATCAATCTCCGGCAGCGTTGAGGATGCGCCCCACCACTGCATCAACTCGCCAGCGCCCGTCGCCGAGCGGCGTGACAAGGTTCAGACGGTCAGCCCAACTGAGATGCCTCTTGATAGTCTCCGCCGGGAGATCATCCAGAATCCCAGCCAGGTCATCATTGGTCGCTTCGCCGAGCGTGTAGAGGTCGTGCAGAACCTTTCGGGCATCGCGGTTATCCAGTCCCCATGCGACGATCAGCCTTCGCGCAGTCTCTGGATCATCCACCATCGCGGACAAGTCCGAAAGGCTGCGCTCCCACACCTGACCGTTCGAGCAGGCGCTCTCGTGGAAGCGGTGGAGGAGCAGCGGCCACTTGCCTGTGACGGCAGAAATTTTATTACGCATCGGCAGGTCGTTAGCGAAGCGGCAGTCATCCAGCCAATGTCGCAGCACCGAATCGTGCCACGTGCTCAAGCTGAAAGGCGTGACGCCGCTTTCAAATAAGTCATCCAGTGCGGTTGCATCGTCGTTGAAGAGACGCCATGCCGCACAGGGATCGGCGATGAAGACGACACGCACGAATGAAGTCTTGGATTTCAGCTTTCTCAATCTCTGTGTAGCGTCGTTCACCCACTGCGTGTTCCAGGGACACGACGAGGAAATAAGCAGCAGCGTTGTGCCATGCTTCTCTCTGGCGCTCAAGTCGGACAGGCTGTGCTCGAAAGCTGCGTGGTCAGTCGCGCCGTCCATGTTGATGAAGAACTCGCTGCCGAAGACGGCTTTCAGACGCGGCTCAAGCTCGTCGAGTCCGGCGGCGCGGCTGCCGAAGATAATGGAGACGCCGCTCGCGCGACTGCGGAGGTCTGACTCCTGCCGGGCGGTCAGCGGGCTGCGTAAAGCTATCTCGTCAGCGCCTTCAACCGTTCGCATGGCCGCCCTGAAAGTCGCTGGCTCGTACTGCAAGGGAGCTTCGCGGCTGCTCAACAGCGCAGCCTCTATCTCTTCTGCCGCGCCCATCAAAAAGACGACGTTCGTGCTCCGCAGCGCATAGCGGCTCGCGTCCACGACGCGCAAGATGCCTAAGCCCACCATCTCATCCAGGAGCGCGCGGATGGAGTCTTCGGAATCGCTCTCGCGGAAGCCTTCAGGCCACCACGTCAGCGCCTCCCTGCGAATCCAGGAGACGGCGAATCCTTCGATCATGCTCCGCTCTCGATCTGTGACGGAACTGAGCGCCATGGCGTAAGCGATGACCTCGTAACGCTGGTCGAGTTGCAGTGTCCAGATGAAGCGGTCGCGGATAGCCTTGCCCAGATCATGGCTGAAATAGACCTCGTCAACATGCCTGGAGGTGATGACGTAAGGCGGGCTGTTATTCAAGTCGAACGGCGCGGCGTGGCGCGTCTCCATCAAGTGTTTGAGCAGGTGATTGCCATAGAGTTGAATCAGGCTTGGATAGTAGTTCGTCTGCCAGAGGATTCGCATCACCAGGTCGGGAGTCTCGAAGTTGTAACCGAGCGCGGCGAGCGGGCGTTCGACCAGATCGCGCGCCTCACGCCACTCGCCGTCGTCAAGCAACGGGCCGATGCAGAGCGGCTCGCCGTAGTGCGCGAGCGGATGATTGGCGAGTCGCGTCGTGCGTTGCACGTTATGAAGTCCGGCGAAGACGACTTTGAAGCGGCGATGCGTGCGATCCATCAAGCCCTTCAAGCGCGCGGCACGCATGAATTCGCCTTTGCGTCCTTTGCTCCCGTTGCTCGACCTTCCATCATAGACGAGAAAATCATCAGCCTCGTCCAGCAGCAACAGCAGACGGCGTGCGTGATCCTCTTCAAGCCAGTGCTGGACCTGCTCAAGAAATTTGTCCATCGTCATCTGGCGCGATGCGGCGCAAGTGATAACGCCCATGCGACTCAACTCCGTCGCCAACAATCCCCAGATGTCGTCAATGTTTTTGTCCAAGCCGATGCCGTGCGTCTTGAGGTCGAACCAGAGAGCGACCTGGCCGTCCTGCTCGTTGAAGCGTCGTTCGACATCGCGCAGGAGAGCCGTCTTGCCCAGTTGCCGCCCGCCGTAGATGAAGCACGAACCCATCGGTTCGACGATGGAGCGGCGCTCGCGCTCGCGCCCGTAAAACATCTCGACGGGGACGAGTCCGGCGGTCGTCGTGTACGGCTCGGCGAAGGTGAAGGGCAGCGCGCACTCGAACATGGCACGCAGGCGCGGTTCAGGTTCGCCGCAGAGAAAGAGGAGCAGCGTGTCGTCTATGACGATGAAGGTACGCCGACGCTGGCGCGAGCGACGCGCAAGGTCACGGCGACGTTGCTCGCTCATGCGTCCGAAGTAGAAGACCAGAACGGACTGGCCGTGCGGCGTGTCGCCGACGTAGTTGATTAAATCCTCTTCGGTCGGCATGTCCCAGACGCAGAGCACGCGGTAGCGCCCGTTGGCGTTTGAGCCGAAGACGGGGAGCGGGCAGCGTTCACGATCTTTAACAGGCTCGGCCACAAGCGTGACCCACGTTCGTCCGCCGGTCTGGTTAATGTCAATGTCCGAAAGGTTGAAGCCGAGGTTCGTCAGAATCTTCTTCGCTTCGAGGCGATCAATCCGTCTGGATTTCTTCGCGCCGAACCACGCTTCGAGCATCTTCGCGGCGCGCTCCGCCTCTTCTCCGGCGACTCTCGACATCTCAACCGGGCCGATGGCAAAGGTTCGTCGCTGTCCTTTCGCGTAGCTGCGAAGATCGCTGATGAGCTTGAGAATCTCAGGGCGGGCGGCGGGCGGCGTAGCTTCCATGAAGTCGTTGATGGCGCGAGCGATGTGTGGAAAGAAACGGGCGAAAGTGCCGGTCGTCGTCTCGCCGGAGGGCAACGGAAGATTTTGCAGGGTCAGGTCGAGATACTCGTTGGCCGTCCACACGTCGCCGCGCTCAAGCACGCTTTGAATTCGCTCGTAGGCGGGATGATCCGGTTTGATGTCTGCGCTCTCAAGGCGATGCCTGACGCTCTGCTTCTCCTCTTCGCGCTGACGGCTGATCTCTTCGCGCGCCTCGCGCAGCTTGCGGTGATGGTCGCCGAACCGCAGCGTGTCTGGAATGGCAGACTCGACCACTTCCACTTGCGCCGCCAGAGCGATGCGCTCTTCCTCTCGCAGCAGGCCGAAAGCGACTGCGCTCTCGACCTCTTTGCGGGTCGCCTGCGCGTCCTTTTCCAGAGCGGCGCGACACTCGACGATGGCGCTCTCGCGCAAACGTCTCAAGTCTTCAATGTTGATTGACTGATCGGGGTGCGCCTCAAGATACTCGATGATCTGTCCGGTGGCTTCATGGTCGCGTGCGTTGCATCTCATGTCAAAGGCTGCGCGCCAGCCGACTTCACCGGCAGCCACAAGTTGAAGAAGTGACTCGACCGCTTCCTGTTCCACAGCCTGCGGCTCCCAACGCTCGTCCAACGGAAGCAGAGGCGACTTCAGCAACTCCGCGTGCAGGAGATGTCGCGGGAGCGGCTCGTCGAATGAAACCTGCGCGTCAACGTCAAACAGCGTCCACAAATTTTCCAATGCCCCGCGACAGACTTTAACGCCCGTCCGCACGAAGAAAGAATCGTGCTGTCGCTCAAAGGCGCTGAGTTCTTCGCGGACAGCATTCTGAAGGCCGCGTATCTCGCGGCTCAACTGTTCGGCCTGCTGCTGAGAAAAGGTCTGGGATTGTCCGGGTCGCGCCTGCTGCAACTCAATCCACTGGCGGGCGAAGTTGATCGCTTCGTGCAGATGGTTGCGAAGTTGTGTGAGCGAAGGCATGATTAACTCTTCGCCATGCCGCTTGAGCACTTTCCGATCCGTGTAGTCAACAGCCTTCTTGATCTCAGCGTCATCCGAAAACTGTTTGACCATCTGCCTGACGGATTGGATCGAGGCCGGATCATCCTGTTCGATTGGGAGCAGCAGTTGATGGAGCAGTTGTCCAGGCTCAAGCCACTTGCGCCAGACCGATGTCGCGCACCTGTACACCAGATGCAACTGCGCTGCACGCGCGCGCCACGCCTCAACCTTCTGTTGCAACGCCTTCAATTCCGACTGCCAGGTTGCCGCGTCTCTGACTTTCTTTAACGAGTTTGGATCGAGCGCCTGCCGACGGTCACCGTAGTTGGCGATGCTTCGACAACATTCATAAAGCTTGACGAGTCCCTGTCCCATGCGCAGGCGATGAAGAATTGACGAGGCGTTAGTCTCAGGAGCCAGCACCGCCGGGCGCATGGCCGCCGCCGCGCAGAAGAAACGCACGGCGTGATCCCACTCGCTGTCGCCACCCTTGAAGCAGGCATCGCCAAAGAAGGCGAAATCGTCTCTGAGCAGGCGCGCGATGTCGCCGTCGGCATGACGCACGTGCCGTCCGAGCGCGACTGCGCGGGGCAGCCATGAAGGAAGTTGCGGCTGTAAGCGGTCATCATCCTCGCTCATCTCAAGCTGGCTGGCGAGATGAAAAGCCACGCCGAACTTTTCCTCGAAGAGCAGCCGCCAGATCAGATCACGCAGCGCCGCGCCGCGCGAAGCTACTTGTCCACGCAGGATGAGCGCGGCGATTTCCGACGACGTTTGTTCAGCCCCGAAGAGATAGGCGGGCTGTTTTCGTCCCTGCTTATCTTCGGAAGAGACTGCTCGTCGTTCCTGAGCGGGCGTGGTCACAACTTCCGGTGCGGCATCCGTCTTCTGCTCAGGCGCGTGTGTTTGTCCTTCGTCCTTCTCTTGTGCCTGCTCCGCCAACACACTCGCAGCAGCGTTCGGCGAGTTCGTTTCCAACGCATTCTGTGTCGGCGTGTGATCGTCGTCCGGCGCGGGACTGGGTGGAGACAGGAGTGGGTCGAGCGTTTCAAGCGTACTCACGATCTCATCTTCCAGGGCGGCAAGTGAGTTGCGCCGCTCGCGCGCTTCGGCGAGGGTTGACGCGGTTTGCTCCTGCAACGCTGCGTGGCGGTCGAGCGTCTCGTCGAGCTTTTCTATCTTTTTCGTGAGAGCCGCCGCTTCGAGTGGCGGACAGGCGTCAGCAGACCAGCTATCGCAGTTGGTCGCGCCGAAGAAGATGAGAGATTGACGACGCGCCGTGACGAAATCGCTCAACACGCGCCGCAACTTCTCCAGCTTCTCCAACGTCTCCAGGTCTGCGCTTCGCCGCTCGCGTCTGGTCCAGTCCAGATGCAGGACGGCTCGCGCGAAGGCTTCGATCTCGTTCCACTCTTCGGCGTCGGCAGGCAGAGCCGACAGTTCGTCGAGCCAACCGTTAAAGAGCAGGCTCGTCACGTCGAAGCTGTCTTCTTCATCATCTTCACTTTCAACCGTTGACTGATCCTCGCCCTGCGCTTCATCAACCGACCCGGCCTGTTCAGATATGTAATTAGCAGTCCCTTCAATCAAGGCCTGAAACCTGGAAGCATCCGTGAGGCAGCAGATCATCAGCGCGATGTCATCCGCTTCATAGACAGGATGGCCCGCAATAATTTTGGAGACGGCTTCCCGCATTTCCGGCGTCCAGACAGCCGTCTTGTCTTCCTCAAGATTAAAGAGTTTCAGCAAGCCGAACTCATTCAGATAGCTTTGAGCAACGGCACGCAGATCGGAGTGAGATTCCATCCACATGATGAGGACAGCCTCCGTCATTCGACCGTGAAAAAGATATTTGAGCGTTTCTTTAGCGAGCCTGCTGGCAGGGGCTTTAATAGGACGCTTGAAACCGTCAATCCGCAGCGTGTTGTTCAGGACGCTCTCAAAACGTCCTTTGACATCAGCCGGTGCGCGCCGACGATATTCCAGAACTCCTTTGACCAGTCGCTCGCGGTATTCGTCATTGACTATGACACGGAGTGCGAAGTTGGGGAAAAGATAAGGTGATATCGCCATCGTTGATAAACCTCCTGCGACGATTTCGGCAGCGCCATCTTTCCGGCGAAACCGAAAGCGGCGTGAAGAACGAAGATGACCAGAGCACGAATCTCTGGGAACTTATTTTGAAGACCAGAGATTTTTTGTCGAGCTGCTGTCAGCGGCTGCGCATCCGCCCGTTGCATGACGACTAAAAAAATATGTTGTCGAAGTTATGCGAGGAGTCTTGGTCAAGAATAGGTTCTTGAGGAACAACTATCGTGAAGAAGACCCCAACGAGAGCGGCGATTATAATCTTAGACCTCTTGAATAAGCAATCACGTTTCAGAGCAAGAGTCTCAGAGACAACTAGCGAGCGGCCACGCCATCTACACTCTCTGACAAAGCTATTTGAGATGCAGTTGCAGCCCCTCAATCCGCTTTGAGCGCGGTCCTCTTTCACACGACTGCGGCGCGCGCCCAGACGCGAGAAAGTGAAGAGCTTGAATCTTCGTCCATCGGCAGCGAAGCCCTCATCATGGAGGCGAGCGGCGAACTCAGTCGAAGCGTGGTCGAGCGTGTCGTAAGTCGTGGAAGTTGATCCAGTGTTGATGAAGCGATTTGTCGAACTGTTGATCTCACTGCTACTGGGCTTTGCCCATAAAGTCGGCCACATCCCCAAGATGTTGGATGAGTGTTCGCCCTATAATTCAATATCAAGTACCGATTTTGACTTTATGGGCAAAGCTGAATTTATGTGATAATCCGTCCATGCCTGATCACAGTGCGAGTCCACCACCTCCGCCACCGAGGCCGCTCAAGCTGCCCTTAAAAGCATTCGGCGGTTACGAGATTGAAGGAGAACTCGGGCGCGGCGGAATGGGCGTGGTTTATCTGGCGCGCCAGATCGAGTTGAACCGTCACGTCGCGCTCAAGATGTTGACCGGCCATTACGGACCGGATGAATTGCAACGGTTTCTCGAGGAAGCGGAGACGGCGGCGGCGTTGAGCCACTCCAACATCGTTCACATTTACGAAGTGGGAGAGCACGAAGGCGCGCCCTTCTTCTCGATGGAATATGTCAAGGCTGGCTCGCTCGCGGATTCCCTGCGTAAAGAGTTGCCCGCGCCGCGCGATGCCGCGCAGTTACTCATAGAGGTCGCGCGCGCGTTGCACTTCGCGCACCAAAACGGCGTGGTGCATCGTGACATGAAGCCCGCCAATATCTTGCTCGGTCCTGACAATGAACCGAAGGTCACAGATTTCGGAATCGCTAAACGTCTTGAAGACGACACTAATCTCACACGCTCCGGCGCTGTGCTCGGAACGCCGACCTACATGGCGCCGGAGCAAGCGAAAGGTCACAGCCGTCACGCCGGGCCATCAGCAGACATCTATTCGTTAGGCGCAATCCTCTACGAGATGCTCACTGGGCGTCCGCCTTTCCTGCCGGAAGACAGCGAGACGGCAATCACAGTGCGCGTCCTGACCGAAGACCTGGTCTCGCCCGCGTGGCATCGGCCCGAGATTCCGCGCGATCTTGAAACCATCTGCATGAAGTGTTTGCAGAAAGAGCCGCGCAACCGTTACGCGAGCGCGGCGGCTCTCGCCGAAGACCTGCGGCGCTTTCTGGATGACGAACCTATCTTAGCCAAGCCGCCAAGCACTGTTGTCAGCAGCATCAGATGGGTGCGTCGAAACCCCTGGAAATTTGTCGCGGCGGCGACAGTACTCTTGTTAGTCGTCGTCGGTTTGGTACGCCTCGCGCAGTGGGAGCTTTACCAGCGCCCGCATCTGGAATATGCGACGCAGGTTGTTTGGGCGAACGGGGTCTTGGAGCCGTTGGAGAAGATCAGCGAGGATGCGGCCTCACATCGCGCAGCTTACTTGCGATTGACGCGGCGTGGTCTGTTCGGACCCATCACCAAAGTGGAAGTCCTGAATGCGCGCGGCCATCCGGCAGAGCTACGGCGGGTCTTTAACGATGAGATGATTCCGATCTACACAGAGGGTTTGACGGGGGTGCAGCCTTATGAGGAGAGACAGCGGGAAAGCACATCCGTCGAATTCTCTTTCGACGACAGCAATAGCGTGTTGGAAGCGATTGGCCGCGACCGGAACAGCCAGGTGAACTGGCGTCTCATCTACGAGCACCCGGTTGCTTCCGGTTCTGTGGGGGCACGCTTTGTTGACCTCCGCGGCTTTGACGCCAAAGGTGCGTCGCACTTGGAATTCGAACGCGACGCCAAAGGCCGCGACGTGAAGATCACTTTCTTCAACGTAGCTGGTTGGCCCGCCGCCAACGGGGAAGGAGTTTATGGTTACAAACTGGAGTACAACGACGCGGGCCGCATCACTCAGTTGATAAATCTTGGGGCTGATGGTCAGCCTGCGGCGAACCGTGCGGGTCTGATCGCCTTCACCACGAGTTGGGGAAAGGAGGTTCGATCCGAAGTGCACGATGCGAAGGGACAACCCGCATTGTGGTATGGAATCGCCGCCATCGTGACCGAACAGGATAGCGCGGGCAACCCCGTGCGCCTCACAAATCTCGCCACCGATGGCAAGCCCGTGCGCGACGCTGCGGCGTACTGGTCTGTGAAGGAAATGAAGCGCAACGAGCACGGCGAGCTAACGCAATACACTTTTTTCAAAGCCGACGCGAACGGCGCGCTCAAACAGCTCAGCCAAACCAACATCAGTTACGACGATTTCGGTTATCCGGTGGACATCCAATTAGTCGGCGAGACCTCATCGCGGATCGCCTGGCGCCGCGACGCGAACGGCAACATCACCGAGGAAAAACTTCTCGACGCCAAAGGCCAGCCGATCACGGGCAATAATGGTTATGCGATCAAACGCATCACCTACACAACCAGCGCGCAGGGCGTTCGGGTCGAGGAAACATATTTCGACGCGGCTGGAGAAAAAACTTACAGCAAAGCCGGGTATCATCGCTTGATTAAAGAATATGACGCCGCCGGACCCTTGCGCCGGATGATAGAGGACGAGCATGATCCGGCGCAGTACAAATATTATCGGTATGTCAATGAGATGGAATTTACTTCACAATGGCGTCTGCGTCATAGCATTTTTCGTTATGAGGACGCTCAGGGACAGTTGGCTGACAAGGCCGGGACTCTCTATACCTTGACCGAAGAGTTTTACGATGAGAACGGACGCCTGACGACCGAATGGCGAACCGCCAGCGACCCGAAGAATTTTGGTGGCCCCGTCTTGCGCTTCGATACCGAATGGTACGCCGACGGCAAAAAGAAGCGCCAGGTGCGGCAGGTCTGCGATGAAAATCGCCAGCCGTTGTCTTTCATTTCCACCGGCAGTCCCGCGCATTCCGAAGAGGAGTTCGATGAGAACGAGCAATGGGTACGCATCTACGAAACAGGGTTCGACGAGAGCCTGGTGGGTTTCGGCACGCGGGAAGCAAAATTCTCCGGCGGCAACATTCAAAGCGTCACACACACGCGCAGCGACGGAACGGTGCTTAACTCTGTGGATGTCATCATCATTGGCGTCGTGCCGCCGCAGGATCAACCGAAGTCGGCGGAGTTGAAAGCGGGCGATCAGATTCTCGCCGCTAATGGCAAACCTGTGACGAGCGCTTACGCACTGTTGCCAGCAGGAGGCTTCCCCGGAGGCTCGATAGAAGTCCTGCGTGAAGGCCAACGCATTCGCATTGATGGTTTCGTTCACGGCTCGCTCGGAGTCGCCATGCAGGAGCGCGCGCGCCCGCAGTGAAGCAATAGCCAAATCAACATTTAGCTTGACAATCTGCACGGTTTGAAAATAATGCTGGCACTGGAGAAACTATGGCTGACTCGTCAACTACACCCCCAGGTGGTAAATCGCCCGCCAAAGATGAAATTAATCTGCTTGAAATCTTACGCCTTTTAATCGAGACGGAAAAAGCGAAGACCACTTCCGACCTGCTGAAGTATGCTACACAGTACGGCGCTCCCGAAGCTGAAGAGCGACTGCGCGCTCTCGAAGTGGAAAACATCCCAGTTGATCTGGCATTCGATTCGATCAGCGTACACCTGCGCCTCCTCGCGTATAAGCGGAACAGCGCATTGCTTGCGGGCTGTCGCGGTCAAAAAGTAGGACTCATTCTTCCGCTCCCGCCACATCTTCCGAATCTATTTCTTCCCGTCGCGGACGTGACGTTTCTTGAGCCGGGCGAGAAAACATCTCACGGCGGGCTGCAAGAGTTTACTGACCTTGCGGTGAAGGGAGCGCGTGCGTGTCGCGCCAAAGCGCAGGAGATGCAGGCGCTCGTCTTTGAAGCATTTCGTGACGGCGGCGATTTGTTCGCGGAGGTCGCGGTCGCTGATGTGCTCGAACCAAAAATCCTTCCGGCTGACATCCGCCTGCTCGCTCACCTGCGGCCACACAAAAACCCCGGTGACGTTCTGATTCAGCCCACAGCTGAGGTTTCATTTATATGAAATCGCAATTACGCCAAGCCTCCTTGTTTGGCGTGATAGCCATGCTCTTTGTTTTCTGCGTGCCCGTCGGCGCGGAGACACAGGCCATTCCTCCTCCGATCATTGATTCCTGGGAGATGACCTGGCCTGCTGGCGTGTTGATGCTAGTGCTGCTCTTCAGCGCGTTCTTCGCCATGACCAAGTACGAGGTGCCACTCCCTCTGGCGATGACACTCGTCAGCCTCGCGTTCCTCGTCATCCAGTGGAAAAATGCGCCGCATCTCCTCCGCATCGGCTTCGAGCATTACGCGCCCATCACAGTCTTATTCACCGCCGTCGCCGTTCCAGCACACATGATCGAGCGCTCGCAGGGATTCAAATGGGTTGCCGCGTGGCTCGGCTATCAACTCGGCAAGATACGCTTGCGCCGTCCGCGCCTGACCACACCACTCCTCGTCGGCATCCTGCTCGTCGCCACTTACGTCACGGCTGGATTGATGCACAACGTCACCTCGATTCTGATTATGACGCCGGTGATTATTCGACTGTGCGCTTCGTATCAGGTGCCGTCGCGTTGGATTCTGAGCGCGGCGCTCGTCGCCAGCAACCTCGGCGGATTTTCCACGCGCTGGGGTGATACGCCCAACATCATAGAGTCCGAGACATGGAACTTAGGCGCTGGCGACTTCATGCGCGAGGTCGTGCCCGCGAATTTGATCGTGCTGGCTGCGTTGATTCTGGTTGCGACGATTCTGACTCAACGCGGAATCACCAAACGAAGCCGACAGGCGGGCGCGACTCAAGTGCCGTTCTATACTTTGCAGGTCGCGCAGACGGCTGCGGATTGGAAAAAGGCCAAAGCTGATCTTGCCATTGATCGCCGCTTGCTCTCGATTGGCCTCTTGACGCTCATCTTTTTTATCGTGCTGCATGTGGTCTTCCCGGCGTTCGCCATCGCCATCGGTGCGATTGCAATCGTCACCGCAGTTTTACTGGAGCGAAGAAAAGAGCGCTATCATACGCTCACCTCGCTTGGCTTTGACGTTTATCTGGCCTTCGCCGCCATCTTCGTGCTCGCTGGCTGCGTTTCACATTCCTGGATCGGCCAGATGCTAAATCAGCAACTCGTCGCCGCGAAAGCCGCGCCCGCAGGCATCGCTATCACAGGGTACTTCGGCACGACTTTTACCGAGGCCGCATCATGGGCGACCGCCGTTTCGAGTTCCATTTTCCAACTTGACCCATCTCATGCCGCAGCCTGGGCGCTCGGCGGAGGGATTTGCGCTGGCAGCAGTTCGCTAGTCACGTCCGCGTCCGCCGGGATTATTCTGGCGGGAGAAAGTCAACGCTTTAACGATCCCGAACACGCCATCACTTTCCGCCGTTATCTTGCTTTCGGTCTGCCGTTCTCGCTCTTCATGCTCGTTTTTTACAGTCTCTATTTCACGTTGGTGCGTTGATTCGTTAATCATGGCTGAACAACTGCCTAAAGCCAAATCGTCACCGCTCCTGGGCGATTTAGCCATCGCCTGGAGAAGCCGGAAACAGATTTGGCGGCTTCTTTCGCGCTCCGATAAATTCGGATTCGGCTACGGTCTGCTGATCATGGCAGCCATCGCTCTGCTTGAAAACCAGATTCCGTTACTGCTGGGAAATTTTTTTGACGGCGTTACAAATGTTGCGACGCGACCGCAGGAGATACGGCCTTTCGTTTTTCGCGCGCTGGCAATTCTCACTGCACTTTATTTTGGGAAAGAGTCTTTGCAACTCGTCCGGCGCTGGCTGGTCAGTCGCACCAATACGCGCATCGAAGCCAAGATGATGGTGCGCCTGGTCGGTCATCTGCTCAAGATTGATCTGGGCGCGCTGGCGCGTGAGCGCGTCGGATCATTACATGGCCGCATCTCGCGCAGCGTCGAAGGCTTCGTCAAATTCCTGCGTGTCGTCTTAAGCGACTTCCTTCCAGCCTTGCTCACCGCAGGCGTGGCGATCTATTACGGGCTGACTACGAACTGGAAAATCGGCCTCGTCATGGTCAGCGTCGTGCCGGTCTCCCTGATAATAACAATCTGGCAGGTCAGTTCGCAGAAGGGAATTCGTCAACGTCTCCTGCAAGCGAAAGAAGGTCTGGACGGGACAGTGGTCGAGCAGTTAGGCGGCCTCGAATACATCCGCGCGGCCAATACTTATCCGACAGAAGTTGGGCGCATTGAGACGGCTGCGGAAGCGCGGCGGGCGCGCGAGATGAAACACGGCCTGGCGATGGGGCGATTCGATTGGGCTAAGTCGGTCAACGAAGGTCTTTTTCACGTGGCGATTATCGGCTACGCCATCGTGCTCGCTTCGCGCGGAGAGATTGACTACGGCAAAGTGATTACCTTCTCGCTCCTCTACCTCAACATTGCGCGTCCGCTAAAAGAAGTGCATCGCATTCTTGACGAGACCTACGACAGCAGCCAGCAGGTCAGCGTGTTGCTTGAGATGTTGAATCAGCCGGTGGATCAATCTTTCGGAGTCGTTACCATGCGTCCGCCCCGGCTCGATGGCAGCATTCCTCTGCTGGAATGTCAGGACCTGATTGTTGATTACACTACGCCCGACGGCGCATCGCGGCGCATCCTCAATGGACTGACGCTGGAAATTCGTCAGGGCCAAACCATCGGCATCGCCGGACGCTCCGGCTCCGGGAAATCAACCTGGCTGCGTTGCGTGCTGCGATTGATTCATCCAGCGTCCGGCGAAGTTCTGGTCGGCGGCGTCCCCATCGGCGTGCTCTCGCGCGAAGACATCGGGAAATCAATCGGTTATGTCAGTCAAGTGCCATTTGTTTTTTCGGGCACGGTCGCCGAGAACATCTCCTACGGCTGCGGCGCGACTACGTTAGATAAAATCCAGGACGCTGCTCGGCAGGCGCACATCCACGAAGAAATTCTACAGATGCCGCAGGGCTATGACACCCCGCTCACCGAACGCGGCGGCAATCTTTCCGGCGGCCAGCGTCAGCGCATCGCGTTGGCGCGGATGTTTCTGAAAAACCCGCCCATCCTCATCCTCGATGAAGGAACTTCCGCGCTCGACAATATCAGCGAGCGTCGCGTCCGTGCTGCCATTGACCACGCGCGTCAAACGCACACTGTCATCATGGTCGCCCATCGCTTGACCACCCTTAATCAAACGGATTGCATCTTCGTCTTCGATCAAGGCCGCATTGCCGAACAGGGCGCTTACGATGATCTGGTCGAAAAAAACGGCGTCTTCGCTGAACTCGTCCGTAGCGCCGAGTCTCCATAAGGAAGGAATCAGATAATGAGCACAAAACCCGTCACCTTCGTCTGGTCTGGCGACCTGCATCTGGAAACGGATGATCGCCCGAATTACCAGACAGCTATGTGGATGGTAGATGAGGTTAATGAACTGATTAAGCCGGACTTTGTTCAATTTCCCGGCGACAATGTGCAGCACGCACGCGATCCCGAATGGGAACTTTTCAAAAACGTGACCGGCAAATTGAAGATGCCATTCCACGCGCTGGTCGGCGATCACGACGCGCATCATGATCCTGGTTGTCATTCGTACCAGGCACGACTCGGTGCGACTTACAAAGCCTTCACCGTCGGCGACTATCGGTTCATCTGTCTCAACACGAATCAGTATCACCCCGTTGGCATGAGCGATGAGCAGGTGATCTGGTTTCGTTATGAGGTGGATGCGGCGCTCGCTCGCAAGGAGCGCGTGATAGTCTTTCAGCATCACTATCCTTTCAAGGTGTGCGAACATTTCGCCGGGCCGGGTCTTGAAGAGTGGCGTCAGGTGATACAGACACGTCCCATCACTGCGGTCTTCACAGGGCACACACACTACGGACAGATGGCGAATGATGGGCATAACGTTTACATCACGACACGATCAATCGGCGACCCTGAAGGTGGCGCAGCAGGCTACGCCATCGTGCAACTTGATGACGAAGACATCGCAATCACCCATCGCAGCAGAGAGAGTAAAGGCCCCGTCGCGCTGATTACACATCCGCGTCGGCTCATCCTGTCAACGAAGCCTGAGCACATTGTCACCGGGCCGACAGAATGCCGCGTGCGTGGATGGTCAGCCGCTCCCATCACCTCTGCGCAATCGCGCATAGACGACGGAACTTGGAGCGACATGCGTGAGACCGACGAGATGATGTGGAGTTTTTCCATCCCTGGAGACAAATTGTCTAAAGGCGAGCACACATTGGAAGTGCGCCTGATTGACCAGAACGGAGACGAAGGAACAGACCGCATTATTTTTGCCTGCGACTTGTCTGGCCGCTTCACCGCTTATCCGATGGTCGAACCGGTGGTGAAGGGAACGAACTACTGCTGAGAACGTCGGCTATCATTCTCAAGACAGAGCATCTTAAAGTGTGAGAAAAGAACACGCAGCAGCCGTGCTCTCTTCTCACACCTTCGAGCTGCATTATTACTCACCTCGGATAAACATACCGTTTTTCTCAGCACTTTGAGACATTCAACTTCGGCACATACATTGCCATCTAGCCAATCGCAGCACATTCACCGAATTGAAGTCGTGAGCGTGGCCTGCCGGATGCGCAATCTTGCACTCCGCAGTTTGGAAAGGAGAGGATCATGTCACTATTCAGAAAACGTAATCTACTGGTGGGCATTAGCACCTTTATCATCGGTCTCGGAGCATACATAGCCATCTGGGGAATGCCGAAGTTTCTGACGCACAGCACGACAGTTAAAAGTCAGGTCACTGCCTATCTGCTCGATGACAGAGGCGCGGTCAACGGACTGCTGCTCGCAAGCGGCGACCAGTTGCATTTCAGTCCGCAAACAGGTGAAGCGGTCGCGGTACAAATCAAGGTCGGCGACGAAGTGACTGCGACGGGACACGCCGGATCAAAATCAAATTACGGACGCGAACTTCGCGTCGAACAGATTTCAGCGAACGGGCGCACCATCGTCGAAGCCGAGCCGGGGCCAAAGCATTCGCCTGAAGCCCGTGATGGACATGGGCCTAAAGTTCCTGGCGACCGACCCGCTCCGCCTGTTGCCTCTGTGCAAGGTGAAGCAAAGACGGAAGCGAATGTTGTCCAGGGCAGCGACGCGAACACTAACCAAACGCAGAATGCTCAACCGGCGACGCCGGAAACACTCAAGGCCAACGGCACGACCCAGGCTCATCTGGTCAACGGTCACGGTGAGGTAGATGGTTTGATCTTGTCCGGCGGAGAGCAGATGCGATTCTCGCCGAAGGTCGGCAAGCTGGTCATCGCCGCAGAGCAGGGCGCAGGCACACAGGTCAATGTCGAGGGCGCAGGCGTGCGCAACGAGCGCGGCACGGTGATCCGCCCATCGTTGATTACGGTCGGCAACCAGACTATCGCAGTAGGACGATGAACGAGACGAGCGGTTAGCTAATGCTATGTCATGAAAGTTATTTGAATTGCCACTAGCTTCAGCTAGTGGGTAGCAGTTGCAGAGATGTCTCGGCTTTAGCCGAACCATTCGGCGGCTAAAGCCGAGCAATTTGTTGCTCATCTTGTCCACTAGCTGAAGCTAGTGGCAATGAAGACCGCGCTGATTAAAGCATTGACAGGACGGACAACGCAGCGTGAGCATACGATCAATGCGGAACAGAAAGATGACGATGCTTGATTCAATCAGAAAGATGAGTTTGCGAACGCGGCTGGGCGTGCTGGCCGCGTTCGCGCTCGTTGCGCTCCTCGTTGCGCTCTTCGTCGCGTGGCGTCTGGTTCGCGCGACCGAAACATTCGCTCTGCGCCAGGCCGACTCTTCACTACACTCAGCAGCGCGTGATCTGGCGCGTGAGTTTCATGCTCATCCGTCAGGTTATCAAACCATCGAAGACGCAGTGTCTTCGCCTGATCGTCCGGCAGCGCCACATGATAAAGACCCACGCGAGCGTCCATTGCCGCCGCATGTGAAGACGCTCTTTGCCGCGTATGCAGACCGGCTCTCACGTCTGACGGCCATCACGCTTCATCATTTCCCTGAGATAGCCGGAGGTTTCTACCGCGCCACCGACGGCGCGCTCTTAGGCCGCGCTTCATCGTCAAATGCTGGAACAGGCGGCGATACAGCATTAAGCTCGGACATGGCTGATCTGATCCGCGCGCTCTCCAAGCAGGCGGGCGAAACAGGAGCACCGACTACGCGCACGATTCAAGTGGGAAACGACCGCGTCATTGTCGTTGCCTACCCGACGCGAGCGGAGAACTTAGAGGTTAATGATCTCTCATCGCGTGCAGATGGAATCTCATCAAACACAATCGCTGCGGTGTGGACTATGCAGCGTCTCTCGAACCTTACAGGCATCTCCGATGCAGCTAACTGGGCTGCGCTCGCCGGGCTGATCTTGAGCATCATCGTGGTCAGTGGGTTGGCCTTGACGACCGTCAGAGACCTGCGCTCCGGCGTGTCTGGGATTGAGCGCGGACTGACAGGTCTCACAAATGATCTCAGTCAACAAATCACGCCGCCTCTGACACCGGAACTCGCGCGCATAACGGGTGCGATCAATCAACTGGCCGAGACCTTGCGCGTCAACCTCGCGCGCCAGTCTGAACTTGAACATGACTTGCGGCGAAGCGAGAGACTCTCCGCTCTGGGTCGCCTCATTGCAGGCGTCGCGCATGAAGTACGCAATCCACTGGCGGCCATCAAGCTCAAAGTCCAGATGGCGCGGCGCGCCAGGAATGCGCCTGATAAGTTAGACGATACTTTCCGCGTGATCACCGAAGAGATAGATCGCCTGGATGCGCTTGTTCGTCGCCTCCTGGAATTCGGTCGCACACAGTCATTCGAACAAAGCAGGCTTGATCTGTGCGAACTTGTCCAACGTCGTGCTGCGCTCTTCAATGACGTGGCCGAGCGCGCGGGCGTGAAGATCGAAATTCATGTGTCTCCCGATCCTGTGATGATTGAAGGCGACGATCAGCGTCTGGCGCAGGTGCTCGATAATCTCATCCAGAATGCGATGGAGGCGATGCCAGATGGTGGGCGGCTCACGCTCATTTGTGAAGGCGTCACTACCGAAGACGGGCACGCAGCAGCACGTCTCTCTGTCGAAGACACAGGGCGCGGCATCCCCCCTGAAGATCATGAGCGCATCTTTGAGCCTTTCTTCACAGCCCGCGAGACGGGCACAGGATTAGGTCTGGCAATTGCGCGCGAGATCGTCGAGGCGCACGGCGGTCGTCTTAACTTTGTCAGCCGCGAAGGGCGCGGCGCGTTCTTTCTGATCGAGTTACCACAACGGGTACAGGCTGAAGACAATAAACATGGGAGCCACACAGTTGAATGAGCAAGTCAGTACCGCCTGCGGTACTGACTTCGATCAACGATCAGGAAACGGGAAATGAAGACAGTCATCTTACTTATCATCTCGAATATTTTTATGACCATCGCGTGGTATGGTCATCTCAGGTACAAAGAGAAGCCGATTGTCTGGGTGATCTTGATTAGCTGGTCAGTGGCGCTCCTCGAATACGCCTTTCAAGTTCCGGCGAATCGCATCGGCTCTCAAACATTCAGCATCACGCAATTGAAGATCATGCAGGAGTGCATTACTCTGGTGGTCTTCACGGTCATCGCGTATTTCCTCTTCGGCCAAACGCTGAAGTGGAATAACGTCCTCTCCTACGCGCTGATCGTTGGGGCGGTCTATTTCTCGTTCGCATTTTAGCAAGATGAAAGAAGACGCGGCACAAGTTCTGATCGTTGATGACGAGACAAATCTGCGAGAGAGTCTCGCCGAGTTGGTTGAGAGCGAAGGCTTCCGCGCGTCACAAGCGGCCAATGGCGAGGAGGCCATTAGTATGTTACGCGCTGCTGGTGCGACGAGACCCGATGTCGTCTTCCTCGATATGCGAATGCCGAAGCTGGACGGACTCAGTGTGCTGCGCTTGATTCAGGAAGAGAAGTTAACGGACGCGCCCGTGGTCGTTATCAGCGCTTTCGGCGACAGTTCAAAGATGATCGAGGCGATGAGGCTCGGCGCTTATGACTACATCACCAAGCCTCTCGACCTGGATGAAACGCTCAGTATCCTGCACCGTGCCGCCGAGCAGCGACGGCTCAACCGCGAAGCGGAAGCGTTGCGCCAACGCAGTTCCATAAACGAGCGCGCTAAAGAGACGGCGTCACCTGATCGGCAATTCGAGATGCTCGGAGTGAGCCGCGCGATGCGCGACATTTTCAAACAGATCGGACGCATCGCAGGAACGGACGCAACGCTGCTCATTATGGGTGAATCGGGGACGGGCAAAGAGTTGGTCGCGCGCGCCGTCCATCAACATTCGGCGCGCTCGCGCTGCCCGTTCATCGCTGTCAACTGTGGCGCACTGCCTGAAAATTTAATCGAAGCGGAACTCTTCGGCCATGAGCGCGGCGCGTTCACGGGCGCAGAACGTCAGAAGAAAGGGCGCTTTGAACTGGCCCACACGGGCACGCTCTTTCTTGACGAGATTGGAGAACTGAGCCTGGCGGCGCAGGTGAAACTGCTGCGCGCCGTCGAGACGCGCCGCTTCGAGCGCGTCGGCGGAACAGAGTCTGTCGGCGTAGATGTGCGCGTCGTCTGCGCGACGAACCGCGACCTGAAGCACGAGGTGGAAGAGAAGAGATTTCGTGAAGACCTCTTTTATCGCCTGAACGTGATTGAGGTGCGATTGCCTCCGCTCAGAGAAAGGCTCGCCGACGTACCGCAACTGGCCGAATCATTTCTCGAACGCGCCGCCAAACGCCACGCGCTCAAGACTAAAACTTTGTCGCCCGCCGCGTTGAGCCAACTACTCGCTTACTCCTGGCCTGGCAACGTGCGCGAACTTGAAAACATGATCGAGCGTGCCGCCGTTACTTCTAGCGGCGAAGTCATCCTGCCGGAACATCTATTCGGCGGCGGCCACGCGACCGATGCCGTTGCGTCTCAAAACGCCGACAGCAAATTGTTTGAGCTTCCATTTCATCAGGCGGTCGCCGCGCTCGAACGCGAGTTGATCCGGCGCGCACTCGAAGCCACCGGCGGTAATCGCGCGGAGGCAGCACGTCTGCTCGGAATCAATCGCCGTTTGCTTTATTCTAAAATGGAAGAGCACCAGATCACTTAACGAGGCGAGATAGAATTATCCGACAAGATGCAGGGGAAGGCAGATGAAGAGCAGAGAAATAGTTCAAACCTTGAAAGGATTCAATTGGCGGCAGCGGTTGGTGCTCGCCGCCTTCCTCTTCTTCATAGGGTTTACCCTGCACCACGCTTTTTTCTTTGTGCGCGACGCCATTTACTGGCGCTACCATCAGGACGAGCAGATTCAAGGGTGGATGGATGTGGGCTACGTCGCCCACTCTTATCGTGTGCCTCCTCATGTCCTTTATCAAGCGCTCGGTTTGCCGCACAAGCCACCGGACAGGCGTCCCCTGAGCGAGTTAGCGCGCGCGCAGAATCGCTCGCTGGACGAAGTTAGAGCGCTCCTGCAAGATGCGATTGTTCACGCGCGGCCACCGTACCCGCCACCGCCGCCACCGCCACCGGATAACGGAGGCCCGCCGTGACCGATCAACTTTTTGGGTTGCTCTCGACCTTTGGCTTGCCCGCGCTCTTCATCATTATCGTCATCGCCTCGGTGGGTGTGCCTCTCCCCATCTCGCTGCTGCTGATCGCTTCCGGCTCTTTCGTCGCGCGGGGCGAGATGAGGTTATGGCAAGTGATAATTATATGCAGCGCGGGCGCGATCACCGGCGATCAGATCGGCTACTGGTTAGGTCGCTGGGGCGGTCGTAAACTCGTTGGCCGGGTCACGAAACGGTTTGGCGGCGCGGAGATGATCAAGCGTGGCGAAGCGTTTACCAAACGACGGGGCGGGATGGGGATTTTCCTGAGCCGGTGGCTGGTGACGCCGCTCGGCCCGTGGCTCAACCTGACGAGCGGCATCACCGGGTACTCGTGGCCTCGTTTTCTTTTCTGGGACGTGACGGGCGAAGTGCTGTGGGTCGTGATCTACGTGAACCTGGGCAAAATCTTCAGCGACCGCGTTAGCGCATTGGCCGAGCTATTAGGCAACCTGACATGGGTCATCGTCGGCGTCATCGCGGCTGCCATCCTGGGATGGAAACTGCTTCAGTATTTTCGCAGCGGCGGTGGGTCATCAGAGAAAACAAAGGTTGCGGCAAAGGCTTACTCAGCCGCAACTGAAAATTGCTCTAGGTAAGCAGCCTGGTAGGGGGCATGTGTTCCGTAGCTGCTGGGAGTTGTATTGGATGGTTATCACCTTTAGCATTGTGAAGCATTTGAAACTTGGTTCTGATCAGGCAAGCGACGCTTATTCCGAGACTGGCATCTAGTTCACAAAATTGCTCTGTGAGTGCCCGTTGCGAAACACGTTCGAAGGCGCGCTGTAGTTCCACCTCAGCGGCGTTTACTCCCTCTGCGATGATCATTTCAAAATCGTTTCCGCCGCGCTCTAATTGCTTAGTGAAACGCAGCAGATTCAGGCGTCCTTCATTATGAACCGTTCCCGTCACGACGACTACCAGATGCCGAGCCTCCGTCTCAATCTTCGTGTTTACCACCCGACGCGCAAAGGCCGGAGTTAAATCTCCATCCCGCATTACTACCAGAAACAATTCGCCGCAGACGCGAGCCATCAGTCGCGCTTCGCCATCACCCGATGGTGGCTCAATGGCGATCTCGCTCTCGGAGATGCCAAGCTCACGAAAGATGGTATGAAGACGATTAACCAGCCATGCCGCATCCTCCAGTAAGACGGAAGAGAGTTGCGTCGGTGACAAAATTTCTTCGATCTTTTCGTCAGCGATACTTGCGCCGCATACGCTGCACGTCGCATGGCTGATGGTCACGACAGCCAAAGCATCGGCAGAAGGTAAATTGAACAAGGTATGCCCGGTTTTTCGGCAACTCACCAACAGTTCTCGCCGCAACAGTCCAACTTCTAAAAGTTTATTCACTGTAAATTCAGACGGCGTGGCTGTCTCGTCCATTGATGAATTTATAGCGTAGCCCTCAATGTACGCCTCTCTGGAGCGGCGTAGGAAGAGCCGGGCATAATCATCCTCCAACACTTTCGCAGCGCGCACACGTTCGCGAGAGTTCTCTCGGCAGGCAATCGTTGATAAAGAGTCCGCATCCTGTTTGGCAACGAAGCGCATAAAGCCCCGGTGAAATAAGGACGGGTCCTGTCGCCAGGTAGTCATCTGGCTCGCGCCATCTACGGCGCTTTCATCCTGTTGGCTACCTGCCAGGCAGAGGCTGATTGTTTGACAAAAAGAGTTGAGTTTCCTTAAGGGTTCCGCTGTCTGAGGCTCGTAAACTATTCCCGCGCGCATCCTCGTCGGCACGTCTGCCGAGTCTTCGAAGAGAAGAAAGAAGAGGTGGTCGTTAAAGAAGAAGAGGTCGCCTTGAACGTACTCGCACTGCTGTTCGGAGTTAATTACTGTGGCGACGATCTGCTCCATCTCATGGGACTGGTTTGTGTCCCCCAGCAGCAACTCGTAAAACTTCAAACGCATCGCGCGAATCAGCGAGACGAAATCCCGCTCCTTGAGCTTTTCCAGTAGGTTGAGGCGCTCTTCATCGCTGAGACCGTCTTCCAAAATTCTACTAGCCAAGAGTAACATGCTTCTGAACCTCCTGATGCTCGCCACCTTCTCTTGCCCGACTGTTCGGACAGCTATAGCTTGATATATCAGCCGTGTGAGTTAATCCTGATTACCACTGTCTCCTGCCCCGAAGCATTTTGAGCGTAATGTAAAGAGCGCGCTACCTTGAGTGCCATTGCTTCGTATGCCTCCATACCGGGATGATGCTCCTCAACGAAGGCTTGCGACACACGTCCCTGTTCGACGCGCACGCTGACCTTGATGGTCTGCGCATTTGCTCCGGCCTCTTCACCCAGAATTCCGGCAGAGGTCTCTTTCTTTCCCGTCTCTGACAGCGCGGTAGAGAGGTCTCTTTTAATGAGCCAGCGTGTCAGAGCGGCGACCGTGAAAAAGCTGACTAACAGCGAGATAATAGCGCTGGCGATTAAGACCTGACGGTGGCGGCGGCGAGTCGCAGGCTCCAGAGTTGCGGGCGGCAGAGCGAGTAATTCTTTTGGCCTTGGCAGTGCCTCCTGGTGAAGGTCAATAGACGGCGTTGCGGCAATGTCTAGCGATTGAGTTAACGAAACCGCTCTGCCATTCTCAGGGGAAGCTGCAACGTTGATTTCCCTTTCTTCGGAGCATCCCAACAACTCTAAAATAACCTTTTGCGACGATTCGTTGATTGAGTGGCGGGGCGGCTGAATAAGCGGATTGAAGTTAAACGAAGCGTTGGGTTGGGAGAGCGCGACCAGTACCGCTTGCAGACCGACCAGACTGCTGAGTTGCGCGTCAACCAGATTCCCATCCAGAAAGTAAAAAGAGCATGGACCGATCAGATATTCGATGAGCAAACGTCCGGTCTTCCGCCGCCGCCGCAAAATGCTGATGAGGTCGCCCATCGGATATTCATTCAAGTGTCCTGTGAGCGCCACAAAATTCGTGCTCTGCATTCAGTTCCTCTTCAATCTCTACTCAAAGTCGGGGCCGCTCGCCGGAAGCAAGCGCGGCATCCTAATCTTTACGCAGCACTCGGATGTCGCGCTCACCCACAATTTTCCAGCCGTCATCGGTGCGCTGCCAACGCAGCCATTCAAGGACTTCACCGTGATGCTCTCGCCCATCCATTTTGACAGCGTATGTCTTGTGAAAGCGCATCGTCGCCGTGCGATTATCGCTGCTCATTGTGATTTCCGTTCCGTTCGCGCTCATTTCAATCGCCTCTACTCGTTTAAGAGAGCGAGTTTTATCCGCCCGCACAAACTCTTGAGAGACGTTTTGGGAGTGATAAAAAGTATCCACCTTCGAGCTGTAGAAGCTCATGAGCTGCTCCACGTCGCGCGCGTTGGTGGCAGCGACCCACCCGTCAAGTGCGCCGCGCAAAGATTCTAAATCACCTTGAGAATGCTGCTCATCAGTGAGGCTGTCTGTTAAAGGTAGATTCGATTTGGCTATCTCAGCGATGGTCTGGTCAAGATAGTATGCGATATTCCGGTAAGTCACTTCCGTCGGTTGCTGCCTTACTTTGCCTCCTCCATAGACAGCAGTTGAGGTGATCATTTTGGTCCAATTACCGACGGCATCGTACTCGTAGGTATAAATTTCCTTGCTTAAGACGTTGTTGCTATTATCGCGCACCGTCATCTCGCTGATATTGCCTTTATCATCGTAAGCGTATTCCTCTCGACCCACCTGGGAAGAGTTCGAAACCAGATAGTATGAGTTATCAACTCTTTTACCTTGACGGTCATAGGTCGTTAGCTCGCACAACTCGCGCGGGCCTTCAATCAGTTTGCCTGACTTAGGAGAAAGCTTCGCGCTTTCCGTCATCACCCTGTTGACCGGTCCCACAAGTCCGTCATTATCTTTGTCGCTGCCGAGACGAGGCACGGAGGAGGTTGATTGAACTGTGTTCGGATTGGGTTCTCGCCCATCAGCGATCATGAAACCGATGGCGAATCCAACGCCGACAAGAAGAAGGATGCCGAGCGATCCCAGAATGTAGTCTTTTCGTAACATCGAACAACTATCTAAAAAACAACAGCATGGATTTGCTGCCAACGGTCCTCTTTAAACCATGCGGCACAGGTTAGTGAAACATTCCTCCGAGAGATTACACCTTGAAGTTTAATGATTGTGTAATGAGCTTAACCTGATTTTTCAAACACGACTTCTTAATGATTTAATCTAGATAGCGTATTGGCCGTAAGTCAATATACAACATTTGGTAGAAAATTCAGCCGCCGATTTCACGGTTCTGACAAATCCTAGTAATGGGTCAGTTTCGGGAGCATTGATTCTAAACCCATACTTCAGCTTGTGTGGCATTGAAAGCGACGGACTAAATCTTGTATCTCGAAAACGGCTCTGCTCCCGAAACTGACCCATTACGAAACAGATTGTTGTTTGATTGCCCTATCAGGCGATGAATAGTTACTATAGCCGGTTGCAATTGAAGGCTGGCGAAGATGAACCACAGAGGGCACAGAGGTACACAAAGGAAATTAATGAATGGTTTAATCCCTTCATCCCTTCATCCCTTCTGTCCTCTGTGTACCTCTGTGTCCTCTGTGGTGAAAATTCTTTCCTGGCTACACTCATTTGCAAACAGCTATAGATGCGACGTTTCAATAATGATAGCGTGCTTGCAGAAAATCTATTCGATCATTGCTGACCAGATACACAATTCGATGCTCCTGAGTTAAGCGTCGTGACCACGCGCCGGAGGCTAGATACTTCAAAGGCTCCGGCTTACCGATTCCGGTAAACGGGTCGCGCATGATCGCTTCAATCAAATCAAAAGCTCGCAGCGCAACTTTACGGTCTGTCTCGACCCAATACCGCAAGTCCTCTCTGAACTCTGGATGGAAAACGGCGCCTCGTTCAGATTTCTTTCGGCTCTGCGATCTATTCTTTTTCGTCAAGCCCGATCTCCCGGCGCAGTTTTTCTACACTCTGAGGTTTAACTTTTCGGGCTTTGGCACGCTTCAGTGCCGACAAGAGACGCTCTGCATTTTTCGGAGAGCGGAGCAAATGAGCCGTTTCCATCAAGCTGGAAAGTTCCGACGCCGACACTAAGGCGACATCCTCCGCTCCACGCCTGTTAATAATAATTATTTCTCGATTGGCTGCGACCTGATTACAGAGCTTGGCTAAATTAGCGCGCGCTTTAGTATATGTCGTCTGATTTGGCATAAGGAACACCGTGAGATATATGTACAGAATTACTGTACGCCGAACAAAAAGATTTGGTCAAGCGAGAGGCAAGCATCTGACTTCTGATGAAGCCGCACGATACAGTGTAATCGCGCTTCGGGCTTCGAGCCGTGACTGTGAGATGCGCGCAGGTCAGTGTAAAATAGAGAGGCAATGAAGCGGCTGGGTGTTACTCCTCCGGGCGGCCTTAAAACACGAGCGTCTGGATCGAATGCGGCAGGCTCTTCACTTCCGCCGCCTGGCCTTCGACCCACAGGTAATAGGAAACTTCTTTGTCGCCTTTATTCATCACCACCACTGACACCTTCCCGTCGGCGGCGATAAAAGCGGTGGACAGGAGCGTGCTTCTGCTCGGCGAACTGTCTATCCTCTTCGCGCCCGGCCTGATGAATTTGGAAAAATGGCCGATGTAATAGAACGCATTCGTGTAGATCAGGCGGCCCGTCTTCGTGTCTGCGTGAAGCGGCGCGAAGCAAAAGTTATTGACGTGATTGGGGCCGCCCATCTCGTCCAGCAGGATGTTCCAGTCCGTCCAGGCCGCCGTGCCGCTATTGAAATCGTTAATCATCGAGTGCCCGTAGTGCTCGCCCAATTTCCAGTCGTTCACTTTCTGCATGTCGAAGGCGTCATTACACCCTTCGGTGAAGATCAGGTGTTTATCGGGGAAGGCTTCGTGCACGAGTTTCACGTTATCGAACATGGGGTCGCCGCCGCTCCAAGGCTCGTACCAGTGGTAGCCGATGCCCCACACGTATTTGGCGGCTTCGGGGTCGGCTAAAATCGTGCTCGCCCGTTGGTAGATCAAATCACGGTTATGATCCCACGCGAGGATTTTCTTATCGCCCAAGCCTTCACGACGCATGGTCGGCCCCAGATAATTCTTCAGGAAATCTCTCTCTTCCTCCGCCGTGTAGATACAGGATTCCCATCTCTGAGTCGCCATCGGCTCGTTCTGAATAGTAATGCCCCAGATGGGTATTCCTTCTTTCTGATACGCCTTGATGAACTTCGTGTAATAGTTGGCCCAGGCTTGATAAAACTCCGGCTTTAATTTCCCGCCGTGCAGCATGTCGTTATTGTCTTTCATGAACGCGGGCGGACTCCAGGGGCTGGCGAAGATCGTCAGTCTTCCGCCTGCGGTCGCCATCGCCCGTTTGATAAAAGGGATGCGGAACGCATGGTCGTGTGCGACGCTAAAAGACTTCAACTCCTTGTCGCCTTCGGAGACGTAGGTGTAACTGCTGCTGGAGAAGTCGCAACTGTGAATGTTAGTCCTGGCGAACGTGTAACCGATCCCTTTCTGCGCGTCGAAGTAAGCGTCCAGAATCTCCTGCTGTTTATCCTTCGGCAGTTTGGCGAAGGTCTCGGCTGTGGCGTCCGTCAGTGCACCGCCGATGCCTAAAAGGGTCTGATACGTCTTAGACGGATCAACGAAGACGCAGGTCTGCGTCTCCAATGGCTGTCCGAGATGTTTGAAGGTCAAGGTGTCGGTGGCCGAGATTCTGTAATCGGTTTTCTCGGCGGTGGTATAGACGGCGACCTTTCTCCCCTCAGTAGAAAATGGTTTTGAGGCGACGGGGACTCGGCGTTTCTGTGCCAAAGCAGGTCGGACAATTTGTGTCAACAGACACGCCGAAGAAGAGAGCAGCAAAAAATCACGACGATTCATTTTCATAGACGGTGCTTATATCATATTTGTTTCTGCAAACTAAAACAAAGTTGGGCGATCCATTGAGAAGAGTAGTCAGGACAATATAATCGAGATGAAATCAGACGCTCTCGGCATCGGCTCAAACGCCTTTGTTCCATTTGAAGCTGCTTGCCGGACACGCTCTCAGTTCTTTCGCAGTTTGAATTGAGCCGGGCTTCACTTAATCCTCAAACTGACTTTCTGATTTTAGAAAGCTGCTCGATAGAAGCTAATCATCTCACCGAAGGCTTGATCCGTTGCCTGCGGATCATATCGTGGGCCTTCATCGCGCATGAAAGCATGTTCGGCTGGGTAGAGTCGTTGTGAAAAGTCAACGCCACTCGCGCCTAAGTTCGCCTCAATGGCGCGGCGTGCATTCTCTGGAACGTGTGGATCGAGTTCGCCCCACCCCAGCAACAAACGCCCTCGAATCTCACCCGCTCTGTGCAGTGAGCCAGCATCAGCATCCATCCCTAATTTGCCGTCATGGATGCCAGTCCCATAAAAACAGGCCGTCGCTTTCACTTCCGATTGGAATGCGGCGCGAAACGCCAGGTGGCCGCCAATGCAAAAGCCCGCCGCGCCGATCTGCCCCGGTGCGACAGATGGATGCCTGGATAGATAATCAAGGACGGCGCGGCAATCCGCATCGAAATCGGCGACCGGAGTTTTGGCAGCATCATCTAATCCACGTGTGCGTCCGGCATCGTCGAAGGGAATGACTAAACCTGGTGGCTCGATGCGATGATAGATTTCCGGGGCGGCCACCACAAAACCATAGCCAGCAAGGCGCAGACATGACCGCAGCATCGGCCCGGTTAATTGAAAGATGTCTGAGTAGAAGAGAATTCCGGGGTACTTGCCAGCAGCTTTCGGGGCCGCAACGAAGCTCCGCATGAAGCTGCCATCAACCGGAATGTTTACATACTCGGTTGTAATTATCATCAATAAACCTCCGAAGCAGGCTGATGCCATTCAGGGCATGACAAAAGAGTAGGTGAATTGCGTTCGTCTAAATCCTGGAATTGAGCGGCGCGAACGATATTCTTATTGGAGGTGGAATGTCAATAGCTGCCCTTCACGATGCTTTTACTTTCGGTCGCCCGGAAAGCGCGCGGGCGTCCCTGACGCGAAGTTACACGCAGGTACTCGCACCCGGCAAGGTCGAGCAGGAGATGAGCAGCTTCACTGACCTGAATGAGGAGGCGCGGGCGGCGAGTCCTCGCAAGTGAGCGGGACATCCGGCTCGGCGCGCACGAACTAGCGCACCAGTGGTCGGACAACCTGAATCTCAATTGAACGAAGATTGCGCCCCACGGCTGTTATGCAACCAGGAGCCTTTTTTGAGGAACCTTGGTGGGCATCTTCGGTGTCGAGATTGAATACTCAGCTATAAAACTTTCGGCATCTGCGGCATCAATCGGCTTGGAGAAGAAGTAGCCCTGCCCGTATTCACAGCCCAGCTTCCTTAAGACCGTGATCTGATCGTATGTCTCGACACCTTCAGCTACCAAATCCATTCCCAGATTTTGTGCCAGCCCGACGATTGTCCGCACGATTTCCATGTTCTCGTCATTGTCCTGCATTCGGGTAATAAACGAGCGATCAATCTTCAGCGTATCGAGCGGGAAACGATGCAGATGACTGAGACTGGAATAGCCGGTGCCGAAATCATCCATACTGAGCTTGACTCCGATGGCGCGAATCTGTTGCATCATCTCGGCGGCGGTTTCGACCTTTTCCGTGACGGCGCTTTCCGTGATCTCAAGTTTCAGGCTGTGCGGCGCTAACCCGGTTTCCTGAATAATCCCGGCAATCTTCTGGATCAGGTCAGGCTGGTTGAACTGTTTGACAGATAAATTGACGCTCATAAACAGAGGCGTGTCGCCGCGAAATTGTTCATGCCAGCGCTGCATTTGAGTGCAGGATTCACGCAACACCCATTCACCGAGCGGAATAATCAAACCTGTTTCTTCAGCCATCGGAATAAAGTCAACGGGTGAAATAAAGCCGTGCTCTGGATGCTGCCAGCGCACGAGCGCTTCAAACCCGCTCAGGTTAAAGGTGTCCAATGACATAATTGGCTGATATTGAATGTAAAACTCTCTGCGTTCCAGAGCGCGGCGTAAATCCGTCTCCAATTGCAGGAGCTTAACGGCCTCAGCGTGCATGGCGACATTGAAGATTTCATACCCGGCATTTCCGAGAGCCTTGGCTCTGTACATCGCGGTATCGGCATCGCGCAAAATATCTTCCGCATTCAGATAGTCGCTTGAGCTAATAGCGATCCCGATGCTCATCGTGGTAAATACTTCGCGCCCGCCTAAAGTGAAAGGAGCGGCCAACTCCTGCTGAAGTCGTTCGGCGACATAGATGATCTCGCTCTCATCGTTGACATCTTCGACGAGAATAGTAAATTCATCGCCGCCAAGGCGCGCAATCGTGTCTATCGGGCGCAGGGAACTCTCCAACCTTCTGGCAATACCAACGAGCAGTTGGTCGCCGATCATGTGTCCCAGGCTGTCATTGATGATCTTGAAGCGATCAAGATCAAGATAGAGCACTGCAAACTTGCGCTCCTGATGCCGCTCTGTGCGGGCCATCGCCATCTTCAAGTGATCCATAAACAGGGCGCGGTTTGGCAGTCCCGTCAGAGAATCATGAAAAGCATCGTGCAGTAATCTCTCTTGAGCGCATTTCCGGTCAGTAATATCTTGAATCTGAAAAATGAGGTGCGCCGAACCCGTGTATTCATCCCGCGCTAATGAAGCATTCCAGGAGACCCACAGCTCATGTCCCTTTTTATGTACATATCTCTTCTCTGTTTGATAAGAAGGAATTTTACCTTTCAATAATTGACGAATATTTGTGAGGGCTGTTCCAAGATCATCCGGGTGTGTGATGGTCAGATAATCAGTCGCCATTAACTCCGGCTCAGAGTAGCCCAGCAGCGTACAAAGAGAGTGGTTGACCTGTAGCCAGCGTCCTTCAGGTGAAACAAGCGCCATCCCGATAGCGGAATGATCGAAGGCGCTCCGAAAGCGCTCGGAATTGCCTTTAATAGCCGCGCCGTAGTGTTCGACTTTAGATGCGCCAGGTGCAATAGACTTCAGATAAACGCTCCACGCGGAGAATAGAATGGCTCCGATGAGAGACATCATCACGTAAGCGTTGAACCCTGTGGCAGTGATGAGAGCGCCAGCGATGATTGCGCCAATCGCTCCGGCTAAATAGGTGGTGAAGGTCCAGAAATAAATGCTCCCCCAGGTGCGCCAGATTGATTGCTTAATACGATAAGCGCCGCCGACGACTATGATCGTCGAACTGATAGAAGATTGGACGAGAACAGCGAACGTGATCGCCTTGACCAACTGGAAGGAGTAGGAGAATTGACCAAATCCAACTATCGGCGCAAAGGTGAGCCGTAATGTCCAGACCACCAGAAAAGTAGAAATGGTGGAAATGGCTGCTTTTAATAATTGCCCTCTGACACCGTCATTCGCTGGCCGAGGGACACAGAAGGCGACGATGGCTGCAAACAGGATGGAGGCCTCAGCACCGAAGAGCAGGATGGCTAAGAAACTGAAACTCTCTACGACTGAAAGCTCACCTCTGCCTCTGGGAATCGGGATGATGTAACGAGAGCTGACGATAATCGCCGTGAGGGTTAAGACTAGAAAAGGGATGCCGAGACGGGAAGCGGGCCAGTAGTAAAGGGAATAGAGAAGGATTCCGCAACCAATGGCGATGAAAACGGAAGAGAGTGCTTTAGAAAATTGTCGGGTTTCAGGAGGTTTCATCAATGAGCGATCATCCATGATGATTGATTATTTGAGGTAAGCGGAAGCATACCCGCCGGTTTGCTTTGCAACTTTGATGCCTTTGACCATTAAGCTAACACCGCCAGATTTGTTATGGAAAACGCTGCTTTGACTCTGGCTGAGAGGTCTTTAAGTCACAGTGATCGGTCATTACGAGAGTCATTCTCTCAAAGTGGTTGAATTGATCGGTCAGGATTGCGACTGCGAAATGGCGGTGAGCAATGGGTGTCGGGGAACTTACAGGGACTCTCGTAACGACAAGGAGCGATAGCGAACGAGCCTGGCGACTAACGAATGCGCTGGCTTCATAACCACAAGGCTGGTGGCTCAAATACGAATAGAAAATGTGCGACTCTCTACGGCAGAGTCTTCACATGCGGGCGAGCAATGCCTTTTGTTCATCCAATCCACCGACCAATCTGGCATCCCAGATGAGCCAGTGACGCTCTTTCCTGTTTGCTCCGGGACGCGCGAGATCAAACGCGAGGCGCACAAATTGAGTCTTAAAGTCGCTGTCGGACGTGCCTGGAAAAAGGGTGAAGTAATACTCGGCGCGTTCGGCCAGGCCGCACTCACCACGCATCCGGTTGATGAAGCTCTCGCACTCACCGGCTTCACCTAATCTCCCGGCATCAACAGAGTCGTGAACGACATGCTCGAACTCATGCAGCACGCCCCAGCCGACATTGAAGGCATCCAGCGCGGCCTTGTCGCCCATCACGTGCGAGAAGTCCGCGAAGTCTATCTGGATGATGAAGACGGGCGGCTGGTTCGCCGCCTCCGTTTTCCATCTGCCGTCGATGACTTGGCAGAACACCACGTCCTGACGGTTGCTCGCGTCTTCAAGCACGATCACGTTCTTGCCGATCATCGCGGCCTTCAATAACTCGCGTGCTGTTTGCGAGCCACCAACTGTTTTCTCGTCTCCGAGATGCAGCGCTCCGTTCTCGTCAAAACCTAATCCTTGCCAGCCTGTAATCCGTCGCAGCTTTTCTGCCAGTTCAACTCGACGCACAGAGGCGAGTTCAGGGCGGCAGAAAATTTTAGACGTGGCTTGATTGGCTCTGGCTGGAAGGGAACAGCAAAATAGTAGGAGACCGAGCAGGCAGCCAGCCTTGATAATTCTGAAAATGATTGCTCGCCGAGGTTCGTTCGACACGTCAACCTCTTTTCTTCACGGCAATAACGCCAGCGCAATTGAATGCCCGTTTTTACATTGCCAGCGTTCGGGGATGAACGCCATTGAAGGCATGTTACCAGATTGTTAAGGGATTGTGTACAGAATGTTAATCGCGAGGGTGAGAATTTTTCCGGCGCTGCGGTCAGGCACGAACTACGGCTCAAGCTCAAGAACGCTCGAAAAATGAGTCGTCAGGCTGTCCGAAGCAAACGCGCGGCAAACGGCAAACTTAACTTTTGTAACATGCCGGTAACATCAGCCGCTTAGAGTTGCTATCTTCCAAATCAGGTGGGTTAAATCGGTTCACAGCTTCTATTCCCCGCTCAAGGAGCAGCCATCTATTTATGTCTATCGCCAACGAACTGAGCAGCGATGTTGCCACCGCCGTCCTGGCCCGCAAAGATGAAGAGACTGCCCTCGACTCAAGCGAACTCAAAGATGTGGTGATGAGCGTCCACACGACGCTCCGGCATCTGACGACCGAAGCGCGCAAGAAGGGTCGCCGCTCCTGGTCTTCCCCTGAGCCGCAGGCCAAACGCGCGGCCTCAAATCAGTAGCGATGTTGCGAAACGAAACTGCGCGCTCGTTTGCGACTATCTCTCTTCCCGCTTCCTCGAAGCGTTCGTTCAGTCTGCTTAACTGCGAACGAGTTCTTTCGGCTTGACCAGCCATTCAAGGCGACCGGTGCGCTCTCGCACCTTGTTCCATTTATCTATTTCGAGATTTAGCTTGGCGAGCGCGGCTGTCGGCAGATTCTGCGGCTCGCCCGTCAGCCCCGCTAACAACTCTTCCAGTCCGGGGTTATGCCCGACGAGCAGCACGACGTTCGCACTCTCTTCAATCTGAGAAATGATCTCCAGCAGGCGGGTAGCGCTTGCTTCATAGATACGCTCGTCGTATCGAAGATCGGCGGTGATTCTCGCGGCCTCCCTGACGAGCGCAGTTGTCTGCCGCGCCCTTTCGGCAGGAGAACTGAAGATTAAATCCGGTTGGATTTTTCGCCGGCGCAGGAATCTTCCGATGAGCGGCGCAGCTTTTAGCCCGCGCCCATTGAGGGGCCTCTCGAAGTCCGGCAGAGTCGCATCTTTCCAATCTGATTTAGCGTGTCGCAACAGGAAAAGAGTTTTCATTTCAAGTCTCGCGCCTGATAAAATTATTTACGGAGAACCTAATGTGTGACTCTTTGTAAGAAATCCATTGAACCTAAACCCTTGTAGAATAGCTGGTGACCAAACCTAGCTTATCCGCAAAGGAGCAGTTCAATGGACAGAGACGGTTTTATCATTACTGT
>JAVHWW010000076.1:0-3576 GCA_032159235.1 Acidobacteriota bacterium
GTGAAGCGATGACGATGGTCGCCGTGCAGGTCTTCGGCAACGACGCCGCCATCGGCTTCGCAGGCTCGCAGGGCAACTTCGAGTTGAACGTCTTCAATCCGGTGATGATTCACAACCTGCTGCATTCAATCCGACTCATCAAAGATGCCTGTCACGGCTTCGTTGATTACTGCATTAGTGGCATCGAACTCAATCGCGCGAAGATCGCAGAGCATTTGAACAACTCGCTCATGCTCGTGACGGCCCTGAATCCACACATCGGCTACGACAACGCCGCCAAAATCGCCAAGAACGCGCACCGGCGCGGCATCTCTCTGCGCGAGTCTGCCATTGAGCTTGGGTTATTGACGGGCGAGAAGTTTGACGAGCACATGAAGCCGGAAGAGATGACGCACCCGTGAAAAGCAGGGATGAGGGATGAGGGATGAGGGATGAAGAATGAATGAAGCGGCGCGCTTGACCGGATGCTGACGATGAAGTAAAAAGAAGTGAAAAGTGAAAAGTGAATAGTGAATAGTAAGAACGCGGTTTTCACTATTCACTATTCACTATTCACTTTTCACTGGGAGGAAATAGTGGCTGATCCGAATGATCGCGTCGGAGAAAATGTGGCCGGCACGTATTACGTTGACACGCAGTGTATAGACTGCGATGTGTGCCGTGATACGGCGCAGGATAATTTCAAGCGCTCGGACGTGAACGGTTATTCCTTCGTTTACAAGCAACCGGAAACGGAAGAAGAGCGCGCATTGTGTGAGGAAGCCCTCGCCGCGTGCCCCGTCGAAGCTATCGGCAACGACGGTTGAAACTCTGAACTTTAGACCCTGATCTTAATCCATCCGTCCTCAATCACCACTTCATAAGTTTCAACCGCACCGCTACCGGTCAGGCATTCGCCTGTGCGAACATCGAAGCGCCAACCGTGCCAGTCGCATTCGACTGTGTGGTTGCAGAGATGGCCGTCCGCAAGCGGCGCGCCCTTGTGTGGACAGAAGTTTTCGATGGCGTAAAATTCATTGTTGATGTTGAAGAGCGCAAGCTCCGTCTGGTTCGGAAGCTCGACCGTTGCGCTGCGTCCCGCAGGCACATCTTCCATGCGCCCGACGGTGATAAGCTGTCCTTCACGTTGCGGCTTCTTCAGGTTGGCGAATCTTGAATCGAAGGATTGCATGACAGGAATCGTAGCAAACCGTGCGGCTGGCTGCCTAGCGAGGCGGAAGCGAGCGCGCAAGATAAACGCCGCCGCGCGTTCTTTTGATCTGGCATGATGAGATGTGCATCTTTCGCGGTGTCTCAGAGCATCAACAGTAATTAAGAGGAGAATGAGAAAATGATGAAACGATTGTTAATGATTGCGAGCCTGTTTGCGTTCATTGCGCTCTTGACGATGCAGGCTTCAGCTAAAGAGATCACCGTGCGCGGGCATCTGGCGCAAACAGTCGAAGCGGGCGGCTGGTTGATTATCGTCGAGACGGGTGAGAAGACCGATAAATATCTACTGCTTAACGCGAAGCGTTTTCAAAACGAGTCGTGGTTTCGCCCCGGCGCAGAGGTTGAAGTGACAGGGGTCATCAAGCGTGATGCGGTGACGATTTATCAGGAGGGAATTCCGTTTGCAGCGCGCACGATGCGCCCGGTCGGAAAGGCAAATAAAGCCATGGTTTACCACAGAGGACGAGGAATAATGCAAAATTAAAAATGCAAAATGGAAGATGAGAAACCTACTCTTTGTCTTCCATTTTGCATTTTACATTTTTAATTTTGCATTATTCCTCGTCCTCTGTGGTGAGATAATCTTCCATAACGCTGGTTCTAGTTACTGTTCCGGGCGCAGCCGAACTAGCAATCTCTGCCGAACCTTGTATAATTCCGTCAAGTTCCCCTTGTGCAATTTTAGTAATCGAGCGGCGCGATGCTTGTGTTAAATCTGAATGCGTGTCGCTCGTGTTCGTCTTCGTTTGTGAGGCAGGCGAGGCGGGCAGAACTGGATTCGTCAGCAAACAAGGAGGCGGCTATGGCAAGGAATCGCTACGAGAGAGATGACGACAGCAGAGCGTCTGATGGTGGAAGCTCGCGCGGCGGCGGTGGTTGGGGAAGCGAAGACCGTTACGGCACGGAGCGCGCGAATTACAGTCGCGGGAGTGGCCCGCTTGAGAGGGATTTCGGTTACGACGATTCGTATGGTGCGCGCAGCAATCGCGCACCCGGAGGTGGCGGACGTTACTACGGGCGCGACGATGATGGTCGCGGCAGCTACGGCGAGCGCGCCGACTACCGCGACGACGAGCGGCGTTATTCCGGTTACACAGAGACAGGCGGCGTGCGGCGGCGCGAGTCTGCGCGTCATGATGAAGGTCATGGGCGCTCCTGGTATGAAGAGGCGCGCGACTATTTTCGTGGCGGGAGTGAGGGACGTGGGCGCGGTGCTTCGCGCTCGCACGTGCGCTGCCGCGACATTATGACGCGCGACGTGACGGTCGCCACACGCGACACAAGCCTCTTGGATGTGGCCGCGATGATGCGCGACGAAGATACCGGCGTCATTCCGGTGGTCGAGCGCACGGACGCGCAGACGACGGAAGGCAATGGCGGAAACGGCGGCGACACCAGAGCGCGGAACAACGGCAAACTCGTCGGTCTGATTACCGACCGCGATATAGTTGTCCGCGCCATCGCCGAAGGCAAAGACTCGCGCACGACTCACGCCGAAGAGCTGATGACGACGGATGTTCACACGGCGCAACCGAATGATCGTGTGGTTGAAGTGATCCGCAAAATGGGCGACAAACAGGTGCGCCGCATTCCGGTCGTGGACGATCAGGGCAACTTGCGCGGCATCATCTCGATGGCCGACGTGGCGCTGGAGACCGAAGACGACCGCGAACTGGCCGACGCCCTCGAAGAGATTTCGAGCGGCTCGTCGTTCTGGAGCAGGCTCTTTGGGTGAGACCTGCCACACAATTTCAGTTGATTGGCTTAAGGAGAATGAGCGATGGAAGCGATGCGCGCAGGGATTCAACTCTCTGCGCGCACTATTTCTTAAAAGCAACTTGCGAGCCTTTCAACATCGCAGTATAGTCATTTTATATTCTTCCGAAATACGAGGCTGAAACGTAATGGCATCGAATAAATCTTCGCAGTCCGATAAAGGCTCTACTGGAGATGTTTTCAGCACTTTTCTCGACACGGTTCGAGGAGACGCAACGGATGAGACCTTGTCCAATGCAGCCCAACTCGCGCTGTTAAGATTGCTGAAGGTGTTTGGGCCGCAAAAGCTGGAGAAGCTGCAAGCAATGGCAAGCTCCGATCCCTCTAAATTTTTCAATGCTCTCTATCAACTGGCTGAAGAGAACCGGATAGAAATCAGCCATGACCTGGACCCCAACGAAGCAGAAGTTAAGATGACACAGGCAGGTGAAGCCTTTTTGAATGAGCATAAATAAACGATGGAACCTAATGTGTGACTCTTTGTAAGAAATCCATTGAACCTAAACCCTTGTAGAATAGCTGGTGACCAAACCTAGCTTATCCGCAAAGGAGCAGTTCAATGGACAGAGACGGTTTTATCATTACTGT
>JAVHWW010000079.1:0-21696 GCA_032159235.1 Acidobacteriota bacterium
TCTGAGCGGCGGGTGAAACTCTACATGGAAATGGAAGCTGCGGTAATCGCCGCCATCGGTCGGAGCCTGATGAAGCGGCATCACGTAAGGGAACGGCGTATGCCACAGGTTATCGAAACGGATGAGCACTTCGCGCAACACCTCTGCAAAGTCATGCACCTCTGCGTCACTTAATGCGGCAATACTCGGATGCGTTCGCTTGGGCGCAACGAAAACCTCATAAGCGTAGCGCGCAAAGTATGGCAGGAAGGCGATGGCCGTCTCGTTCTCACAGATGATGCGGCGTCCGTCTTGTTGCTCTGTAGTGATGATCTCCCGAAAGAGCGCCCGCCCGGTCTCATTCAGATAACGACGGCTTGCGTGCGCTTCCGTTTCGATGGTCTTGAAGATGAAGTTGGTCGCGTAAATCTGGCAGTGCGGGTGCGGGTTCGAGACGCCGACGACCTCGCCCTTGTTTTCAAAGATCAGCACGTGATTTACTCCCTCGCGGTGGCCCAGATCAACGTACTCGCGCTGCCAGGCTGTGAGCAGGTTTTCGACCTCTGCAATTTCAAGCTCGGCGAGCGTGAGATTGTGGCGCGGCGTGTAGCAGACTACGCGAGCAATGCCGTGCGCCGGGCGATTCTGATAGATGCCGGGCGCAGGCGTAATCTCAACCGGCGCGTTCAGACCGACGCATGGATGATCGTTATCGAAGATGAAAACTCCATCGTACTGAGGATTCACTGCGCCGCCGATGCGTGCGTTGCCCGGACACAGATAGCAATCTTCAACGTAAGGAAGGATGCTCTCGTTCTCCCGTCCGACTGTCTCGCCGCTCCATGGGCGGTTCTGCCTGTGCGCCGCGACAATCACCCACTCTTCGCGCAGCGGATGCCATCGCTCTTCCCATGTTCCCTCATGTGATTGTTTATCCTCTGACATAAAGGCAAGTCAGTAACTTTCGATTGCGGATTTCGGATTGCGGATTTAAGAAGAACGCCGTAATCGTCTTTTTCAATCCGCAATCCGAAATCCGCATTCCGCAATTCATTCTCCCGTCCCGCCAGAATGATCCGCTGCAATTGGGTTCGCTGGGCGCATATCTGCACGCGCAGACTCGCGCATCAAGACCACTTGCCTGCGGTTGCGCCGCTCCGCAAAGATTTGGTCGGCCATGACTCCGAGCAGAATCACAGCGCCCATCACTGCGAAGTCCAGTGAACTGGGAATGCCTAACAGGTTGACTAGATTCCGCAAGACTTGAAGCAGCGCCGTGCCGATCACAATTCCGATGACAGAGCCTTCGCCACCGCGCAGGCTGCAACCACCTAAGACCGCTGCGGCAATGCCGTAGAGTTCATAAGCGTTGCCGTGATTCGCGGGCGAGACGGAGTTGGTGTAGAAGGCGAAGATGATGCCGGAGATGGCTGTGAGCGCGCCTGCCGTAACGTAGGCGAGTGTGATGATGCGGCGCGTGTTGATGCCAGCATAGCGGGCGGCCTCTGCGTTGCGACCTGTAGCGAAAAGATAGCGGCCATAGACAGACCAGTGTAACAAGACCCACGTTACAAGACTGATGATGATTAAGAGTACAAACGGCATTGGAATGCCGAAGAGATTTCCGTTCGCTAAGTAGCGCAGGAAATCTAAACCGCCGACCGTGCCGAAGCCTTTGGTCTCATCTTTGGTAATGAATCGCGCCAGCCCTCTGTAGAAGAGCAGCCCGCATAACGTCACAATAAAGGGCTGCATGTTCATGCGCGTGATGAGCAGGCCGTGCATGAAGGACAGGCTCATCGTCACGGCAAAGCAACCTAGAACGGCGAGCAGCATCCCCCAATTCCATTCGG
Source organism: Acidobacteriota bacterium (assembly GCA_032159235.1). Classification (GTDB taxonomy): domain Bacteria; phylum Acidobacteriota; class Blastocatellia; order Pyrinomonadales; family Pyrinomonadaceae; genus QHXM01. Next base: position 1,833 of record JAVHWW010000079.1, read on the forward strand.
TCAACATCATTGCGAGCAAGACGCCCAAAAGCGCCATCATCGAGCCAACTGAAAGCTCAATGCCGCCAGTGATGATGACAAGACCGAGGCCGACGCTGAAGATGCCGAAAGCACCGATCTGGCGGGCTAGGTTCTGTAGGTTGATCGCCTGTAGGAACTTGGGATTTATGATTGCTACGATAGTGCAGAGCATAAGAAGCAGGATTAAGAGTCCGACCTCTTTTTTCATGCTCATCTCTTCCCGCCTGTAGATAATCAAGAGCGCAAGGAGCAGGATGGAGATTACGACCCCGAAAACTACGCCCTTAACTCCGCCCTCGAGATACGCGCGATAGACATTCGCGCCGCAGATCACAAGTGCGAGCAGGATGCGGAAGAAGAGTCCGACCTCTTTTTTCATGCTCACCCTTTCCCGCCTGTAGCCAGGCGCATCACAGCCTCTTCGCTAAACTCAGGGCGCGAAAGTATGCCTGTGATCCGTCCTTCGTGCATGACGGCGATGCGGTCACTGATGCCCAGCACTTCCTCCATCTCGCTGCTGATGACAATGAGCGAGACACCTTGCGCGGCCAGATCACGAATCAAACTGTAAATCTCCGACTTCGCCCCAACATCAATCCCGCGCGTAGGCTCGTCGAAGATCAAGACTTTGGGCGAGAGCGCGAGCCACTTCGCCAGCACGACCTTCTGCTGATTGCCGCCGCTCAGATTTGCCGCGCGCATCTCTGTCGTTGGCGTCTTGATGTTGATCTTGCGACACATCTCTTTTGCTATCACCGTCTCTCTGGATGAATTGATTAGCTTGGCGGTGGAGTATCTTTCAAGCCCAGGCAGCGTGATGTTTTCGCGCACGTTGAAATCCACGACGAGGCCGCTTGAGCGGCGATCCTCCGGTATAAGATAAATCCCTTCTTCGATGGCATCCTGCGGTGAGCGTATTCTCAAGTGCCGGCCAGCGAGGTTGATGTCAGATGCTAAACTTTCATCAACGCCAAAGACCGCCCGCGCTACTTCAGAACGTCCTGCGCCGACAAGTCCGGCCAGACCCATCACCTCGCCTCGGCTGACGTTGAAAGAGACCGCGTGCTGTGGATACCTCAAAGTCCTCAAGTTGCGCACAGCAAACCACTCACTGTTGCCGCCACGCGCGCCTTCAGCATGAGCGAAGAAGTCTTGCAGGTCGCGCCCGACCATCATCCGCACCATCGAGTCGCGCTTGATCTCCCGGCGCTCAAGGCTGCCAACATTGCGCCCGTCGCGCAAAACTACGGCGCGGTCAGCGATCTCTTCCACTTCATCCAGCCGGTGCGTAATGTAGATGATGCTCACGCCGTGCGCTTTCAAATCTTTAATTGTCTCAAGCAGCCCTCGCGTCTCCGTCAGCGTGAGACTTGAGGTCGGCTCGTCCATGATGAGGATGCGTGCGCCTGCGCTGATGCTGCGGGCGATTTCGACTAACTGCTGCTGCGCGATGGAGAGTCGGCTTAATGGCGTGTGGCTTGAAAGGTTGAGACCCAACTTTTCGAGCACGTGGTCTGCTTCTCTGTAGAGCCGCTTACGATCTATTAACTTGAGCGGACCGCCCTTTGTCGGTTCGCGCCGCAGAAAGATGTTTGCGCCCACATCCAGATTATCCAGCACGCTCAGTTCCTGGTGAATGAACTCTATCTGGTAGAGGCTCGCTTCACGCGGCGAGCGAATCAAGACCTCTTGCCCGTCAACGCGCATACTGCCGGTGTCTTTCTCAATCACGCCGCCCAAGATTTTCATCAGCGTGGATTTGCCCGCTCCGTTCTCTCCGATGAGCGCGACCACTTCTGCCGGATAAACTTCCAGATCAACATCGTCGAGTGCGATTACGCCTGGGAATCTCTTGCTGATTCCCTTCATTTGCAGCACGGGCGAAGAGTCTAAATTCACCTTAGACCACTACCTCGACTTCCGAGTTGTTAGAGAAAACTTCAGAGGATGAAAAGCAAAAGCACAGTTACCATCAAAAGCAGGAGTCAGAATCCAGGAGTCAGAATTCAGAAGAGAAGAAGAACAAAATCTGTCGCAGCGGCTCTCCGCCTTATCATTCTGGATTCTGGATTCTGACTCCTGACTCCTGCTTTTCGTCAACTTCTCCCGCGAAGCTTGTTAAGTTCTGCGGTGAAAGCCTCCACGTTATCTTTCTTGATCGCTTTTGTGGGAATGAATATCTGTTTGCTCTCCGGGATCATCGAGCGGTCGCCGTCCAGAATCTTCGCCATCATTTGGATTGAGCGGTAGCCGAACTCGTAAGGCTGCTGCACGACGGTCGCATAGATGGCTCCGTCCTTAATCCCGTTCAGAGTCTCGTCGTCTTCATCAAAACAGACTATCTTCACACGGCCTACCTTGCCCGCATCTTTGACCGCGCCTAAGATTGCAGGACCGTTGTAAGCCCAGAGTCCGACCATTCCTGCAATGTCCGGGACACTTACGAGCGTGTCTGCGGCGTTTGACTTGGCGCGCACGCGATCCGTGTTGTCCGTTCTCACGTCCACAATTTGAATGTTCGAGCCTTGTAACGCTTCTTTAAGCCCCTGGTAACGTTGCTGCGCGTTGGCTGCGTCAAGCACACCGACGAAGACCATTATCTTGCCACCCTGCGGCAGCGCCTCTTTCACCAACTCACCGGCCTGGCGACCGGCGGCGATGTTGTCCGTGCCGATATAGACGGCGCGCTTGCTGTTGGGCGCGTCGCTGTCCTGCGTGATGATCAAGGTTCTGTCGGCGGCATTGTTCAACATGGGAGTCTGGTTGGCAGGGTCAACGGGACTGATGGCGATGCCGTCAATTCCCTTCGCCACAAGGTCGTCAACTATGCGCTGCTGCTCGGCGGCGGTCCCGTCCGAATCTATCCTGAACTCGACATCCACGTTCGGCAACTCTGCGTCCGCCTTCTCCGTTCCCTTGCGCGCAATGGTCCAATAGTCCGAAGCGTTGTTGGTCACGAACGCGAGCTTGTAATGTTTGCCCGCGCCGCCACCTGCCCCTTTATTGCATCCGGCCAACAAAAGGCAAGCCGATAACAGCAAGCCCGCTGCCAAACTGGTAAAGGAAACCTTATTCTTTCGCATCATCTTTTCCCTCTCAGGGAGCAGTCGGACTGCGCCCAAATGCATCATTGAATCGCATCAAGACTTCGGACTTATTCAGTCAAACTTTCGTCCTCGTTTATCAGCTAACGTTCAGACTGTCAAGTGTTCGCTAACTGCCAATGCGCCGTGCCGTTGACGGATGGCTGCCGACCGTGGGACGCGCCTTCTATGATTTGATCCACCCATCGGAGACAAATGGTGACATATCATTTAGCTGGCAGGTAGGCGAAAGATTGAGACAGTCGCGTGGGCACGTCTTCAGACCCGGCGAGATGAGAAGTCTCAGAGAGAGCGGGACTGAACACGCACAATAACGGATCGTCACAGTTCACCGATCAACAGGTCTCTGCATACTCCAGCGTACTCGCTGCTGAAAGACATCCAGCAAGGCTCTGTAAGATGGCTTGACGGCATAAGCCTGGTCGAACAGGAGCGGCGCGCCAAGTTTTCCTTTCTTGTACTCTGGAATCCAGGTGTATTTGTCCGTGAAGCCCCAGGTTTGGAAAGCTGTGCAACCCTGATGGTGCAGGCAAGCGGTTGCAGCAAACCTGTAGATGTCTGCCTGCTTCATCAAGTCCGCCTGATTCAGAACCGCCCCGCTCGCATTTGTCGGCAACCCAACATCCATCTCAGTGATATGCACTTGCAGACCGAGCGCGGTCAGGCGTGCGATGTTGTCGTCCAGAGACTGGATGTCTTTGGTGCTCAGATGAAAGATGTGCATCTGTAATCCAACGCCGTCAATGGGCACGCCCCTCTGTTTGAAATCTTTCACCATCGCGTAGATGGCGTCCGACTTTGCGTTCAAACCCTCTGCATCATAATCGTTGTAGAACAGCAGAGCTTTCGGGTCGGCCTCACGTGCCCAACGGAAAGCCTGCTCGATGTAGGCGGTCTTCTTTCCCGCGAGGCCGATGCCGGGTCGGTCATACCAGACTGAATGCTCGAAGCCGCCGCGCGCGTCAAACGCTTCGTTGACAACATCCCACGCGAAGACCTGTCCGGCGTAGTGCTTCACCACAGTCGTGATGTGCTCGTGCATTAACTTTGACAACTCTTCGGGCGTGAACTTGCCCTTGTCGAGCCAGGCGGGATTGTACTTCTGCCAGACGAGGCAATGTCCGCGCACCTTCATGTTGTGCGCTTGCGCGAAAGCGACAACCTCATCGCCAGGCTTGAAGTCAAACACATCTCGCGTGGCTCGGATTGTGCCCCATTTCATCACGTTCTCCGGCTCGATCATGTTGAACTCGCGAGCGATCGTCGAAGCATAAGCCTCTTCGGTGAACAGACGTGGGTTGACCGCCGTCCCGACCAAGACTCCGATCTTATCTGCATAATCACGCAGAGATTGTGCTGGACAATTACTCCAGATTGCCAAGAGCAAAACAGATGAAAGCGCCACGCGCAGAATCTTTTTCACAATCATCAATCTCCAAAAGCGCTCTGAGAAAGAAAGCGCTTAGCTCACTTCTCAAGTGTGATTAAATAGACATCGTTCTCGCGCAACTGAACATCGCGGATCAAAGTCTGCCCCGCACGAACGCGCACGCGCGAGGTCTCAACGGCGCGCCCGTCCGTTTTCTCCGCCAGCTCTCTCACCTGTTCACGACTGAGCGTCGCAGGCGAACCCATCTGCAAGTAATCATCGTAAACATCATTGACGCGGTAGCCGATTCGATAGACGCTCATCCTGTAATCGCCCGGCGGAAGATTTGCGATTGAGACGCGCGCCTGGCCTAAATCTCTGGCGGGCAAATCCTTTTTGAAAAACACCTGATCGCTCTCTGTTGTCTTTGGCGGTGTGTAGTTCCAGAACAGAAGCTGTACGCCGCGCGCGCTGCGGCACGCCCAACTGTCCGCATCATCGGAGATCAACTCCACGTCGCCCAGCCTATTCAGAAATTGATAGGCGTAAAACGAAGGCTTGCGCAGTCCTTGAAAATTGAGGAGGCCGAAGCCTCCGTGAAACGGCGAGGGAACGGGGCCGTTCTCCTCGAAAATATCCGTGAACGTCCAGTAGGACATCGAATCGGCATAGCCTTCCGAGCCTTTGAGTTTCGAGAGGATATAAGGCGCGGAGATGTAAGAATCATGCACGGGGTCGCGCGGGGAATAGGACGTGCTCCACTCCGTGTAATGGAGCGGGAGGTCTGGCTGCGACGAAGATTTGATTTGAGCGCGAACGTCGCGCACGCCTGCCGTGATAGCTTCCGGTTCGGTGATGAGATAAAGCTGCTGGACGCCGTTCTCGTCAAAGCCTCTGCCGCTGACTCCATAATCGTGCGTTGTGATGAAGTCGAGCGGGGTGCAGTTTTGTGTCGTAAAGTTGATGGTCTCAGTGATCCACCCGCGCCCTGCTGTGGCCGGGCCGCCGACGCGATAATCTGCCGAGACGCTTTTAATCGCTCGCGCCGTCACCGCATAGAGCTTGAAGTATTCGGCTTGATTGCTCGACCAGAAGAAATCAAGGTTGGGTTCATTCCAAACTTCAAAATACCACTGCTTGACTTCATCAACGCCGTAGCGCGCAGTCCAATGCCTGATCAGAGTTTCAATCAATCGCTCCCACTTGCCGTAGTCTTTCGGCGGGGTGATGTTCCCCTTCCACCAGAACACAAACTTGTTGCCGGAAGCCAGAGCTTGCGGCATGAAGCTCAGTTCAACAAAAGGCTTCATGCCCACTTTGAGGATCGCGTCATAGAGAGCATCAACATACTGAAAGTTGTAGATCGGCTGACCGCCTTTGCCCTCGCTGTAAACGCCCATCTCATCCTGCAAGAGTCCATGAAAGCGTATGTACTTGAAGCCGCACTCACGATGAACTACATCTAAATCTCTTTGCCAGTCGGCACGCAGTCCTTCGGCAGCACGACCCGCGCCCACGACTTGCCGGAAAAATTTATCGTGCTTTCCTTTGACTCTTGAATAGTCGGCGGCAATCAGACGAAGCGGCGCTGTGCTTGAGACAGAAGGCAGACTCTGAGCGGTTGTGCTGCGCGAGATTGTGATGAGTGCGAGTGATAAAGCAAACAAGCAACAGAGAGAGAGAAGGTGAGAGCGAGCTTCAAAAACAGAAACTCTTTGCGCCTCAAGTTTTTCTCTCTTCGCGCCTTTGCGTGAACGTTTGACTTTCTCGCAAAGGCGCGAAGATAAAGCCGAAGGCGCAAAGGATTGAGGCAAGAAGTATTTTAGGCTGACAAATCGCTTTTTAAGATGACTCTTCATCGCTCGTCCCGTGCTTCTCGTACTCATCCTGTGCGCTCGGCTCAATGTTTGCCTCCGCTCATTTGGCGACCACTTCAAGTTTAGCTTTCTGGTATTTCACCGAACTTGTCCCCACCATGATGTCGAACCATCCCGGCTCGACCGTGCGGCTCATGTTCAGGTCATAGAATGAGAGCTTGTCGGGCGTGATGGTGAATGTGACGGTCTGGCTCTCGCCCGGCGCGAGCGTGATGCGCTTGAAATCCTTCAACTCCATCACGGGGCGCGTGACGGAACTGACAAGGTCGCGGATATAGAGTTGAACGATCTCATCGCCCGCGCGTCGTCCCGTATTGGTAACAGTTACGCTGACCTGCGCCTGACCTGCTGTCCCGATGCGAGCGGGCGAGACGTTCAGGTTTGAATACTCGAAGGTAGTGTAGCTCAAACCGAAACCGAACGGGAACAGGGCTTCTTTGCTCGTGAAGAGATAGCCGCGCTTGGCCGTCGGCTTGTAGTTGTAATAAATGGGAAGCTGCCCGACCGAGCGCGGGAAGCTGACGGGCAACTTGCCTGCGGGATTGTAATCACCGAACAAGACATCAGCGACGGCAATACCCGTCTCCTGCCCAAGATAGAAACCTTCGAGAATGGCCGGGACGTTCTCCGCGATGTAGTTGATTGAGAGCGGGCCGCTGTTAATGAGCATGACGATGACTGGCTTGCCTGTCGCCAGCACAGCTTTGACCAGATCGTTTTGTCTTCCGACCAGATCGAGACTGTCGCGGTCACCCAGGTGATTGTCAGCCCATCCTTCCTTATTCGTGTCCTCGTTGCCGCCAACGACCAGCACCGCAACGTCAGATGCTTTCGCCACTTCGACCGCTTCTGCAATCAGTCGCGCGTCTGCGGCGGGGTCGCTCAAGTGCGAAGTATCAGCCCACCAATCGCCGCCCTCCTCAGTAATCTTGCAGCCTTCGGCGTAGTTTACTTTAATGCGGCTTCCGACTTTATCTTTGACGCCTTGCAGAACGCTGATGCCGCGTCCCGGGTTGTCTGCGTAGCCGCCAAGATGCGCGCGGTTTGCATTCGGCCCGATGACGGCGATTGACTTGATGCGGTTGGGGTCAAGCGGCAAGAGATTGTTGTCATTCTTGAGCAGCGTGATCGAGCGACGCGCAGCCTCGGCTGCGAGTTCACGATGCGCCTGCGAGTTGGTGACGCGCGCCGCGCGGTCTGGATCAACGTAAGGATTCTCGAAGAGGCCGAGCAGGAATTTTGCTTTGAGATTGCGCGCGACCGCTCTTTCAATCGCTGCTTCGGAGACCTTTCCATCTCGCACAAGCTGGATCAGCGTTTGATAGCAGTCCGGGTCAGGTAGTTCGATGTCAACGCCCGCTTCGATGGCGAGCCGCGCCGCTTCCATTTTATCGCCCGCCACGTGATGCAAACTTTCGAGTTGCGGAATGCCGTAGTAGTCGGAGGCGACGAGTCCATCGTAACCCCACTCTTCGCGCAGCAACTTTTCTAACAGCCACTTGTTCGCATGAGACGGCACGCCGTCAATCTCGTTGTAAGAGGCCATCACGCTCATGACGTGGGCTTCGGTGACAGCAGCGCGGAAGCTCGGCAGGAAGTATTCACGCAATACTCTTTCGGAATAGTTTGCAGGCGCGATGTTTGTGCCGCCTTCGGGTTGGCCGTGCGCGGCGAAGTGTTTGGCGGTGGCGATGACATGTTCGCCATCCACGCCTGGCCCTTGACCCTGCAACGCTTTGATGACACTCACGCCCATGCGCGAGACCAGGTAAGGGTCTTCGCCGTAAGTCTCTTCGGTGCGACCCCAGCGCGGTTCGCGCGCGAGGTCAAGGTTTGGGCCGAGGACGAAGTGGCTGCCGTGCGCGCGCGTTTCGAGCGCGGCGGCGGTGAAGACTTTGAAGACGAGGTCTGTATCCCAACTGCTGGCGAGCGCAATCGGCGTCGGGAAGCTGGTGCCTTTCGGAGCCATCAGGCCATGCAGAATCTCATCGTGGAAGATTGCAGGGATACCGAGGCGCGTCTTCTCGACGAGCCACTTCTGCAAAGCGTTGGCGAAGATGGCAGCCTCGCGCGGGTCTTTGCGCTCGCGCTGGCGCGCGATCTGACCAATGCCATACTTCATCACCTGCTCAGCCTTCTCCGGCGAGAAGTCGCCGCGCGTCGTCGAAAAGTCTGTCTGGGGATTGACCTGTGGTTTGTCAGCCCAGAGACAAACGAGTTGCGCCACCTTCTCTTCGAGTGTCATCCGGCTCAACAAATCCGCCACGCGCCGCTCAACGGGAAGACGCGGATTCTTGTAGTCCGGCATCTTCACCTGCGATTGACTACTGACGGTCGGAGCAACGGCGCTTGTCCCAACAAGCGTCGCGCAGAAGCACACGACGATAAACCCTTTTCTCAGGAGACGAAGATGAAGCGGTGCTGTCAATCTCATCGAAGAGTTTTCCTCCGGCAGAAAATTAGCCACACTGGTTCAAATCATTGAAGTTCCAACACGACGACAGACTTCGACGGCAAGCTCAAACTGATCTCATCTCCCTGAATTTTAGCGCCTGTGAACGTCACAGGCTTGACGGCATCTGGACGCTCGAACGTGTTTGTCGCGTTCATCGCCTGAGCCGTCAATACGCGCCCCGTGATGTTGCGAACTTTCGCGCCCATGATCTTCGCAGAGACCTGCGCGGCATGATTCGGGTCAAGATTAACAATGGAAAGATAAAGCCTGCCCGCGCTATCGCGCGAGGCCGACGCATTCAGAGAAAGGATTGATGCTTGCCCGAATCTATATTCCGGCGAGTTTAATTCCACAGGGATCAACGCCGCGCCCTGATGAACCTTATACATCTCGAAGATGTAGTAGGTCGGTGTGAGCACCATCTTCTCTTTATCGGTTAGAATCATGGCCTGCAAGACATTGACCATCTGCGCGATGTTCGCCATCTGCACGCGGTCGGAATGATTATTGAAGATGTTCAGGTTGATTCCGGCGACGACCGCATCACGCAGGCTGTTCTGCTGGTAGAGCGCCCCCATGTCTTTGCCCGGCGCGGTGTCATACCAGGTGCCCCACTCGTCCACCATCAGGCCGACGCGCTTCTGCGGGTCATACTTGTCCATGATCGCGCTATGCTTCTCGATGAACTCCTGGATGCGCAGTGCCCGGACGAGCGTCGAGTGCCATTCCTTCTCATCAAATTGCGTCGCTGAACCTTTATGCGACCAGTCGCCGGTCGGCAACGTGTAATAATGCAGGGACAGTCCATTCATGTGTCGCGCCGCCTGAGACATGAGCACCTCAGTCCAGTTGTAATAATCATCATGCGGCCCGACCGCCAGCTTCTGGATGTGGTTGCCGGAATAGTCCTTGATGAATGTGGCGTAGCGGCGATACTCGTCTGCGTAATACTCCGGGCGCATCTCGCCGCCGCAGCCCCAACTCTCATTGCCGACGGCAAAGTAAGGCACTTTCCAGGGCTTGTCGCGTCCGTTCTGGCGGCGAAGATTGGCGAGGGCGGAGTCGGAGTTAGAGGTCATGTATTCGATCCACTCCATCATCTCCTGCGGCGTACCGCTGCCGAGGTTGCCGTTGATGTAAGGGTCAGCCCCTAACAACTCACACAAGTCCATGAACTCGTGTGTGCCGAAGGCATTCGTATCAACGCCGCCCCAACTCGCATTCGGGCGACGTGGGCGTTTGTCGCGTGGCCCGATGCCGTCGCGCCAGTGGTACTCGTCTGAGAAGCAGCCGCCGGGCCAGCGTATGACGGGGATGTGCAACTCTTTGAGCGCGGCGATGACATCGTTGCGCAGACCGCGCGTGTTCGGGATTGGCGAATTCTCTCCTACCCAGAGGCCACCATAGATCAAGCGGCCTAAGTGTTCGGCGAACTGTCCGTAGATGTTGCGATTGATCGTGCCCTTCGGCTCGTCGGCTCGGATCACCAACTCAGCCTTGAGCGGTTCTGCGTTCTGCGCTTGAACGCGAAGCGGTATTGGAGATAGGAGCATGTAGATAGTCATCAAAGAGAGCGACAACCGGGCGCTTAATGGTCTTCGCGCTATTATCATCAATCTATCCCTCAAGCTTTCCGATCATTCAACGCACAAAGGCGCTTGAATGCTTTCGTCGTGTGCTGCCTGTTTATCCAACGGGTTAGTGGACATCTTTGCCAGCCCGCCGACCTCACCTGTTCGTTGCTGCAATAGCTGTTGCGAGCGTGAGCTTGCCTCGCAGCTCTATCTGTTCGGATGAACGCCCAACAAGCACATCGAACGTGCCAGCGTCTGCGCGCCACCCTTTAGCATCCGGGTCGTAGTACGAGAGAGCGCGCGAGTCAAGCAGCACGCTCACTCTTCTCTTCTCTCCCGGACGAAGATTCACCTTCGTAAAGCCTTTGAGTTCTTTCGCCGGTCGCGCGAGCTTGGCGTGCGTGTCGCCGATGTAAACCTGCGCCACGTCCGCGCCTTCGCGCTTTCCCGTGTTCTGCACGTCGAAGGAAACTTCAAAGCGTCCAATTTTGTCGGATGAGATCAACAGGTTGCTGTACTTGAACGTCGTATAGGAGAGTCCGTAGCCGAACGGGAAGAGCGGCTTGACGCCGTTCTTCTCGTACCCGCGATAGCCGACGAAGATTCCCTCTTTGTACTCGACGCGCTTTGTGTCAGCCGCAGGATAGTAACTGTCATGCACAGGATTATCTTCCCAACGACGCTCGAAGGTGACGGGCAAGCGACCCGATGGGTTGACATCGCCGAAGAGAAGTTCGGCCAGAGCAGTTCCGCCCTCCTGCCCCGGATACCAGGCTTCAATGAGCGCGGGCACGCGGTCGAGCCATCCATTCATCTCCACGCTGCCGCCCGACGTGGCGACGACAATCGTGTTCTTGTTCGCCGCAGCAATTTCCTGAATCAATTCGTCCTGTCCCGGCGGCAACTGAAAAGTTCTGTCCGCGCCTTCGCTCTCGGTCTCAGGGCTGAAGCCGACCGCGACGACCACTGCATCGGCCATCGAAGCGAGTTTCTTAGCGTCGGCTTCAACCACCTGCCCGTGCCGCACGATTCCGAATTTCAAGCGCGAGCCGAGCCATTGCGACCGCCCGCGATGTTCTAAGACTATTTTATGCGGCGAGGCGTCGAGCGAGAGTGTGGTCGTGCCGGTGAGCGCTGTGTTCACAGTCCAGTTATCGAGGACTAACTTGTCGTCAACGTAGAGACGATACGCGCCGCCGTCTTCGCCTGTTGATTGCACGAAGAGGTCATGCGTGCCTGCTGCCTGCGGGATGTAGTAACCAGTCCAGCGCTGGGAGACTGCCTGCTCTGGAAAATTCTGACGAGAGCCTGCGCCGAAATTTAAGTGTTGTTCGGTGCGCGTGATTAGAGGTGTTCCCTGAAGATTATCGTTATTGAAGTATTCAGCATTAAGACCCGGTTTTCCGTTCCTCGCAGCCGTCTGGAAATTGGTCGCATCGGCCATCTCGCCGAGCGTCGGCAGGCCGCGAGCATAAAGCACCTGACCGCCCGCTCCCAGATAGTTGCTCAAGCCTTCCAGAAAGCTCACGGCTGCGAACGGCTGCACGCCCGCGCTACCGCCGCCGACAGGGACAGCCGGATATGCGTTCGGGCCGATGACAGCGATTGATTTAATCTTACTCTTATTAAGCGGTAAGAGGTTGCCGTCGTTCTTCAAGAGCACCAGACTCTCGCGCGCCCCTTCGAGCGCCACCTGCCGCCCCGTCTGGTTGAAGCGAGGGATTGTCATGTCCTGCTGCTCACGATCCAGCCAGCCGAAGCGTAGAGCCGTGTGAAGGATTCTGCGCACGTGTTCGTCTATCGTGGCGATGGAAACTTTGCCCTGCTTGATTGCCGTCATGAGCGTCTCGCGGTTCATGTGCGCGCCTGAAGGCATCTCCAAATCCTGTCCCGCGTTGGCAGCCGCCACGCCGTCATAAGTCGCAGACCAGTCCGACATAATCATGCCGTCGAAGCCCCATTCCTTCTTCACAACTTCCGTGAGCAGATGCCTGTTCTGCGACATGTGCTCGCCGTTGGTCAGATTGTAGGAATCCATGATCGCGCCGACGTGCGCTTCGCGGACTGCGGCCTCAAACACCGGAAGATAAATCTCGCGCATCACGCGCTCCTGGATGATTGAATCGGTGTTGTGGCGGTCGAACTCGGAGTTGTTTCCCATGAAGTGTTTGATGGTGGCAGACACGCCTTGACTCTGCACGCCGTTGATGTAATTGACGGCGATGCGCGACGCGAGGAACGGGTCTTCGCCGAAGTATTCAAAGTTGCGCCCGTTCATCGGCGCGCGATAGATGTTCACGCCCGGCCCCAAGAGAAAATGCACGCCCTTCGCGCGAGCGTCTCGACCAATTTCAGTGCCGACGCGCAAGGCGAGTTGCGGATTCCAGGTTGCGGCCAAGGCGATGCCGCCCGCCATGGTCGTTGCAGGACCGAAGTTGCGAACGCCGATGGGGCCATCGGCCATTCTCAGTCGAGGAAGATTCAGGCGCGGGATGTCGCGTATGAAAAAGCCGTCAACTCCGCCGAGCATGTCAATCTTTTCTTCCAGAGTCATCCGGCTGAGAATGTCTTCGACGCGACGTTCCACCTCGGCAGAGGACTGTGATGAAGATGGCTGCGCAGACGATTGCGCATGTGCCGTGATGAAGTTGGAGAAGAGACAGCAGAGAGCCATCAAGATCGCTTTAAATTTTCGCATGAACTTTACCTTTCGCTGCGAAGGCCATGAGAGGTCGGAGCCAAATTGCCAAGCCGCTTACATTTTTCTGAGACGAAGTACCAGGACATCGTGCGGCGGAACTTCCGCTGATAGATTGTGCGCTGTTGTGCCGAGATCACGCTTAGCCCAAAGGTCGCGGAGACTGTAAGTAGTCGTGTCAAATCGTGCTTCCCTTTTCGAGAGGCTATCGGCGACCTTCTCGTTCTTCCAATCGAAAGTAAATTTCTGCGCCGTCGCGTTGCGGTTCAGAACGACCATTGCCCAGTCGCCATCCTGCAAAGGCTTGAACCAAACCTCGACCTTGTCTTTTGCAGAGTATTGGAATCCTTCAACACCGAGCGGGTCTTGATTGATTGCAATCACTTCGCGGTTGGTCAGAATTTCTTTAGTCTCTCTGGACATGTTCCGCAGGTCATTTCCGGCGATGAGCGGCGCGGCGAGCAGACACCAGATAGAGAAATGTGCGCGGTCTTCGCTCACGCTCATGCCGTTGCCCACTTCCATCATGTCTGGATCGTTCCAATGGCCGGGGCCAGCGTACTCGCGCAGAGGTTTCTGCAAATCCAGGATCGCCATCACGCCCAACTGTTTCCACGTCCCATGATCCTTGATGCAATCGAAGCATTCGTAGATGTCGCCCGTCGTGCGCCACAGATGCCCAACATTTTTCGCCCACTCCCAGGGTTTATTACTTCCCCATTCACATAAGCTGAAGACGATGGGACGACCCGCCGCGGACAGAGCATCGCGCATCGTGCTGTAAGCGCCGACGGCGTTGAGACCTTCGGTATTGCACCAGTCATACTTGAGATAGTCCACGCCCCATTTGGCGTAAGCGAGCGCGTCCTGATATTCATGGCCGCGGCTGCCTGGCCGACCACCACAAGTTTTAGAACCAGCGTCGGAATAGATACCCAGTTTCAGTCCTTTGGAATGAACATAATCAGCGAGGGCTTTCATGCCTGATGGAAATCTCTTCGGGTCTGGTTGAATAAAACCCAAGCTGTCTCGTTCGCCATGCCAGCAATCGTCAATCACCACGTATTGATAACCAGCATCCTTCATCCCCGTTGCAACCATCGCGTCGGCGGCTTCGCGTATGAGCGCCTCGTTGACGTTACAACCGAACTTGTTCCAACTGTTCCATCCCATCGGAGGCGTCCGAGCTAACTGCTCGAACTTCTGGCCGTAGGCGTTTGAAGCAAACAGGCAGATGATTAAGAAGAGGATTCGTTTCATAAAATTAGCCGGACGGACGCGCAAATGCTGCGGTTAATGGTTCAGAGCGTGAACGCCAAAAGTCTTGACGCCTCCTCTTTCACGACAAACCAACACTGATAGTGGACAGGCAACCTATCTCACCAACAAATAATGCTTGAAAACAAGGGTCTGAATGAAAGAGAATGGGCGCATAAGCTCCTGCAACAAAATCCGTTTAAGGGAATCGGACGACAATGAAAATCTATGCGCTTGCGTTGGCAATGATAATGTGTGGACAGACCTTTTGTCCACAGCTACAACAAACTTTCGCGGCCACCCAACAGAGCAGCGTTCCAGTGACAACGGAGACTGCTGACAGCGACGGTTTCTTTCAAACGGCGAGTCGCGTATCGAAGCCCACACGCGATAACTCGCGCCGCGTCGAAGAACTGCTCGCGCGCATGACGCTCGAAGAGAAGATCGGCCAGATGACTCAGCTTGAGATTGGTCTGGTCACGACCGGCGATGGCGACAACGTTCGCATTGACCCGGACAAACTTGAGAAGGCTGTCGTCAAGTACGGCGTCGGCTCAATTCTCAACGTCAAGGATCAGGCGCTCTCTGTTGACAAGTGGCATGAGATCATTCGTCAGATTCAGGAAGCCAGTCAGCGAACACGCCTACGGATTCCAGTCCTCTACGGCATTGACACGATTCACGGCGCAAATTACATACAAGGCTCAACGCTCTTCCCGCAGGAGACAGGGATGGCCGCGACCTGGAATCCCGCGTTGATGCAACGCGCGGCGGAGATTGCAGCCATTGAGACACGCGCTGCCGGGATTCCCTGGACGTTCTCTCCGGTGCTGGACTTGGGGCGTCAACCGCTCTGGCCGCGCTTCTACGAGACCTTCGGCGAAGACCCATATCTAACGAAGGTCATGGGCGTGGCGTTCGTGCGCGGCATGGAGGGCAACGACATCTCGTCGCCGAATCACGTCGCCACGAGCCTCAAGCATTATGTTGGTTACAGTTTTCCTTTGAGCGGCAGAGATCGCACGCCCGCGTGGATTCCTGAAAACTACCTGCGCGAATATTTCCTGCCATCCTTCGCTGCGGCAGTCCACGCAGGCGCGCGCACCATCATGGTCAACTCCGCAGAGATTAACGGCACGCCCGGCCATATCAATTACCATCTGCTGACGGAAGTCCTGCGCAATGAGTTGGGCTTTCAAGGTTTCGTCGTCTCGGATTGGGAGGACATCAAGAAGCTCGTCAGCGTGTGGAAGGTCGCGGCTGATGAGAAAGAAGCGACGCGCATGGGCATCATGGCTGGCATAGACATGAGCATGGTGCCGCAGGATTACAGCTTCAGTGACATCCTGCTCCAACTCGTTAAAGAAGGCAAAGTGCCGATGTCACGCATCAACGAGGCTGTGCGCCGCATCCTCAAAGTTAAATTCGATCTTGGATTATTCGAGAACGCGATGCCCGACCCATCACTCAAAGCTCGCTTCGCCACGAATGAATCCCGTCAGGTCGCCATTCAAGCAGCGCGCGAATCTATGACGCTCCTGAAGAACACGAACAACGTTCTGCCGCTTGCTAAGAATCGCAAAGTGCTCGTCACAGGCCCGACCGCAGATTCTCTGATCTCGCTCAACAACGGCTGGACTTATGTCTGGCAAGGCAGCAACGCAAGTCTTTATCCGAAAGACAGGCCGACGATTCTTCAGGCGATTGAAACAAAGGTCGGAAAGAATGTGACATACGTTCCCGGCGTGACTTTCGATAAAGAGATAGACATTCAGGAAGCTGTCCGCGCCGCGCGTAATTCAGACGTGGCCGTCGTCTGTGTTGGCGAAGCCTCTTACGCAGAGACGCCCGGCAATATCACAGACCTGACGTTGAGCGAGCCGCAGTTGAAATTGGCCGAAGCGATTGAAGCGACAGGCAAGCCCGTCGTTCTGGTGCTCGTGGAGGGTCGCCCGCGCATCATCAATCGCATCGCAGATGGGGCGCAAGGAATTCTCATGGCCTACAATCCAGGCAACGAAGGCGGCATCGCCATCGCAGATGTGCTCTTCGGCGATTACAATCCATCGGGCAAGTTGCCCTTCACTTATCCACGCACGCCGAACGGCCTCCTGACCTACGATCACAAACTCTTCGAGACCGAACAGACCAGCTTCGGCAACTCTGCCTTCAGCCCGCAGTTCGAGTTCGGGCAAGGCTTGAGTTACACGACGTTCGCTTATAGCAACCTGCAAGTCAGCCCGAAGACTGTGCCGATGAACGGTCAGGTACAGGTCAGCGTCTCTGTCACCAACACAGGCCAACGCGCAGGCAAAGAGACGGTCATCCTCTACGTGCGCGACGAGGTCGCGTCCATCACACCTCCGGGCAAGCGCGTCAAACGCTTCAGCAAGATTTATCTTGAGCCGGGACAGGTGCGCACGCTGACCTTCACGCTGCGCCGCGATGATCTCTCGTTCATCGGCGCAGACAACAAGGCGACTGTTGAACCCGGAGACTTCGACGTGATGGTCGGTAATCTGACAGATAAGTTCACGCTTCAGGCAAGTCAGGAGCAGAATCGGAGAAGGACTGGACGTTAATAGTCATTTGCAATTGAATGCTATACGCGGGGATCGTAGGCATCCTTGCCTGCAAGCTTGGCGCAAGCCAGGCTAACCGTTTGTTAAGCATGGGTGGCATTGAACTCTTAATAGCTTCTGGGGTAGTGGCTTAAGTGGAGGTGGAGATAATTATGAATATCTATAGAAGATTTATTTTTCTTCTACTCGTCTTTATTTCTAGTTCTATTTCGAGTTTGCCTCAGCAGAGCAAGCTTGGAGAGCCGCCTGCTATAGGTAAAAACACACTCGGTGATTGGAAAGAGTTCTCATCAACGGACGGTGGTTTTAAAATTCTCTTTCCCAAAACTCCTAAGGAATCCACTGGGTCAATTAATGTCGGGAAGCTAGTAGTCAAGACTTATACCTATAGCGTATTGGATGATGCCACTTATGCAGTCATGTACTTTGATGCGCCCCATACTGTGGATGACCCGAAGATTAACGGAGAATTGTTGGTTGGGATGCGCAATTTCATCTTAGCTGAATTAAAGGGAAAGCTTCTTAGTGAGAGTCCGATCTCCTTTGATAATAATCCTGGCCGTTTACTTGAAATATCTTTACCTAAGGGCGGCATTGCAAGAGCCATGATTATTGTTGCAGGGCAACGAATCTATCGAATAACAGTAGTACCTGCTAAGCGTATCTCTGCTGATGAAGACTCTTTTGCCAAGGCTACTTCAATTAAGTATCTTGAATCCTTCAAACTAACGACCATTGATAGATCAACAGAAGGCGAGGTTGATAGATACCTGAGAGAACATCCTGAGCTTGCCCAAAGAGAGTTTGCATCTGATAGCAACGCGGCTTCTGGCGGTATTCTCAATGGTAAAGCTCTTAGCTTACCCTTTCCTGAATATCCCTTGTTGGCGAGCGGTGTACATGCTGCCGGAACTGTTATAGTTAAGGTGATAATTGATGAGGAAGGCAAAGTAATAGCGGCTCAAGCTGTTGGGGGTCACCCCTTGTTGCAGCAAAGTGCGGAGAACGCTGCTCGGAAGGCACGCTTTTCTCCAACTTTAGAAAACGGCAAACCGGTGAAAGTATATGGCAAAGTTACTTACAACTTTGTCGCCCGATAACCTAGAAACTAACGGACGCCGCCTGTCATAAGAACCTCTCTTTAGTCAATCACTTCGCCTCGATCACGACTGAAGCCGGAGCTAATCCGTCTGATGTCGCATTCAAATTAATCCTCCCGGCTTTGCTCTTCGACTGAATAATGGCGAGGCACATTCCGTGAAATGCTTTGCGGTAGTTGGCCTTGAACGGCTCGTGGCTGATGGGGCTGCCGTTGTCAACACCCGCGATGAAGCCATCACCTGTGAGTTGAAAATTAACTAAGTTCTCAGCATCGGGCACGAGGTTGCCGTTCTCGTCCAGAACTTTCACCGTGACGAAAGAGAGGTCGCTGCCGTCTGCCTTGATAATTTTGCGGTCAGGAATGAGAACGATGCGCGCAGGCTTTCCGGCGGTACGCACTTCCTGTGTGAGAACAACCTTGCCGTTTGTGCGCGCAACTGCCTTGAGCGTGCCCGGCTCGAAAGGAATACGCCATACGACGTGCAGGTCGTCGCCCGACTTGCGTTTCGTGCCAAGCGATTTGCCGTTTAGAAAAAGCTCCACTTCATCCGTGTTGAAGTAAGCCCAGACATCAACGGTCTGTCCCGGCTTCCAGTTCCAGTGCGGGAAGAGATGGAGCACGGGCTTACTCGTCCACTCGCTCTGATACATGTAGTAAGCGTCTTTCGGCAAACCCGCGAGATCAATGATGCCGAAGTAAGAGCTGCGCGCAGGCCACCAGTATGGCGTCGGCTCGCCCAGATAATCGAAGCCCGTCCAGATGTACATGCCGGAGAAGAAATCATACTTCTTAACGATCTTCCAAGTCTCTTCATGAGTTGATCCCCAGGGCGCGCTACAGTTGTCATAAGCAGAACATGAGAAATCCGGGTTGCCGTCCTTGAACGGCTGATCCCAACGCACAGGCCAACGGCGTATGACATCTGAAGGCAAGTCGTAGCTGCCGCGCGTTGCTAGAGCCGATGTCGTTTCAGTGCCGATCAATTTTTGTCCGGGAAACATCTTCGGGAACTCAGGTATTTTCTGATGCGAGTAGTTTGTCCCGACCAAGTCGAGCGCGCCTGACGTGATGAGAGGGTTCTTCTCGCTGACGTTGTTGCAGGCGGAAGTTATCGGGCGAGTCTTGTCAAGGCTTTTGATGATGCCCGCCAACTCTCTGGCGATGGGCGCGGCATTGGGGTCATCGTTCCACTGCTCCGACACTTCGTTGCCGATGCTCCAGATGAAAATGCTTGGGTGATTCCTATCACGCAAGACCATATCTTCCAGATCGCGTTTGTGCCACTCGTCCCAATCGAGATGGTAATCGAAATCAGTCTTCTTCTTCTTCCACATGTCGAAGGCTTCGTCCATCACGATGAAGCCCATGCGGTCTGCGAGTTCGAGGAGTTCAGGCGCAGGCGGATTGTGTGAAGTGCGGATGCCGTTGACGCCCATCGCCTTCAGGATTTCGAGTTGACGTTCGAGCGCGCGCACATTTATCGCAGCGCCCAAGCTGCCCAGGTCATGATGATCGCAGACGCCTCTGATCTTGACCTGTTTGCCGTTCAGAAGAAAACCTTTCTCTCTGTCGAAGCTGAAGTAGCGAATGCCGAAAGGCGTCTCGTAGCGGTCAACGACTTTGCCGCCCTGCTCGATTTGTGAGACCGCTTTGTAAAGATAGGGATTCTCAAGCGTCCAGAGCATCGGGCGATTGACCACGAGCGTTTGCGCGATTTCGGAGACAGAACTTTTACCCGCGACATTCTTCGAGACATTACGCGCCACCTCCTTGCCTGCGGCGTCATAAATAATCGTCGTCAAGTTTACTTGTTGATCGCTTTGCG
>JAVHWW010000100.1:0-35560 GCA_032159235.1 Acidobacteriota bacterium
TGCCGAAAGCGAAGGCCGCCGCAGCCAGCACAAAAGAGAGAGCGAGGAGGAGAGCGAATCTGTAGTTCTTCATGGTTCTTATTGGAAACTCCTTTCAGGATGTAGCGGAAGAAGTGTAAGAGTAACAATAGCTGTAGCCAAGTTCAAGGTTCAAGGTTCAAGGTTCAAAGTTCAAAGTCCGACAAATCACCTTGAACTTTGAACCTTGAACTCTTTTCAGCGTGAACTGCCAGAGCATCCGGTTCTCCTGCTCGTCGAAGATTTGGCGGCCTGCCGTGACGCGCCAGAATCCCATATGCTGCCAGCGCCCCGTCGAGAGCTTGTTGAAGAGCGGCACGGCATGTCCGCTTTCGATTGCGGCGAGCAGAGCGCGGTTGCCCGGATTCAGATATTGATCGCCGCGTCGTCCGTTGCCGGTATAGTAGATGGTGTCTGCGGATTCGGCGAGGCGATCCGGGTAGCACGGATTGATGCGTCCGAAATCCGTCAAGAGTGAGATGAGGCGGCCATTGCGTTGATAGACGCCGTTGCGGATGCGATGCGTGCGATTGACTTCCTCCCACGAAAGAATCTCGTCGGACAGAGGCTGCGGCAGACCTGTGAGTGGGTGTTCAGGCACGTCTTTGCGTTGCTGCCTGACTCGTCGCGTGGAATTAGCTTTCATCTTTGATTTGAGTTCGCGTTCGAGCGCCACACACGCCAGAGCCATCAACGGCAAGGAATCGCCGCGCTTTTGTTGTCAACAACGAAGCCGACAGAGTTCGAGGCCAGAGGCTCGACCCACAAAAAACCGCGTGGCTTCCAACGCTCGCGTAAATCCTGCGCGAGTTTTTTGGATTCGTACCAGGTTGAGGCGATCAGATTGAGAACGTGCTCGCCCGCCGCTATCGAGACATTGATTTGCCCGCCGCCTTCACGCGCGACGGATAAGATGATGACTTGCTTTGTCTCGTATGATGCTCCGGGCGACAAAACGGTGAAGACGCTGCTTGGAGAATCGCCCGCAATCTTTTCCGGCTGCACATCGTAATAGCGCGCGTGGCTTGTCCGCAGTTCATACTTCCTCGCCGCCGCTTCTTCTTTGCTGCGACTGACGAAGACCTGATAAAAAAGCTGGTTGCCTTTGTAAAGAATCAGCTTTCGATGGCCGACGTTCGTGTAGCGCAACTGTAAGGTTAAAGACAAAGCCTCAACGCCCGCGCTCATCGCGCAAGCCTGCTGGTTGATGATGCTGGTTGTGAGTTGTAAGTCTCGGTCTTGCGCGAAACACGTTGCACGACTGAGCGACAGCAGAAGGAACGCGGCGGGCGCAAACAAACATCTCATCTCATCTTAACCTGG
This sequence comes from Acidobacteriota bacterium, assembly GCA_032159235.1. Lineage (GTDB taxonomy): Bacteria > Acidobacteriota > Blastocatellia > Pyrinomonadales > Pyrinomonadaceae > QHXM01. Next base: position 1,342 of record JAVHWW010000100.1, read on the forward strand.
CTGGTCAATTTGTTATGACAGAAGTCAGGAATTGATTAACTGTGTGAGTTGATACTGCTCCTCGTCGGTCAAAAACGTGAAGCAGACGCTGAAGCCCAGACCCGGATGATAAAAAGCGACTGAACCGCGCAGCGCCAGCCATTCGCCCGACGACATCTTAATTTCAAGCTCGACGACTTCGCCCGGCGTGACCTGTCCGAAAGTGTCCAGGTAACATCCGCCGAGACCCAAATCGCTCACGCGCGCCGTGTGATGGCCGGAGCCGCCTTCCCAGCGCGCTTCGAGCGAGACGTTCTTTCGTTCCTCTTCTCTACGTTCTTCAGTCATGATCGAATCCACGAGTCAGTACCGCCTGCGGTAGCGGGCGGGTGCTGGAAGGGATGAAGGATGAGGGATGAGGGATGAAGTAAAGACAAAACCGTTCTCTTGTCATCCCTCCGCCCTCATCCCTCATCCCTCATCCTTTCGTTTCCCCGCCCGCTACCGCAGGCGGTACTGACAACTCCCACTTCCGGTCAATAAGTCGTCGCGTGCGCGGCGAGCGTGGCTGCGAGCGAGCGGAAGATGTCGCGCCCGTCTGATGAGCCAAGCAAATCTTCGCAGGCACGCTCAGGATGCGGCATCAGTCCCAGCACGTTGCGCGCGGAGTTGCAGATGCCCGCGATGTTGGCGCGCGAGCCGTTCGGATTGGAGTCGGCGGTCGTCTCGCCGCCCTCGTCGCAGTAACGAAAGATGATGCGATCCTCGCGCGCCAACTCCTCAAGAGTTTGATCGTCGCAGACGTAGTTGCCTTCGGCGTGTGCGATTGGGATACGCAGCACGCTTCCCGTCATCAACTGATTAGTAAAAGGCGTCTCGGTCGTCTCGACTCTCACGCGCACATGCTCGCAGATGAAATGCAGATCGCGGTTGCGAATCAACGCGCCGGGCAGAAGTCCGGCCTCGCAGAGAATCTGAAAGCCGTTGCAGATACCGAGCACGAAACGACCACGCGCCGCAAACTCTTTCACCGAATTCATCACGGGCGAGAAGCGCGCGAGCGCACCGGCACGCAGGTAGTCGCCGTAGGAGAAGCCGCCCGGAATGATGACCGCATCGTAAGAACTCAAATCCGTCTCTCGATGCCAGATGAAATCAACTGGCTGGCCGACGTGCTTCGAGATTACGTGATAAGCATCGTGATCGCAGTTCGAGCCGGGGAAAACTATGACGCCGAATTTCACGCTGTCTGCTCCGCAAAAATGATTCTCATCAAACGTAAACTTTATCATGCTGCGCTTGTGCGCTGCTAGTCCGCCGACGATTCAGTGGTAGTCCGGTTTGGAAATGAGAGCAGATGTTCGGCACGTCATCCACCGCAGAGCCGCAGAGAGCGCGGAGCAAACGCAGAGAGAAAGCTAATTCTCTCGGCGTCACCTTTGCGTCCTCTGCGGCTCTGCGGTGGATTCGCTCCCAAACTAACCCATGATCCAGGAATCCAGAGTCTAGCCACTGTCTGAAATCTAGGATAAGATGCAGAAGCCGTCAATCAGGTCAGACGCTCGGTCTCTCAAAGCTCGCAACCCCGAAGGTATAAATGGTGCTCGCCCTCAACACGATTCTGCAAGGCCGTTATCGGATTATCCGTCAACTCGGACAGGGTGGAATGGGATGCGTTTACGAGTCCATTGACGAGCGTCTTAACTCTCTCGTCGCCATCAAAGAATCTCTGGTTGAAAGCGATGAAGGAAGGCGCGCGTTCGAGCGAGAAGCAAATCTGCTGGCGAACCTGCGACACGCCTCGCTGCCGAAAGTCATTGACCATTTCTTTGAGGACGAGCGGCAGTTCCTTGTGATGGAGTTTATTCAAGGGACTGATTTGGCGAAACTGCTGGCAGTGCGCGGGCGTGCTTTCTCCGTCGAAGAAGTCTTGCGTTGGGGAGAGACGATTCTCGGTGTGTTGGATTACCTGCACAAACACAACCCGCCGATTCTGCACAGAGACATCAAGCCAGCCAATCTGAAATTAGATGAAGACGGTGAACTCTTCCTGCTCGACTTCGGCCTCGCCAAAGGCGCAGCCGGACAGATGCCGACACTTGTGACGAACAGAAGCGTTTTCGGCCACACACTCAGTTACGCTCCGCTCGAACAGATACACGGCTCTGGGACAGACCCGCGTAGCGACATTTATGCACTGGGCGCGACTCTTTATCACCTGCTGACAGGCGCTGCCCCGATTGATGCTCCGACGCGCTACGACACGAATGAGGAAGAACGAGCGGACCCGTTGCGCCCTGTCTGCAAAGTCAATCCAGAAGTAACAGCGGAAATCTCTGATGTGATAAGAAGGGCGATGGCGTTAAGCCGTAAAGAAAGATTTGGCAGTGCAGTTGAGATGAGTGAGGCTTTGAAGGGAGCGAATCATCGCAGGACAGAAGTGAGTGAACTGAAAGAGGCAGTTCTACCGTCAACGATAGTCAGCCTATCTCCTTCCAGTGCTCCGAGAGTAAAGAAACTCAATGTCGGTGACCATGAAGCGGGGCTTAAAGATAAAATAGGATACGAACGAATTGAGTCTACTGTTGCGACAGCAAAGATGGCAGTCCCGACCGCCGCATCCACTGCTTCACCGGAAATTACCCCAACTGATTCCCCACAGTTATCAAGACCCGTCGTGCGTCCTGTGCGAAAGTCGAAACGCAATCTATGGTTTATCAGCGGAGCGACTGTTTTAGGCATCGCAATTGTCGCCGCCATCTTTCTCTTTCAACGAGGGGTTAATGGGAGCAAGGATAATACAAATCTCAGCAATCAAGTTAATACGAATGTTAGCAACCAGGCTGAGACAAATCTTAGCAACGAAAATAATACGAATCTTAGTAATCAAGACAATGCAAATCTTAGTCACACAAACCCGGCCACAAATCAAGGAAGTCCTGACCAGTCTGCCAGCAAGGATAATAGCTCGGGTAAAAATATTTCCACTGAAAGCGATGCCCAGCGCGTCATCTCTGCAAGGGAAAAAGAACGGGCAAAAGAGTCTGAATACCAAACGGTTCAGGCTCGGGTCGAACAGCTCCAAGTCAAAATCGTTGAAGCTACAAAGAAACGCGATAAATTGTTAGAGGAGTATACTCATGAATGGCCTGAAGTGAAGGTACTTGACAAGCAGATTGACTCTTTAAAGGAGCAATATATCGCTGACCTAAGTCGCACGATTACTTTACAAGAGGAGATAGAAGAGTTGCGAAGAATATCCTCGAACTAGAAACCATAAATCCGATCATCCTCCTGCGAGGGACCCGGCTAAAATTGGCTCTCATTATCTTCAGCCATGCGCCTCTAAAATTCTCGTCCTGGAGTTCTCAAAATTAAGCTGGGACGCCCTGCCGTTTTTGAAGTTAGACAAAGGTCAGACATAGAATTTCAAGCTTCAATCTCCACGCGATAATCTTCAATTACAGGATTCGACAAGACCTCGCGCGCCATTCGCGTCGCGGCCTCACGCGCGCTGTCCTGATCGAGCGCGCCATCCAGAGCAATCTCGAAATACTTGCCCTGTCGCACGTCTGCGATGCCGTCGAAGCCTAAAAGCTCGACGGAATGTTGAATAGCTTTGCCCTGCGGGTCGAGCACGCCGGGTTTGAGTGTGACGTAAACTTTGGCTTTCAAGATTTTTCTGCTCCGTTTTTGTATCAAGGAGATTTTATTTCTCTTCCAGAGTTCCGGCAAACGAGTCAAGCGACTTCTCGAATAGCTCAACGTGATCTTTGGGCACTTTGTCGAAAGCTATATTAGGCGGGAAATAAGGAAAGAATCTTTCTCCCATTTTCAACTTGTCTTCTCGCCAGAATAGTCCCTCATTCTTTATCTTCCCACGCCTGATCTTACGGTCAGATATTACTTCAGTTTTGTCCAACAGATATTCTGGTGCTTGTAACATTGGCGAGGAGTACATGCCGCCACTTTGTAAGATAATTGTCGAGTCATCTCTATAGTGAATGCGCGTAACGATGCCTTCAACATAGTTTTCTGTTCCTTCTTCTTTATATCCCGCGGGAATTTTTATTCTCCCCAAAACTCTTCCATTATACTGCCAGATAAAAGATACTAGCTCTTCTTTTTCAGCTTTCTGACAGATAGCTGAAGTCGAAACCAACAAAATAACAATCGCTACAAAAGGCTTCATCGCTTCCTCCTCAGCATCGCATGAAATCTATTTCGCTTCTGAATTAAACACGCGCTCGAATACCTTATCAACATTCCGCAAATAAGTGTCGAGCGAGAAGGCGCTCTTGATTTGCTCATTCGAGAGATGCTTTTGAATGTCCGGGTCTGCGTTGACGAGCGTTTGAAAATCTCCGCCTTCGTCCCAAACTTTCATTGCGTTGCGCTGCACCCACTCGTAAGCCGTCTCGCGCGAGACGCCGCTTTGCGTCAGGGCGAGCAGGAGTTGACCACTGAAGACGAGGCCGCGCGTTGCGTTCAGATTTTCCAACATGCGTTCGGGATAGACGACGAGGCCGTCGAGGAGCGATGCCGTTTTGTTGAGCATGTAATCGAGCGTGGCGCTTGAATCAGGAAGCACAATGCGCTCGGCTGACGAGTGCGAGATGTCGCGTTCGTGCCAGAGCGCGACGTTTTCAAGGCCGACGATGCTGTTGGCGCGCACCGTTCGGGCCATGCCGCAGATGCGCTCCGACAGGATCGGGTTGCGCTTGTGCGGCATCGCGGATGAACCCTTTTGACCGCGCTTGAATTTTTCCTGCGCCTCACGAACTTCCGTTCGCTGCCAGTGGCGAACCTGCAAGGCAAATTTGTCGAGCGATGAAGCGATGATGGCAAGCACACAGAGATATTCGGCGTAGCGGTCGCGCTGAATAATCTGCGTTGAGACGAGCGCTGGCTTGATGCCGAGACGCGCACAGACTTTCTCTTCGACAATCGGGTCGAGATGCGCGAACGCGCCGACCGCGCCGCTAATCTTGCCGACGGCGACTCTTTCACGAGCAGCCTGTAGGCGCGTGCGATTGCGCCGCATCTCGTCGTACCAGAGCGCGAAGGTCATGCCGAACGATGTCGGCTCGGCGTGGATGCCGTGCGTGCGCCCGATCTGCGGTGTGTGCTTGAATTCAAAGGCGCGACGTTTCAGAACTGCGAGCAGCGTTTCGATCTTCGCAAGCAGAATGTCGCAGGCGTCGCGCAGCAACAGAGCATTCGCTGTATCCACCACATCCGAAGACGTGAGGCCGTAATGAATAAAGCGCGCGGCATCGCCGATTGATTCCGCCAGATTCGTGGTGAAGGCGATCACGTCATGGTCTGTCGTCTTCTCAATCTCGTTGATACGCTCGACCGTAAATGCGGCGCGCGTCCTTATTTCTTCGAGAGCCTCGCGCGGAATCACGCCCATCTCCGCGTGAACCTCGCAGACGGCGATCTCCACGTCGAGCCACTTCTGAAATTTAGTAGCTTCCGACCAGAGCGCGCCCATTTCGGGCAATGTGTAACGAGGAATCATTTTGGGTGTCGGGGGCCGGGGGCCGGGTGTCAGTTGAGCCGTTGTTTTATCCGGCCCCCGACACCTGATCCCCGACCCCTATTTCAAAGCATTTGAATTAACAAAATATCTCGCCAGGAGCCAGTGTCCGTCACGTTCGACCAGCGTAAAGGTTTCCATGCCGTCGCCTTTGTCGAAGGTGGTTTTGTAATCAATGATGAAGGAGTGACCGGGCAGTTGTCCACTCGTGCTGTTCTGTTCGGTGGCGGAATGGAACGAGCGGCTTTTGACGTTGCCCAGTTTCTCCTTCAGCGTCTTGAATGTGGCGTTGGATTGTTCGAGCGTTGTCGCCTGTCGCCACTCTTCCGCCGCTTCATTATAAATCTTTTCGTAACGGCCTTCGTTGATGTCGTCGCTCACCTTGTCAATCGCTTCCTGCGCCTGCGATGGAATGCCGCCGCGACTAGCCTTCAGCGCGCAAGCGCTGAAGAATGCAAAATTAAAAATTAAAAATGCAAAAGGAAGGCGGCGAGCAACCTTAGAAGTCAGGCGTGAGCCTGTCCTCAATTTTTCATTTTTAATTTTGCATTTTGCATTCACAACTTGCATTCACAACTCTATCCATGGTGTTGGCTCTTTGGCGAACGAGAGGCTGATCTCTGTGTCCGTTTGAAAGAGCGGGGCGCGTTCCTTGAGCGCCATCTCGGCGGAGATTTTGGCGACGTAAGGATTGTTGGCGCGTTGCGAGAGATGCGCGAGCACGATGTGGCGCGCCGTGCCGTCGAAGCCTTCGCGCAGCCAATCGGCGATGTCTTCGTTTGAGAGATGACCTGTGCGCGAGAGTATCCGTTGCTTCAACTCCCAGGGATAAACTTCGCAAGCCTTGAGCATGTCGCGGCTGTGATTCGACTCGATGACGATTGCAGCGCAACCGCGCAGGCGTTCGGTGATAAGCGTCGTGACGTGGCCGAAGTCCATCAGCGTGGCGACGCAGACGCCTGCGTGCGTGGCCGTGAAGCCGAAGTTGTCGGCGGCGTCGTGCGGAATCGTGAACGGGTGAAAATCAATCGCGCCGATCTTGAAATCCCTGCTCGACTCAATCTCTTCGGTGCGGTCGCGCAGCACGTCCGCGCGCTTGCGCGATTCGTCGGATGAACGATAACTATGTTCGCTGATATACGCTTCGCGCGTCTTGCCGGAGATGTAAACCGGGCAGTTCAGACTCTTCAACAGCACGCGCAAGCCGCCCGCATGATCGCTGTGCTCATGCGTGATGATGACGCCGTCAAGTTGTGAGGCGTCGCACCCGACGAGCGAGAGTCGTCGCACGATCTCTCTGGCGCTCATGCCCGCATCAACAAGCACGCGCGTGTCATTTGCCGCGATCAAAACCGCGTTGCCGGTCGAGCCGCTTCCGAGAACTGTAAACTTCATAAGTTTTGAGTTTTGAGTTTTCAGTTTTGAGTTTTCAGTTAAAGACATTCTCTGGAAACTCAAAACTGAAAACTCAAAACTGTCTTTTAGATTTCCAATCGCGCACGGTCAACGCGAAAGCCGTTGAGGTCGCCGAGCGCGGCGAGCGCCAATCCTTCGGAGGTGAAATACTCGCGCGCGATGCGTTGCAAATCTTCGATACGGACGGCTTCGAGGCGACTGATAACCTCGTCGGGCGAGATGCGGCGACCGTGTATGATCTCCTGGCGCGCGAGCGCTCCGGCACGATTGCTCGATGATTCGAGGCCGAGCAGGATGGACGAGACCGCCTGCTGCTTGACCAGCTCAAGCTCTTCATTTGTCACGACCTCGCGCACGACGCGGCGCAATTCTTTGAGCGAAAGATCGAGGACTTCATCCAAATGCTTCGGCGATGTTCCGGCGTAGATGTTGAAGACGCCGATGTCGGAAAAAGCGCTCGCGCCCGCGCCGACTGAGTAAGCCAAACCGCGCTCCTCACGAATCGCCTGCCAGAGACGGCTGGACGTTCCGCCGCCGATAACATTGGCGAGCAGGCTGCCGGCAAAGCGATCTTCACTCCGTGCCGAAGGCCAGGGCGCAGCGATGATGAGATGCGCCTGTTCAAGCTCCTTCTTGCGCTCGATCAAAATGGGCGCGGCTGCCGTAGGCATTGATGCTTGATTCGATGAGTCATGCGTCGCGTTATCAGATGATGTGACCGCGTTGAAAGCGCGTGCAGCTATCTCGACGAGTTGCGCGTGGACGATATTTCCGGCGGCGACGACGACGAGGTTGTGCGGCGCGAACTCGCGCGCGTGAAAGTCGGCGGTCTTCTCCTGATTAAAAGAGGAGACCGTCTCTTCAGTGCCTTCGATGGGTCGTCCCAGAGGATGATTGGGAAAGTAAGCGGCGTTGAAGAGTTCGCCCAAAAATTCGTCGGGCGTGTCTTCGACCATCTTCATCTCTTCGATGATGACCTTTTGCTCGCGCTCTAAGTCTTCGCGGTCGAAGCGTGGGTCAGCCAGCATGTCCGCCAGAATATCGAAGGCTTGCGGCAAACCCTTGTCCGTGACCTTCATCGTGAAGCCCGTGACTTCGTGCGTGGTGAAGGCGTCGAGGTGTCCGCCGAGCCGGTCTGATTCGATGGCGATGTCGAGCGCGGTGCGGCGCTTCGTGCCTTTGAAGACCGCGTGCTCGATGAAATGGCAGATGCCGTTCAGCTCCGCCGTCTCGTGGCGTGAGCCGCGCCGTGCCCAGATACCGACGCTCACGGAGCGCAGTCCCGGCATGTGTTCGGACAGAATGGTTAAGCCATTATCGAGTCTGGTTGATTGAATTTGATCTGTCATACTGCTTGAGAAATCGTCGCCCCGGTTGGTCGGCCTTGTGCGTATTTGCTTAAGAGAGCATCGTAACATGCCCTAAAATCGGCGGCAAACGCGGAGTAAAAGAGAACGCTGAATGCGGAACGATGAATGCGGAATGAAAGACAAAAGACAAAGGCTTTCCAGTTCATCATTCATCATTCATCGTTCCGCGTTTCATAAGTATTTCTGCTGACATCCAATCGCTGACCTCCGACATCAGAGCAACAGTTACTGACAGTTTGCTTGACACACTTCGCTGCGTTGACGGAAAATAGCGTCTTCTCAAGCGGGGTTGGCTCACCGAAGGAAAAAGTTAAAAGGAAAATCAGAAGCGGTCAGCCGTATTTCCAGACTTTACCTTTTGCCTTCGTGGTAGCGGAAGAGACATAACTTGTTGGTCGGTGCGCTTTTTACTCGCAGGAAGTCGCGCCCGGAGGTTTTGCCGCAATGAGAAAAGCTTTGCGCGTGAGTCTGGCATTGTTCGCACTCGCGTTTGTCTGTGTAGCGAGCGCGCCGCAGATTTTTGCGACGGGTCGTGTGGCGACCTTGAGTGGCTCGGTTCGAGATAGTCGTGGCAATCCGATTGCGGGCGCGATTGTCTCGCTCATCAAAGAGGGCGCAGACGAAATCATCAAACAGGTCAGAAGCGCGGCGGACGGGAGTTTCATCACCAGAATCGCTCCCGGTCGCTACAGTTTGCGCGCCATTGCCGATGGCTTCAACGCCGTGCTCTTCGATTCCGTGCAGGTCTATCCCGCCGACCAGGTGATTTATCGCTTCAATCTCGAACCCATCGGCTCCGGCAACACCGCGCCTGAGCGGCGCAGAGACCGCGATGATCGAAGATGGATACTGCGTTCGCGCGCTGGCAGCCGCTCAATCTTTCAGGCGGGCGAAGGCAAAGACGAAACGATTGAGGCAGTCATCGCCGCGCAAACCGACACAGACGATTCAGGCGCTGCCGCTCTCGACGAGACCGTCACACAAACAGCCAGCACGAAAGACGAAAAGACCAATACAGCACGCACGCAGGGCGTCGTTGAGACTTACGCCGCCACGTCTTCAGCCGCAGGTGGATACAGTTTCGCCGGATTCAACTTTGCTCTCGCGCAGCCCATCAGCGAGCGCGTTGATTTAATCATCGCCGGACAGACGGGCGTCGGCACCAACGCTCCGCAGCGTCTGGAAACCACAGCCAGCATTCGCGCGACAGACAAGCATCGTCTCAAGCTGAGCGCAGCCGCAGGCGTGCTCAACGCTTTCACGCCGACAAACAAAGCGGAGAGTAAATCGCTCGGCCAACTCTCATTGCGCGCCGTTGATGAATGGCTGGTGCGCGATGGCGTGGTGGTCGTGCTCGGATTGGACTACTCGCGCTTTCTCGGCGCGAGTCATGCGCGCTCCATTAGCCCGCGCTTCGGCGTGCAGTTTGACGCGGGGCCGCGCACACGTCTTCATGCGGCTTACTCGCCCGCAGATACCTGGGCGAGCGCCGCGCAGAGCGTCGCGGAGTTTGAAGACAATCAAATCGCTTTCCATCAACCTGTCTCAACGCCGGTCGCGTTTGTTGACGGGCGCGCGGTGATTGAGCGGAGCAGTCGTCTGGAATTCGGCGTCGAACGTGTGCTTGATAATGAATCGAGCGTTGAAGCGACGGCCTTCTTTGACACGACCTCGAATCGTGGCGTCGGTCTCTTGAGCGCGCCGCTCTCAGCTTTCGCAGGCGATGCCGGTGCTGCGCTCATGAATGTTGCCAAACAAGATGGCGCGGCGCGCGGACTGCGACTCGTTTACACACGACGCATCAGCCGGGTCTTCAACGCCTCCGCCGGATACTCTCTGGGACGCGGGCAACAGCTTTCGTCAAAAGGATTGACCAACCCAGCAGCGTTTTTCGACAACGGTTTCTTCCAGACCGCAGCCTTCGAGATGAGCGCGAATCTGGATTCGGGAACACACATTCGCACAGTCTTCCGCTTCTCGCCGCGCGCGACCGTCTTTGCGATTGATCCCTTTGCCGGACGCCTCGCGGTCTATGATCCCAGCCTGAGCATCCTGATTACGCAGGACTTGCCTACCTTCGGACTGCCCGTGCGGGCGCAGGCGGTGATTGACGCGCGCAACCTTCTGGACAGGCAAACATGCGCGGACGATGGCGAGACCTTCACGTCCGTTGACGCTGCGCGCCGTTCGCTTCGCGGCGGCATCTCCGTCAGATTCTGAGAAACAGTGGTCAGTGGTCAGTGGTCAGTCGGTTCAGCTTTTCAACTGACCACTGACTACTGACCACTGTTTTTCCAAATTCTCGGACAAGTCCAAAAACTTGGATATAACTATCCTCAAAATTCTCGCACAAGCCTGTATTGAAAATATGATTGAAATTGAGAAAGGGTGTGGGCAGAGGCAGATGCTCAACGAAGATTGAGGCTGGTGATGAAGAGCATTGGGACAAACTATAGCGGGTAAGGGCTTGGAACATTGATTGCCTGAATTGAACCGATGTCGAAGTGTGCGCGCCATTTATCCGGCTGCGCAGGTTCGAGGGAGCATGGTTGATGGAGTGAGATGAAAGGCTCTGTGCTGACAACGCGGGCGTGGGTGCTGTTGATCGCGGCGGCTTTGCTGACGGTTGCCGGTGCGCTCAATTTCCAGCAGCGCCTCAGGCACAAATCTCCGCCGACCGACGGCATCAGGTGGATTCAGACCGCGCAGGGTGTCGCCGCACAGGAGGTTGATCCAAACTCAAACGTCGGGCGCGCCGGCATCCTCAGCGTGCGACCCGGCGACATTCTGAGAGGCATCAGCGAAGATGAGACGAAGTTTGATGAAGTCCGCTACATTCAGGACATCCCGATCTATCTGGAAGAGGCGGGCGTCAGCGGACATCTGATTTACTTAATCGAGCGGCCTTCCAATCCTGAAGAGACGCGCTGTTGCTGGAAAGCGGACATCTATCCTGAAGCCGTCTCCACCTTGACGACGCACGATCTTTACCTCAACTTCATCGGCCTCGTCTATCTCATCGTCGGCCTCTTCGTTCTCTTCAAGCAGGGCGGGCGCGCTCCCTACGTCACACACTTTGCCACTCTCTGCCTGACGGCTTTCGTCTTTCATTTCTACAAGTCAACCTTGCAGTACAAAGACCTCGACGTGGCGATTGCGTTTCTGGACGATGCCGCGTTCATCTTCTTCGCGCCGCTCTTGGTTCACTTCTGCACACGCTATCCTGTCCAACGGCAGATCACTAATGAGCGACGCTGGCCGATTGTGCTGCTTTACATTCCGGCAGTTGTGCTGACCATCCTGGCCGCGCTCATCTATGACGTGACCAGATTGACTCCGCCCTCGCGTCTGCCTTTCTCGGCGAAGTTCATAGATGAATACTACCTCGCCATCTTCGTCCACTTCATGTTGGGCATCCTGACGAGCGCGGCGCTTCTCGTCTGGACATTCGTCAAGAGCAAGACGGCTGTCGTGCGCCAGCAACTCAAGTGGGTCGTCTGGGGATCGGCGCTTGCCATCACGCCTTTCACGCTGCTCTACGCGATTCCCTACATCTTCGGCATCAAGACTGAAAACTGGGTGACGGATGCTGCCGTGTTGCCGCTCGTGCTGATTCCACTCACCTTCGGCAACTCCGTCGTCCGCTATCGCCTGATGGATGTGGACATCGTCGTGCGCCGCGCGGCGGTCTATGCGCTGACGACCATTGCCATCGCCCTGATGATCGGCGCGGTGGTCTATGCGGCGGGACTCTACACGCTCGTCGGCGAAGTCAGTATCAACGAACTCACTCTGCGCGTTGTCGGCGCGGTCGTCGCCATGACGGCAATCGTGATGATTGCCGCGCCGATTAAGAAGTTTCTGCAAGAGCGCACAGACCGTCTCTTCTACGGCGAGCGTTATGACATGCGTCACGGACTGCTCGATTTCGGGCGCACGCTTTCGGCGACCACCACGCTCGATCCGCTCCTGAATGCGCTCGTCAGCCGCTTGCAGCAAGTCTTGAACGTCAACCGCATCGTCATCTTCATCGAAGACACGCATGAGCCTGCCGGCTATCGCGTCGCGCGCGCCATCGGTCTTTCTTCGGCGATGATTGTGCCGCCCGATTTCCGCGAGATGATTCGCACGCGCTCGGCTGAAACGGGCGTTGTCCGCGCAGATGATCTTGATCTCGTTCCCGAAACGACGGGCTTCGTGCGCCGCGCGCTTCATTACTACGTGCCGTGCATCGTGCGCGGGCGGATGGTCGCGGTCATCGGATTGGGACGCGCGGCTGACGGCTCCCTGCTCTCTTCGGAAGATGTCGAAATCCTGCACACCGTGTCGGGCTACGTCGCGGTCGCCATCGAAAACAGCTTGCTCTATCAAGAGCAGACAGAGCGCGCCGCCGAGCTTGAGCTATTGAAAGAGTTCAACGAATCCATCGTCGAATCAATCAACGTCGGGCTGCTCGCGGTTGACCTCGAAGGCCATGTCACGCGCTGTAACTCTGCGCTTGAGAAGATGCTTAATGTTAAGCGCAGCGAAGCCATCGGACGCCGCGTCGAAGACCTCTTCGCGGAAGATTTCGCGGAGACGCTCGATCAAGTGCTCAGCACGAATCGCTGGAATCTGACAGAGCTACGCCGCATCTACAAGCTGCACACGGCGACACGCGAGGGACGCTCGCTCGTCCTCAACATCGCGCTCGCGCCTTTGCAAGCCAACTCGCAGGATCGCACGGGCGCGCTCGTCGTCCTCGAAGACGTGACCGCGCGCATGTCTCTCGAAGAGCAGTTGCAGCAGCGCGAGAAACTTTCATCCATCGGCCTCTTAGCCGCGGGCGTCGCGCACGAAGTCAACACGCCGCTGACGGGCGTTTCATCCTACACTCAGATGTTGCTGGGCATGTTGCCCGAAACAGACCCGAAGCACGCGCTCCTGCAAAAAGTCCGCCGCCAGGCGATGCGCGCCTCCGACATCGTCAATAACCTCCTCAACTTCTCACGCACCGGCGGCGCCACCGAATTCATGGAGCTTTCAATCAATCAAGTCCTTGACGACACGCTGCAACTGCTTGAGCCGCAACTGCGCCGCAACCAGATTGAGATTGTCCGCGATTACGACTCGAACATCCCGCAGGCTTACGGCAACGCGGTCAAGCTGCAACAGATATTCACAAATCTCATCCTCAACGCGCGCGACGCGATTCCCGAAGGCGGACGCATCACGATCTCAACCTCTTCGACCACTGAAGACACGCTCGTCGTCGAAGTCACAGACACAGGCATCGGCATCGCGCCCGAAAACGTCGCCAAGATTTACGACCCGTTCTACACAACCAAAGGGGTGGGGCGTGGCACAGGTCTCGGCCTCGCCGTCTCCTACGGCATCGTGCAGGAACACTCCGGCCACATCACGGTCGAGAGCACACCGGGCAAAGGCACGACATTTCGCATCACACTGCCAACCGTCAGCGCACGCGCGCATCTTCAGGCGGCGAGCGACTGATAGAGAGACAGACTGCTCTTTCACAGAGAAGATTATGAGAGTTGTAAAGGTAGCACTCTTAATGAGCTTGCTCGTTGTTCAAGCTATGCCTGAGAAGTCGCGCAACGAGTTTCGTGACTTCTCGCAAAAAGGAGCGAACTACAAACCACTCGAAAATCTTCGCTTCGCTGCTGACAACATTATCTATTCCGGCACTGAACAAATTAGCGTTTTTGGGAAAGACTATTTAGCTTCAAAATTCTCTTTGATAGTGAATGTTAAAGTTCAGACCCTTTGCGCCATCGGCTCAATTAACACAGAGGTATACGAGCAAGTCCCTGCCGACTTTGAGGTTTTTATCGTAGATGACAAAGATAGAAACATACACGATACATACATACGCGAGATGTACGGCCTGTGGAACAAGAAGGAACTATTTTCTGGGGAATATTTTTTCGACTTCAGCATTAAAGGCAATAATTATGTCTTATCTTCGATGCCAAGTTTGGTTAATGTAAACTCGTTCTATTTCGTTTGGGTTAATGAGCGCGTAGTTAAAGTAGTTTTCAAGGGATTTCGAGATAAAGCAAAAGGTGGTTGGGGCGTGATGGATAGCTTTACGTCTGACAATCTAAGAATACAGATTGCTGATGCTGAATTTAAGGCTTACCAATATCCGCTCCGACCTCAGAAAAGATTCATTGAATTGTATAAGAAAGGATTCTTCAAGTCCCACAAATCAGCTTAACAAGTTTAACAACTAGCTGATTAAATCCCTTGAAAGAGATGAAGCCACTTCATCTAATCTTCGGCTTCCTTGTTCTCGTCGTCTTCCTGCTGACGGGACAATACATGCACCGCTATTACAATCATCTGGTCGGCATGAGCGACGCACCTCGACTGCTCTATCGGACACGCCACATCTTCATCCTGCTCGCCGGACTGCTCAATCTGGGCATCGGAATCTACTTCAGTTACCGCCAGCAATTGTGGCGCAAGATTCTGCAATGGCTTGGCTCATCTCTGATCGTGCTGGCCTCCCTGCTCTTCATCGCAGCCTTCTTCTATGAACCGAAACTCGCTGATCTCTACACGCCGCTCAGTCACTGGGGCACGTACACTATCGTCGCGGGAACGCTCTTTCATCTGATTAGCGGCGTGCAGCAGAGAAATGCAAAATTAAAAATGTAAAATGCAAAATGGAAGATGAAGAGCAGGCTTCTCATCTTCCTTTTGCATTTTTAATTTTGCATTTTGCATTCTCTTATTTGCCGTATTGACGATTTTTGAGTTAGCTTATTGAGTATGGCGAAAAAGGGTTCTGTGCTCGTCGTGGATGACGAGGAGATTATGCGCGATGTGTTGGAGACGCTGCTTTCGGCGGAGGGCTATCGCGTTGATCTGGCGAAGACCGGCGAGGAAGGGCTTGAGGCTTACGGGCGTCGCGCTTACGACGTGGTGTTGCTCGATGTCTCGATGCCGGGCATGGGCGGGCTTCGCGCGCTCGAAGAGTTTTTGAAGATGGATGCGGATGCCTCTGTCATCGTGATTACCGCTTACGCAACTTTCGACACCGCCATCGCCGCGTGGGACAAAGGCGCGATGGGGTGCATTCGCAAGCCTTTTCAGAACGAACAGATCACGGCGACGGTCGCAGCAGGGATCAAACGCAGGCGTAAAGAGGAAGAGCGTCAGACGTTGCGTCGCGCGATGAGCCGCGCGGTTGATCGCGGCGAGATGGTCGGCCACTCGGATGTGATGCAGGAAGTTTTTCGTCTGGTGGATCAGGTCGCGCCCGCGCGCTCGACAGTTCTCATCACGGGCGAGTCGGGCACCGGCAAGGAACTGATTGCCAAAGCGATTCACGAAGCCAGCCCGCGCGTTCAAAAACCATTCGTCACCGTCAACAGCTCAAACATTCCTTCGGAGCTGCTCGAATCCGAACTCTTCGGCCACACGCGCGGCGCATTCACGGGCGCAGTCGCCGCGAAGAAAGGTCTCTTTGAAGTCGCGGACGGCGGCTCAATCTTTCTGGATGAGATCGGCGACATCCCGCCCGAAACGCAGGCGCGACTCCTGCGCGTCATACAGGAGCGCGAGTTCACGCCGCTTGGCGACACTACACCGCGCCGCGTTGACGTGCGTATCATCGCCGCGACCAACATTGATTTGAAAGATGCCGTTAAGCAGGGCACGTTCCGCGAAGACCTTTACTATCGTCTCTCCGTCGTGCCGATTGAGTTGCCGCCCTTGCGCGACCGCCGCGAAGACATCCTGCCGCTCGCGCAGCATTTCATCCGAAAGTATAATGAAGAGAACGGGCGGCAGGTCTCAGAACAGATTAAGCCGGATGTGCTCGCGCTCCTGGAAGCCTACTCGTGGCCGGGCAACGTGCGCGAGCTTGAAAACGCTATCGAGCGCGCGGTGGTGATTGCGCCCAGTGCGGAGGTTACGCGCGAGTGTTTGCGCACCGAGATCAGCGATCCGCAGGCGGCGCGTGCGGCCATGCGTGAAGGCGCGAGCGGCGTCTCCGGCATTGACATCGGGCGCGGCATCAACTTCTATGACGAAGTGCGTCGCTTCGAGATTGATCTGATTCGCCGCGCGCTCGAACAGACGGGTGGACGCCAATCGCGCGCCGCGCGTCTCCTGGGGATGAACGCGACGACGCTCAACTCCAAGATTAAGACTTACAACATTGACCCGCGACAGTAGGCGACGGCTCTCTTATTCAGGCTTGGTGACGGACTGTGCCGGGTTCGAGGCCGCGCCAAGTTTTTGCATCAGGCTCATCAAGTCCCAGTTGTTCCAGCCCTCTATAATCTGGCCGTTGCGAACGCGCACTATCGTCATGCCTGTAATCTCCGCGCTCTGACCCGTCGCCGCGAAGCCCAACTGATCGCCTGTGTGCGTCATCGTCGCCACCCAGCGCGCCGCCACCTTATCGCCTTCGACGACGGTGTCTTCAATGGTAACTTTAATGTCCGGGAAAGCTGCGCGGAACGCTTCAAAGAAGGGTTTGAAACCTGCTGGCCCAACCAGTTCGCCGCCCTGACTGCCCAACCCATGCGCGATGCCATCCGTAGCGAACAGCTCATCAATCGCGTCCGCTCTGCCCTGATTCCAGACCTCTTCAAACCAACGATGAATCAACGCCACGTTCTCTCTTGACATAATGTGCCTCCTTCAGAAGTTTTACGCGACAGCCTTAACTAGCGGCATTTGGTCATATGTCCGACCATTAAGCATTCGACCTGCGCGCTTCTTATTCACGCCTCCCCATTGTTTGAAGAAAAAGGGAACATCTGCGGCATAGCATTGGTCACGAATATCTACCACCCAAGACTTGAGCATAACCCTAGCTCTCGGTCCAGACTCTCCACCGACAATAACCCAATCAATTCCTTCTAAATCGAGATTAGATAGCTGGCCTAAAAGTGGCTCAAGCGATAGGAATTTAACGTGCGCGTTGGTTTCGCGTAGATGGTCAATGCGATATTTGTAATCCTTATTTTCAACGCTCACGCCCATCCAAATATGCGGCTCCCAAGGTAATTGTGGACTGAGCGTCATCAAACGGTTAGATCGTTTTGTGAGTATCTGATAGCGATGCCAGTTAGCTCGATGCATGACATCAAAGACCCGATAAATAAAATCAACAGGAACGTCCTTGTGAAAGAGATCGCTCATTGAATTGACAAAAATTACCTGCGGTGTCTTCCAACGCAAAGGCAATTCCAGCATATTCTCATGCAAAGTTAGCTTGAATCCATTGGCATAATTTCGCTGTCCCATTGCTTGTAAGCGCATGGACAATCGTTCTGCATAACAGTGCTTGCAGCCCGGACTAATCTTGGTGCAGCCCGTAACTGGATTCCAGGTAGCTTCTGTCCACTCGATTGATGAAGTCTGTGCCATCGGCTCTCCTAATTTAGTCACTCAAAAAGAGGTCTCTGATCTTGACTATATCGCTTCGCATCTTTCCAGAATTTTCTGCCTAGCGCGCTGCGGCTAAAGAACGCAAGATGATAGAGTGGCAGATTCTTTTCTGTCGAGCGAATGTGTACAGTCTCTTCTATTCCTAAATCTATGTAGCCAATTTCTTCCATTTGTTTGCCAAAGCGCCGAACTAGGTGATGTCCAAATCCTTCTCCTTGTGATTCTGCTTGCTTCCATTCGTCTCGCCAATTAGATGTTCCGAGAAATGAATCTACCGTCCTGTTCGTCTGCTTAATGTAATTAGCGATATTTCTGTGAGCGTCCATACCCGAAGGTATGAGAATCAAGAAATCTACGAAACGAGATGATAACCGTCGGATGGTATCAAATTTAAGATTTTCTAGCTTGAAAGGATCAACGAAGCAAAAGCATAAGACTTTGAATCCTCTCCGAGGGATCGGAATCTCTTGAAGGATACGATCAACTGACTTATTTGTATCTCCGAGTATAAATTGACAGGTAACGTTTGGATAATCCCTAGATACTCGCTCCTGTAGAGCTTGCATATTTGACGGATTCACCTCGCAGAATATGTATTTGTCGAATTTATCTGGAATATTAAGGGCAAGTATGGGCGAAGCAGGTATGATCCTTTTTGTATTCTCAATCCGGGCCCGTCCCGCGCCCGCGAAAAGGTCAATATATACCCGGCAGTCCCATTTCCCTTTCATTGAAGTTGCAAACATCTTCGCATAGATGCTTACCAGACGGTATTTCTCTTCTCCCCACGCGCCTATCTCTGGCGTGATGAGGCCATCATCTTTAAGTTCTGGGAGTTTAGTCATAATTAACCTTTCATGTGCACACAGCCGACTCTACACGGTTGCGCCCCCGCTCTTTGGCCTGATAGAGCGCCATGTCTGCGCGAGCGATCATGTCGTTGCCGGACTCGTTGTCACAAAGAGAGGTGACGCCCGCGCTCAAGGTGAGCGTGAAGATGCGCTCGCCGTCGCCGAAGTGACGTGAGGCGGCGGCGGCGCGAATCTTCTCTGCGAGCGCCGCCGCGCCGTCGAGGTCTGTCTCAGGCAACAACACTAAAAACTCTTCGCCGCCGTAGCGAAAGACTGTGTCCGAGCGGCGCACGGCTTCACGCAGGATGCCGGAGATTTGCTGAAGCGAGAGGTCTCCGGCGACGTGGCCGAAAGTATCGTTGACGGTTTTGAAGTTGTCCATGTCAATCATCAGACACGAGAGCGCGCGATTGTAGCGGCGCGCTTCGGCGTGCTCGCGCGCCAGGACGTGTTGCAATCCGTAGCGATTGAGCAGGCCGGTGAGCGCATCCGTCATGGCGTGTTCCTGCGCGATTTCGGCGCGCGCGGTCGCTTCTTCGGCGCTCGTGCGCAACTGATCGCGCTCGCGTTTTAAGCGGATGGCGACGTGGACGCGCGCAATGAGTTCTTCGGCCTTGAAAGGTTTACTGATGTAATCGTTCGCGCCGAGAGTTAAACCGCTGACTTTCATCTCCGTCTCGTCGCGCGCCGAGAGAAAGATGACGGGGATGTCGCGCGTGCGCTCATCCTCTTTAATCAGACGGCAGGCGTCCAGCCCATCCATCTGCGGCATCATCACGTCCAGGATCACCAGGTCGGGCAAGGCTTCTTTAGTCTTCTCGACCGCCTCGCCTCCGTTCTGCGCCGTCAACACACGATACCCCTCGCGCTCCAGGCGACGCTGAATCAACGCACGATTGATCGGCTCATCATCCGCCACGAGAATCGTCTGCATTCTTTCTTCGGTTGCATCTACCATACTTAACTACAGAAGTCAGGAGTCAGAAGCCAGAATGATAAGGCGGAAACCACTGCGACAGATTCTGTCTTTCTTTTCTTCTGGCTTCTGGCTTCTGACTCCTGACTCCTGCTTTTCAAATGTCCCCTCCCGGAATCTCCGGCGGCAGGCGAAACCAGAAGACTGAGCCGACGCCGGGTGTTGAAGTGACGCCGATAGTTCCGCCCAGGCGTTCGACCAATCTTTTTGAGACGGCGAGGCCGAGACCCGTGCCGCCATGCACGCGCGTGGTCGAAGCGTCGGCCTGTCTGAACTCCTCGAAGATGTGCGGGAAGGCCATCGTGTCGAAGCCGATGCCCGTGTCTTCGACGCTCAACTCGACGCCGCCCGTCTCGACCGGCTCGACGTTGATTCTGATCGAGCCTGAGTCCGTAAACTTAACCGAGTTCGACAACAGGTTGGTCAGAATCTGCCGCACGCGATCAGGGTCTGTGCGGATCGTGGGCGCGCTCATGGAGATGTGAGTCTTGATGTCCAAACCTTTCGCTTCAGCCATTGCTTGCACGAGACTGACGGCGCGCCGGGTCACTTCATCAAAGGCGATGTTATCCATATAGACGGGAAAACGCTCGGCGTCCATCCGCGCCAGATCGAGCGTGTCTTCGACCATCCGCAGCAATCTGTCTGCCGAATCAACAATCGTTTTCACGTCCCGTTGCTGCTGCTTGTTCAACTCTCCCGAAAAGCCGTCCGCGAGCATCTGCGCGTAGCCGATGATGGCGTTGAGCGGCGTGCGTAGCTCGTGCGAGATGATGGACATGAACTCTGTTTTGTATTGCTCTGACTGTCGCAAGCTCTCTTCGAGTTGCCTGATCCGATCCGTGCGCGTGAGCGATTTGAGATGATGCTCGCGGTTCTGGATGGCGACGGCTGTCGGGCGCGTGAAGAGATCGGCGAGGCGTTGCTCGTCCGCCGAAATTTCCGAAGCCGTGCGCGAGAAGGTGACCATCACGGCGAGCAAGTTGCCCTGCGCGCCTTTGACGGGAGTGGCCCACGCGCCACGCAAATTAGACCAACGCGCGGCGGCGTTGAGTTCTGCAAAACGCGCTTCGCTCGCCAAATCGGCGACGACGCCGACGCGCTTTGTCGCCGCCAGACCGCACACAGGGTCTGCGAGCGAGACGCCCTGCGTGTAGCGTTCAAAAATTCCGGTCGGCAAATTTTTCGAGGTGGCGAGTCGCAGTAGTTTCGTCTCTTCGTCCCAGCGCAGGATGGCCGCCGCGTCCGTCCACGTAATCTTCGACCACGAATCAATCACCGCGCTCAGACTCTGCTCAAGGTCGGCCTGGCTGACAACATTTTCCGCCAACCGGAGCAGCATCAAGAGGTCTTCAACGTAAAGGCGAAGGCTCGTCTGCAAATGCGCGTTGAAGATGAGCGGCGCGAGCGTCTCGACGATCTGCGCGAGGCGTGCCTGTTCATCATGCGTCCAACGGCGCGGCGCATTTGTCTCAACCAAACCGATGGCGGCAAGCATCTGGCCGTTGTAGATAACCGGCGTGAGATACATTGAGCGTGCGCCGAGCCGTTCGACGAGCACGCGCAAAGAAGCGTCGCTCTCGGCACTATTACTGCTCACGCGCGTGTCTTCGATGAAGACCGGACGCTGCTCGCTGTACACGGCTTGCTCGGCTTGAGAGACGGGCGCGTTGATTTCGAGCGGAGGCCGGTCGTCGTTCGGCGTCCAGGCGCGCAAAATAGGTTCGGGCTGACTGAAAGAAACTATTCTGAGCAGGATGAAACTAGCGGGCAGCGACTGTGCGATGCGGTCAATCGCTTGCTGAATAACGTGAGAGTCTGTTCCGGCTTTCATCATGCGTGCAGTCCGCTCCAATAGTCGCGCAGGCCGAACGTGACGAGCATCGTTCGTGCCCGGTGAAGTCAAATTATCTTTGGGCGCAAGAGTGACTGCCAAGAGCGCGCAGGCTTCGCAAGTCGAGTCCATCTTAAAATAGTTTCGTTGACGACTGCAATAGCGCGCCTTTGTGTTATAAGTCTAGCGAGTCTAGCGAGTCTAGCGAGCAAAGCAGGATCGAGACTCGCTAGACTCGACAGACTCGACAGACTCGACAGACTCAAAGGAGGTTGAGGGTGCGACGACGCGAAGGCGATGGCTGTCCGGTGGCGGGCGCTTTGCAGTTGGTGGGCGACAAGTGGACGATGCTCGTGGTGCGCGACCTCGCTGTGGGGCCGAAGCGCACGACGGAGTTGATCGCGGCGCTGCATCCGATCAGCAGCCGCACGCTGGTCGGACGCCTGCGCGATATGGAACGTGATGCGCTCGTCGAGCGTCGTGCTTATGGCGGCAGCCCGCCGCACGTCGAGTATGTCTTAACGGAACGTGGACGGCGGCTGTTGCCCTTTCTCGATGCTCTCAGAAAACTGGGTGAATCGCTTGGCTGCAACGAATGTGAAGACCGCAGAGAACACTTGGGTGATTACTGCGACGCCTGCCCGCATCGTCACATCGAACGCCCGCGCAGGCCATTATCGCGACGTGAGCGTGATGATTCGATTGTCTTACTTTAGTGGAAGAGTGTGCGCCAGACCTGATTGCCGGACAACATCAACTTATTCGGCGGCGCTGTTTCAGAAGCCTTATTTCTTTATCAAATATTCAGTTTTTCCCTGAGCTTCGATCCGCATCCGATTATCACTTTCGAGCGTGCCGGTGAAAGTCTTGTCTCCGCGAAAATTGAAGGTTGCCTTATCGCCGTTGACAGTGTAAGTGCCAACTTCTTCTTCGCGGCCACCTGGCTGCGGGTCCATGACCTTTCCATCCTCTGTGAACCTCATTCCCCTGGCAGTCGGCCTGTTTTCCTCTGTCCAAGTTCCGACAAAGCGTTTGGAAGCCGTTGAGGTTGACGACCCGTTGCTGGACGATGTGCCGGACGTTGAACTGGAGCGCGTCAGGAAATAGACGGCCAGGCCAGCTCCGACGGCTATCACAAGTCCGATGACAGCAAGGATGATCATCTTATTTGGATTACGACTGGCCGGAGGCGCACCCCATTGCTGTTGCTGTGGCGGCGTCCATTGTTGCTGATAAGGTTGCTGCTGGTAAGGCTGCTGATAGTCCGGCGGCTGTGCAGTGGTAGCCACTTGCGCCGGAGGAAGATCGCTGGCAGGCGGCGCGGCGATAGTCGCCTCTGGATCAGAAGAAGAAGCGGCTTCGCTCACAAGTGGCGTGGCGTCCGTTGAGCAGAAAGCCTGTGAATCATCGTAGGTTCGATTGCATGATGGGCAATGTTTCATCTGTAATCTCCTTCTTAAACTTTCGTCTTGGCAGGTTGAGGTGGCATTTGAGCATATCTGTTATATGAAGACAAGCTAGGATGATAGGGACTTGCGACGCCTTTTCGCAGCATCACACAGCAGCGCCGGCACGCGCCCAATTCGCGCCGTGAGCGTGATGATCCGATTGTGTTGCTTTAACGTCATGCGGGCGTCAGGATTCTTTGCCGGACAAACTGATTTATTCGGCTGCGTTGTTTCAGAAGCCTTATTTCTTTATCAAATATGCAGTTTTTCCCTGACCTTCTAGCCGCATCCGATTATCGCTTTCGAGCGTGCCGGTGAAAGTCCCTTTCTGACCATAGATGGTTGCTTTATCGCCGCTCACGGTGTAAGTGCCAACTTGTTCTTCATCATTTCCCGAAGGCGTTGCGCTCATCGTGTTGACCGGCGGATGCGGGACCATGATCTTTCCATCCTCTGTGAACCTCGCTCCCTTATCGTTCGCCCTCCCTTCCTCTACCCAAGTTCCGACAAAGCGCTTAGAAGCCGTTGAGGATGCCGACAGGAAATATATTGTCAGGCCGATTCCCACAGCTACCACGAGTCCGACTACAGCAAGGAGGATCATCTTATTTGTATTGCGACTGGCCGGAGGCGCGCCCCATTGCTGTGGCGGTGCCCATTGTTGCTGATAAGACGGCTGGTAGCTCGGCAGCGCGCCTGCGCTCGGAGTCTGCGGCGGTTGCGTATCCATCGCACCTGGCCCGGTTGCCAGCACGGTCTTTGCCGGATCATAAGAAGATGCTTCGCTGATCAGCGGCGTCGCGTCTTCTAAGCAGAAGTTCTGCGTGTCATCAAAGGTTCGGTTGCACGATGGACAACGTTTCATCTGTAATCTCCTTTTTAAGTTTTGCCCTAACAGGATGCGACAATGCTCGCAAGACCAGGAATTGACGCAAGTGAAAAGAACTCATACAAATCAGGCTGATGAGTTTCGCTACGGCGCGCAGCATAGGACAAATATGGAGGGGCGTCAATAAAATTCAAAAATATTTGACAGTCAGGTGCTGGCTAGTAAAATGGCTTGCCACCCCATGTTTAGTTGATGTTGGAGACGAAACCACAATTGAGTTTCAAAACACTATGGCGAAATATGAATTCGTAACCATCTGGCGTTTCCAGTCACCGCTTGAGCCTGTCTGGGAGATGATCTATCACTCGGAGCGCTGGCCGCAGTGGTGGAAAGGTGTCGAGCGCGTCGTGCGCGTCAAAGAGGGCGACGCGAACGACATCGGCAGCATCTATCGCTACACGTGGAAGAGCAAACTTCCCTACCGTCTGACCTTCGAGATGCAACTGACGCGCGTCGAACCGATGAAGATTATCGAAGGCACGGCGCTCGGCGAATTGTCCGGGACAGGACTCTGGCAGCTTTCGTCTGACGGCGAGATGACGACCGCGCGTTACGATTGGCGGGTTGAGACCACGAAGCGTTGGATGAATCTGTTGACGCCGATTGCGCGCCCCTTGTTCAAATGGAATCACAATGTCGTGATGAGTTGGGGCGCAGAAGGTTTGGCGAAACGGCTTGGAGTGAAGTTGATTGAGGGTGAAGAGAGGTGAGTAAGAGGCGGTTGCTGTTACCGTAACTTTTTATTCATTTGCAGATGAGATAGCAAAAAGATTTTTCACCGCAGAGGACGCGAGGGAATGCAAAATGCAAAATTAAAAATGCAAAAGGGAAGGTGAGCAGCCCGCGCTTCATCTTTCATTTTGCATTTTACCTTTTTAATTTTGCATTGTCCTTCGTCCTCTGCGGTTAATCTTCGCTCGTATTCAATCTCAATCTGCTATCAATTCATCTGAAAGGTAGCAAACTAATTGCAGTCCGATCTTGCCCTCTCAGAAACCAACGGCTTCACAAATCACCCCGTTAGATTACCGCGCGCGCGACGGCTCGGCTTCTTCGCGCTCGTCGGCGTCATCTTCTTCACGGTCTCCGGTGGAGCGTACGGGCTTGAGCCACTGGTCAGCGCGGTGGGCGCGGGCTGGGCTGTTGTATTGGTGATCGTGACACCGATTCTGTGGAGTCTGCCGATTGCTTTGATGGTCGCGGAATTGTCGAGCGCGATGCCGGAAGAGGGCGGCTACTACATCTGGGTGCGGCGCGGGCTGGGCGATTTCTGGGGCGTGCAGGAAGGTTGGTGGACGGTCTGCTACACGTCCGTTGACATGGCGATCTATCCGGTACTCTTCGTCAACTATCTGGCCTACTTCTTTCCATCGCTGTCTCTCGATGAAAACGGTTCATCTTCATGGAGCGTCTTTTTCACACGCTGGCTGATTGCGGTGCTGCTCATTGTCGTGGCGCTCGCCATCAACTGGCGCGGAGCGAAAGCTGTCGGACGCAACGCGACGTTGAATATCGGATTAGTTCTCGGCCCGTTTATCTTGCTGACCGTCATCGGCTTGATCTGGAAAAGCTCGATGGGAAATGCAATGACCGTTATCAGAAATGATTTTGCGCACGGTCAGAACTCGACGCTGCTTTTGCTCGGCCTCGCCACAGTGTTCTGGAACTACTCCGGCTGGGACAACGTCTCGACCTTCGCTGCCGAAGTCAACGACCCACATCGCAACTACCCGCGCGCGCTGATTACGTCGCTGCCGCTCACCGTCTTAGGATATCTGCTGCCGCTCTTAGCCGGAATCGCCATCACGACAGACCCGAACGTGTGGAGCGAATCGGCTGGTTGGCCTGTGATCGGGCAGTTGATGGGCGGGCAGTGGCTTGGCGTCGTCATCGCTGTGGCGGCGCTCATCTCCGCATGGTCGCTCTTCAACAGCCAGTTGCTCTACGTCTCACGCCTGCCTTATGCGATGGCGCTCGACGGCTGGCTGCCGTCATTGCTCAAGCGCGTCTCAAAGAAGACAGCCGTGCCGACGTTTGCGCTCGTCGCCACGTGCTGCGTTTCGGCAATCTTCGCGGTGCTGCCCTTCGGCAAACTCGTCATCATAGATGTTCTGCTTTACTCGGCTGCGCTCTCGCTGGAATTCATCGCGCTCATCGCGTTGCGCCTGAAGAAGCCAGACATGCCGCGACCTTTTCGCGTGCCCGGCGGTTGGGTTGGACTTGCGCTGGTGACGATTGCGCCGATGGGTTGCGCTGTGTTGGTTGCCGCCGCGAGTTTTCGTCAGGAGGATGTGGACAAGCGGCAGGTACTGGCCGTGCCGGTTTTGATGTTGAGCGGCGTGGTGCTTTACTTCTTGCGAAGACGGAGTGTGAAGCGCAAATAGCTAGATTGAAGGGGAATTAATCGGAGCCGCGCAAATTATTTATGGCGGTTCGCAATTGGGTGTGAGCGATATTAACCGCAGAGGACGCAGAGGATCGCAGAGGAAAAAACAGAGATTGAAATAGCAAGGAGCAGATTTGAGATTTCAAATTTCAGATTTCTTTTCTCTCTTCTCATCCTCTGCGACCCTCTGCGTCCTCTGCGTTGAAAATTTCCTCTCTTAATCGACTTAGCAAATGGATATAGCTCGACGCTTTACAGAATCTCAAACTGTTTCAGACACGGGCGCGCGTGCAAACGCGGCGAGACTCAGAACAAGCGCGACGACCAGTTCAACCATGAGCAGCAACCAATCGAGTGCCGCGTTCTTCAGGCTCTCTGTGAGCGATAGCTCGTCAAAGTTGAAGCGCGGAATAGCGTTCAAGTCCACAGGCTTTTGCGACATGTAGTTCTGCACATAAAAGACGTGCGGGCTGTCCGGGTCGCGTATGTCCTGCTCTTTGACGAAGCTGGCGTAAGCGTCAGACCAGCGCTCTATCGTCTGCGAAAAATGCTGTTCTCTCGCCTCGCCGACTCCGAGCAGACGCTCCGTTCCAAGTTGGAACAGACCCGAAGGCGCCAACCGCATGACGTTTTGCAGCACCCTCGCCTGACGACGATGGCTGACCTCTTGTTCGTCAATAGTCGCCTTGGCAGTGGCAATCATCTGGTTAATGCGTTGCGCGTACTTCTGTTCGGAGGCGAACGCATCCTTGCGCGCTTCCTCTCTGTCTGCGCGCACGAACGAATCCATCTCGCCCACCATCTCATCAATTTGATCTTCAATTTGATGCATCAATCGCTGCTCGACCTGCACGTCGGAAATGGTGCGGACAGAACCCTCGACGGCTGCTGTTCCACCCTGCGGGATCACGACCGTCGCCATCATCCAGAAGATGAGTAGAACCGTCAGACTCGAAACGGAGCTACGCGCGCGGCTCGACACCAACAAACTCACGGCGACGAAAATCGCCACGTATAGAATCGCGCCGACGCTAAACAGTCCCATCCGCGCATAATCCATCGCGCCGAACGACCCGCCGCCTCGCGCCAGGTAAATGAGCGTGCTGAGAAGTTCTCCCGCCACGAGCAACCAACTGAGCAGCGTCAGGACGGCGAGAAACTTTGCGAGCAACACGCGACGGCGTGAGATCGGATAGGCAAGCGTCAAAGCAAGTGTTCCGCGCTCACGTTCCCCCACGATTAAATCATACGAGAGGATGATGGCGATGAAAGAGAGCAGGATGCGAACCATAAACTCCCAGTCTAATGCGGGGCGCGCGGGCAACTCCAGATTACCCGTGCCCAGATCGGCAGGCTCCACGAGGTTCGGGAAGTTCCATTGGACGGCGAGGAATCCACCAGGTTCAGTTCCGGTGGTAAGCGGGAGCATCCTCGGCGGAGGCGCGCTCAAAATGAGAACGTGTCCGCGCCCCGAAGGCCCAAAGATTTCGTTGAAGTCAATGGCGAGCTGTTCGAGATGCGTTGCCTCCTGACGAATGCGCCCCTCGTTTTGCGACTCCGCGTCCACGTGCATCCGCCACAGGTCTTGATACGCGCCGCCCATCACAAAGCCGTTGACGCACATGCCCGGCAGGAAGAGAGCGAGCGCGATCAGGAATCGCAGGCTCTTCACGATGTCTCTCACTTCTCGCCAGTAGATAGCCAGCATTCTTCTCACTTCCTCATTTAACGCACGTCGTAGCGTCTGAATTTCAAGAAGGCGAGCACCAGGCACAAGAGATTGATGACAGCGAGCGCGATGATTGACGCAGAAACTCTGCTCAAAGCCTGCTTAACAGGCTGGGGCCGGTAATCGAATTGCGGAAGATCGCCGATGGGTAAGGCACGCTTGCCGGACTCTCGCTCGGCCAGTATCTGCGCGTAGAGAGTTTTGCCTAACTCCGTCATCTTTTTCATCTCTTCAGGATCACTCGCCTTGTCCGCCATCCCTTTCGGAAACGGCGACTCTGCGCCGGGCGGATCATCCGTAATCCAACGCAACGAAGTGGTCAGATGATTGGCGTCCGTATAGTCAATCAAGTTTTGACGGTAACGCTCGGCGGCTTGCATGAAACGATTGATGTCGTCCCTTGATGTGCCGGTCAATTCATTGGCGACACGTTCCAGATGCGCGACCGGCGAAAGGCTCGAAAGTTTGAACGCGAGTGCGGCTTGCGCTTGATTCTGATCCAGATACACTTTGCTCTTCTCGTAAACTTCGACAGCGTAATCACGCTCAAGGCGCGCGCGCTCCGAGTAATACTTCAACCACCACTGATAGGCTTCGGGGCTGTAGAGGTTGAGACTGATGCCCTGCTCAATCGCGATTGAAACGCCGTCGCTTTCGGGCTGTGTGCCCAGAGACTTCTTTACTTCATCAGATTTCCGCTCCAGTTCCTCGCTCAATCTCTGCATCTCTTGCTCAAGCGCATACGATGAAGGCAAGCGCGACAACTGGCTCGCCGCGAATGAAGCGATGACGGGAATGAAGATGACGAGGACGAACCACGTCACCATTCCGATCAACAATGAAACTGCGGGGCGATGCGTCAGCACAGAGATGAGCAGACCGATTGAGAACATCGCAGACAAGTAGATGAGGATGGAGACGAACCAGAGACCGATGCGCGTCCACGCCACGCCCGTGATGCCGACACCGCTCACCAGCCAGACGATCAGCGCCGCCGCCAGGCTCATCAACAGCGTTAATGTCAGCGCCAGCATCCCGCCCAGATATTTGCCGAGAAGAAGTTGCCAGCGCGCGAGCGCATTCGAGAATGAGAGCGCGAGCGTCCCCTTCTCTTTCTCGCCACTGACGGCATCGAAAGAGAGCAGGATGGCGAGCAGTCCGAGCAGATAAACGATGACGGTCGTCACATCAAACGCGCTGAAGCGCGCCAGGTACGGCGTGCCGACCGGAGAATCATGCGTCGTGGTCGGTATCTGACTGTTGGAGGCGATGGCTATTCTGCCCTCTCTGGCTTCAAACCCGGCATTGAGAATCATCAAAGGCGTGGTCGGGCGCACGACAATCGGTTGCAACTCCGACCACGTGGTTGCTTCTTTTAGTTTCTGTTCTCCACGCGCCACACCTATCTGGTACTGCTCGACCTGCACGCGATAATTGAAGACGCCGGAGAGCGTTGACAGCACGACGAGCACCAGCGTCGTCGCCAGAATCATGACGAACCTCGCGCTCCGCAGATGCTCGCGCAACTCGCGTCCGGCGATGGCGCGCACAACCGAAGTGGTGAGCCGTGCTTGTGTCTTACTCTTCATTTAGCTTCCAGGAATACTCCGCGTTTCGGCACGGGGCTGTCGAGATTCTCGAAGCGCGAGGGCAAGCCATCGTTGCGGTAGAGCACGCCGCCCGCCATCAACTGGTAATGCAGATGCGGCCCGTCGGAATTTCCCGAATTGCCGAGCAAGCCCAGCACTTGACCCTGCTTAACCTTGTCTCCCGCTTTAACACGCACCGAACCCTTCTGCATGTGAGCGAGCAAGCTGAACTCTCCATTGCCGTGATCTATCACGACGACGTTTCCGGCAATAGCCCAGACAGGCTCCGGCATCTTGAGGAAAACATTTGTCTGAACGACACTGGGGCGCGGGTTATCCTGTATGTCGTTACGCGCATAGACGATTGTGCCATCCGCCGGAGCGATGATCTCTCGTCCCCAGGCGTAGAAATCTTCATTCGTCTCGCCATTCGTCCTGACGATCTCGTAATGCGGGCCGAGCGCGAGTATGTCATAGGCATATTGTTGGCTCCACTCGCTCTTATGCTCCTCATTGAAATCATGTCCGGCGGCGACGATGAATGCTCCCTTGAGCGGAAAGATCAACTTCGTCTTCTGAATATAATTTGCGACCGGAATCTCCAGAGACTGCCGCACCGTTTCATTCCGGCGTGTGGTCAACTCAAGATGATAAACGAGCTTATCTATGTGAAGCGCGACCGACTCTGAGAAGTAGTGCTGTAGATCGAAGACTTCATCCTGAGCCGCTAACGATTGGTAACTGACTTTGCGCGCAGCCATCAAAGCCGGTGCTTCCAACTCAACCGTCTGCACACGATTCGTGCCGGAGTAAAATTCAATCGTCGCCGTTTTCGGCTCAAGCGCGCGGCCATACTTTTCTTTCACCAGCAGATTGAAGACGAAACTTTCAGTCGCACCGACAGAATCCACGCCGTCGTTCTCCTTATAAACATGAAACGGAATAGTCGCCAGGCTGACCTCGTAAGCCTCACCTCGATGCTCGCCCAGAGGATTTTTGAAGAGGCTCTCATCGAGCGGCGCGTTGAGCTTGTAGTCATCAAACGTGATCGAAAGCGTCTGTCCCGGCGATTCCTCTGTGACGGAGAAAGGAATCATCACATCGTTGACCTTGCGATAATCGCCGTAGCTGATCTTCAATGGCGCATCTGCAAACTGATGGTCTTCGCGCAGCAGCAGAAAGCTGTTGGTGTCGAAGTAGAACGTGACGGGCGTCTCTCCCTTCGGAGTGAATTGAATCTCGTAGGCTTCCGCGCCGACAAGCTGTTTCTTCCCTTTTAACTCGACCGGCGTTCCGGCATTCAAATATTTGAGTAACGGATTGAAGAGGGCGCGTTGTTTCAGCTTCTCAAGTTCCGCTGTGCCTAATTCGCGCACGCCCGCGCGCTGCTCCCATCCGCTCGTGCCATCAAAGCCACGCTCCAGATGTTGAATGGCAACATCCAGTTTCATCTTCAACCTGTCGGGCGCTTTGGCCCACAGTTGATACGTCCCCGCAACACCCTTCGCTTCGACCTTCCCGGAAGCCGCGCGCGTCCTGATCTGCTCAAGTCTCTCTCTGCCGCCGAGCGCGGTAAGGGCTTTGTCTAACACTTGCCGCGCGGTGAGAGTTTGCGCTTTCGTTGACGCAGAGCCAGTGGTTATCGTTAAAGCAAAGGTCGCAGCAAAGATGATTGCGAGTTTCTTCAGCATCTTACTTCTCTTCCGGTTTATTGAACTTCGCATCCTCGACGGGGATGTTCTGTTTGATTTCGGTAATCTTGACGACGAACTCAAGACCGGGGCTGACTTGGCGCAAACTGAAAGGCAACTTAACGCCATCCACCGTTCGATAATCGTCATAAAATTCCTGAACGGAGCGTTTGCCCTCATCGCCTTCCTCTACGGAATCTTTGCGGATGAGCAGGCTCGTCTGCGTGTCGAAGTAGAAGCGATCAGGATTCCCGACGGCGGGCACAGCCTCTACGATGTATGTCTCACGCTCGCCAACTTTCTCCACACCCTTCAAAGTCAGACTCGAATACAACTCTTTGAGCTTGATGTCGCCATAAAACTCCGCTTCGCGTTTGGCTGTGGCGAGTTCGAGTCCGCTCTTTTCGTGAACCACACCGCTATCGGGCTGCAACTCCCACGCGATCTTGCCATCGTAGCCTTCGGCCTGCATCCCGATGCCCGGAATGTTGAGCATCGCCACCTCTTTGTTCGGCGCTTTCTCGTAAATCTCAATCATGCCTTTCGCGCCCGCGAGCGATGCAATCTCAAATGTTCCCTTCGAGACGCGGCTCTTGATCTTCTCTATCGCCGCACGGCCTCCGAGCGCTTTCACGTTGCGATCAAGCACTTCGTCAACCGTCGGCAGCGCCGCAGATGAGGCCGCACCGGGCGACGCGGCCTTCGATGAACTGACGGGCGACTGCGCTATCGCGCTCATTGAGAAGAGCATTCCGAGAATGATGATTGTTACTTGACGCATGGTCTTGATCCTTTCTTGATTCGTATCTTCTGGTCCAGCCTATTTGCGCTGGCCTGTTTGTTTCCTGATGTAGTTGATCGCAGCTTCGAGTTGCGGGTCGGTGTGACTGAGCAACGACGCGCGAGTTAATTTCACTTCGATGTCTGGAATGACGCCGCGCCCTTCGAGTGAGACGCCGTTCGGCGTCACGAAGTCAGCGTAAGCGTAGAGCAGGAGTGCGCCCGTCGGCAGCGTGTCAATCGAAGCGTCGAGATCGCCGCCGCTGCTTTTCTCGCCGACGACGACGGCGCGTCCGATGGCCTGCATCCCGCCAGAGAAACTCTCGCTCGCCGAGCCGCTCATGCAATCAACGAGAATGACGACCGGCCCCGCGTAAGGATTCTTCTGCGGATAGACAACATAATTTTCGTAGCCCTGACGACTGCGGCTCGTGCCCAGGCTGGTCTGCTTATCAACCAGAAGACCCGCCAAGCCTTGACCGACGCCATCGAAGCCGCCGGGATTGCCGCGTAGGTCAATAATAATTCCCGGCGCATCGCTCATTGATCTGACCGCCGCGCGAATTCTTTGATTGAGAATCGGAAGAAAGAAGTTGAAGCGCAGGTAGCCGATGCCGTCCGTCAGGCGTTTTGTTTCAAACTCCGTGTAGAGCGAAGGGAAGTCGCCGATGTTCGGCGACATCTCGCCCGGCAGCTTGTCGCGCTTGATTGTGGCCTCGCGCGACTTTCCATTTTCGTCGAAGTAAACGAGTCGAACGTAGCTCCCCGGCTTGCCTAAGAAACGCTCTTCGATCTCGCCAGTGAGCGACGCGCGTATCGCATCACTTGATTCTTTACGTTTCTGAGCCTGCGCGCTGATCTGCTCGATAGTTTCATCATCAATCTTCTTCAAGACGAAGCCGGGTCTCAAGCCCGCACGCTCGCCTGTTGAGCCGGAGATGACGCGCCAGATAACAGCCTCATCACCGATGATTCTCACCTCCACGCCCACGCTTGTCTCCTGGGCTTCTTTCGTATCTGTCTTGTTATTACTCACCACGTCAGGCGGAAGGACGACGAAGTGCGATTGATGAAGCTCGCCCAACATCTCTTGAAGCAGTTCGTAGAACTCTTTATCGCTCGTCACACGCGCCACGCGCGGAGCGTAAACGTCGTGCACCTTGTCCCAATCAACTCCATTGAACTTGGGATCGAAATGCTTCTCCTTGATCGTGCGCCAGACAATCTCAAATGTCTGCTGCCGCAACTCCGGCGTCGCCTCCCGCGCCTTCGCAGACGAAGCGACAGCACTCTGCGCCGCAGCCTTCTGCATGACTGGTTGATTCAACGTGGATGCGATGATCGAGAGCGCGACCAGGAGCATGGCGAATCGTTCGTAGCTTTTCATTTCGTCGTCCTCAATTTTCCTTGTGATCCTTGATCGGTTAATAACCAGGCGGTCGCAAAGGCGCAGGAGCAATAGCCGTTCCATTAAAGAAAGGCATCCATTTACTGAATTATTCGCGGAATCTGATAGGAAAAGACTTTGGTGGGAAAGCGATTACACAAGCGTCGGTAACTCAATACACATTTGAAGAAATGCAAAGTGCAAAATTAAAAATGCAAAATGGAAGATGAAAGGTACATGCTTGGTCTTCCATTTTGCATTTTGCATTTTTAATTTTGCATTTTAACTATGCCGCCGCGCATGTAATCAAGATAGAGCGTCTGCAAGTCTTCCTGTTCCAATTCCTCGCGCGTGCGTTCCATCACCTTGCGGCCTTCTTTCATAATCCCGATGCGGTCTGCGATCTCTGTGGCGCGGAAGATGTCGTGCGTGGCGACGAGGATGGCTTTGCCGCGCGCGCGCAACTGACCCAAAGTCTCCATCAACTCCGCGCCGACCTTCGGATCAAGCCCCGAGGTCGGCTCGTCCAAAAGAATCGCTGGAGCATCCTTGACGATAGCGATTGCGAGGCCGACCTTCTGCCTCATGCCTTTGGAAAACTCTTTCACTTTCTGCTCGAAAGCTCTCTCTTCCAAACCGACTTCGCGCAAGACCTGATAGCAATCATCCTTTTTCAGCCCATGCTTACCGCCGAGCTTGGCAAAGAAGTCGAGGTTCTGCCGCGCGGTGAAGTTGCCGTAGAGCATCAAATCTTCCGAGACGTAGGCGAGATACTTCTTGGCCTCAAGCGGCTCAAGCGTAACGTCTATCTGGTTAATGGATGCGCGCCCGGAAGTAGGCGCTACGAAATTGAGGAAGATGTTGATGACGGTCGTCTTGCCCGCGCCGTTTGCGCCGAGCAGAAAGTAGATTTCGCCCGCAGAGACTTTCAGATTCAGCGC
>JAVHWW010000033.1:0-31577 GCA_032159235.1 Acidobacteriota bacterium
TTGTCGATGATGCCTATATGGAAGGGCCGGAAGTCTTCACCCTGACGTTGAGTAATCCCAGTGGCGGAGTCTTGCAGGGGTCGTCGGCAGTCACGATCACGATCACGGATAATGATCTGGTCAATGGGGCGAACCCGCTTGACCAAGATTCATTCTTCGTCCGTCAACTCTATCTTGACTTCCTGGATCGTGAGCCAGACCCGGCAGGCTTGCAAGGCTGGTTGAATCGCCTCAACAATTGCAGCGTTCCAACCGATTGCGACCGGATCGCGGTGGCACTGGGGTTTGTCAACAGTGCGGAGTTCACGGATCGTGGCTACTTCATCTACCGGCTCTATAAGACACTGCCGGATACGAGTAATCCGACGTTCGGGAGGATTCCGCACTACTTTGAGTTCATCACGGACATGGCGAAGGTGAGTGGCTTCCTGAGCACACAGGACTTGAATGCGGCGAAGGACGCCTTCATTACGGAGTTTATGAATCGTGCGGAGTTCAAAGCCAAGTACGATGCCACACTGAATGACCCAATGGGTTATGTGGATGCCTTGTTGCAGGTCGTCAACCTGCCGAATCATCCGAGCAGAGCTACATGGATCAATGGGTTGACCAATGGCACGCTGACGCGAGGTCAGGTCTTGCGGCAGTTGGTGGAGAGTGCGGAAGTCAACTCGCGGTTTAAGAACGAAGCGTTCGTGATTATGAACTACTTCGGCTTCCTCAGACGCGATGCGGACGGACAGTTTACGGTCTGGATTCAGAAGTTCAACGACACGAATGACCAACGTTTGATTATCAATGGCTTCCTGAACTCCGCAGAGTTCAGACAAAGATTCGCGCCGTGAGTTTGGCTCTCACGCGATACTTAAAAGGCTGCGGTCAAACGTCCGCAGCCTTTGTTTATGTCTTCCATTAAATTGAATCGCTGTTGACACCGCGCCTGTTCTCGGTAAAACTAACCTGGTTTTATCCAGATCAAGTTCGTCAATGTAGAAGCGACCGCGTTATCCGATGAGCATAACGCATGAAGGTGTGCCATGCCCTATTTCTCTCCCGGCAGTTCTGAGCTAACGATTGCTCCGCCCCCGCCGCCCGTTCAGGCAGTTGTTGACAAGCTCGCAGAGCTTTCGGCTGATGAGCCGCTGCCGGAAACTTACGCGACCAATCGGATTCGCCTGCTCGCGCAGTCTCCGCGCAAGCTCTATCTCTACTGGGAGTTCGCGCGCAATCCCTTCGAGACATTGCGTCGCGCCTTTGGACTACAGGCCGAAAGCTACACGCTCGTCGTCAAACTGATTGACCTCGAGAGCGGCCATGAGACTCTGCATCACGCCTTGCCCACGCGCTCTCATTGGCTCGACGCGCAGCAGGGCCATTCGTACCGCGCCGAGGTCGGGTTCTACGCGCCGGGACGCGCCTTCATACGCCTGCTTTCATCCACTACTATTCGCACGCCGCGCGCAGGCGTCTCGCACGTGACAGACCCAACGCCCGAGTTTCGCGTTACGCCGGATGAGTTTGCTCGCGTGCTGGACGACGCGGGTTACTTGAGTGATGCGCTCGAAGTTTCGCTCGAAGCGGCAGACGTGGCAACGCATGATGCTGCGACCCGCGCGATTGCTCAACGGTTCGGCGGCATCGCCATGCCGTTGATAAGCAGGGAGGAGATGCGAGAGCTACGCGGGCTGCTGACGGCTCTTGCTCTCGGCATCCATGTTGACGAATTACGCGCGGCTCTTTCAGGACAACTCGCGCGCTGGCTCGAACAGGTCAGCTACGAACGACGTGAAGCGATTGACGGCGCGCACCTCATCGAAATTTTACGCGCCGTGTTAGGCATCGAAATGGATCGCACGACGTTTGGCATCTTGAGCGAAGAAGCCATGCGCCGCACTGCCCGCATCAGCCTGAGCGCCAGCGCAGTCAACTTGCCGCTCAAACCTTTTCATCTCTGGATGCCAAGCATGACAAGAGCAAGGTTGAAGGAGACAGGATGAGAAAAGAGTAGGGTAAAAGGTAAAAAGGTGAAGAGGGGAAAGGGAGAAAATCCCCTTCTCCTTTTCCCCTCTTCACCTTTTACCCCCTGCTTTTATGATTGGATATTTCAGTTTAATTCTCCACGCGCACCTGCCCTTCGTGCGCCATCCTGAGCATCCAGAATTTTTGGAAGAAGACTGGCTCTACGAAGCCATTACGGAAGTTTATCTCCCGCTCATCTTCGTCTTCTCGAATCTCTACGAGAGCAAGGCTCAACCGCGTCTGGCGATGAACGTCTCGCCGCCGCTCTGCGAGATGCTCTCCGATCCGCTCTTGCAGGAACGCTACACGCGACACCTCGAAAATCTGCTCGCGCTCACACGCCAGGAGGTCGAACGCACCGCACGCGAAGCGCCGGAGTTTCAAGCTGTCGCAGAGATGTACAACGAGAGCTTGAGCGCCGCGCTCAAGCTCTGGAATGATCGCTATCAGCGCAACCTCGTGCGCGCCTTTCGTGAACTGCAAGATGAAGGCGTGCTTGAGATCATCACCTGCGGCGCAACGCACGGCTTTCTTCCGCTCATCTCGACGACGGAAGCGAAACGCGCGCAAGTTTCTGTTGCGGTTGCGAACTATCGCAAACACTTTGGCCGCCACCCGCGCGGCATCTGGCTGCCCGAATGTGCCTACGAACCGGGGCTGGAAAATCTACTCGCCGACGCCGGCATCGAATACTTCATCTCCGACACGCACGGCATTCTCTACGGCGATCCGCGCCCGCGCTACGGCGTCTATGCTCCCGTGCGTTGTCCAAATGGCGTCGCGGTCTTCGCGCGCGATCTTGAGACGAGCCAACAAGTGTGGAGTTCCATCATCGGCTATCCGGGCGACCCGGCGTATCGTGAGTTCTATCGTGATTTGGGCTGGGATGCGCCGCTCGAATACCTGCGCCCGCACCTGCACGCCAACGGCGAGCGTCGTCACCTGGGTTTGAAATACTATCGCATCACCGGGCGCGAAGTATCGCAGCCCTTCAAACTCCCTTATGAGCCGACAGCCGCACGCGAGCGCGTAGCCGAAAACGCCGGTCATTTTGTCGGTGAGCGCATCAAGCAGGCGCGCCATCTGCACGAGATGTTCGACCGTCGCGCGCCGCTCGTCGTCTCGCCCTACGACGCGGAGCTGTTCGGCCACTGGTGGTACGAAGGCCCGCAGTTCATTGATTTCGTCTTTCGCAAACTTCACTGGGATCAACACGAGATTGAAGCCATCGCGCCCGGCGACTATCTGGATTCCGGCATCCAGATTCAAACGCAGCGTCCCGCAAAATCTTCGTGGGGCGAAGACGGCTATTTCAAAGTCTGGCTCAACGAACGCAACGCCTGGATGTACCCGCATCAACAAGCGGCTGAAGAGCGTATGACCGCTCTCGCCAACGCGGGCGCGGACACAGAAGACGCGCTCACGCATCGCGCCCTCAATCAAGCCGCGCGCGAACTTCTGCTCGCTGAATCGAGCGACTGGGCTTTTCAAATTTATCAGGGCACGACCGTTGAATATGCCACGCGCCGTTTTCGCTCTCACATCCGCCGCTTCAACGCTCTCGCAGACGACATCGAAAGCGGACAGATTGACGAAGAACGCCTCGCCGAAATCGAATCCCGCGATAACATTTTCAGCGAACTCGATTACCGTCAATACAGATCGGGATGAACCCGCTTATCATTGGGCACAGAGGCGCAGCAGCAGTCGCGCCGGAAAATACGCTCGTCTCTTTTGAACGCGCGCTGCATGATGGCGCGGACGGAATCGAGTTCGATGTGCGGCTGGCGAGCGATGGCGTGCCCGTCGTCATCCACGACCCGACGCTCAGGCGAACGGCACTGAGAAAAGGGAAAGTAGCGAGCCTTTCATCAACCGAGTTGCGCGAGATAGACGTTGGGACATGGTTCAATCTTCGCTACCCAACGCGCGCTCGCCCGGAATATGCAGGAGCGACCATCTCAACCCTCGCTCGTGTCTTTGAAGCATTCCACAAAACCGAAGCGCTGCTTTACGTCGAGATGAAATGCGGACTAAAGGATCGCGCGGCATTGGCCGTCGAGGTGACGAATTTGATTCAAGCATCTTCGCTCCTGCCGCGTGTTGTCGTTGAGAGCTTTGACCTAACGGCGCTTGCCGAGATCAAACGTCTTGACTCAAACATTCGCACGGCTGCGCTCTTTGACCGCAAGCTCTCGCGTCCCGCTCCTTCAGCGCGGTGGATGATTGAGCGCGCAATCCGATGTGGCGCGGAAGAGATTGCTTTGCATCGCAGCCTCGCTACGCGCCGCGTCGTCGGGGAAGCGATAAAGCACGGATTGGAAACCATCGTCTGGACTGCCGACAGTCTAGCGTGGGTCGAGCGCGCCATCAAAAACGGCATCCGCGCCATCATCACAAACAATCCGGCACGCTTGTCTGCGCGCCGCGCCGAACTGCTTGACGACAAACGATAGACGATGGACGATTGGCTGTTGGAAAGCGACCTGGTTGCGGTCTTCCATCTTTCATCGTTTATAATCTGTCGGTCGTCATTCGTTCTTCAATGAAGCGCATCAGAACTCAGCCGGATCGTATCTTCCTACGCCCTCAATACGCTCTCCATTACCGGCGTGCGTCTCGCGCCACGTGGACGAGCGAGGCACGCGCGGATTACGTCGTGCTCCTTCAACTCGCAGGAAGACTCGCGTGCAACGTCGGCGAGGTCTCCATAGAAATTGACGAACACGGCGCACTGCTTCTTGATCCCGGCATGGCGGCGAGCGCACGCACACGCGACGCGGAATATTTGACGCTCTCGCTCTCGCCAGCCTTCATGCTTGATTGCGCCGCACGAACCAAACTAATCGGCGCAGGCGCGAGCGTCAGTTTTCGCACGCGCGTCGTCGAACACGATGAACGTCTCGCGCGATTGGCTCACGATCTGGCTACTGAGTTGACGCAGGAAGAGGCCGGACAGGAGATGGTCATCGCTGCGTTGATCGAACAGTTGATCGTTCATCTGCTCCGCCATCACTCGAATGTGCGCCGCTCCGAAGAGCTTGAGTTATCGCGCGTCGGCCTAGTTGATCGTCGCATCCGGCGAGCCATCGAACTCATGCACGCCCATCTGAGCCGCGAACTGCCGCTCGAAGAGATTGCCGCTGCCGCATATCTCTCGCCCTTTCATTTCGCGCGCCTCTTCAAGAAGTTGACCGGCGCATCGCCGCACGCTTACCTTGCCA
The DNA here is from genome assembly GCA_032159235.1 of Acidobacteriota bacterium. Classification (GTDB taxonomy): domain Bacteria; phylum Acidobacteriota; class Blastocatellia; order Pyrinomonadales; family Pyrinomonadaceae; genus QHXM01. The sequence continues at coordinate 5,244 of JAVHWW010000033.1, forward strand.
CACTCCGCACCGCTCATGCACAAACGCTTCTCGCCGACACAGACCTCTCTATCTCCGAGGTCAGCGCCCGCGTCGGCTACTCCAGCCCAAGTCATTTCACCAAAGCCTTTCGTCAAGCAACAGGTCTCACGCCGCGTGCATTCCGAAAGGCAGTGGTCAGTAGTCAGTGGTCAGTGGTCAGTTGAAAACGGGAGACGAAATGCCGTTGCTTTTCACTGACCACTGACCACTGACTACTGACCACTGTTTTAGCAATCGAGCGACGATTAAAGGCAAGATTTGCTGAGATTGATTTACGTCCGCCCTGTATGATTGCTCTCATCAATTCTGGAGGAAACTAAAGATGGCAATTGGAAAGGGCGCGGAGATCGCTCCGGCAAAAGGCAAGTTGGGCGTGCTGCTGGTGGGCTTGGGCGCGGTCAGCACGACGTTCATCGCGGGCGTCGAGGCGATTAAAAAAGGGATCGCCGAACCAATCGGCAGCCTGACGCAGATGGGCGCGATTCGTCTCGGCAAGCGGACGGAGAATCGCGTGCCTCTCATCAAGGATTTCGTTCCGCTCGCGGGACTGAATGATCTGGTCTTCGGCGCGTGGGACATCTTTCCCGATTCAGCGTATGAAGCTGCGATGCACGCGGGCGTGCTGGAAAAGGATTTACTGGCGCAAGTCAAAACTCCCTTGCAGAAGGTTAAGCCGATGCGCGCCGTCTTCGATCAAACTTACGTTAAGCGTCTGAGCGGGACTAATGTCAAAGAGGGCGCGAACAAGTTGGAGATGGCCGAGCAGTTGATGGCAGACATCGCGGAGTTCAAACGCAGGAACAAGTGTTCGCGGCTCGTGATGATCTGGGCGGCCTCAACCGAAATCTTTTTGAAGCCACACGCCGTTCACAAAACCATCAACTCCTTCGAGCAGGCGATGCGCGACAACCACAAATCAATCGCGCCTTCGATGATCTACGCTTACGCCGCTCTCAAATCCGGCGTGCCCTTCGCCAACGGCGCGCCGAATCTGACCGTTGACATCCCGGCACTCCTTCAACTCGCCGTGCAAAACAACCTGCCCATCTGCGGCAAGGATTTCAAGACCGGGCAGACTCTGATGAAGACGATCATCGCGCCCGGACTGAAATCGCGGATGCTCGGACTGCATGGCTGGTATTCGACGAACATCCTTGGCAACCGCGACGGAGAAGTTTTGGACGACCCCGATTCCTTCAAAACCAAAGAAGAGTCCAAGCTCTCTGTGCTCGAATATATCCTTCAACCGGAAGTCTATCCGCAACTTTACAAAGATTTCTCGCACGTCGTCCGCATCAATTATTATCCGCCGCGCGGAGACAACAAAGAGGGCTGGGACAACATAGACATCTTCGGCTGGCTCGGCTATCCGATGCAGATCAAGATTGATTTCCTCTGCCGCGATTCCATCCTGGCCGCGCCCATCGTCCTCGACCTCGCGCTCTTTCTCGATTTAGCGCAACGAACCGGAATGAAAGGCGTGCAGGAGTGGCTCTCCTTCTACTTCAAGTCGCCGCAGACCGCGCCCGGACTTTACCCGGAGCATGACATTTTCATCCAACTGATGAAACTCAAGAACACTTTGCGCCACCTGCGCGGAGAAGATTTGATTACACATCTGGGCTTGGAATACTACGACTAGGAATTTCGGATTTCGGATTGCGGAATGCGGATTGAAAAGACGAGCCGTCGCTTCTTGAAATCCGCAATCCAAAATCCGCATTCCGCAATCGGTATGGCGCGCGTCCTTCGCGTTTTCAACGATGACCATTTGGTGAAACGCCGCGACGTTTAGGTGCATGATTCTTCCCTCTCCTGATCCAGATTTTCATATCAAGACACTTATTGTCAGCCGCCTGATGCCATGAATTGTCAGTACGCGCGGGCTTAGCCAATCACGGTGTCAACCTCCCTTCATCACTTTTCCGAATATTTTGTGGTGACAATTGGCTCGGAGTCGTATATATAGCGTTTGGGTTAAAATGCTGCGGCGAGTGTGAGTCCATCCCTGAGCGAACAGGCCGACACACTCACGCATCAAATGTATCAACGGTTCGTTCTTTGCATGGGCTAAAGCGGGCGGCCATGAAAGGCCGGGACCGAACCAATCGCGGTCGGTTACCACTAGACCTTTCAGTGAGGACGCTCCATCAAGCAGTGACTGCTCATGGATGGGAGGACGACCATGTTAGCAACAATGGAAATGGAAGAAGAGAACGAAATTATGGAAACGGTCTTCCTCGACCCGGATCAAAAGAGTCCGCGCGCGCAGGAATTTGAAGAGAAACTCTCGGCACGCATCGTCGGCCAGGAGCGCGCCGTGCGCCGCATGAGCGGCCTGTATCAAATTTTTCTGGCGGGCATGAACCCGCCGAGCCGTCCCGTCGGCACGATGCTTTTCCTGGGGCCAACAGGTTCAGGCAAAACTCGTGTCATCGAGGCTGCGGCTGAAGTGCTCTTCGGCGATCCGAACGCAATCGTCAAGATTGACTGCGCGGAGTTTCAGCACTCGCACGAAATCGCCAAGCTCATCGGCTCGCCTCCGGGATACCTGGGACACCGCGAGACCAGCCCGATGCTGACGCAGGAGAATCTTGACCGGATGCACACGGAAGAGACGAAGCTCTCGCTCATCCTGTTCGACGAAATCGAGAAAGCATCGGATTCGTTGTGGCAGCTTCTGCTCGGCATTTTGGACAAAGCCACTTTGACGCTCGGCGATAATCGTCGTGTGGATTTCTCGCGCACAATGGTGGTTATGACATCGAATTTGGGTGCGCGTGAGATGTCGGAATTGATCTCGGGCGGCATCGGCTTCGCTCCCGGCAAGGGCGCGAAAGACCCGAATGATTCCGAAGTTGACCAGAAGATTTATCGCACGGCGGTGGAAGCTGCGCGGCGCAAATTTTCGCCGGAGTTTATGAACCGCATAGATAAGGTCGTGGTCTTTCGTTCATTGAAGGAACATCATCTACGTCAGATTCTTGATCTTGAATTGCAGTCCGTGCAGGATCGCATCATGCTCTCCGCCGGGACGAAGTTTGTCTTCCAGTGTTCGGATACGGCGAAGGATATGCTTTTGAAAGAGGGCATAGACTTCAAGTACGGCGCGCGCCATTTGAAGCGCGCTATCGAGCGTTATCTGGTTTATCCGTTGTCGAATCTGGTGGCGACGAATCAAGTGGGCTTAGGCGATCTCGTCAATGTTGACTTGAACGACGCCGGCACGAAGCTCATCTTCTCGAAGCGTTCCGGCGGTGCGCTCATCCACGACATTCCTGAAGCGCAGGAAGAACCGTTGGATGTGGCAACCAAGTCTGGCGGCGTCGGGATGCCAATCCCTCAAACCAGCAAGGCTGCGCGTAAAGGGCAGGGACGCGGCGAGAAAACGGAAAGTTAAGTTGACGACAAAGCGTTGTCAGCAACACAAAATGAGAGCGCCGGACAGATTCAAAAGTCCGGCGCTTTTTCTTGTAGTGCTAATGGCTAACGAGAGACATTCGATCCCAAGTTAATGGCGAGTTGAGCCGTCAGTTGCTGGTTGCGTGGCTTCAGTTGGAGCAATCCTGCTGAGCGACTGATAGGCGATGCGTGAGAGGTACGGATCGCGCGCCGTCAACACCGCGCGCAAAGCCGGAATAACTGCTGGATCACCGATCAAGCCGAGCGAAGTTGCAGCTTCACGCCGCACATCGTCGGGCGCGCGTTCATCCAGAAGAACAGCCGTCAAGGCCGGGACAGCCGCGCGGCTGTGTATCTGTCCGAGCGCGCGCGCGGCAGCACGCCGCACGAATTCGTTCTCATCCTTCTTGCTTCGCCGGACGCGATTGATAAAGCCTGAAGCCGGGATGCGCCGAGAGAGAAATTGCGTGAGCGGTATCACCGCCGCTTCATCACCGATCAGCCCCAGCGCAACCACTGCCGCGCCGCGAACGCTATCCTTTTTATCACGTTCAAGAATCGAGACGAGCGCCGAGACGGCTGTGCGGCTGCGCGTTTCACCGAGCGCGTAAGCTGTTTCTTGCCGGACAAACTCTTCGCGGTCTTGAAGCTGTGGAAGCAAGAGCGCGGCGGCCTCGTCGGATGGTAACGAAAGAACTGAATGTGCGGCGGTCGCACGCACGCTGGCCGCAGAATCACGCAGCGCGCTGGCTGCAACGCGAGAGCTTTCCGGGCGCTTCATCGCACCCAACCGCACGACTGCGTCGCGCCGCTCTTCCGTCTCAGCAGAGGTAAGTCGCTGGCGTTGTTTTTCAACTTCGAGTTGAAAGGGAGTCAGTTGTGAAGGAGCGAGCTTTCCTTGCTGCGCTAAAGCAGCCGAAGAAATAACAATGAGAAGCAAGCAAGCCGCCAGCGCGCACGGCGAGCCGACAATCCCGCGTGCAAGCGCGTCGGTGACATGAAAAAGTTTCGAGGCTCTCATCCAGGTTTCAGACGCGAGCGGGCAGTGTCGAAGCGCGGCGTTCGGCGCGGCGGCGGACTGCTTCCCATTCAAAAGCCTGTCGCGCCCGCCTGTTCTCATGCGCGTCAGCCAAGAGCGAAATCAACTCGTCTTCCCAGACTCCGGGCAGCACACTGGCGCGGCGCATCGTCTCCATAATCGAGATATAGTCTAAAACTTCCACGACTTCAGAATCGTTGAGCGAGTCGAGTTTGAGGGCGAGACGTTGGCGTTCGGTTAATCGTTTAGCCATCTCTTTGCTCCTTACTTTCTTGCAAAGGGCGACGGCCAAAGCGCGCAGTCAGTCGAAACTGTGGCAGCGACGTTCAGGAGGCCGTCGGCAAATAACGTATCGTTGCGAAGGACACGTGTTTTTATTTTTCACCAGCGTAGTTTGCGTCTCCAAAGATTGTAAACTTTGCACGGCGGCCACCCAGCCTGGATGACCATCTTAAAACATCTTGTGGGGGTTCGATTCGCCCGCAATATACATGAGACGCGCGCGACGTGCAAGACTAAGAGGTCTGTTATGTTTGTCAGGAGATGACGACGAACACAAGAAGGGCGCTCATCACGAATCAATTTTGGAGGCGAAGTTGTGCATCATGTCCACGAAGAGGACGGCTATTGGCGGATAGAAGATTAAGTCGGGTCGGATATTTTGATCGAAGATGAAGCGCAGGTCGTTCATCACGTAATGAAGCTGGTCGGCTGCGAGAAGGCCAGCCGCGATGCAGACGACGTAGCCGACAACTAAGAAGACGTAAGCGGAAAAGCGCGTGAAGGGCTTTTCCGGCTTCTCTTCCTCCGTCATGATCGAAACGTGAATCCGCTCCGGCTTGTAAGTATAACGCTTGAAATACTCGCGCAGTCTCGACGCCAGATGCCACAACCCCACGACGAAAAGTGTAATCACGATGGCGCGGCCTAGAGCGCCTATTTGCCAGAACTTCGGTTTCAATAAGGCGACGATGAAGGTCGAGAAGAAGAGCGTGACGGTCGTGAAGACTGCCTGCGAGCGCTCTGAGTTGGCGCGGCGGTCTGCCTCCAGAAGTATATCAACAACCCGGTCGCAACGAGCTTGAACCGTGACCATTCGCATCCGGCGAGCGTGAATATTGTCGGAGTGAAGGACGAAACCGCTTCGACTCTGTCGCTCTTTCTCACACTTCGCGTCGTAAGCGGCACGCTCCAGAGGATCGTTGAGCGTGCGGTAGGCTAGTGAGAGCAATGCAAACCTGCGCGCGGCCTGTTCCGAGCCGCCGTTCACGTCCGGGTGGCGCTGGCGCGCGAGCCGCCGATAGGCAGACTTTATCTCTACGGCAGTCGCCGACCGTTCAACGCCTAAAATTTTGTAGTAATCAACCACCGCGCTTTTACAAAACTCCTTCAAAAGACAGCGATGGGACGCCCAATAATCTCTGCTTGAGCGGGCAGGGATGGTCGCCCTTGACGCCCATAATATAGCATAACATGAGCAAATTCGTCTCGCCTGCCTTCAGATTAACTTCAGGCGAGAGGAATCGAGATGCCGGGTTAAGTCTCTGGCTTAAGAGTTTTTGCTTGGTGTGGGAAATTATGAAGAGCCAGGGAAGCGATGCCCTTGGCTGCCCGGATAGTTTCCGAGAAGGGGGGCGAGGACAATTATTAAGAAGCAAGCCCCGCCCTGGCTCTCGCCGGAAGTCAGCAATGCGTGTGCCAGCAAAGATTCCCGCTAGAAACCTTACGAAAACGGGAGCTACGCCGCCGCCTGCATCAGCTTTGTGTCCACAAATGTGAACATGCCTGTCCACATTTGTACACTGAAACCGATTTCGCACACGCACCGCTCAAACATGGTGGTTGAGAATCCTGAACCGTCGTCAGGGATGAAAGGTCAATCACAATCTGAGTGCCTCTCTTCCGTAACGGGGACATCTCTTTCAGAAAACTTTTAACTGGCCTTCCCTGCTTCAACCTTTTGCTCGCCGAGTTGTGAGCGCGCGGCGCGATCCACGATGTTGATGAGCGTGCGAACGGCGACTCCCGTCGGTCCTTTGGCGCGATACGGTTTGGCATCGTCGCCCCACGCCGTGCCCGCAATATCAAGGTGCGCCCAAGAGATACCGTCAGCAAATTCTTTCAGGAACGCTGCGGCGGTAATCGTTCCGGCCTTGCGCCCGCCGACGTTCTTGATGTCCGCGATGTCCGACTTGATCTGCTTCGTGTACTCCTTATCAAGCGGCAGTTGCCAGAATTTTTCTCCGACCTCTTTGCCCGCCACGATGATTTCGTCAATCAGTTCCTGATCCGTTCCCAGCACAGCCGTGTTGACATCGCCGAGCGCGATGGAGACAGCGCCCGTCAAGGTCGCCATGTCAATGACACGCTTCGCACCGAGCTTCTTCGCGTAACAGATGGCATCGGAAAGAATCAAGCGACCTTCAGCATCAGTGTTGATGATCTCAATGGTCTTACCGGACATCGCCTTGACGACATCGCCCGGCTTCGTCGCCTTGCCCGACGGCAGATTCTCTGAAGCTGGGACAACACCGAGCACGGGAATCGAAGGCTTCAACTGTGCGATGGCGCGCATCACACCGAGCACGGTCGCGCCGCCAGTCATGTCATACTTCATCAACTCCATGTTCTCGCCCGGCTTGAGCGAGATGCCGCCCGAATCGAAAGTGATTCCCTTGCCGACGAACGCTAAAAGATTCTCTTCATCCTGCGCCGTCGCATCGCGCGGCGTGTACTTCAAGATAATCAACTTCGCTGGCTCTTCCGAACCATGTGAGACACTCAGGAGCGCACCCATGCCTTCCTGCTCCATACGCGCTTCGTCAAGCACGTCAACATTCAGTCCAAACTCATTCGCAATCTGTCGCGCGCGTTCGGCCATGTCCGTCGGCGTCATGTACGCGCCCGGCTCGTTCGACAGATCGCGCGTGAAGTTGACCGACTCGCCGATGATTTGCCCGCGCTCCGCGCCACCTTTCAGAGCCGCTTCGTCCGCGCCTTCCGAGATGATGACGAGCCGCTCAATCGTGCGTTCTTCTTTATCAACCGTGCGATACTTGTCAGGCTCGAACAATCCCATGATCGCGCCTTCGGTTGCCGCCGCCGCAGTCTTCTCTGCATCTCCATCAGCGCGTGTCACAAGGCCGACGGTCTTGACGTTCTTGCCGCGCAGGAAGCGCACAGCCGCGCCCGCCATTTGCGAAACCTGCGCGGGCGTGTAATCTTCGCGCGCTCCGACGCCGACGAGCAGAAGCCTGCGCGCGCGCAGTCCACTTCCACTCGAAGCGAGATGCACATAAACGGTCTCGCCTTCTTTGCCCTTCAATTCTTCGGATTCAATAACGGAGCGGACAACTCCGCCCGACGCTTCATCAAGCTCCTGCAAAATTCCATCGTCGCCCTTCTCATCCTTGAAGACGGCGACGGCCAGAGCCTGCGCATCCTGTTCCTGATAACGTCCCGTGCTGGTTTGGACTTCCATAAAATTTATCTTCCTCTCAACTATTTTCTACACATCTTACCGATTTGTGTTGCGCTCTTTCAATTGCGCGCGCGTCTCGCGCTCGACCGTCCGGCGCATTTCAGTTTCTCGCTTGTCGTACAACTTCTTGCCCTTTGCGACGCCAATCTCAAACTTCGCCCGCCCGTTCTTCAAATAGACGCGCGTCACAACGAGCGTCATGCCCTGAACAGTTGTCACTTGTTCCAGCTTGTCAATCTCACGACGATGAAGCAGCAACTTGCGCGTTCGCACTGGATCGGGGTTCGCGCGGTTGCCATGAGAATACGGCGAAATGTGCGCATTAAACAACCACGCCTCGCCATCACGCACGGCGACGTAAGATTCTTTCAACTGCACGCGCCCCTCCAACACACTCTTGACCTCAGTCCCCGTCAGAGCAATGCCCGCCTCATACTTATCCGAGATATGATACTCGTGAAAAGCCGCGCGATTCGTCACCAAAATTTTCTCTTCGTTAGTAACTGCCATAACCAAAATAAATTTTGAGTTATGAATTATGAGTTTTGAGTTAAGGCTTTCAATTCAAAACTCAAAACTCACAATTCATAACTCCCATTCGTCTCTCCGCGCAGAGGTCTCAGCATCAACGCGCTCGCCGCGTCCGATGCCTTCTTGCCTTCATAAAGCACGGCGTGAACTTCTCTCGTAATCGGCATCTCGACGTTGAGTTTCTGAGCAAGATGATGCACGGCGAGCGTCGTCTTCACACCTTCCGCAACCTCATGCATTCCGCTCACGATCTCTTCAAGCGCGCGGCCACGCCCAAGTTCCTGCCCGACGTAGCGATTGCGCGACAATTCGCCCGTACAAGTCAACACCAGATCGCCCATGCCCGCAAGTCCCATCAGCGTTTCTATCTGTGCGCCCTGCGCCAACGCGAAACGCGCAATCTCCGCGAGGCCGCGCGTAATTAAGGCAGCGATGCTGTTCGCGCCCAATTCTAATCCCGCGACCATGCCCGCCGCGACCGCCATCACGTTCTTGACGGAGCCGCCGATCTCTGTGCCCACGACATCCGTGTTCGTGTAGATGCGTAGATTCTGAAAACTCAGCGCCTCCTGCACACGCCGCGCGTCTTCTAAATTTTCACTCGCCGCGACCACAGCCGTCGGATGTCCTGCGGCAACTTCCTGCGCGAAAGATGGCCCTGAAAGGCAAACGAAGCGCGGCTCGAAAAGTTCACCCGCAACATCTCTGACAACTTCCGAGATTCTCTTTCCCGTCTCAATCTCAATTCCCTTCGTCGCGCTGACAAAGATCATTAACGGTTGCAAATCTGGCCGCATCTTCAAGAGCAACTCGCGCGTCACGTGCGACGGAGCAGCAAGCAATATCAACTCCGCATCACTCAACGCCTCGCTCAACTCATTCGTCGCCTCGACGCCCGGCGGTATCTCATACTGCGCGAGATAGACGCTATTGACGTGCTGCCGATTGATCGCCTCGACCACCTCGACGTTGCGTGACCATAGCCGCACCCGATGCCCCGCGCGCCCGGCGATGATTCCAAGCGCCGTCCCCCAGCTCCCCGCGCCGATGATGGCGATGAGACTCATAAAACAGAATCCAGAATCCAGAATCCAGAATCCAGAATGAACAGCACGCGCGGCTCTTCGTTGGGTTTTCTTTTCTTCTGACTTCTGAATTCTGGATTCTGGATTCTGCCTTTCATCTGAACTTTCTCTCCGTTCCTTTCAACAACCTCACGATGTTGGCGTGATGCATCAAGATGATAAGTGCGCCGGTGGCGATGGCTGCCGTCATCACAGGCGCGAGGTTTGTTGTTGGCCTGACGTAAACACTCAAGAGCCAGACGAACAGTGGAAACGTGGCGGTGGCTAGAATCGAACTGAGCGAGACGTAGCGTGTCGCGGCGACGACGAGAATAAAAATCAACGCCGCGCACGCGACCGCCAGAGGCGACAAGCTCAGGAAGACGCCGATGCCCGTCGCCACGCCTTTGCCTCCGCGAAAGTTTAGCCAGACCGGAAAGCAGTGGCCGAAGACTGCGATGAAAGCAGCAGCCGCGACCCACCAGTTGATTCCGAAATCATCCGTCGCAAGTGAACGTGCCAGCACAACCGCGAGCGCGCCCTTCGTCGCATCGAGCAGAAGTGTGATAACGCCCGCCCGCTTTCCCGCGTGCCGCGAGACGTTCGTCGCGCCTGTTCCGCCCGAACCTGAGTCGCGCACATCCGCGCCTTCCACGAAGCGCACAATCAAATAGCCGAAGGGAATCGAACCCAGCAGATACGCGGCGACGAGAACCAACGCAGATCGCATTGAGACACTCCGCGCCCACTCTCAAGAAATCTTGTTTCAGGGCGAACTGAGAATATAGCAAGCAAAGGAAGCGAGGGACAAGGAAGGCAGATTGTCTAACGCTGGAATGGAGCGGACTGTCCGCTCGCAACACGCGACCTCACAGAAACGACCTTGCTATTCTTGATCTTCATCCTCTTCGTCCAGGAACTCGTACTTCTGCATGATCTTGTCCCATTCGGCCATCTTCTTCGGCTCGTCCGCGTATTGGCTGCGCACGAAGGCGTCCATTTTCTTAAATCCTTCTGCGTTCTCTGAGCCGACTTCCTTTGCGATCCGAAAACACTGTTCCTTGGTACGTTTGAATGTCACCTCAAGATTATGTCTCGCCAGATTGACACTCGTTTCGCCAAATTTGTCCTCAGCCTCTCCGTCTTTCATTGATGGCTCATCCTTTCTTCCCCACCATTTGAGGATCAATCGCGGAATTTCCGCCTTGAGTGTGAAGCGCGAGCCTAACTGGAATTGAGCGGTCGCACACAACGCCGGTACGGACAAGTTGACGATGAGAGGCACGCTAACTCGCGGTCGGCTCGAATAGCACGTCACCCTCAATTAGCTTGTTGTGTTGCGCCTCTCCTCCAACTCGTCTTCTTGCTTCATTCTCGATCTCCCTGATGAACTCCGTTTTCGCCTCCGCATATTCGTTTACGTCAGCCCATTCACGCGCTGCTAATTGCTTCTTCAACGAAGCATACTTCGCCGCGACGCCGTGATGCTGCCGCAAATAATCACGGAATAAGATCAGCCGTTCCCAAAACTCACTCCCAATTGCAACCAGGTGGATTTGGTGCGTGCGTCTTCCGTCCTGCTCTTTGACAAAGAAGCGGCGAAAGGGCATGACCGCTTCATACTTCTTAAGATACTCGTAAGCTAGTGCTTCAATCTTTGGTACAAAATTATCGGCGGTTGAGAAATCTTCCAGCCCGACCATCAGATCAATGACGGGTTTCGCCGCGAGTCCGGCCACAGCAGTGCTGCCAATATGTTCAATCTGAGCCGAAACTTCTCCGAGCGCCGTTTGGAGAAATTTCTTTTCGTCCTCGAACATCTTTTGCCATTCAGGGCGGTATTCAATAATGGTGACTTTCATGTTTTCAGTGTAGGTGGATGAGAATCCGAAAGCAGCACAACGCCTGAATTGACCGGGCGCGCACGCAACGCCATTACGGACAAGTTGCCGATAAAAGCCGCGCTATTCGCGCTCGCGTTCAATGAGTTGTTCGACGGCGTGTTAGAAGAAAATTGTCACCCGATTAATACCTTCATTTGGGAATACTCGAACAGTCGATTTTCTTATATGTCTCCTTAGCAAAAGCCGAATCACTGTTGTATTCGAAGTCAAACGTATCTCGCTTAAGCTCCAACCCGGAGGTGTTTTTCTGTACATCTACAGGATGGTTGATCCTGCTATACCCTGTAGGTCTGAAATCAAAATTCTCCCACTTCTCCCAGCCTTTATCCGACTTATATCTCCGACCCGCAGTATAAGAAACCACCACTCTCCCCAACCATTGAATCCCGTTTAGCCTGTCGGCTTCGCTGAGGAATAAACTCTTCGCGGAGAAGGAAACTCCCTTCAACTCGATTATATCAACGCCCTTATTTGGTGGCGGTCCGTTGAAACCGTCTTTCGTATAGGATTCGTAGGTAACTTCTGAATAATAGGAAGTACCGCACTGGATGAATTGTCTCTCAAAAATCATCCTGTATTTTGCTTTCGCCTCATTTTCAAATGTTAACTGCGGCTTACTGATAATACTTTGACCGCAAGAAAGAGAAGACAAGGCGATCAGCAAACAAACTGATTGCAGCATTGCATGGGCAATTTTCACTTTGGGCCTCCTATATGCAGTATATACACAGTTTCATTTATCAAGCGAAGCCATCGAACTATTATTCAACCGCCACGCTCGCACGGATAATACTCAATAGTGCTGCATTATCCACCTAAATTAGGTGATAATTCCGTCCTGCGCTGCATTATCCACCTTAAATATGCTGATAATGCCGCGCGGTGCGGAGTTATCACGCATTGTGTGTTGATAATGCGGCGAGGGAAAGATCGGATTTTTGCGAATCCGCTTCTGACTTCAAATCAAACGTCGTCGCAAAAGATCAAGCGCGGCTTGCGAGGCACGCCAGCGAATAAGATGGCGGTCGCCGGGCAACATCAGTTTGCGATGCTCTGTATGCGCGTCGTCCGAGAGCGCGATGAAGACGAGGCCGACGGGTTTCTCTTCAGTTCCGCCGCCCGGCCCGGCGATGCCTGTGACGGAGAGTCCGAAATCCGTGTCGGCGCGGTGGCGCACTCCTTCGGCCATCGCTTCGGCAACTTCCGCGCTGACCGCGCCATGCTTGAGTATCAACTCGGAATCAACGCCGAGCGAGCGCGTCTTCGCGTCGTTGGAGTAGGTAACGACGCCTTCCATGAAATAGACGGATGAGCCTGGAACTTCCGTCAGGCGTTGACTGATGAGACCGCCCGTGCAGCTTTCGGCGACGGCGAGGGTGAAGCCGTTGACGGCGAGACGAAGCCCGACGACCTCTTCCATCTTCTCGCCGCGAAAAGCGAAGATTGAGTGTCCCAGCTTTTCTTCAATCTGTCCTGCTAAACCATCGAGCAGAAGCTCCGCTTCCTGTTCGGTCTTGGCCTGCGCGGTGAGATGAATCTCGATTTCGCTGCGGTTGAAGAGAATCGTCGTCTGCGGATTCTTGTACTGCGTATAGACGGGCGCGATTCTTTCGTCAACAGCAGATTCGCCCATGCCAGCGACGCGCAGCACGCGACGCACGACGCGCACGTCGCCAGCTTTCGCCGCCAGCTTCGGCTGCACGAACGTCTCGAACATCGGACGCATCTCGCGCGGCGGCCCCGGAAGAAGAATGACGCTGCGCCCGTCGTGCTCAAGATACATGCCGGGCGCTGAGCCGTTCGGGTTCTCTAAAACTTCCGCGCCTTCAATCACCATCGCCTGCCGCGAGTTGATCTCAGGCATCTGTCGCCCCATGCTCAGAAACCTGCTGCGGATGTCGTCGAGAACTTTCTCGTTGAGCAGGAGACGGCGATTCATCGCGCGTGCGGCGATCTTGCGCGTGATGTCGTCTTCGGTCGGTCCAAGCCCGCCCGTTGCAATCACCACACGCGAACGCTTGAGCGCGTCCCTGATTGCTTCTTCGAGCCGCGCGTCGTCGTCTCCGACAACCGTTTTTTGTTTGACTTCGATGCCGATGCTGTTGAGCTTCTCTGTCAGCCAGAGACTGTTGGTGTCCGTGCGGTCGGGCGTCAGAAGTTCAGAGCCGATGGCGATGATTTCAGCAGTTAGCATAGATTAGTTTGAAAACTCACTTTGGATTTTCTTCCGCGACGCTGAACACTTTAACCTCGTGCGCCCGGATGATGAAAGTCCTGTCAGGCAGATTGAAGAATCGAACGAGAGTTTTCCGGCGCATCAGCGCGATGAGGCGAAGTAAATGAGCATCCCGATGAGCGCGAGAAGAGCTGCCGCAATTCCGAGCCACAGGCCGAAGGCTCGTCTCCTTCTCAACTCGTCGGCTTCCTGTCTGCTAAGTTTAACTGTGGCGGGCGAGCCGACGAGAGGCTGTCCACATTGACGACAATGAGCATCACTGGCTTCGGTCGCCGCGCCACATGCCGGGCACGTCTGCGCTTTGATGGGCTGCGTGATGTAGCTTTCACGCGCCGCGTCATGCAGTGTCGGGGCAATAATCTCCTCAGTTCCGACTTTGATGCGGACGGGCTGCGCGACGCTTCCACTTCGCTGGATGTCGCTCATCTCACGTCCACGAACATGACGCACGGCGCGCAAAAAATCTATCGCCGAAGCGAAGCGATGCTCCGGCCTCTTCTCGATGGCGCGCAGGATAACGGCTTCAAGCTCGGGTGTGATTTGCAAATTGAGTTGAGACGGCAGAGGTGGTTGTTGATGAATGTGCGCGCGAACGATGTCGAGTTGCGAGAGCTTGCCTTCCTGATTATGAAAGGGTGGCTTGCCGGTCAGCATCTCGTAAAGAATGATGCCCAAACTATAGATGTCTGAGCGTGGATCAACGGCTGCGCCTTCGGCCTGTTCCGGTGAGACGTATTCCGGCGAGCCGTAGTTTTCGCCTGTGTTCGTTTTCTCAGAGCCGACGAGCTTGACGATACCGAAGTCCGAAATTTTCACGCGGTCATCCGGCGTGATGAGCATGTTGGCGGGTTTGAGGTCGCGGTGAATCAGTCCCCTGTGTGACGAGCCGTCCTGATCCTGATAGACGAACTCCTGCGCGTAAGCGATAGCCGCCAGCATCTGCTCGAAGAGATCGAGCGCGCGCTCCATCGGCAGCGGGCAGACTTCACGTTGAAGCAGATGCGCGAGCGAGCGCCCTTCGACAAACTCCATCACGATGTAGTAGGTCTGCTCGGCGACGATGTAATCGTAAATTTTGACGATGCCGGGATGATCGAGTTGCGATTGGACGAAGGCTTCTTTCTCGAAGCGGTGACGAAGACGGCGGAGATCGCGGCGGCTGCTATGTGAGCTAATGGACTTGATGGCGACTTCGCGCGGGAGTTTCAGGTGATGGCCGCGATAAACAATGCCCATCCCGCCGCGCCCGATGCGTTCTTCAATCCGGTAATTCCCGATGGTATTCAACGCCATAAGGAGAAATGGGGAAAAGGTGAAAGGGGGAAAGGACTGTTCTTTCCTTTTGCCTTTTCCCCATTTCCCCCTTTCCCTTCTTTATTAGGCTGTTTTCTTCTCTTCTTCGTAAAGATCGCGCAAGACTTCTGCGATGGGAGGTGGAGGAACGAGCGGCGTCTGACGGCGCGCGGTCTCAGGTCTCATGGATTGATTGCCATTGGTTGCTGTTTGTCTGAAGGTAGTGCCCGTCGCCGTTGCTGGGTTGAGCGCGGGAATCACATTCAGACGTTCGCGGCATTCGGCGAGCATGAAGGCGGCGCGATGATGACGTGCGCGGTCGAGACTGCGGATAGCCGCCATCGTTTGCGGCGCGACGTTCGGCTCGCGCTCCAGTTTCCGCAGGATGTGAACGTAGCGGCGCAGCTCTGCGGAAGGCGCGTAGCGATGACGCTCGTCCGACAGATCGTTCTCGACAATGTAAGAAAGATGTTCGGCGGCGGCGGCGTGATCGCCCGCTTTGTAATAGAGCGCGCCGAGCGCGAAATAGACGAGCGGCGGCGGATCGTGCATCGTGTGTAGAACCTGCTCGCCGCGCTCGATGACTTCGGCAATCTCGAATCCGAACCAGTGCCGTTCCTCATCGCGCAGCACATCGTTGGCGGCAATGTAGAACTCGAAGATGCGGCCTGTCTCCTGATGCTCGGTGTGCTCTACCGCGCGCCAGATAAAGAAGGTGACGGTGGCGAAGAAGATGATGACCGAAAACGGTATTCCCATCACGCCAAGCATCGCCATGATGATGATGATGGCGAGTAATCTTTGAGCCGCTTCTCTACCCTTGTTGTTCATAAAGCAGAATCCAGAATCCAAATGAAAGGCAGGAATCCAGAATTCAGAATCCAGAATTCAGAATACTGAGGCGGAAGCCGCTTTCACAGATTCTGTCTTTCTCTTCTTCTGGATTCTGAATTCTGACTCCTGAATTCTGTTTTTCAAATTCTCCGTCGAATCGCCGCGCCCGCTTCTTCTGTTGAGAGCGTGCCGCCTGTGTCGCGTGTGGTCTCTTTCTGTGCCACCGACTCGCCGACCGCTTTTTCAACTGCCGCGCTCGCGGCGTCGTGCCCAAGGTATTCTAGCATCATCGCCGCAGTGAGAATAGAGCCAATCGGATTTGCGACGCCTTTCCCGGCCAGAGGCGGCGCGCTGCCGTGCACAGGCTCAAAGAGCGAGACGCGCCCCGGATGAATATTTCCCGATGCGGCCATGCCGAGTCCGCCCTGAAGCGCCGCACCCAAGTCGGTCAAAATATCGCCGAAGAGATTGTTCGTCACGACGACATCATACTGCGCCGGGTCGAGCACCATGAACATCGTCATCGCATCAACGTATTGATGATTGGCTTCGATTCCCTCGTAACGCGCCGCGACCTCCTTGAAGACTCGCTGCCACAAATCGCCGCCGAAACGCTGCACGTTCGATTTGTCCGCCATCGTCACACGCTTGCGTCCATGTGTTCGCGCGTACTCGAATGCCGCGACGATGATTCTTTCCACGCCGCGCCGCGTGTTCAGTTCCTCTTGCGTGGCGATTTCATCCGTCGTTCCCTTCTTGAGAAATCCGCCCGCGCCGCAGTACGCGCCTTCCGTGTTCTCACGAAAGACTACGAAATCAATATCCGAAGGCGTGCGGTCGCGCAGAGGAGTCAGGCGTGCGTCGAGCAAACGCACGGGACGCAGATTGATATAAAGGTCAAGCCCGCGCCGCATTCCCAGCAAAATATCTTCGGCGTGCTTGTTTGAAGGAACGCGCGGATCGCCGAAGGCTCCGGCAAGAATCGCGTCAAACTCGCGCGCCAGCATGTCGAGCGCGCCATCCGGCAGGCTGACACCTTCGCTCAAGAACTTCTCCGCGCCCCAATCGAAATGCGTCAACTCAAGTTCGACCCCATGCGTCTCGCGCAGATGTTCGAGCACACGCACGGCTTCCCGGATTACCTCCGGGCCGATTCCATCACCGGGAATGACAGCGACACGTTTCATGTTAGTGAAAAGTGAAAAGTGAAAAGTGAAAAGTGAATGATTGTATTTAACTATTCACTTTTCACTTTTCACTTTTCACTTCATAAAGGTACACACAGCACTGGGACGCGCGATCCGCGTAAAACTTTTTCAGCCGTCGAGCCGAAGAGGACTTCTTCGGGCGGGAGGGCGCGCCCGCGCATTCCCATCACGATCATAGGCAGATCAAGGTCACGGGCGATTTTCAAAATCTCCACGAAAGGAACACCGATCACAACCATCCGCTCGATTTCGACGCTGCCTGTTTCGAGTCCTTCGAGCATAGTTGAAAAATCCGCTTCGGCGCGCTCACGCATTCGCGCTGTGATGTCGTCGGAAGTTCCGAGTCCCGTGACCACTGCATCGCTGATGAAATGTTCGTTGACCACGTGGAGCAAGGTGAGATCGCCGTCAGGCGCAGCGATGCCGATTGCGACGCGCACAGCGTTGATGGAACATTCGGAGAAATCAACCGGAACTAAAATGTCAGGAGACTTGAGCATTGTCGGCATCCTTTCTGACGAGGCTTGAAGAGTGTTTAGGAGGAACGTCTGCTCAACAATCGTTGCTCAATGCGCGGGAGACTTGCCAGCACCACGTCGCCGACCATCTTCAAGCTCTGCGGCGAGATTTTATCGAGCGTGTCTTCGGGCTTATGCCAATATTCGTAGGTGCTGAGTTGAATGATGTCGAGCGATTCAATGCCCTCTTTGAGAAACGGCTCGTGGTCGTCGCCGCCGACTCCTTCAAGTTCATCAACGAACGTCGAGCCGTAACCTAGTTCGCGCGCGGTTGTCCAGACTTCATCTATCAGCCACGGCGTGCTCATCTCTTTATCGCGTCCGAGCCGCAGATTTTTATATCCCATCATGTCCAGCAGAATCATCGCGCGGACGCGCTTCAGATCATTCTTCTCCTTGAGTTGTTTGACGTAGTGACGACTGCCGTAGGTGTTGTCCGGCCCATCTGGATTCTTGCAGTCTTCCCACTCTTTGCAGAAAGCCTCTTCGCCGTCGAAGAAGACGAACCAGTAAGTAAACTTTGGTTTCTGTCCGCTCTGAGCCATCGCGCGCGCCATTTCAAGGAGCGTGCCTGTCGAAGAGCCGCCGTCGTTCGCGCCGACGAAGCGAAACTCCTTGAAGAGTTTGGTGTCGTAGTGGCTTGAGATGATAATCACGTCGCTCGACTCGCCCGGCCACTCCGCCGTCACGTTAATCATCTTCCGGTCGCCGACAGGAGTCTTCGCCGTGAACTCATCGAACGTCACGTTCAAGCCGTAGGACTTCAACTCGCCGACGATGTAGTCGCGCGCTTTCGCCAGTTCCGTCGAGCCGGCGGGGCGCGGGCCAATCTCGACCTGCTTGCGCACGTGCTCGAAAGCACGGTCACCATCAATCGTCAATCTCGCTTGCGAGGGCGTCGGCGTGGATGAAGGCGTGGGCGCCGTGTTCGTCCCGCCGTTGTTCGATTTGTTGTTGTTGCCGGGACAAGCCAGAAGAAAGAGCGGCAGCGTGAGGACGAGAAAAGACTTCAATGTCAGGCGAGCAATCCTCATGCGCGACGGGCTGGATTCTTTGGCAAAAGATGGTTTCGGCATTGGCTGTTGATTGAGACACTTGGAATGTAATCATTGAGTCATTGAGTTATTGATGACATGAATCAATGATTCAATGATTACGTTCTTTCATCCTTGCGCGTCGCTCATCACTTTCTCTTCTTCAGGCTGACGATGCTCAAGCGGACGGTGCGCTGCATGGTCGCGCTCATCGAGAGAGCGCCCGCGCCCGGCCATCAAGTCCATCACTTTCCCGCCAATCATGAACGGAACGCTGATGAGGGCATCGAGCGTTTGAAACAAGGTGACGGCTTCCAGCTCGACGAGAGTGGCGAGCTTGCGCTTGAGCGGCAACTCACGAAACTCTTTACGCAAATCTTTCGCCGTCTCGGCAGAAGTCTCCGCGCGTTCCGTGACGGGCACAGCACGCAGGACGACTTCGCCGCCATGCTCAATCTTCGCCTGGCAAGCGAGACGCTCTCCCGCCGCGAGTCGCTCAGGACTCAAGCGCACCCGCTCGGCTTCCGTCAAAGACGAAAGCAGTGTCGCGCCTTTCTCCACGATGACGGCGCAGGTGTCACACTCGCCGCGTCCTTCGCACTCGGCGGGCAGGCGCACACCCAGACGCTTCGCCGCGTCCCACAAATACGTGCCCTCTGCAATCAGGCCGTCCTGACCCTCCGGCTCGAATTTAATGTCAACACTCATTAGATAAACACACGCTCCGTTATCAAGAACAACGTCGAAAATTATTTCGGGAAGACAGAAGGAAATTACACCCAATTCAACGAAATGCAAAATGCAAAATTAAAAATGCAAAAGTCAGGCGGAAGCCGATTTAATAAAATGGTCGCCGCCGCACTTTTGCATGTGACATTTTTAATTTTGCATTTCTCTATTCCGTGCCCGTCGCAACTCTGACGTGAGGCTGGGCTGCCGTTTCACGTTTCTCACTGTCACGCGCCTGGCGGCATTTCGCGCAGATTCCAAGAATGCGGAGCAGATGTTGCTTCACCTCGAAGTCGTGCCTGGCAGCCATCGCGTCCTGAAGGGCTTCGAGTTCGGCGGAGTAGAATTCGATAATCTCGCCACACTCAATACAGATCATGTGGTCGTGATGCTGATGCTTGTAGTTGTGCTCGTAGTGCGTGCGCCCGTCGCCGAAGCGCACTTCGCGTGCGAGTCCGGCTTCGGTTAAGAGCTTGAGCGTGCGATAGACTGTGGTCTGGCCGATGGCCGAGTCTTCCTGCTGCACGAGACGGTACAGGTCTTCACTGGAAAGATGCCTTTCCGTGCGTAGAAAGACATCCAGAATCAGGTCACGTTGCGCGGTGCGCTTGAGTCCGGCCTTCTGAATGTGGTTGAGAAAGACTTCCTGCTCTTCGGTCATAAAGTTCCGGTCTGGCTAAAGCTGTCAAGGCTGCGGTTCAAAGATATTCTAACATCGCGCGGGCAGACTGTGAAGAAGTTGGAAAGAACGTGCGGCGCGTGGTATCTTTTTGCCCTGCTGCCGGGGTGGCGGAATGGCAGACGCGACGGACTTAGTTATTTGAGCACTCAGAGCGAAATCTCTGGCGTGAATGGAGTCAAAGTCGGTGAACCCTTAACAGGATTTGCTTGCAAAATCGCTGATGGCAACGCCGAGCTAAGGCTGACTGAAGTCAGCAAAGTGTAGAGACGAGACGGCTCCCTCCTAAACATCACCGCTGATGCATGGAGAAGGCATCGCCCAGACCACAAACTGTTTTAGTGTAGGCGGCGAAAGCCGTAGTGGTAAGAAAATCCGTTGATCGTAAGGTCGTGCGGGTTCAAGTCCCGCCCTCGGCAAACTTTCCGTTAAAGAGCGAGAGACGAGTAATTCGAATTGCTCGTCTCTCGCTTTTTCATGCCTCTTACTTTCACCCCATATCGTGCGCGGTAGATGTGAATGCTCGCGCACATGGTTTACAAGTGGCGCAGAGGCTTTTAATATCCACACCGGGAATCTGCATCTAATTTAGAAAATAGCAAGTCTTACATCCTCGCCGGAGCGTCTCAACCGTTTGGCACGCTCGTTGCTCAAGCTGTCAACGTCTCGCCGTGCTGCTCGATTGAGAGCCGGGCACAAAGCAGGTGAGCATGGCTCGGAGGGTTTGAATCTCATGACTGAAGTTAATCGCAATCGGGCACGGCGCGCGCTGAGTTTTTTAGCTCTGATAGTTCTGGCAGCGTCGAGCGTTCTTCCGGCTTTCGGTCAGCGGCGCACGACACGGCGGCGTCCGCGCTTAGGTAAATATACACGTCCGACGCAGCAGACCGAACCAAACTATCAGACGATTCCGGTCGGACAGGTTATTAACGTCAAGATCAATCAGACGATCAGTTCTGAAACGGCGCGCGTCGGCGATCAGTTCACGACCGTGACGACGATTCCGGTTTACGCAGGCGGCGTCGAAGTGATTCCGGCAGGCAGCACTATCGTCGGTCGCGTGACGAGCGTGATGCGCGCGCAACGCAAGAACAAGGCGGGCACTATCGGAGTCAGTTTCGTTTCAGTCCGTCTGCCCAGTGGCATCACGCGAGCGATCAATGGTTCTTTGACTGATGTGGTGGACACGAGCACTGCGAAGAGCGACAACGAGAGCCAAGTCTCCGGCAGATCAACGGCGCGGCGCAATGTGGTCTTCATCGGCGGCGGTGCGGCGGCGGGTGCGATCATCGGAGCTATCGCGGGCGGCGGCACAGGCGCTGGCGTCGGCACGCTGATCGGCGGCGGACTGGGCGCGGCGGGTGCTTACTTCTCGAAGGGCAAGGAAGCTGTCGTTAAGTCGGGCACGGAGTTTGGGGTCGTGCTCAACCGGAGTGTCGCGCTTCCGGCGGCCAACGTCCGGCCAGTATCTTAAAGGATCGGCAACTCCAAAGGGTTGTCGGTAAGGAGGGAGCCTGTCAGCGAAGGGGAGAGCGCGGGCAGGCTTCCAACAAAATCTAACGGAATCGGTCGCCCCTGTTAAGACGTAAGCGAGCGACCGTCAAAGAGAGACCCGTTGCGAAGGGGAGAGCGCGACGGGTCTCTCTTTGTGTATTTATTGAGCTAAATCGCAATTTCCTCTGCCGCGAGCCGATTTTTCACGTCTGGAATCGCAATTCCAAAGGCAAGTAACGCGATACTGAAGCAAAGTATCGCGTTACTAAGGTCTAGTACCGCATTACTGAGGCCGCGTATTGCGTTACGGAGGCACCGTATTGCGATACTAAAGCGAAGTATTGCGTTACGGAGCCTGCGTATCGTGTTACTAAGGCTTCGTATCGCGTTACTGAGCCTTAGTAAAGCATTACTGAGACAAAGTATTGCGTTACTGAAGCAGGGAATCGTTACAGAAAAGGCTTTGATGGTGAGTCCTCAAGATAAACCCGTGATTTCCTAACCCGGAATTTCCATTTTGCAGGCCGCACACATATTCCAACCAGCCAGGATTGCTGAAACAAAATTTTAGTTGACATGTATGATTGTATGGTGTATAGAAACACTATACAATTTCTATGGGTGAGACTGGTGCTATGTACATCGTAATTGACGAACACGACCGGCGACCGATTTACCAGCAGGTGGTGGACGAGATCAAGGCTCTGATTGCGCGTGGCGAGTTGATTGAGGGGGCTGCGTTGCCGCCTGTGCGTCAGGTGGCGGCTGATCTGGGAGTCAACCTGAACACGATTGCGACTGCTTACCGCGAGTTGCAGAGCGAAGGGTTAATCAACGTGCGTCACGGGTCGGGCGCAATCGTCGCACCGCGCACGGCGCAGTTGAAGACGGATGACGAGCTACGCAAGCCTTTGCGTGCGGCGTTGACGCAGCTTGTGCTGGCCGGATTGCCGCGCGCCGAAATCATGTCGCTCGTCGGCGACGAACTGCGCGGGCTGTTGAAGGGAAATAAATAGGAGGAGTCGAAAGATGTCATCCACAATGATCGTCTTGCTCTTGATTGATTTGGCACTGCTGGCGTTCTTTATATTCATGCCGGTGATGCGCGGTGAGGATGCGTTCTTCGGCGTGCGCGTCAGTCCAGAGGTCTATCGCGGCGAGGGGCGGCGTGTGCTTCATCGCTACTGGTTCTGGCTCGTCCTGACCTTCATCGAGATCGAAGCCATCGGACTCATTTTCTCTCTCTACAAAGGACGCATCGAGTTTGCGCAGGTCGCGCCCAGACTGTTACTACTGCCGTGCGCGATGCTCTTCTACGTCCTCTTCTATCGCCAAGCGAAAAGGCTTGAGCTGGTCGAGGAGCATCAACGATTCGCCTCAGCGCTCAAGACACGCCGTCTAGGTGATTACACGAACCTCGCGCTGGAGATCATAATCGTCGTTCTGACCATCTTGCCCGTGCTGGTCTTGATCTATTACTACCCGCAGCTTCCCGAACGCATCCCAGTGCACTGGAACTGGCGCGGCGACGCGGACGGATGGGCGCGCAAGAGTTACTTCTCCGTCTTCTCGCTCGCGGCGATGCTGGTTTACATGCAGGGCTTGCTGCTCGCCGTCAAGCATGGCGTGCTCGGCGTGAAGATGACCCTGCCCGCAGAGCACACGGAAGAGTATTTGCGATTGAAGGAGGCGGCGCTCGCGCTCACCGTCAGATTCATGGACTGGATGCGCCTGCTCCTGTGCATCATGCTGGGCAGCTTGACGGCCAACATCGCTTTCAGTGCCGTCGGGGGTTTGCATTTTTTGTCGAGCATCGTTGCGATTGCAGCATGGGCTTCCGGCGCGTTGATGTTTGTCGCCGTCGCCAGCGCAATCTATCGCTTTCACAAGATAGATCGCCGCCTGCGAACTGAAGTCGGGCGCGTCTATGTGCAAAGGCAAAGGGACGCCGCGCACTGGTATCTGGGCGGGCTTGTCTATTGCAACCGTGAAGACCCGGCGCTCTTTGTCGAGAAACTGGTCGGGTGGGGCTACACCTTCAACATGGGCAACAAGTGGGTCTATCTCTACCTCGCCGTCATGATCGCAGTGCCGGTGCTGCTGTTCTTACCGTTGGAGAGTTGAAAGGCAATGATGAAGTACAGCAGGAGACAGAATCCAGAAGTCAGGAGTCAGGAGAAAACAGAATCTGTAAATGCGGGCTGCCGCCTTCTCATTCTGGCTTCTGGAGTCTGAATTCTGACTCCTGCATTTCCTTAATGGAGACGACAATGAAAAAAACAATACTTTCCCTTCTTCTGCTCAGCTTGAGCATGGTTGTGCTTGTGCAGTGTAACAAGGCCACTGTTAATAATTCCGGCGAGCAAACTCCCTCTCCTCAGAGCAAGCAGGATAGTGCGGCGATTGATTACAGCGCGCCGCCCAATGCTCCGTTCACTGCCGAAGAAGTCACTGTCAAGGCCAAAGGCTTCACGCTCGCAGGCACACTGCTCCTGCCAAAAAACGGAGCGCGTCCCTTCCCCGCCGTCATCACCATCACAGGCTCCGGCCAGCAAACGCGCGACGAGCCGATTCCGATTCCGGGATTAGAGAAGTACAGGCCGTTCCGTCAGGTCGCCGAGACGCTGGCGAGTCGCGGGCTAGCTGTGCTGAGAGTTGATGATCGCGGCGTGGGAGGTTCGGGCGGGCGCGACATGTTGATGACCGCGACGACCTCCGACTTCGCCGACGACACGCGCGCAGAGGTCGCTTACCTGCGCTCGCGTCCTGAGATTGACGGCAATCGCATCGCGCTCGTCGGCCACAGCGAAGGAGGCATCATCGCGCCGATGGTCGCAGCCAGTGACCCGCAGATCGCAGCCATTGTGCTCATGGCCGGAAGCGGCAAGCGCGGCGATCAAATCAGCATAGATCAAGCGAATGATGTTCTCGCACGTAATACGAGCTTGAGTGCGGAAGAGAAAGACAAGCAACGCGCGCAGCAACAGGAGATCATTCACGCAGTTCAGACGGGCGGCGACCTCTCGAAGTATCCGGCGGAGGTACGCCTGCCCTGGATCAAAGAGTTCTGGACTTACGACCCGCTCCCGACCATTCGCAAAGTGCGTCAACCGATTCTCATCCTGCAAGGCGCGATTGATCGCCAGATAACTGCCGAGCAAGCCACGATGCTTTTGCAGGCAGCACAGGGCGCTGGCAACAAGGATGTCAGCATTAACATCTTCCCGAATCTCAATCACCTCTTTCTGCCAGCCAAGACCGGAGCGTTCAGCGAATACTCGACGCTTGAAACGACCATTATCGGCGATGATGTCCTGAAGACTTTGGGCGACTGGCTGGAAATAAAGCTGAGGGCAAAAGTGATGAAACCGTAAATCGTCAATCATGAATCGTGAATAGTCGAACGAGCTTACTATTTACGATTTACTACTCACGAGTTTTATCGTTGCGCTAATTCAAGCGCCCCATTCACATCTGCCTCCGCACCGCGAACGACGATCACGCTGTCGCCTGCCCGACGCACAATCGTGAGGCGTCCATTATCGCGCCAGATCATCTGCGCGACATCGCCTAATGTTGAAGCATTAACCTGCACGCTGTTGCGATGACGCTCAAGCGCGTTGTATGCGTCGTAGAATTCAACTGCGTCAGACGATCTATCCCAGACAGTTTTCCAGACGAAGAGCGATGTGCTGCCCGCTTTCTCAAAGAGGTAAGCGCGGTCGCCGCCCCAGCCGCTCGCGGCGCGCACGGCGTCCTTTTCAGAGATGCCCGCCATCAGGAGTCCGCGCACGCCGATCTCGCCGAGCGGTGTCGAAGTTACGCTCTTCCAGCCCGTAGCAGCGAAACCATTTTCGTCCAATGATACTTCGCGCGGGAGTTCGTTCTGCTGATACTTCTCAGGATGCAGGACCTGTTCGCTCGACACGGGCGGACGCTCGAAGAGTTCGTCAACGCCGCGTTGCCCACGACTGCGCCGCACAGCTTCGACCAGTCGCGCGCCGTCACGATAACGAAAGATGAAAGTCTCTGTCAGAAGTGGCGGAAAGAAATCGCCGACCTCTTTGCGATAATCGCCGAAGCGATCAGCCTCCTGCCGCGTAATCTCTTCGAGCGAGCGGCGAGCGTAAGAGTCGCCCTGTTCCATGCGTCGCTGCACGTTCATCGCGTCGCCTTCGACGACGGCGAAGGCCGCTTCCGCCCGGTCGAAGTTAAATGGGCGCACGAGCAGTAGTTTCATCAAATCGAAATGCTGATCCTGCAAGGCGTGTGTAAATTCGTGCGTCAGTAAAGAGTCGTCGTTGAACTTATCAACGATTAAGACCTGCTTATCGAGTGGCGAATAGGTCGCGCCCGCCGACAGAGCCGTGAAGCTCGCGGCGAGTGACGCGAGGTCAGTTCCTTCCGGCAACATCCCGCCCGCCGCCGCCAGCTTGCTCAAAGCGTGCAGGTCGTCGCCGCCTAAGACCTGTGCCATCTCGCTGGCGCGCGTGCCGTACTCCCAACCGGAAAGCTCCGCCATCCCGACATCGCTCGTAAATTGCAACCCGCGCAAATCCGCAGCCTCACGCATCGCACGCGAGCGCATCGCCTCCAACTTCTGCGTCAGCGGATGCACCGGAAGCGGCGGCAGAGTGCGCGCCACCGGCACAATCGCCGCCGGACTCAGACTCGTCTGCCCTGTACGCTTATTTTCGCAAGAGACCAAAAGTAAAAAAATGGCGAGGATGGCACCAATGAAGATTATTACCCGACCTTGTACATGCATAGCCTTTCTTAGACGCACGAACACCCTTTTACGATGCACGGGAAGCAGTGGTCAGTAGTCAGTGGTCAGTGGTCAGTTGTTGGCGAGTATTTTTTAAAT
>JAVHWW010000043.1:0-9414 GCA_032159235.1 Acidobacteriota bacterium
AGTTGCAGCGCGGAGCTAGTCCGGGTGGTAACATCGGCGACTTCGGACTGGTCGGCGTCGTTGATGGACGCCTGAGCCGTTCGGTCAATGTCTCGGCCAACATCGGTTACTGGCTGAACAGCAATCCAAAAAGCAGTGCGATGGGCGGGGCGATCTTGCTCGACAGGCCGGATGAGTTAATCGCCGGCGTCGGGTTTGACTTCCCGGTCAACAAGTACCTCCAGCCTATTTTGGAGTTGCGCTCCACGCAGTACGTAGGTGGTCGCACACCGAACGCCTTTGAGAACAGTCCCGTTGAGGCGCTGGCTGGTGTGAAGATTTATCCGGCGCGATGGTGGGGCCTTGGCGCGGCTTATCGTATGCACATCAATCAGCAAGATCGCTCGCTCTTTAACGGGACGAATGCCAACACCAACATTCAACAGATAACCAATGTTAATGTTCCGGGACGTGGCGTTGTAGTTGTTCCGGGAACTTCCAGTCCGGCAACAGCCGGAGGATTCCCGAATGGCTTTATCCCGTCTGATGATGCCAACGGCTTTATCTTCCAGTTCTGGGCTGGTCATCGCAATGCTCGCGCGCCGGAGTTCTTGCCGAATCAGCCACCGACTGTGAATTTGTCGGCTTCGTCTGGAACGATCACACTCGCGTGCCCGCCGGGAATGATCTCGGCGACCTGTCAGCCGAGCGCGAATCAGACAGTTCAGTTGACGGCGAATGCGACCGACCCGGATGGTGATACGCTGCTTTACACGTACACCACGACCGGAGGCCGCATCACAGGTGATGGCTCGAACGTCTCCTGGGATTTGACGGGCGTTCAGCCGGGCACTTACACGACGACCGTCACGGTTGATGACGGTTGTGGCTGCGTGGCCTTCTCGACCACGAGTGTGACCGTTGCTGGCTGCACCAACTGCGTGCCGCCGTGTCCAGAGATTAACATCTCTTGTCCGACCGATCAGATTACGGCACCCACACCGGCAACGGTGAGCGTGACCCTCAGAGGCGGCGATCCGAATGCGACGCCGACTTATAACTGGTCAGTCTCAGCCGGTAAGATCATCAGTGGTCAGAATTCGCCCACGATCACTGTTGATACGACTGGGCTTGACGGACAGGTCACTGCAAGTGTTGACATCGGTGGGTTGAATCCATCGTGCCCGCATACAGCAGCCTGCTCGTTCCCGGTTATTGGTCCTGTTAAACCGATCCCGCCCTATAAGTTTGACGAGTACGCCGATCTCAAGTTCAACGATGAGAAGGCACGTCTCGACAACTTCGCAATCAAGTTGCAGGGCGAGCCGGGTACACAGGGCATCTACGTTATCTTCGGCTCTTGCGATGGTGAAGCGGATCAGCGTTCAGCACGCGCGATTGACTACCTGGTCAACACACGCGGGATTGATCGCAGTCGCCTCACGGTCGTCAACGGCGGTTGCCGCGAGCACCTGACGGTTGAGTTGTGGGGGCAGCCGACAGGCGCAGCCGCACCGACACCGTCGAACTCGGCAACTGTGACTCCGTGTCCGAAGTGCAAGGCCAGACCGCACGGTCGGCGCACGAGCACACGCCGTCGTGGTCGTCGTCGCGGTGAGGAAGAATAGCTAATAACGCTCGCGTCTCTCTGAGACTTTGAGGCGCGACCTTTAACCAAGACGCGGGCGATGTTTCTCCCTAAAAAGGGAAGCATCGCCCGCTTCGCTTTTGTCCAAGATAGCAGCGAGAGGCTTAATGCCTTTCAGCAATACAACTGCGCTTTCCGCGTCCAGCATCCTACAGGTGGATGAAGTCGCACCGAAGTAGCCGAAGCGCGCGACGATAATCTATAATCATGGCGCAGGTCGCCGATGCAACAAATGTTCATAACCAAAGCGGAGATAAAATTGATGATGGCCCGACTGATTAAACGATCTCTCCTGTTTTTTGCTCTCCTGACTCTCGTCACGCTCGCGTTCGCTCAAAGCGCTGAAGTTCAAAACGTGAGCGCCGATAATAAACCGAACGAAGCTGAACCGAACGCGGTTGAACCGAACGCCGCAGCCGATCCGCAGTATGCGATGGATTGGCGCGTGACCGGCCCGACGGGCGGCGACGTGCGTGCGCTCGTCGTTGACCCGAACGATCCGCAGCGTTTCTATTTCGGCACGCTCGACGGACAGATGTACACCTCGACGGACGGCGGCCAAAACTGGCGGCTCTTCTATAATTTCAATCAGCCCAAACTTTTCGTTGACCACATCATCGTTGACCCGCGCGATTCGCGCGTCATCTATGTCGCCACGCATCGCCACAAAGACCCCGGCGGATTTTTCAAAACTACCGACGGCGGTCGCACCTGGCGCGAAGCTGCGGAACTCAAAGAGGAAGCTCTTCATTCGATGACGCAGTCATCAAAGAATCCAAACATGCTCATCGTCGGAACGAATCACGGCGTCTATCGTTCGATGGATTCCGGCGAATCGTGGGAGCAGCTGCGAACCCAATCCGCGCCCGGCCTTATCAACGTCGAATCTCTGGCGATTGATCCGCGCAATACAAATGTGATCTACGCCGGAACGTGGTATCTGCCTTACAAGACGACGGACGGCGGGCAGACCTGGACCAACATCAAGAACGGCATCATTGACGATTCAGACATCTTCGCCATCAACCTCGACCCGCGCAACGCGGATCACGTTATTGCCTCCGCGTGCAGTGGTATCTATGAGACGACCAATGCGGGAACAAGCTGGCGCAAAGTGCAGGGCATTCCCTCGCAGTCGCGCCGCACGCGCGCCATCCTTCAGCATCCTTCGCTGTCGGGCATCGTCTATGCCGGAACGACCGAAGGATTCTGGCGCTCGACCAACGGCGGCGAGTCTTGGACGCTGACGACTTCCAAGCAGGTTGAGATCAACTCCATCGCCGTTCATCCCAGCAACCCGGAGACCGTTTACATCGGCACGAACAATTATGGTGTGATGGTCTCGCACGACGGCGGAAAGAATTTCGCGCCGACCAACGGCGGCTACAGTGGCCGCTTCGCCAACGGAATTCTTCCAGACCGCGAGAGACCCGGACGCATCTACGCCACGACCATCAACACGACGACCGGCGGCGGCTTCTTCTTCGTCAGTAACGACAATGGCACGTCATGGCAGCCTTCGATGCGTAACATGCCGAATCGCCTCATCGGCTACTCTATCTTGCAGGACGAGCACGACGGCAACATCATCTATCTCGGAACGAACTACGGCGTCTATCGTTCGACTGATCGCGGCGTTTCGTGGGCCTCAATCGGAACTCCAAAGGCCGACCCAAACGGGGGAAAGAGAAGAACTACAACTCGCAGAAGCGCTGCCAGTCGCAGAAGTAGTCCGACGCCTGCGCGGTCTTCAACAGCCGCATCAGCCAAGCATCCAGACGACACGATCAAACGCGCGCAGGCGGCTCTCAACGCCGCAGGCTACAACGTCGGGACGCCTGATGGCGCGGCAGGCACGCGAACCGTCTCGGCCATCAGAGGATTTCAGGCCGACAAAGGAATTCCGATTTCCGGCCAGCTTGATGATGCGACCCTGACTGCGCTCGGTCTCGGTGGCGGAGTGCAAAACTCGACGCCTGCCATGAAACTCACAACGCCGCCGGTTTTTCTCAGCGACATGGTCAACTCGCTCGCGCACACCTGGGATGAGAGCGGGCGACCGGGCATCCTCGCTGCGACCAACGCCGGACTCTTCCGCACCTTCGATCCGGCGCAGGGCTGGGAATGACTTTCTTATGGCGCAGGCCTTGACCCGCGCACGACTTCCATTTCAACCACCTTGCAGAATCAGAGCACGATCTGGGTTGGCACGGCGACTTCAGGCGTTCTCGTCTCGCGCGATGCAGGACAAACCTGGCGTCAAGTTCCCGGCATCCCGACCAACATTCCGATCAGCTCGATTGAGCAGGATCAAAAACGCTCCGCTTACATCTACGTCGGCACCAAGCAGACGTTCTATCTATCGCATGATGGCGGCGAGCGCTGGATACGGCGGGGCGGCAATCTGCCCATCGGCGACTACGTCAGCATTCTCATCAATCCGCAGAATAGTGACGAGCTTTTCGTCGGCAACGCCTATCAGAATCAGGGCGGCGGCAGCACGACTCTCAATAGCGGCGGCGTCTATCGTTCGACCGATGCCGGCATGACGTGGATGCGGATTGATCCGAGCAATGTGCGGCTGCCGAGTCAACGCATCTGGGCCTTGGCCTTCGATCCCAACAATCCGAACAGGCTTTACGTCGGCTCGCATTCGGCGGGAATTTACGTGGCCGAGCGCGGCAGAACCGCCTCGTTTAGTGGAGCGCAGTAAGACTCAGTGGTCAGTGGTCAGTGGTCAGTGGTCAGCAAAGAAAAACCGTTCTTGCATTTAACTGACCACTGACCACTGACTACTGACCACTGCCTTTCACCTTGACATGCTGTCATTTCGCCGTGTAAATTGCCAACCTACCCGGTCAAGCGGCTGGTGGTGAAATCGGAACAGAAGGGTGACGACGGGCACTGACGGAAATCGAAACAATAATTAACTTTCTCTTTTCCAAATCTCAACGGCTCGCATTCCCCTCACCTCAATTCGCTAAGTTTCGATCACATCACCGGAGACATAACAAGGCAAGCCGCACGTCTCGCGCTGCCACGCTGGTTTTATCATGCGCAGAGAGGGTCAAGGATCGGGATGGCGCTTGGAGCTTTTGCACGGCGCTTGAATTTCTAGGAGGAGTTCGACACAACATCTGCATGTCAATTGAAGAAACCAAGCCGACTGACGGCGAGGTGATAGACAATCAACCAACAACCGGCGAGAGTTCATCTCCGCCGCCAACTGCGAATCAATCAGGCGCAGGCGCACAAGCCGCATCCGCACCTTCTAAAGTTGCTGCTGCTCCGACCGCTTCACCTTCCAATCAGGCTGCGGGTGACGAGGATGAAGAAGAGTCCCGCTCAGATTTTGGTGCGCTACTCGATCAGTTTGAACAGGAGCAAGCAGGCTTTCAGGAAGGCGAAGTCGTGCGCGGCACTGTGGTCGGCATCACAGAGCGCGGGGTCGTCATTGATTTCGGCTACAAGTCCGAAGGCATCGTCAATCAAGCCGAGTTCATGGAGAACGGCCAACTGACCGTCAAGCCGGGCGATGAAGTTGACGTGCTCGTTAAGAGCATGGAGACGCACGAGGGTTATCCGGTTCTGTCACGCGCCGACGCTGTGCGGATGAAGGCGTGGGATGATCTGGAGAAGGCTTACGCCTCCGGCACACCCGTCAAGGGTCGCATCACTGACCGCATCAAGGGCGGCCTGCGCGTGGACATTGACGGCATCGCTGCCTTCCTGCCCGGCTCGCAGATTGATACGCGCCCTGTCCGCAACCTCGACAGCTATCGCAATCAAGAGGTCGAAGCCAAAGTCATCAAGCTCAACCGCAAACGCTCAAACGTCGTCCTCTCGCGCAAGGCTATTATCGAAGAACAGAACGCGGGCAAGAAGGGACAGACGCTCGACCAGATCGAAGAAGACATCATCGTCGAAGGACAGATTAAAAATCTCACTGACTACGGCGCGTTCGTTGATCTCGGCGGCATTGACGGCCTGCTGCACGTAACCGATATGTCATGGGGACGGCTGCAAAATCCTGCGGAGGTCTTCAAGGTTGGCGATACAGTGCAGGTCAAGGTCTTAAAGTTTGACCGTGACCGCGAGCGCGTCTCGCTGGGCTACAAACAGCTTCTGCCTGATCCCTGGAGCAGCATTGACGAGCGGTATCCGATAGGCAAACGTCTCGCAGGCAAAGTGGCGAGCGTCGCAGACTACGGCGCGTTCATCGAGCTTGAGCCGGGCGTTGAAGGTCTCGTGCACGTCTCCGAGATGAGTTGGTCTAAGCGCGTCAAGCATCCTTCAAGACTGGTTAATCCGGGCGACGATGTAGAAGTCGAAGTCCTGAGCGTTGATCCGAAGGGGCGGCGTATCAGTCTCGGCATGAAACAGGTGCAATCGAATCCCTGGCAGACGTTGAAAGATCGTTACGAAGTCGGCTCGCGCGTCACAGGGCGCGTGCGCAACCTGACGGACTTCGGCGCGTTCATCGAAGTCGAAGAGGGCGTGGATGGTCTCGTGCATGTCTCGGACATTTCGTGGGCCAAGCGCATCAAGCATCCCGGCGAAATCTTAAAGAAGGGGCAGGAGATTGAGGCCGTCATCACGAGTATTGACACAGAGAATCGTCGCCTCTCGCTTTCAATCAAAGACCTTGAGCCGAACGCCTGGGAGCGCTTCGTCACCACGCATAAGCCCGGCGACGTGGTGAAAGGTAAGATCGCTCGCCTCGCCAACTTCGGTGCCTTCGTCGAACTGGACGACAACCTCGAAGGTCTCTGCCATATCTCCGAACTCTCGGAAGAGCGCGTGAACAAACCTGAGGATGTCGTTCAACTCGGTCAGGAGATGGACTTCAGAGTTCTCAGGATTGATTCAGAGAACAAGAAGATCGGCCTCTCCGCCCGCGCCGTCGGCAGCGACGAGCCTATCGTGGACACGAAGACTTACTCCACGGAAGTTAAAAGCGGGATGGCGAGCCTCGGTGAACTCGCCGACTTCGGCACGCCTGCCAGTAACACATCTTCGGACGAAGACAAAGAGAAGTAGTCGTAAAGCAGGAGCCAGAATTCAGGAGTCAGGAGTCAGAAGAAAAGAAGACCGAAGAAAAACGGTTCTGGTTTTTTCATTCTGGCTTCTGGCTTCTGGCTTCTGACTCCTGCTTTCCTTTAATTGTTGCCTGCGTAACGGTTGCGTCTTGCGGCGGGCTGCACTTTTCTGCTACTGTACGCTCATCCGTAATCCTCGCCTTGAGTTTCGGCAGTTAACCCATCTGGCCTTTGAGTCTTTATGGCCTGCGTGGCCTTTGTTTCAGGAGTAACGAGGTAATGGCAATGACAAAAGCGGAACTGGTCGAGGATGTCGCGCGCGCGGCTGAACTCACCAAGAAAGACGCTGAACGACTCGTCGAGATAGTTTTCGAGAGCATCATCGAGACGCTCAATCAGGGTGAGAAGATTGAGTTGCGCGGCTTCGGTAGTTTTCGTGTCCGCGAGCGCGGCGCGCGGCGCGGGCGCAACCCGAAGACAGGCGATCCCGTCAATATTCCTGCCAAGCGCGTCCCCTACTTTAAGCCGGGCAAGGAACTCAAAGAGCTAATCAACGAAGAGAGTACGCCTCCTGCACAGGCGTCATCTGAAACTTCAGGCGAGGGCGACGACCACACGCCTCCCATTCTTTAATCTTCAACATCAGAGCACCAGAGGAGAGCGGTCATGGACAGGCTCTGGAGTCCCTGGCGTTACGACTACATCAAATCCGGCTCAAGCGATGAGCAGACAGAGCCTCCGCCATGTGTCTTCTGCGCAATGCTCGAATCGGCAGGCGATGACGAGAGCAAGTTCATTCTTCATCGCGCCGCGCACAATTTTATCGTCCTCAATATCTATCCATACATCAGCGGCCACCTGATGATCGTGCCTTACGCCCATCTCTCCGAGATTGCCTCCGCGCCGAAAGAAGCGACAGACGAGATGATGGATTTAACGAAACGCAGCCAGATCATCTTGCGCGAAGTCTATCATCCGCACGGCTTCAATCTGGGGATGAACTTGGGGCGCGCCGCCGGAGCCGGAGTCGCCGGACATTTTCACATGCACATCATGCCGCGCTGGACGGGCGACGCCAACTTCATGTCCACCATCGGCGAAACGCGCGTCATCCCGGAAGACCTCACAACTACTTATCGTAAACTGAAGAACAAGTTTTAGAGAGCCACCAGGTCTGACACAATAGAGAGTTGAGAATCTTTAATTCGAGCCTCAATAATTCTCTTTATAACGAAGTCAAGAAATGTTTTGCAGCGACTGATTAGATCAAACATTGCACGAGAAATTGCGTGCGCTTGTGCTTATCACCCGCCCGCTACCGCAGGCGTCCTGACATGACGCTTCGCGGTGGCGACGAAGTAAGCGGTAGCAGATAATCACCCATGTCCTCGCAGGGCTTCAGTTCGATATTAGCTTTCAGTGCCTCGCCGTCGCGCCGCAGCTTCGCTCGATCTTCCGCACCATCTGGCAGTCGCAATCTGGAAACGACCAGCGCTTCGCGGTCATTGTTTTGACGCGGGAGTGCCCAGTAAAGACCGGGCGGCAGGTTGTTGATGATGAAAGTGCCATCGTCTTTGACGGGCGCGGTGAAGAAACGCAGCACGTTATCTCCCTGATCCTTCTCCGCCGGAATCAGGTACACGATCATTCCCGGCGGCAGCTTCTCATTTTCACCAACAGCGATATGCCCGCGCAAAGAGGCCGCGCCTTCTGTGATGGCGACGGTCACGCCCGCGACGCGACTGCCGAACTTGAGCGCCACGCCGTTGCGTGCCAGATCAAAAGTTTGGTTCACCACAGTTTGATTCGCGGGTTGAGTCTTGCTGGCTGGTTTCGGAGCAACGGACGAGTGCAAGGTGATGGCGCGCAGATACCAATACTTGGCGAAGAAGCGCGTGTCGAAGCGGTACTGTCCCGGCCCAAGTCTGCTCAGAAGAAAGTCTCCGTTCTTTCCCGGCGCTCCTCTGGCCGAAGAGAATTGCGGCGCGAGTGTCGGCTCTTGCGCGCCCTTCTTTGCCTCGCGTTGCGTTGAAATTAAAATCTCTTCAAAGCGTGCGAGAGGTTTGTCTTTACATTCCGCGACCACAGACGGCTCTAACGTGACGCGACCCGTAATTGAAGCGAGCGGGCTGGTCGTGAGAACGATGCCGGTCATGTTGCTTCCATTGACGACGACGCGGCGAGGCTGTGACACAGCTTCGTCGTCCGGGCCAAGCGAGGTCTGCGCCGTCAATGCATACTCGCCGTTCGCCACGCCGTAGAAAACAAAGGTCGCGCCTCTGACCGTCGCGTAAGAGACCACTTCGCCTTCGCGGTTCGGGCGTGAGAGCGCGACGGTTGAGCGTGCGTAACCGCTCTGCAACGACACTGAAGATTTCACCGTCCCGCTAATCGCATGTCCAGGCTCGCTGCGATATTTGATGTTGACATCGTTGACTTCATCGCCCGCGTTGACGGTAATCTCGACCGCAGTGTCTCGCGTTGCTGAGAGCGCGAACGTCGGCGCATCGCGGTCATAGACTGCGGTCGCAGGGTTGCCAAAGCCACCACCTCCAAAGCCACCTCCGCCAAAACCGCCGCGCCCGCCTCCTCCGAAACCACCGCCACCACCGAAGCCGCCTCCGCTAAAGGCACTAGCGCCGCCTGCGGAGACTATGTATGTTCCCGGCAACAAACCATAGAGACGATAGACGCCGCGATCATCTGTGAGACGTTCGGTCATGGCATTGTCGGCTGGCTGGCCGTAGG
>JAVHWW010000060.1:0-112567 GCA_032159235.1 Acidobacteriota bacterium
GTAGTTTGCCGTACGGGTTGACTGAAAGAGCGATAGCGGCAGCCCGAGAGATCAGGTTCTCTCCGGCGATGAAGGATGGACGTGCGGTCTCGCAGTACATTCAGATCGAATATAACTTTAACCTCTAC
Source organism: Acidobacteriota bacterium (assembly GCA_032159235.1). Lineage (GTDB taxonomy): Bacteria > Acidobacteriota > Blastocatellia > Pyrinomonadales > Pyrinomonadaceae > QHXM01. Next base: position 129 of record JAVHWW010000060.1, read on the forward strand.
TAATCCTCGCAAAGTAAAGGTGAAGTAACAGACGGCGCTTCTTTTGTAAAAGAGGAAGCGCCGTTTCGTTTCTCAAAAAATATTTCTGAGATTTGAAAAATTCGACGGGCAGAAGCTATCGCGTGCTGCTCAAACAGCATCAATCTGATTATCAAGCTGCAAGGCCGGGCACGCGCTGCGTTCTAACTCTGGAAAAATTTTGGAACTGTGTCCGGCGACAGGTGTCTAACTAATCAAGCCGGGCAATCGTTAATTCCGCATGGCGCGCATCTCGCGTCGTGCCTTCTACAGGTCTGCCTTTCAGGAGAAATATCATGCGCCAAAAGTTATTTCGCAAGATCGCGTTGCTGCTCTCAATCTCCCTCGCAGGATTGCTGACCTTCATCGCCTTGAATCATCGCAACACCGCGCAAGCCGCGCCGCAGAACATAGCCACGCCAGGCTCACTGCAAGTCCTCGACGCCAAAGGCCAGCCGCGCGGGTTGTGCCCGCTCAAGCACACGGATGTCAAAGCCGAAATCAGCGGCTTCCTCTCTCGCGTGCGCGTCACACAGGAATTTGAGAATCCTTTCAAGGAGAAGATTGAAGCCGTTTACACTTTTCCTCTGCCGCAAAATGCAGCCGTTGACGATATGACGATGCAAGTCGGCGACCGCACGGTGAAAGGGAAAATTCTGCGACGCGAAGAGGCACAGGCTGTCTATGAAGCTGCGAAGTCCAACGGTCAGGTCGCCAGCCTTCTGGATCAAGAACGCCCGAACATCTTCACGCAGTCCGTCGCCAACATCATGCCCGGCGAGAAGGTGACTGTGACGATCAGCTACGTCGAGACGTTGAAATACGACGACGGCTCTTACAGCTTCGTCTTTCCGATGGTCGTCGCTCCGCGCTACATTCCGGGCGCGGCGACGAGCGCGGGAACAGGCGGCACATCTCCGAACACGACGCAGGTTCCAGACGCATCTCGCATCACACCGCCAGTCACGCCGAAAGGCACACGCGCAGGTCAGGACATCTCTCTTGAAGTTGCGCTTGATGCGGGCGTGCCGGTTGACGGACTGAAATCCATCAATCACGAGATTGATGTCGAAAGGCCGAACGGATGGAGCGCGGTCGTGCGTCTCAAAAATAAGGATGAGATTCCGAATAGAGATTTTGTCCTGAAGTATGACGTGGCGGGTAAGCGTGTTGAAGATGCTTTGCTCACACATCGCACAGACAAGGGCGGCTTCTTCACATTCATCCTGCAACCGCCGGAGCGCGTGACGGTCGAAGACGTGACGCCGAAAGAGATCGTCTTCGTGCTCGACACTTCGGGTTCGATGATGGGCTTCCCGATTGAGAAAGCGAAGGAAGCCATGAAGCTCGCGCTCGACGGACTCTACCCGCAGGACACTTTCAATCTCATCACCTTCTCCGGCGACGAGCATATACTCTTCGATAAACCTGTTCCCGCGACAAAAGAAAATTTAGAGAAGGCGCAGGCGTTTCTGGCCTCGCGCGAGGGCAGCGGCGGGACGGAGATGATGAAGGCCATCAAAGCCGCGCTCGATCCGTCGGACGCGCAGGATCACATCCGCATCGTCTGCTTTATGACGGACGGCGAGGTCGGCAACGATTTCGAGATCATCAGCGAAGTTCAGAAGCATCCGAACGCGCGCGTCTTCGCTTTCGGCATCGGAAGCTCAGTCAATCGTTTCCTGCTCGACAAGATGGCCGAAGAGGGGCGCGGCGAAGTCGAGTATGTTTCACTCAACGACGACGGCTCTGCGGCTGCGCGTAGATTCCACGAGCGCGTTCGCAGTCCGTTGCTCACAGACATCCAGATTGATTGGAATGGGCTGCCTGTCGCGGATGTTTATCCGAAGCGCATCCCTGATCTCTTCAGTGCGAAGCCCGTCGTTCTGACAGGTCGTTACACAGGCGCAGGTCGCGGCGTGATTCGTTTGAAGGGCAAGATGTCTGGACGCGATTTCGTGCGCGAGATTCCGGTTGATTTACCGGAAGCGCAGGCGCAACACGACGTGCTCGCAACGCTCTGGGCGCGCACGCGGATTGATGATCTGATGAGCAAGGACTATGCGGGCATTCAACAGAACAACGCTCACGCCGATGTCAAGGAGACGATCACGCAGCTTGGGCTTGAGTATCGCCTGATGACGCAGTTCACTTCATTCGTCGCCGTCGAAGAGATGACCATCACGGACGGAGGCCAGCCGCGTCGGATTGATGTTCCTGTCGAGATGCCGGAAGGGATGAGCCGCGAGGGTGTTTTCGGCGATGACGCCAAGACGGGATCATTCAGTGGTGGTATGTCAAGTGTTGGCTTTGGTGTCGGTGGCAATCGTAGTCGTTCAAATTCCTTTGCGATTGATGGAGTCAGCGAAAACTCTGTGGTGACAAAATCTAGATCAGCAGAGTATGGTCGTAATCGGAAGATGAACGCTGGAAATGCACCACCGCCGCCTTCCCCATCGGCGACGCCTGTTCCGAGCATGAATGAAGAAATTAGCAGAAATCCCATTTCCGGCGGCGTGCTCAACGGTAAGGCTATTAGCTTACCGAAGCCTGCGTATCCGGCAGTCGCAAGAGCGGCAAGCGCGTCCGGTCAAGTCAGCGTTCAGGTCACAATTGACGAGCGCGGGAGAGTCATCTCCGCGACAGCCCTTTCAGGGGACCCGCTACTTCAAGCGGCGGCTGTTGCAGCAGCGCGGCGCGCGAGTTTTACTCCGACAATGTTATCTGGACAACCTGTGAAAGTGACAGGCGTGATTGCTTATAACTTTGATCCTTCAAAGAGAGCTTCAGCTACTCCTTCGGTGGTGTTGAGCGATATGAGTGCTGAAGAGCAAAAGCGTCAGGAACTTGAGGCCAAACTGAATCCCACGCTCATCGCGTTGATTGATCGTTTGCAGAATAAGAACGCGAAACCAAGCGCGGATGAAGTCAAGTTTGTCCATAACGGCAAGGCGGAGATTCAGGTCTGGCTGACGGACAAATCAGATGAGACAATCGCGCAACTCAAACAGCTTGGCTTCGAGGTCGTGCTCGATCCGAAGACCGCCAAGATGGTCATCGGTCGAATGCCGATTGAAAAACTAGCGGCGCTGGCGGAACTGAAATTCGTTCGCTACGTCGCGCCGCAGATGCCAGGCAACTAAGAGCGGCGGACGCATCTTCACCCCGGGAACACGAAGGCACTACGCATAAGTGATTAACGTGCGTAGTGCCTTCGTGTCTTTGTAGTCTTAGAGCGACGGGCTATAAGTCAGTACCGCCTGCGGTAGCGGGCGGGCGGTCAATTAAAAATGAAAATTAAAAATGCAAAATTGAAGATGGCCGCCGCTAAATTTTGCATTGTCTGACCCGCACGCTACCGCAGGCGGTACTGACCTTCATCAGTCTTCAAGCGCAAGCAACGTGAACGGGCGACGTTCTACTTTCAACCTGCGCGAACTTAATCGCCGGGCTTATCGTCGAAATCTGATTGGAGGTTTTCACATGCAACGTCGCAACGCTTTCGTCCTCGCTCTGTTTCTCTTCTGTGTCTCGTCGCTCTCAGCCATCGCACAAACATCTTCGGCTCTGACGACCACAACGGCGCATGATCGCCGCTCCGTCAACGTCACCGTCTATAACTCAAACATTGGTCTCGTGCGTGAGACACGCACGCTCAATCTTCCGACGGGGCGGGTGGCGTTGCGCTTCGCAGACGTGGCGGCGTTGATTCGACCGGAGACAGTGCATCTCTCTTCGCTGACCTCCGCCGACAGCCTGCGCATCATGGAGCAGAACTATCAATACGATCTGCTCAACCCGTCGAAGTTGCTGGACAAGTATGTTGGCAAGGAAGTGACGCTCGTCTTGCGTCGCTACGAGAACAGCACGGAGGTGCTGACGCCCGTGCAAGCGACGTTACTGTCGAACAACAGCGGGCAAGTCTGGAGAATCGGCGGGCAGATAGTCATCAATCCATCGAACATAGCAGAGATGCGCTTTCCAGATTTGCCGGAGAATCTCGTGGCGACGCCGACGCTCGTCTGGGATGTTGACAACACTGGCGGCGGCCAGCAGACGGTCGAGGCGAGTTATCTGACCGCAGGCATGAACTGGCAGGCCGATTACGTGCTCGTCGTCAACGCAGACGATACGCGCGGCGATCTGCAAGGGTGGGTGACGCTCACGAATCAGAGTGGCGTCGGGTTTGAAAACGCGCACCTGCAACTCGTCGCAGGCGACCTCAATCGCGTGAAGGACGCGGAGGGCTATGCCAGGGCTTTGGATATAGCGAAGAGCGAAGAGCGCGCACCGTCGCAGTTTCAGGAAAAATCATTCTTCGAGTATCACCTCTACACCTTGCAGCGCCCGGCCTCGATTCGTGAGCAGGAGACGAAGCAGGTCTCATTGCTTGACGCCGCAGGCTTCAACGTCAGCAAAGAGTTCGTCATCAACGGCCAGGCTTACTACTATCGTGGCTACGACAGTCCGGGCGCGGTGATTAAAGACAAGGTCGGCGTCTATATGCAGTTTCGCAACTCACAGCAGAACAAGTTGGGAATGCCGCTGCCCGCCGGAACGATTCGTCTCTACAAAAAGGACGAAGGCGGCGCGCAGCAGTTCATCGGCGAAGACCACATTGACCACACGCCGAAGGATGAAGACGTGCGCGTCAAGGTCGGCGATGCGTTCGACATTGTTGCCGAAAGAAAAGAGACCGATTACAAAGTAATTTCCAGCAGCGTCTATGAATATGCTTACGAGATTACGATTCGCAATCACAAAGAGACGCCCGTCACCGTCGTCGTCAACGAGCCGATTGACAGCGACTGGCGAATGATCTCGTCAAACTTCGACGCTGAGAAGACGAGCGCATTCGCCGCGCGCTTTCATGTTCCGGTGGCGAAAGATGGTGAGACGAAGTTGACTTATCGAGTGCGAGTTAAATACTAAAAGAGAGCGAGCGATAAGATTTTCACCGCAGAGAACGCAAGAAAATGCAAAATGCAAAATTAAAAATGCAAAAGGAAGCTGAAAAGATTGCTCTTCGTTTTGCATTTTGCATTTTTGCATTCTTCTGCGTTCTCTGCGGTGAAAATCTTTTCTTGTCGCACGTATCTACCACTCTAAATGTTATTCCTCTTCGTTCGTCTCACACCATTCGCGCGTCACTCGATGGCGATAGTCAAATAATCGTCGCAGGCGCGGCACGATGAGAAGCGGCGCAGACAGTCGCCCGATGAAACCGAGCGGCGGTTCATACTCAACGTCATCTCTCAAGATAGAACCATCCTGATGCGGCTCGACGATGTGGCGATGACGCCAGGAATGAAACGGCCCGCTGACCTGTACGTCTTCAAACATGCGCGGTGGATCATAAAGCGTATGCTTCGCAACCCAGCGCACGGGGAAGAGTCCAAATAATCTCGTCTCGACAATCGCCGTCGAGCCGACGCGCAAATCCGGCGCGGGCTGCACGACGCGCGCCTTCTCCCAGGGCGGCGTCAAACGTGCGAGCGCGTCCGGCAACTCGTGAAATGCAAAGACTCGCTCAGGCCGCGCCTCAATCAGACTCTCTTTAACAAACTTCATTGCCACTCATGCTAATGACTAGCTGTCTCTTTTCTTTCACCGTGCCGACACTTTTTATCCGGCGTGCATAGTAGTAAAGTTTTATCATCGCTTGTTAAAGATAGATGTTGGACGAGCAGTCACAGGTCGTCGCGCGTTTGGTCTTCGAAAGGAATTGTATTGATGGGCATCGTTGTTGGAATCTTTGGTTTCATCGTGATCCTGATCGTTTTGTGGGACGTGTTTGAGACGATCATCCTGCCCAGACGTGTCTCGCGGAAGTTTCGTCTGGCGCGGCTATACTATCGGAAAAGCTGGATGCTGTTATCGGCGGTTGCGCGGCGAATGCATCCGGGCAAGCGGCGCGAGCGCTATTTGGGTTACTTTGGTCCAATCTCGTTGCTGTTGCTGTTCGTGGTCTGGGGCATCGGCCAGATTGTCGGCTTCGCCATGATTCATTGGGCAATTGGCTCAAGGCTTCATCTTGCGGCGGGCGCACCAAGTTTCAGAACCGACCTCTATTTCAGCGGCACGACGTTCTTCACACTCGGCCTCGGCGACATCGCGCCGCAGACGCCCTTAGCACGCGCCGTCACAGTTCTTGAGGCCGGAACAGGATTTGGTTTTCTGGCGATTGTGATTGGCTACCTGCCCGTCATCTATCAAGCCTTCTCAAGACGCGAGGCGAACATCTCTTTACTTGACGCGCGCGCAGGATCGCCGCCGAGCGCGACCGAGTTGCTTGCGCGACACGGGCGCGACCACAGCATCGCTTACCTGTCGGAGTTGTTGAAAGAGTGGGAACGCTGGTCTGCGGAATTGCTGGAGAGCCATCTCTCTTATCCGGTGCTCGTCTATTTTCGCTCGCAGCACGAGAATCAGTCGTGGCTCGCAGCGTTGACAACGATTCTCGACACGTGCTCGTTGATTATCATTGGCATGGAGGGCGCTCCTGTGTGGCAAGCGAAGATGACGTTTGCGATGGCGCGACACGCGCTCGTTGATCTCGCGCAGGTCTTCAACACGCCGCCACGCGCGCCTGACCCCGACCGGCTCTCAACGCACACGCTCTCAGATGTGCGACAGAGCCTCACCGCAGCAGGTCTCACGCCACGCGACGGAGATGAAGTTGATCGGAAATTGACAGAGTTGCGAAAGATGTACGAGCCTTACGTCAACTCGCTGGCGCAGTTTCTCTTTATGACGTTGCCGCCCTGGATTCATGAGGGCAACGCGATGGACAACTGGCAGACGAGCGCGTGGGAGCGCAACCCGATGGTCTTCGCTTCCAGCCCTGCTCCTGTCAACGATCACGACCACTCGAAGCAAACGAGCGCGGATTGATAATTGTGCCTGAAAGATTGACGGGAAGAATTTGCGAGGTGTGAGATGGCTCGAGGATGGGAGAGCAAAGCGGTCGAGGATCAAATCGAGGAGGCGAGTAAACGCGCGCTCAAAAAGTCTGCGGCTGATGACCTGACGCCGGAACAGCGCGCCCGTCTTGATCGTCTCGAATCGCTCCGCCTCTCACGCGCACGCACACTCACACAACTTGAGCGCGCAACACGTCCTGCGCACCGCGAGATGCTGCAAAGAACTCTGCGCGCGCTTGAAGCGGAGATTGATGAATTAAACTGATGGCCGGAATTTGATTTCCGATCTCACTTAATCATCGTTCCGGTTCTGCGCCAGCGTGTGTTCTTGAAAAAATCTATTAGCGGATTGGTTGTCGGCAGACTTTCATCATAAGACCAGAAGTTGAACAGCGCGCGACCGACGATGAGGTCGGCTTCGACCGTGCCAAACGCGCGACTGTCTGCGCTGTCATCACGATTATCGCCCATCACGAAATAGTTGTTGGGCGGAATGGTAAAGGGTTTCCCGACGGCAGAGCCTTCGTGCTGAAAGATTGCAGGTGTCTGTTCGGTCTGGCCGGGCGGATTATTCAATCTCGTCGCGCTGTAATAAACAGTGTAGGGCAACTCGTTGCCTGTGCGTGGCGGAGCGGGCTTCAGGTCAAGGTTGGCTTTCTCATTATACATCCCGCCAGACTTCCCTTTATCAGCATAGACCTTGTACTCAGGCAGAAGTTGACCGTTAATGAAAACATCCGTGCCGCGCACCTCGATGGTTTCGCCCGGCAGCCCAATGACGCGCTTGATGAAATAGTCTTTGTAAGGGGTGACAGGCGGAATGCTGTTCTCATCGCGTCCGGGATTAAATCTATCGCCCGGATACTTGAAGATGATGATGTCGCCGCGACGGATTTCGCGTTGCGGCAGGAAGAATGGATGCGAGCCGGGCGCGAAGATGAATTTGTTAATTAAGAAATGGTCGCCGATGTTGATCGTGTTGAGCATCGAGCCGCTCGGCACGCCAACCGTTCGCCCGATGAACGTGATGAAGAAGACGAACATGATCGCGGTGTAGATGGCGGACTCGAAATACTCGCGCCAGACCGTTTTGGGCGGCCCCGGTTTGGCAGCTTTGGCATCCGCAGCTTGATTCTTCGCCTCGGCAGACGCTTCCGGCGCAGCTTTCAATTTAGATTTATCCGTTCTTGAACTTTTGCGAGCCATGCGCAACATCGTACACAAGAGAATGCAAAATTAAAAAGGTAAAATGCAAAATGGAAGATCGAGCGCACATCTCCTATCTTCCGTTTTGCATTTTTAATTTTGCATTTTGCATTATCTCTTAGAGAGAGTCATCTTGATTCCGTCGCGTGGCCGGAGTGACATCGCCGGTTGTAATGTGACCTTTTGATTGGGCGCGAGACGGAGATGAAATTTCTGCGCGATGGTTGCGAGCAGGAGCACGACCTCCATCATCGCAAACGTATTGCCGATGCAGACGCGCGGCCCGCCGCCGAAAGGGAAGTAGGCGTATTTAGGAAGGGCGCTGATGAACTCCGGCGTCCAGCGCTCCGGCTTGAACTCGTTCGGGTCAGCGAAGAAGCGCGGGTCGCGGTGAACGACCCACGTCGGCATGAACATCTGCATACAGGCTGGCACGAAATAGCCGCCAATCTCGCAGTCGTTGACAGCCTGACGACCGACCACGTAAGCGGGCGGATAGAGTCGCAAGGATTCCTTCGCAATCATCTCTGTGAATTTCAAACGCGGCATGTCTGCGGCTTCGGGCGCGCGGTTTCCGAGCACCTCTTCGATCTCCTGCCAGAATCTGCTTTCCGCTTCAGGGTGTCGCGCGAGTAGATACCACGCCCACGAGAGCGCGAGGGCGGTTGTCTCCTGGCCTGCGAGGAAGAGTGTAATGACTTCGTCGCGTAGTTGCTGATCCGTCATCCGGCTGCCGTCGTCTTCGTCGTGTGCCTGGAGGAGCATCGAAAGCAGATCGCCTTGATCCTTGTCGCCGCTTGCGCGCCGTGCGGCGATGATTCGATAGATGACTTCATCCAACTGCGCCGCCGTCTGATGAAAACGACGATTGGCGGATGTCGGCAGCCTGTTATCCAGAATCCACTTGAGCGTGGCCTGTGAGCCGAACGGCTCGACGAGGACGGCGAGCGCCTTCGCAACTTTCTCCGCGTCATCCGTGACATCTACGTTGAAGAGCGTGTGCGTGACGATCTCCATCGTCAGGCGCATCATGTCGCGGTGAACGTCGCGCGTCTCTCCCGTCTGCCAAGTCACCATCATCTGTTCCGCATCTCTGACCATCATCTTCCCGTAAGCGCTGATTCGCTCGCGGTGGAAAGCAGGCTGCGCGAGTCTGCGCTGGCGACGCCAGAAGTCGCCTTCGCTGGTCAGCAGTCCGTTGCCGACGAGACGATTAAAGAAGGGCGTGCGAAATGAGAGCGGCTTGATGAAATTCTTGTTGTTGGTCGCCAGCACCCGCTCGATGTGGTCTGGATGATAAAGAAAATATGCCGGGACGTAGAAGAAGCGCGTGCGAACTATGTCGCCGTACTCGCGTTGTAACTTTTCGAGGAAGGCGAGCGAGTCGCGGTTGAACTCCGGCATCACGCCGAGAATAAAATTTCCTTTCGGGCCGTGCGGCACGAGTGTCGCAGCCATCGCTCTTGCTCCTTTACGATTTCATCTCTTGCGAAGAAAAATTCCCCGCCGTGATTTAGCTTTCGAGCTTACAATAGCTTGCATCGGAGGGAAAGAGCCAACAGACTTGAGGAAGACCAAACCGGAGAAACTTGATGACAGATGGCTACATCTTAACGATAGATCAGGGAACGACGGGCACGAAAGTTCTCATCTTCGATCACGACGGGAACATTAAGAGCCGCGCCTACTCGGAGTTCACGCAGCACTATCCGCAGCCCGGTTGGGTTGAGCACGATGCCGAAGAAATCTGGACGGTCAGCATCAATTTGGTCGCAGAAGCTCTCACTAATGCTGGCGTCCAGCCATCTGAAATCAGAGCCATCGGCATCACGAACCAGCGCGAGACGAGCGTGATGTGGGATCGCGCGACCGGAGTGCCGGTTGGCAGAGCAATCGTTTGGCAGGATCGTCGCACGGCCTCAATCTGCGATGAATTGAGAGAGCGCGGCCTTGAAGAAACTTTCAGGCGCAAGACGGGTCTCGTCGTTGACGCATACTTTTCCGGCACGAAAGTGAAATGGATGCTGGATCACACGGACGGTCTTCGTGCACGCGCTGAAAAAAGTGAGCTTGCTTTCGGAACGATAGACTCATGGCTCGTCTGGAAACTGACAGGCGGACGCGAGCACACCACAGATTATTCCAACGCTTCGCGCACACTGCTCTACAATATCCATGAACTGCGTTGGGACGAAGAGTTGCTCGAAATCTTAAACGTACCGCAAGCGATTCTGCCTTCAGTCAAACCGTCATCTTACGTTTACGGCGACACAGACCCTTCTATCTTCTTCGGTCAGAGCATCCCCATCGCCGGAATCGCGGGCGACCAACAGTCCGCGCTCTTCGGGCAGACCTGCTACGACGCGGGGCTGGCGAAGAACACTTATGGAACGGGCTGCTTTCTGTTGCTCAACACCGGACGCAAAGCAGTGTCGAGTAATGAGGGATTGCTGACGACAATCGCGTGGGGCATCGAGGGTGAGCCGGTCGAGTATGCGCTTGAGGGCGCGGTCTTCATCACGGGCGCGGCTGTTCAGTGGTTGCGTGACGGGCTGGGCATTATCAAGTCGGCTGCGGAGACCGAAAGTTTGGCGAGATCGTTGGAGTCAAACGACGGAGTCTATTTTGTTCCCGCTCTCGTTGGACTCGGCGCGCCGCACTGGGACGCTTACGCGCGCGGCACCATCACAGGCATCACACGCGGCACGACCCGCGCACACTTTGCACGCGCCGCGCTTGAGAGTATGTGCTACCAGACACGCGATGTGGTCGCGGCGATGGAGCGCGATTCAGGAATCGAGTTGAAAGAGATTCGCGCGGACGGAGGCGCTGTCGTTAATAGTTTCCTGATGCAGTTTCAAGCAGACATTCTGGGCGTGCCTGTTGAAGTGCCTGTGGTAACGGAAACAACCTCGCTTGGTGCTGCATACCTCGCCGGACTTGCCGTCGGATTCTGGAAGAGCAGGGAAGAGTTGAGCGCGAAGTGGAAAGTTGAGCGACGATACGAGCCGCAGATTGATGAGCCAAATCGAGCGCGGCTGTACGAGCGTTGGCTGAAAGCGGTCGAGCGCGCGAAAGATTGGGAGCAACGTTAGAAACCTTCCGGTGCGACACAATCCAATCAAAATCGAAACTCCAACCTTTGACGTAATCGTCATCGGCGCGGGAATCAACGGCGCAGGCGTCGCGCGCGATGCTGCGATGCGCGGACTGAGAGTTCTCCTGCTTGATAAAGGCGACATCGCAAGCGGCACGACGAGTTGGTCAACGCGGCTGATTCACGGCGGGCTGCGTTATCTTGAGCATGGCGAGATTGGATTGGTTCGTGAATCTTTGAAAGAGCGCGAGCGATTGCTTCACATCGCGCCGCATCTGGTGAAGCCTCTGCCGTTGATGATTCCGATTTACGAGCAGAGCAGACGCGGCGCGCTCAGTATCAGAGCGGGCATGATCGCTTACGATCTTCTCTCATTCGACAAATCTCTTGAGCATCATCAAATGCTCTCGCGCGCAGAGACTCTCAAACGCGCGCCCGGCATCAACCCGGAAGGCTTGCGCGGCGCGGCCATTTATTACGACGCGCAGGTTGAGTACGCCGAACGACTCGTTCTTGAAAATACGCTCTCTGCCCAAGAGCACGGCGCGCAGGTTCTGACTTACGCGCGCGTGGACGAATTCATCGTCGAAGAGAAGAGCGTGCGCGGCGTGAAGTTGACAGACCTGCTCGATGGCGGTGTCCACATTGCACGGGCGCACGTGACGATCAACGTCTCCGGCCCTTGGGTTGATGAGGTTCTGTCGCGCACGACGCGCCACGTTGACCGCATGATCAGTGGAACGAAAGGCAGCCACATCATTGTCGGGAAATTTCCCGACGCACCTGTTGAGGCTCTCTATGTCGAAGCGCGCGAGGACGGGCGTCCGGTTTTTATCATTCCCTGGAACGATCTCTATCTCATCGGCACAACAGACATTGCTTACAACGATGGGCTTGATTGCATTGAAGCGAGCGAGGCAGAGATTGAATATCTGATCCGCGAGACGAACCGCGTGTTTCCGTCCGCGAAGCTCACGCGCGATTCAATCCTTTACACATATTCCGGCGTGCGGCCTCTGCCTTATCTTTCCAAAGCAGACCCTTCGAGCGTTACACGTCGGCACTTCATACGCGATCATGCGCCGACGCTCGCAGGCTTCGTTTCAATCATCGGCGGAAAGCTGACGACGTATAGAAATCTTTCAGAGCAGGCCGTAGATTTGATCTTCAGGAAGCTGAAGAGAAGATCAGCGCAGTGTCAGACGGCGCGGAAAAAACTTCCCGGCGCAATGAGCAAAGACTTTGCCGCTTTCAGTGAGCGATTCAAGATCGAAAGTGGTTTACCCGAAGCAAGCGCCGACCGTCTCTTGCGAATCTATGGCACACGCGCAAGTGAAGTCGTTGACATGGCTGCCGAAGATGCGGAACTTCTCAAACCCTTTAGTCCGACAACCGGCGCGATTGCTGCGGAAGTGCTCTTCTCATTTCAGCGCGAGATGGCTGAGACGCTGGTGGATTGTCTCATGCGACGCACGATGATCGGGTTGGATGCGGCAGTTGGTCTCGATGCGGTTGAAGTGGCCGCCCGCATCGCTCGGAAATATCTCGGCTGGGATGAGAGACGCGCGGCGCAGGAGATCGGCGAGTATCGAAAATATGTGAGCCGTTTTCATCCGCGAGCCTTGGCTGTGGCTTGATGGAACTGTTTATGCTTCGGGTCATACTTTACTCTGTAGATGAGATAGACGACCACCGCAATGTTGATCACAAGGATGATAATTCTGCCGATGCGGACGTGCTGCACGATCTCATATATTTCAAGTGGGATGAAAGAGGCGGTGGCGATGATCGTCAGATATTCGGCCCACTGCTTTTTGAGAAGCAGTCCGATGCCTTCAGTTCCCAGCAATGCCGCGTAGAAAAAACTTCCGGCGCTGATCGCTTCGAGTTGATGGTCGCTGGCGAGGCCGAGTTTCATCACCAGCCCGTGAATGTAATGGTTGTTGTGGTCAACGTGCAGCACGCTGAGGAAGTTCTTCAGTGCGCTGGCGACATCTTTGTGAAGCAGTGATAATAGTCCAATGCCGACGGCCAGGAGCAGCGCCGCTTTGAACAGCTTGAAGATGGCGATTAACAGAATGCCGATGTCGCGGGAGTTACGTTTGGCTTTTTTCTTCACGGTAGCAAAGGCCTGTCCTCTGATTTGAAGATCGTCATCATTCTAGCCGCGTTCGACTGAGAGCGCCAGAATAAGATAAAGTTGCGCGCTCGAACACGGAAAGTTTTTATGATCGGGCGCGGACGTTGTAAAGTATTCTCTCAACGGCAGCGCCATCAGCAAGCTGGAGGAAAATCTAAATGAATCCTGTGACGCTTTCAATCGCCTTGAGCCTGTTGCTGTCCGGCTCAAGCAATAATTCAGAACAATCCTTCGCCAGGACTATCAGTCAATTAACGATTCAAAAGGCAGACTATCATCGGCTACCCTTCATTGATACTCAAGTCACTTATCGAACCTATGCCAACGCGCGTTTCAAATACTCCGTCTCTTATCCGGCGGGCCTGCTCATTCCGCAGGGCGAAGCGCCCAACGGCGACGGACAGGTCTTTCGCGCACGCGATGGCCTTGCCGAAATGCGCGTCTTTGGTCGTTACAATGTTCAAAACGAAACGCTCAGGAGTGCGTTCAACTCGGCAGTCGCGGGCGAAGACCCGTCAGGTCGTGTCGTGACATACAAACTCATCAAGGGTCATTTCTATGTCGTCTCAGGTCGCCGGAACGGAAAGATTTTTTACGAGAAGACGATGCTGAAGGGCGACACCTTCAAGACATTTATGATTGAGTACGACGAATCCGAGAGCGCGACTTATGATCCAATCACAGCGCGAATTGCGCGCTCATTTATCGGATGAAGGATGAAAGCGAGCAGATGAAAATTGTCGGGCGGCCTGTGCCGCGCAAAGAGGGGCGCGATAAGGTGACGGGGCAGGCGCGCTACGTGGACGACCTGCATTTCCCCGAAATGCTCTACGGCGCGACCGTCCGCAGCGCAGAGGCGCGTGGTCGCATCAAGAGCATTTCGTTTGGAGGTGATCTTCCTTGGGATGAGTTCGTCATCGTCACGGCGAAAGATATTCCCGGCGAAAACTGCGTCGCGCTCATCCTGTTAGACCAGCCTTATCTCGCCGATGAATTCGTCAATCATCCTGAAGAACCCATCGTGCTGCTCGCGCATCCAGACAAATATTTATTAGAAGAAGCGCGGCGCAATGTTCGTATTGAGATCGAGTCGCTGCCCGCAATCTTCTCGCTCAGAGATTCCGTCAACCAGAAGGAGATCGTCTGGGGCGAGGACAATGTTTTCAAAACTTACATGGTCGAGAAGGGCAATGTTGACGAAACCTGGGAGCGCGCGGATTTCATCATCGAAGGCGAGTACGAGACGGGCGCGCAGGAGCAACTCTATATCGAGAATAACGGTGTGATTGCGATTGCCAGCCCCGCAGATGGCGTGACGGTGTGGGGTTCGATGCAATGCCCTTACTATATTCACAAGGCGCTCTTGAAGTTGTTTGGCTTGCCGGAAGATAAGATTCGCGTCGTGCAGACAGAGACGGGCGGCGGCTTCGGCGGCAAGGAAGAGTATCCTTCGATGATCGCGGGACACGCCGCGCTTCTCGCCTGGAAGTCCGGTCGTCCCGTCAAGATTGTTTACGACCGCGCGGAGGATATGGCCGCGACGACCAAGCGTCATCCTTCGTGGACGAAGCATCGCACGGCTGTCACGCGCGACGGAAAACTTCTCGGCATGGAGATCGAATTCGTGGTTGACGGCGGAGCTTACGCGACTCTCTCTGCCGTCGTCCTCTCGCGCGGGACGATTCACGCCGCCGGGCCATACTTCTGTCCGAACGTTCGCATCAAGAGTCGCGCGGTGGCGACGAATGCGCCGCCGCACGGAGCGTTTCGCGGCTTCGGGGCACCGCAAAGCATCTTCGCGTTAGAGCGCCATCTGAACAAAGTCGCGCGCGAGCTTGGCCTCAGTCCCGAAGAGTTTCGTCGCCGCAATTTTATTCACGAAGGAGAGACGACGGCGACCAATCAGGTCATCAATGAGAAGGTTGACATGGAAGGATTGTTGAATCGCGCTTTTGAGTTGACAGACTATCAAGCAAAACAGATGCGATTCGCGGAGTTGAATAAAAATTCACGGCAGAAGAAAGGCATCGGCTTCGCTTCGTTCATGCACGGCGCGGGCTTCACAGGCTCTGGCGAGAAATTTCTGGAATCAGTTGTCGGCGCGGAAGCGACCAGCGAGGGGCGCGTGCGAATCCTCGCGGCGAGCACGGAGATTGGACAGGGCACGAACACCATCTTCGCGCAGATCGCCGCCGAAGCTCTCCATCTCGATTACGATGCAATCGAAGTCGCCAAGCCGGACACGGGCAACGTCCCCAACAGTGGGCCAACCGTCGCTTCGCGCACCTGCATGATCGTCGGCAAGCTCGTCGAGTCCGCCGCGCTCGGTTTGAAGCAAACGCTCGTCAACTGCGGCCTGCTCAGTGAGAATTACACGCAACCGGATTTCGAGCGCGCGTGCCGAAGTTACATCGAGCAATATGGCGCGCTCAAATCTTTCAGCAAGTACAAAGCGCCGCCCGGCATCAACTGGGACGATGAGAAGTACGAAGGCGATGCTTACGGCGCTTACGCCTGGGCTGTTTATGTTGCGGAGGTGACGGTTGACATGGTGACATACGAAGCGCGCGTTGACGATTTCGTCGCCGTGCAGGAAGTCGGAAAAGTTATTCATCCAGTGCTTGCCGCCGGACAGATTGAAGGCGGCGTGGCGCAGGGCATCGGTTACACTCTGTTTGAAAATGTCGTTTGGGGCAACGGTCGCATGGTCAATAATCAGATGACGAATTACATCATCCCGACTGCCGCAGACATTCCGCCCATTCGCGTCTTCTTTGAAGAGAACCCTTATGCCTACGGCCCAGCCGGAGCGAAAGGCATCGGCGAGTTGCCGATGGATGGCGCAGCGCCTGCTATCTTAAACGCTATCGAGAACGCGACTGGAGTCAGCATCAATCACATTCCGCTGATGCCGGAATCAATCATGGAAGCTCTCGGAGGTGAACGTGCCTGACGCTTCCGGCAAAGTTGAAATCAACTGCACTGTGAACAGCGAAGCACGCACGCTGCACGTCTTTCCGATGGCGCGTTTGCTCGACGTGCTGCGTGAAGAGTTACGTTTGACGGGAACGAAAGAGGGTTGCGGCGAAGGCGAGTGCGGTGCTTGTTCCGTCTTGATTGACGGCGCGCTCGTCAACAGTTGTCTCGTGCCTGTGCTGCAAGTCGAAGGAGCGTTGATTAAAACTATCGAAGGCGTTGCCACAGGTGAACAACTCCACGTCGTTCAGGAAGCATTCATCGCCTGCGGCGGCGCGCAGTGCGGCATCTGCACGCCGGGCATGGTCATCGCCGCCGTTAATCTTCTTGAGCGAACGCCCAACCCGAATGAAGCAGAGATTCGCGCCGGACTCGCTGGCAATCTTTGTCGCTGCACGGGCTACATGAAAATTTTTGAAGCGGTCGTCAAAGCATGTCAAAGCAGTTCAACCACGAAGACACAAAGACACAGAGAAGAACCAGGAATTTGAAAGCATTGTTCTTTGTGCCTTTGTGGTTAATTAATAATGAGAGCTTATCTTCCAGAATATGAATTGAAGTCTGTCGCTAATCTGGCGGAGGCTTTGATGTTTCTGGCTGATGAACGCGGAGCATGGAAGCCATTTGCGGGCGGGACGGATTTGATGGTGCTGTTTGAAGCGGGAAAGTTGCTGCATAAAAAATTCGTCAACATCTGGAATCTGCCGGAGCTACGCGGCATCGAAGTCACAACGGAACACGTCACGCTCGGCGCGTTGACAACTTATACGGAAGTTCAAGCGAACGAAACTCTGCAAGAGGAGTTTCCGATGCTCTGTCAGGCGGCATCCGAGACGGGCGGTCTGGCGATTCAGAATCGCGGCACGCTCGGCGGCAATATCGCCAACGCTTCTCCCGCCGGAGACTCGCCGCCAGCATTGTTGGTTTATGATGCCGAACTCGAACTCGTCTCTGCGCGCGGCTCGCGCTTTGTTCCTTATCACGGATTTCACACGGGCTACAAACAGATGCTGATGCGCGCGGACGAGTTGATTAAAAGCATTCGCCTGCCGCGCCGCACGGAGACGCGACATCATTACTATCGCAAAGTCGGCACGCGCAAAGCTCAGGCCATCTCCAAAATCTGCTTCGCCGGGGTCGCTCAAATGAACGGAGACCAGATCAGGGACGTTCGCATCGCGCTCGGAAGTGTTGCGCCTGTCGTCGTCAGGTGTCAGAAGACGGAAGATGTTTTGAGAAATCAAAAGGTGGATGCGACGACTGTCAGCGCAGCGCGTGCGGAACTCGCGCGTGAGATTTCTCCGATAGACGATATTCGCTCGACGGCGAACTATCGCCTGCAAGTCGCGTTGAATGTCTTAGAAGATTTCTTGACAAATCTGTAGGGGCAGAGGCTCACTCCCGGCCCGCGTTCTCGATAATAAAGCACGGGCAGGGAGTGAGCCTCTGCCCCTACTACAAACTAATTGCATGTCTTCCGTTGAACTTATCATTCGTGGTCTAAAAGTGGTTGCGCCTGATGGCATCGCTCCGGCTTCTGTTCACATTAGCAACGGAATAATCACAGCCATCGCTGCTTATGATGAGATTCCGCCGGGATGCGAGGTGATTGACGCGGGCGAAACTTCGGTCGTGATGCCTGGACTCGTTGATACGCACGTGCACGTCAACGAGCCTGGGCGGACAGAGTGGGAAGGTTTCGCAACGGCAACTCGTGCGGCGGCGGCGGGCGGTGTGACGACGATTGTCGAGATGCCGCTCAACAGTATTCCGCCGACAACGACGCTGGAAAATTTTCAAGCGAAGCTCGCGGCGGCTGACGGACAGTGCGTGGTTGATGTTGGCTTCTGGGGTGGAGTTGTGCCGGGTAATGTCGGGGAACTCACGCCGCTTTTCAATGCGGGCGTCGTCGGCTTCAAATGTTTTCTGGTTCATTCGGGCGTGGATGAGTTTCCGAATGTGACGGAGGCTGACCTGCGCGAAGTGATGCCGGAGCTTGCCCGGTTGGGCGCGGTCTTGATCGTCCATGCGGAAGTTCCAGAGCCGATTGACGAAGCTCTCCAGGCGGAGGAAGAAAGGCGTGCTGACCCGCGCAAGTATGCGACGTTTCTGAAATCGCGTCCGCGTGAAGCGGAAGATAGAGCCGTTGCGTTGGTGATTCGTTTAAGCCGTGAGACGGGCGCGCGTGTTCACATCGTCCATCACTCGTCGTCGGATGCACTGCCTGCCTTGCGTCAGGCGAGAAGCGAAGGCGTGGCCGTCACGATTGAGACGTGCCCGCATTATCTCTGCTTCGCAGCCGAAGACATCCGCGACGGCGCGACGGAGTTCAAATGTTGCCCGCCTATCAGAGAGCGCGAGAACCGCGAGCAACTGTGGAGCGCGCTCGACGAAGGATTGATTGAGATGGTCGTCTCGGATCACAGCCCTTGCCCGCCGGGCATGAAGTGTCTCGGCAGTGGAAATTTTCTGGAAGCGTGGGGCGGTATCTCTTCGTTGCAGCTAAGGCTGTCCGTGATGTGGACTCTGGCAAGCGAGCGCGGATACTCGATCAGTCATCTGGCGGAGTGGTTGTGTCGCGCTCCGGCGCGTCTGGTTGGTCTTGATAGTCGTAAGGGAGCAATTGCAGTTGGCTACGACGCGGACATCGTGATCTGGAATCCTGATGAAACGTTGCGCGTCGAGCCTTCGATGATTTATCACAAGCACAAGTTGACACCTTACGCCGGGCAAACTTTAAGCGGTCTGATTGAGACGACATATTTGCGCGGGCGTAAGATTTATGATCGCGGACAGTTTTCAGAAAAAGCATTGGGCACGATGTTGTTGAGACGAGGTGAAGGGTGAGAGATTTTACGGAGTTGATTGATTTAGCTGCGGAGCGTTTGGGCGGTGCTGTGCTCTACGCGAACGACGATTTCTTCGCGCCGAAGGAGAATCTGTTGAAGCCGGGCGCGCCTGTCTTTATTGAAGGCAAGTACACGGACAGAGGCAAGTGGATGGACGGCTGGGAGTCGCGCCGTCGTCGCACGCCCGGCTTCGATTGGTGCATCATTCGGCTGGGTTTGCCGGGACTCATTCGCGGCATCGTTGTTGACACGAGCTTCTTCAGAGGCAACTATCCTGAGCAATGTTCATTGGAAGCGTGTGCTGTTGAAGGCCAGCCAGATGTCGAGAAGTTGACGAGTGATGAAATCCAGTGGACGGAGATTCTGCCCGTGTCCGAGCTGCAAGGCGACTCGCAGAATCCGTTTGAGATTGAGAATCAGGGACGCTTCACGCATTTGCGCTTCAAGATTTTCCCGGACGGCGGTGTGGCGCGGCTCAGAGTCTATGGCGAGGTCGTGCCCGATTGGAATGCTCTCGCGCGCAGAGGTGAAGTTGATCTGGCGGCGGTCAAAAACGGCGCGCGCGTTTTGGCGTGCAGCGATATGTTCTTCGGGCATCGCCACAATCTCATCATGCCCGGACGCGCCGCAGACATGAGCGACGGCTGGGAGACGAAGCGGCGGCGCGGGCCTGGATACGATTGGTCTGTGATTAAACTTGCGAGGGCAGGCGACATCAAGCGCATCGAAGTTGACACGTCGCACTTCAAAGGCAACTACCCGGATAGTTGTTCTCTTGAAGCCTGCGACGCGCGAGGCGAAGCCGTCAATGAGTCGAACCTCTCGTCTCTCTCGTGGACGGAAATTTTGCCGCGCACAAAATTGCAGGCGCACACGCGCCACTTCTATGAGGACGAGATTAAGAAGACAGGCGCAGCGACACACGTTCGATTCAACATCTACCCGGACGGCGGCGTGAGCCGTTTGCGAATTTACGGGACAATCGAAGGACGCGAAGATTGAAAGAGAGTCTCGAACGACTAAATGCTCTCTCGCCGGAAGAGGCCGAGGCGGAATTCCTGAAGTGCTGCGGCTCGACTCTCTGGGCGCGGCGCATGATGGATGAGCGTCCCTTTCATAATCTTCAAGAGTTGTTGACGAAGGCCGATGCTGAATGGTGGGCGCTCGACAAAGAAGATTGGTTGGAAGCCTTCAGCCGTCATCCGAAAATCGGCGAGAAAAAATCCGAGCGCACGCAGGCACAAGAGGCGCGGCGTTGGTCTGAACAGGAACAGTCAGGGACTCGCTCGGCTGATGAAGAAACACGACGCGAGCTGGCCGAACTCAACCGCACGTACTTGCGAAAATTCGGCTACATCTACATCATCTGTGCCACAGGAAAAACTGCGGACGAGATGCTCGCCATTCTCAAGGAACGCTTAACGAACGATGCCGACAGAGAGATTCGCGTCGCCGCCGAAGAACAACGCCGCATCACGCATTTAAGATTGCAGAAACTTTTGGAAAAGCAGGAGACAGGAGTCAGAAGCCAGGAGCCAGAATAATAAGGCGGAGGCCGCTTTCACAGGTTTTGTTCTTTTCTCTCCTGACTCCTGGCTTCTGGCTCCTGCTTTTAGAACAATGAGCGCAATTACGACACATGTCCTCGATACTTCGCAGGGGCATCCGGCGCGCGGCGTGCCCGTGCATTTAGAGATGCAGGAAGAGGATGGAGGCTGGCGCACGCTCGGCACAGGCGTGACTGACGGGGATGGCCGCCTCAGAGACCTCTTGCCGGATGAGGTCGCTTTGCAACCGGGCATTTATCGTTTGATCTTCGAGACGGCGGCTTATTTCGAGGCGCAGAGCTTGAGAAGTTTTTACCCGCACGTCGCCGTCGTCTTTCTCGTTCACGATTCGCAGCAGCATTACCACGTTCCGCTACTGCTCAGTCCGTTCGGATATTCAACTTATCGCGGGAGCTAATTGATGGAAATTAATCCGGTGCTGAACGATTGGCTCCAACTGATTCTACGTTGGACGCACATCTTTGCAGCCATTATGTGGGTGGGCACGACCTACTATTTCACCTGGCTCGACGCGCGTCTGCATGAAGAAGAAGCGGGCGGCGGGCATGACAAGGCGCAGGTCTGGATGGTTCATAGCGGCGGCTTCTACGTCGTGGAGAAAGAGAAGAGACCAGGCACTCGCACGCTTCACTGGTTTCGCTGGGAGGCGGCGATCACGTGGCTGGGCGGGTTTGTGCTGCTCACCGTGATGGTCTATTTAGGCGGCGGCTCAGGTCTGGTTGATGCAGAGGCTCTCGGCAATTCGCATGTGCTCATTAACAGCGGCCCCAAAGCTATCGCGGTTGGTGTCGGCGCGCTCATCGTCGGCTGGGTTGTGTACGACCTGCTGGTGCAATCGCCGCTCGGCAGGAATGAGCTGCTCTTTGCCGTGATCGCTTTCATTCTGATCGTCGGCGCGGCTTACGGTTTGACTCACGTCTTGAGCGGGCGCTGGGCTTATCTGCATCTGGGCGCGATGTTCGGCACGATCATGGCGGCAAACGTCTGGATGCGCATCCTGCCTGCGCAGCGCAGGATGATCGCGGCGACGAAGGAAGGCAAGCAACCGGACGCACGCCTCGCCGCTCGCGCCAAGCTGCGCTCGAAACATAATACCTTCATCGTCGTCCCGACGGTCTTCCTGATGATTAGCAATCACTATCCGGTCGCCACCTACGGCTACAACTGGATCATCATGTCCGTCATGATTCTCGTCGGTTGGGGAGTGGCGAAGATTATCAGAAGGGCCTGAGTGAAAGTCAAAGCGCTGATTACTACCCAAACAGGTGGTGAAGAGCAGCTTGCGCTTGACTATTTAACGACGCGCGGACTTTCCAGTTCCGCATGTCTCCCGGCCTCTAAGATTTAATACTACCTGCATGGGTGGTGACCGCCTGCCTGCGCCTGAGGTACTTTCTCACCGTCAGCTATCGAACCCAAGCTTGACAAGACAGAGACTTGAAGGGGCGCGTCCCCTTCAGAAAATTTAAGCGGGCTTTAGAGGAGAAAAATTATGCGAGTCATTTATGCCACAGGCCAGCCGCGCAATCTCGATTTCGCCGGGTTCTCACCGGTCTGAGATTGAGACACTCACGTGCTGGCACAGTATCATCTCCTTCAACTCCTTTAGAGCAAACGCGACTTTTCTTCCGCAGCTAAAATTCTTCAGAAGCGAAAGCTGAAGCCCGCGCTGAACTGTAAATTATGTCTGGTGAAGGCGGGATTCGGAGATGACCGCCCAAAGACATCAATAAAGTTTTGCCTGCCGTAGCGGATGATCGTGTCGCCAAGATCAAAGCGGACGATGGATCGTCTTGAGGCGTAAAACTCAAGGACGCCGCCAACGTCCGTCGCAAAGTGTGTGAGCCTGCCAAAATTAGACGGATTGAACGGGTCAGCCTCTATCAAGCGAACATCTCTGGCAACGAACGCGCGACCAAAGCTGACAAAGCCTGGCCGGAATTTTCCGAAGATGCCAAATCTCTCGAAACGCTTCCCGGCTTTTAATCCAAACAACCCTTCCGTAATTCGACCGCCCTCCTGATTGGTGTTCTCTCCGTTATGATCTTTCGGAAAGAAATTTAGCTCGGCCTCAAGGCCAATGTTTTTCGTCACGTTATATGTAAACCTGCCGCCAATTCCCGGTTCGGTCGTCTTGCCGCTCACACGATCAATATTAAGCAGCGAGAATTGAGCGCCAACTTCAAACTTCGGCGTCGCGTCAGACTGTGCTGGTGTCTTGCGACTAACGACGAGAAGAAGCATTGTCACAGCTAACAAAATGATTGCGTCTCTTTTCATCAAACTAACCTCCATTGTTTGTCTTCAACTCTGGCCGAGACAGACCTCTCACGTCGCGCCAGCCGCAGCCAGCGCGAGGAGCGTTTCAAGATTCGTCTGCGTGAAGTGGTTTTAGTTTTTCGGCAACAGATTCTCGATGCGGTCTGCGGCCCCGATAATGAGGCGTGCGCCGGGAGACTTATTCGCGCTCTCAACTTGTTGAGAGTCAGTTGGATTCTCAAAGCCGGTTTTTCCTTGCGGGGTCTTCGCGCGCCGCGCTGCTCTCTCAAGTGCGGTCAAGCCGAAAGGATCATCGCGCTTTTCCGACTTCGACGTGCCGTTGACACCCAGCAGAAAAGGGTCTGGAACGTAGCCCGAATCATACAAGACGTATAGATTCCAGTTGCCGCTGTTGCCGACGACAGGCGTGTCGGAAATCCACTCGTAGTGTTTATCGTTGAGCGTGAACTTGATTCGGTTGTTCTCGATAGTGCCGATCTTCTGAAAGTCGTAACCCGTGTGCGGGAACAGGGAGAAGATGAAGCGCCCACCTTGCTCCGGCAAATGAAACCAGAGGAGTGGGCCAGCGCACGCGCCCGATTGTTTTCCTCCCGCAACCAACTCGCCATTGACGAACAGTTGATAGTTAATCATCTTCATCGCCACGTCTTCGAGCGTGAAATCGCGCGGCGGCTCGCTCTTCGGAGCCTCCTGAAGACGTGCGCGATCAACCGAGATGGTGACAATATCCGTGATCTTGTCGCCGGTCTGAGGATTGACGAGCACATCCACGGCGAAGGTGTCGCCGTCGTTGATAATTTGCGGAGTGGATAAGCGAGAAAGCCCGGCGGCGTTGTAATTCGGATGAATGCGCCGCGTGCTGAAAGCCGTTCGCGCGCGTAAATCCTGCTCGTCTTCGGGACTGAGCGGGCGCACTGAAACTTTGAACTGCCTGGAAGTCAAAGTCGGCTCAATCACCAGAGCGTAGCCGAAAAATAGTGTGCCTCCGCTATCAACGACAATGCGACGAATTGTGTTCGACTTGAAATATGCTTCGGCGAAGTTGGTCGTCCACCCGTTCGCGTTGGCAGGGTTGGCTTCGGGAGTTATTGAGAAAGAAACGAAATAGCCAGCCTTCATCGGCACCACGATCCGGTCCTTCTTGCCGTCCTGAGCCAAGACGCCGGCAAAAGCTGAGAGGACGAGAGCGACGATCAGGCAGCAATGAATCAACACTCTAATTCTCATCTGAATTTCTCCTCTTGATAATTCTGATCTTCATCTCGTCCGGCGGTTGATAGTTCGTCAAACTGGCGCGCGTGAAAAAGTCTGCCTGGCGCTCTATCTTTGCGGGGTTGCGAGCCATTAGAGGCGATTCAGTTCGTTCAACGGTTGGAGATTGACGAGGCAAAGCGGTATTGGTTTGCGCCTTCTTCTCAACGTAGATCGTGCGCGTGACGACTTTCTCACGAATGACCGGGACTTCGATAACTCTTGGCGGCGATGAGGTCGTAGATAAGGAATACGAAGCAGCAGGAATGGCCGCCTGCGTCGAAGGGCGAAGCGCCAGCACCGACGAGACCAGCAGCCCGAGAACGATGACGGCAGCGACAGGGACTGGCACGGGCAACTTCGCTAATAGTATTCGCTTCCAGAACGGTTCGCGTTCTACCTTTGCGGGAAGCGCGAGAGTTTCAAGGCGCTGGCGCAAGGCTTCGTGATGCGCAGGCCAGTAGCTCTCATCCGGCACAGAGACTTCAACCGCCTGATCGAAGACGAGCATCGTCTTGGTCAGCGAGCGATACTCGCTCAAACAAGCGGCGCAGTTGTCAATCTCCGCCAGCAGACGTTGCTGTTCCTTCACGTCTAACTCGTCAAAGATTAGATCAACCAGCTTGCTTTCCATCGTGCTGCAATCGTGCATGACTGTTACTCCAAATCAAACATTTCGACCCGCGCCGCATTGAGCGTACTCAAGCGGCGCGGCGCTCACGCCAAGTTGTTGTCGCAACTTGACGACGGCGCGAAAGAGCGCCTTCTTCACCGTTCCCGTCGAACAAGCCAGAGCCTTCGAGATTTCATCGTAGGTCATCCCCTCGCGGTGCTTGAGCAGGAAGATCAATCTCTGTTGCGGCGTCAACTCTCCGAGCGCCTGGAAAACTTTTTCGACCAGCAGCTTTTGTTGATAATGCTCTTCAACATTTTCCGCTTTCTCGTTGAGCGGAGAAAGCAAGCTGTCGTTTCCATTCAGCGCCACATCTTCAAACACATCGCGCCTCATCTCTTTCCAGCGCAGCGCATCTCCGCGCCGGTGATTGAGAAAGGTGTTGACCATAATCTGTCGCAGCCAGGTGTAGAAACTCGCGTCGCCGCGAAAAGTGTCCAGCGCCTTGAAAGCCTTGAGCCAGACCTCTTGCGTGAGGTCTTCAGCGTCGTGCGGGTCGCGCGTGTAGTGCAGCGCAAGCGTGTAGATGCGTCGCTCGAACCCCTGCGCCAGCGTGGAGAAAGCATCCGCGTCGCCCGCCTGTGCGCTCCTGATTAATTGGCTTTCAGTGGAACTCAAAGGGCGTTCACCCGTGCTCGGAATCGGAAGGTCAATGATATAGACACCGCCATTGGCTTTTTGGTTGGCAGGATAAATTATCAGCCCTGATAGCTGGAAGAAGCAAATGAACCGCAGAGGACGCAGAAAAATGCAAAATTAAAAATGCAAAATGCAAAAGGGAAGACGAAGAGCAAGCTTCCCCTCTTCCATTTTGCATTTTTAATTTTTAATTTTGCATTTCTCATTATTCTGCGTGCTCTGCGTTTAATCTTCACCTTTCATCATCGCTTGCGCTTTTATTCTTGAAACAAACCCTGCTTTGCGTCTATTCTCATCACAGTCATCTGATCCCTGCAATGTTAATGGTCAAAGAGAGCATAGCGGTGAAACGTAATCTGCTGGCGGTGATTCTCGGCGGCGGCGCAGGCTCACGTCTGTTTCCGCTCACACAGCAACGCTCGAAGCCCGCCGTGCCGCTCGGCGGAAAGTACAGGCTGGTTGATATTCCGATCTCAAACTGCATCAACTCGGATGTCCTCAAAATCTTTATCCTGACTCAGTACAACTCCGCGTCGTTGAATCGCCACATCGCGCGCACGTTTCGCTTCTCGCAGTTCTCAGACGGCTTCGTCGAGATACTCGCCGCCGAGCAGACGCCGGAAAGCCCGCAGTGGTTTCAGGGAACGGCGGACGCTGTGCGACAGGTCTTGCCGCACATCCGCGACTGGGGCATTGACACCCTGCTTATTCTTTCCGGCGATCATCTGTACAGCATGGACTACCGCCAATTTCTCGCGCGCCATTACGAGTCGGATGCTGATGTGACCGTCTCAGTTATTCCGTGCGCGCCGAATGCGGCGGAAGAGTTCGGGCTGCTCAAGACGGATAACGACGGGCGCATCACGGAGTTTAAGGAGAAGCCGAAGGGCGAGGCGCTCGAAGCGATGAGAGTTGAGCCGACAGCTTTTGGACTGAGTGCTGAAGAAGCGACGGCGCGTCCATTTCTGGCTTCGATGGGAATTTACGTCTTCAAGTATGATCTGCTCGAACAACTGCTCGCGCAAGACCCTGGGGCTTTAGACTTCGGGCGCAATATCATTCCAGCCGCGATTGACTGTTGCAACGTGCAGGCGTTCCTCTTCGATGGTTACTGGGAAGACATCGGAACGATCAGCGCCTTCTACGAAGCCAACATTGATCTCACCGCGCCGATGCCGAAGTTCAATCTCTTCGACGCCGACGCGCCCATCTTCACGCGCTCGCGTTATCTCCCGCCGTCTAAAGTTCAAAATTGCGTGATAAACAACTCCATCATCGCCGAAGGTTGCATCATCAACAGCGCCAGCGTCACGCGCTCAATCGTCGGACTGCGCAGCCGCATCGAAGCGGGCGCGAGTATCGAAGCCTCGATTTTGATGGGTGCGGATTATTACCAGTCCATCGAAGACATGCGCTCTGAAACCAAGGCCAGCATCCCGCGCATCGGCGTCGGCGAAGATACAATCATCCGCCGCGCGATCATAGACAAGAACACGCGCATCGGTTCGGGCGTCCGACTCATCAACGAAAAGGGGATTGAGAACGCAGACGGCGACGGCAGCAACTACTACATCCGCGACCGTATCATCATCGTCCCAAAGAACGCTCTCATCCCGGATGGGACTGTGGTGTAAGAAAGAAGCAGTATCTAACGGTTGAGTTGACGCGGCGGCGCGATTTCACGAACGCATCGCCGGACCAATCAAGTTACGAAACACGCTCCCGCCGCTCGCGTCCAACGATTTGTTGGGCGGACGCATGGGAACAATCAGTCGCAACCGACGCACTCAACGGCCAGGGTTTTCAAATCAACCTTGGCATAACAATGCTTTCCGTACCTCACATTCACACACTGCTTTGTTAATTCGATGTGCGTAATCTTGGCCTCGCCCACGAGAGGGTCGCCGCATCGATCAAGCACCGGTACACGAACCGGGGCAGGATCGGAATCGCGTTGGATTTCGAGAGCGCGTCCATCGCGGGAAACCGTAACCGTCGGCAGCTCCTTCGGAGTTGGAGACTGCGCCGCAGCCGACCATCCTAGCGTCAGTGTCGAGGCTGCGACCGCGATCCAGAAAATCTTTACCAAGCCTTCACTCTCCTCGCCCGCCCAACTATTGTATGAGCGGAATGCCATTACGGATAATCACCCAATTTGGGGTATTATCCATCATCATTCCGCATCATACTCTTATAGGCGGAAGTCCGTAAACCTTCTTGAACTATTCAGTCATAAATATATAAAGCAGCCAACACTACGTTTTAACCGCGCCGGATTCGCACACTTAATCATCAGTGTGCGGGATCATCCTGAGCAAGCGGGTTGTCGAAGCGTCGGCTGCTAGGCAGTTGCTGGAAAGTGTCGCCCGGTTTAATACCTTCGATGACGACGATTCCACTGGTTCTTCTTGTGGACGTGGTAGGCCGTGCCTCCGGCTGCGCCGATGCCGCCGCCAATCAGAGCGCCACGCTTGCCGCCGAGAGCAGCACCAGCGACCACTCCGATGCCTGTGCCGATGCCGATGCGCTTGGCAGCTTTCCTTTTACCAGCCTGCGGATTGTGTCTGTGGCGACGTTGCGCCATTCCGACTCCCGCCATGCTCATCAACAGCAGACATGCCACCAGGACGAGCGCAATGTATTTAACTCTCTTCAACTTATTCATAGTCTCCCTCGATAGTTTGAAATTGTGAATTCGCTTGAGTGATTTTACCAACGGATGATGGCAGCCACACAAGCGTCCACTGTTGCCTGTTAATTTACGGGGGACAATCTTTTTGATAATATCACACACCTCTCTCATTCTCATTGAAATGCTTCTGAAGGCCAAGGCCACATTTCAGAGATACAATAAACGTTGCGTGCGGAAGAGGAAGAAAGGCAGATGTCAAAAATGAGTGCTAACTTGCCACCACAACGAATAATGAATGCTAACTCACCACAACAACGAATATTGAATGTCCTTGAGAGCGGCTTGCGCACGTGGGACGATTTGAAAGAGTTGACCAAACTCAACGAGGAGCGGCTCGGCTTTAGTCTCGGCGAGTTGTTCGACCTGCGGAAAATATGGACGGCGCAGAAGAACGGCGTCCGGGTGTACGGGATCGAAAGAAGGACAGGACTCGCGCCTCGCTATCATCTTCAACGACGCGCCACTGACAGGTAGTCGCTGCTCATCTCACGCGATAGATATTGACTTTCCTTCTTGACAGGAATATCGTGCGCGCTGTCATAGCACCTCGCTCTCCAAGAAAGCTAAAACTTATCCTAGAAAGGAACTGAATATGGCAAACGATACCGGTCTGACCACAGACACCTGCATCTACATGGAAGCAGTCACAGGTGACAAAGGCACACACGACAACACCGGCGTCTGGTGGCTCAGTCCAGACATTCAACTGACTGGCCCAATTTCCGGGCCGGACAAAGCCGATCCCGGCCAGAGCAACACGGTCAACGTAAACTTTCACAGGAAAGCTGACGATTGCGTCACGCTTGGCGATGAAGCCGTTACGGTCGAGTTGTGGGTTGGCAATCCGTCGCTCGCCATGGCGCCGAACAATCAGGCCAGCACCTTTAAGATTCAGATTATGGGCGCAGCGTTCCCCGCTCCAAACGCCACCGCAACACAGCCGTTTAATTGGACGCCACCTAACGGGCTGCCTGCCTCTGACCCTCAAAGTTCGGGGCATAAATGTCTGGTGGCGAGATGCTATTCATCTTCCGTCTCGCCCAGCGCCACTAATTTCTTCGTGCCCGACGACCAGCACGTCGCGCAGCATAACATCTGCATCGTGCCGTGTGGCGGCCCCGGCGCGGCGCGTCGTCCCGGTCCCTGTGGCTTCAGAGTGGCAACCGTCAATCTGAACAAAAGGAAGGCGGAGACAGTCACACTGCGCGCTGTGGTTGACCTGAAGCCTAATAAGTTCGTGCGCCAGGTTGTGTTGCAACGGCTCGAAAAGACGAAGGGCTTCCGGCGTCTCGCCACCACCGCGCCGCGCGGATTCAAATTCGAGCTTCCAGATTTCCCCAAAGCCGAAGTGAACGACAAACTGCGGAACGGCTATGAGGCGAAGATTCAGTTGAAGCGAGGTCAATTCACTAACTTTACCTTCGTGGCCGATCTATCAAAAGCCAGCTTCGGCGACGCTTATATCTTTCATCTCACGCAAACCGGCGCTGACGGGCACGCGCAGGGCGGCCTGACGATTGTGATGATCGCGGTTTAAGCGTTGCGATGAGCGCACCGTAACTGAGAAAGCGCGTCAGGCAGTGCACAGAGAGCAGGTCACGACTTCTATTTACGCGCGACTATCAACTGCTCTGGTGTCGCGGGCAGTTGATGAAGCTCTGTGTGCGTGAAGCCGGCGTTCTTAAACATCCGCTCCAACTCCGCGAAGGTATAGGCATCACCGCTCGGCGTCCCGCCCAGCATCATCATGCTGAACGAGGCCGGAATCGGCGGCGACACTCGGTCTTCGTTCGGCACAAACTCCAGCGTCAGCGCACGCCCACCTTCCGCGAGCGCGGCATGAACTTTCCGCAGCAGGCTCTCGCACGTCGCCGGATCGAAGTGGTGCAGGAAATTTGTCAGCAGCACGATGTCGTAGCCGCTCCCGTAGTCAACATCAAACGCGCTGCCTTCGATAGTCTTGTAGCGGTCGCTCACGCCTGCCTGCTCCGCATTCTCTTTCGCCACCTCAAGCACATTAGGCCAGTCGAGCGCGGTCACCGACGCATTCGGGTTCTGCTGCGCAATACTGATTCCGAATATCCCGTGTCCGGCGGCGATGTCGAGCACCTTCAGTTTTAGTTGACTGCCGCCATCGTTGATGATCTTCGCCATTGCTTGCGCGGGCATCGCCATCATCGGCACCATCGCGCGTGCGAACTTCACCCAGATGGGATTTTCAGGGGCGAGTGTTCCATCTTCCTCCATCACCGTCCCGCCCTTGCGAACAGCGGCGGCCAGGTCATCAACGCCGCGCATCAGCATCGGTGAGAGCAAAAACTCTGTGACGCCGCCCATGTAGGCTGGCGAGCGACGGTCTAAGAAGATCGCGGAGTCCTGCGTCAAACCGTAACGCCCGTCCTCTTTCGTGAGAAAGCCGTGGATGACCAGATAGTCACAGAGAATCCGCATCCCGCGTTCAGATGTTTGACAACGCGCGGCGATCTCCTGTGCCGTTTGCTTGCCCTCGCCGATGGCAGTGAAGACCTCCAGTTCGAGCGCGGCCTTGATGGCGGCGGTGCGCTGGTAGGCATTGAGTGTTTGAAAGAAAAGTTCCGGGGAAGGTTGCGATGCTTGAGCGGACATTAAATTCTCCTGAATAAGATGGTCTAAGTAGAGCGGAGGAATATTACCGTTGTCGTAGCGTGCATTCAAGCGTCAGAAATAGGAACAACTTGACGCGCTGTCGCGACAGAGCAGAGGCCGCCTGCTTAGTGTTAACTGCTTCTGATGGTAAAGCCCTTAGCGAAGCATCACGCGGAGCTTGAAGCGCGAAACGGCTTCTCGTTCTCGTGTAAAGACCGTCACGAGATAGTCCCCCGACTCCGTGAGCCGTCCTGACCAACGCTTGACGCCGCCAGCCCGCTCGACTATTTCAATCTTAGCCATGGCGGGAGAAGGCTTAATCAGAGAGAACAGTGCCTGATGGTTGTCGGAGCTAATCTCCATCGTCAGATATTGCCCGGCCTGCGCGCTTAACGTGTATCTTTCAGACCCTTCATTGGTCATGTCAGGGCCTACTGTCGTTGGTGTCGAGACCGTGCCCTCGACAACTGTAGTTTTCACTCCCGGCTTAAACTTTATCGGATAGATAGGCTTTGTCCCCGCGCTCTGCGCCCACGTGGTCAAAGCGGTCAACAGTAGGAGCGCGAATAGGAGGGGAACGCGAACGACTATGTGTTGAAGCATAGAACTCATCCTTGCCTTAAGGTTAATTCTCACCGAAAAAGGTTGCGGCATAACGCCGGAGATAACCCGCCCCGCGCGAGCAGCACACAATATTATCGCAGCAGGCGATGATGAAAGGAATGCTATCGCGGGGTCGGGTTGAGCGACTTGTTAGGCCCGGCGTGCAATTCATTCACGACTCCAAACTAACGCCCCGATTGATTTGAATTTGCTGACGCTCAATGCGCCTCGCTCATTCCTTGCCTTCGAGCCAGGAGCTAATAAGGCATCGGTGATTGCGGGCCTCTGTGCCTCATAAATTGCAATCGGCTCAAAACTGCCATCAAGAATTACAAGAAGAACCGCATCCCATTCTTTTTCAAGTTTGATGCTACCAAGGCGCTGTCCAGATTTTGTTTTATCCAAGATGCAGCGGCCTTTAATTTGTAGCTTTGTGCCGTCTTTACGAATAGCGTCGAAACCAACCTGCCTGACAGCAGCCAAACGGAGGTTAAGCAAGCGAGCCGCTTCATATTCAGCAACTTCGCCAGTGATGCCTAACGGTCGGCCAGTCAACTGGCGGTACTGGATAGCCAGTTTCTTGGCTTGTGTGATAATTCGCGCCAACTCACGCGGATCAATTGTGGTGTGCGTCTCCATTACCTATCACTAGCAAGGGCCTAACTATTGTATAAGCGAAATGCCATGATGGATAATCACCCAAATCGGTGTCTTATCCATTATCATTTTGCATCATACCCTTATCTGCGGAAGCCGAATGCTTGACGAGATGGCTGACTGTAGCTTCATCCCGCTCGCTACAGTTTCAGCCGCTCGTCAAAACGGATTCCAGGTTATCGCGTCCCGGCAAGCTGGTGCTTGAGGACGGGTTTTGATGGCTGTTGTGGATTGCTTTGCGCGTTGGCATCAGTGGATTGCGAGCCTGCGATGTAGCTGTCGCGGGCGCGCACGACGAGGTCTGGACGCATGACGCGCACCTTGATCTGTCGGCGCTGTCCGGCCTGCGCCTGCGCCTGCGGATAGTAGCCGAGGCTGTACTGGCGGCGCAGTTCTTCGGCAATCTGCGCGAAGGATTGCGAGAGGTCGCTCGTCGTTTCGGCCTGATAGACACGCGCGCCGGTTTTGTAGGCGAGGTCGTGCAGGTAATCGTTTGCGCGCCGGTAGTCGTCACGGCTTGTGCCGGGCCCATTGTTGCCGCCACCGTATGGGCCACCTCCGCCGCGCCCGCCTCTGCCGCCACGACCGCCGCCGCCACCCAGGATGCCGCCGAGGATGTCTATCACGACGTTGCCGGAACTGCTTGGGTAACGTCCAGACGAAGGCCATGATCCGCCGTTCGTGCCGCCAACATCGCTGTAGGTGTCGTACTGGACGGGAAAGATGAGCGCGTCCAATTCTTCCGCATCGCGCATGTTGTCCTGATAGGTCGCGTGCTTGCTCGTCGTGTCAACGCCGTCCGTGAAGAGGACGATGGCCTTGCGCCCGCTGATTTGATTCAGACGCTGGTGGATGACGAAATCAATCGCGTCATAAAGACGTGTGTTGCCGCCCGTGCGTGCGCGGCGAATCGCATCGCGCAGAGCGTTGCGGTCGTTCGTCGCTTCTTGCAGGACTCTGATGTCGGAGTCGAAAGTGACGACCAGCACGCGGTCATCCGGTCGCAGTTGATTGACGAAGGCGATGGCTGCGTCCTGCATCTCTTCCATGCGAAAGTGTGTGGAGGCGCTGGTGTCTATGATGAGCGCGACGGTGAAAGGCTTTTCGACCGAAGCGAAATAAGCGACCTTCTGCTCGACGCCTTCCTCATAGATGCGGAAGTCCTCTTTGCGAAGATCAGGGATGAATCTGCCCTGACGATCCATGACGCTGACCGGAATCGAAACCAGCGTCGTGCTGACGCGCACCACATCGCCCTCGCCGACTTCTTCCGGCTCGTTGCCCTTCGACGTTGTAGTCTGCGAGGTCTGCGTCGTGGGAGTCCGGTTGCTGGACTGGACAGTTGTGCCGGTCTGCAAGACCGGACGCTTTTGAGTCGCGGGCGCGGTTTGTTGTGTCTCCGGCTCAGACTGCGTCTGTGTGCTGGCCGTGTCTCCGACGCGGCGCGGGCGCGATTGTGCCTGTAAAATCAGCGTGGTGAACAGCAGCAGGGAGAGGAGCAGGGAAACATTGACGATCTTTCTCATGGCCTATAAAAGCTCCTTCGGGTGATGCACAGAGACGTGCTGGCTCGACTCTCTTTGGATGCGTGCGACCGCGAAAAGATGCACGGCGCGCGGCGTCAAAGATGGGGAGAGTTGGACGCGACGATTAAAGATAACGCTGAAGAATGCAAAATGCAAAATTGAAAATGCAAAATGGAAGAAGCTAGTGCTGTGTAATCAAAGTTATTTGAATTGCCACTAGCTTCAGCTAGTGGAACATGAGGGCTAAAAATTGTCGGCTTTAGCCGAAATGGTTCGGCTAAAGCCAGTAACTTCTGCAACCTTATCCACTAGCTAAAGCTAGTGGCAATACAATAAAGCCAAGAACTTTGATTACACAGCACTAGAGCCGCTCCCCAGCTTCCATTTTGCATTTTACCTTTTTAATTTTGCATTCTCTATGGAGTGATGGCATTGAAAATGAAGGGAAACGTGCCCCACGTTTGCGCCCGATGTTGCGGACGAAAGCCGAAGAGAATGACGCGGCCTCTGCCCATCGGCACTTCGGCGAGCGCGACCTTGCCCTTGAGCTTTTCTTCGCCAAGCAGCCAGCCGGAGCGGAGCAGACTGTCTATGCTGTAGCGCGCGATGACGCGGACGCGCTGCGCGTCTGTCACCTCGAAGGCCGAACTGTTGATGAAGTAGGCGTTGACATTAGATGGCAAGCCGCGCGCAATCGGATGCGTCGTGTCCACGTCCAGCCCTAGAATAGAACCGGGACAAAAGAAGACGGACGACTTCAGTCCTTCGAGAACATTGCGGAGCGGGAGATTGAAACGCTTGATGGCGAAGTCCGTCGCGCCGTCGAAGCAGATGAGCGTGCCGCCTTCCTCGACGAAGCGGCGCAGGTTCTCAACGCCCGCTTCCGCGATGCCGCCCGTCAACTCCGGCGGATAAGTGCCGGGCCGATTGCCTTCGACAATCTCTCTCGTGCGCTGCGAGGGCAAAATAATCACGTCATACTTCGCGCGCAGATTTCCGCGTCGCACATCCGCGTCATGCAGAGATGCGTAAGGCACGTTGAAGGTGTCGAAGAGGTAGCGCGTCCAGCCTTCGTCCATGTTCTCAATCCAGCCCTGATAGACGGCGAGACGGACGGGATGCTTGAGCGGGTTGGCGACGGGAGATGCCGTGCCCCG
This sequence comes from Acidobacteriota bacterium, assembly GCA_032159235.1. Taxonomy (GTDB): domain Bacteria; phylum Acidobacteriota; class Blastocatellia; order Pyrinomonadales; family Pyrinomonadaceae; genus QHXM01. The sequence continues at coordinate 35,009 of JAVHWW010000060.1, forward strand.
CCGTAAGGTGAGACCGAGATCGTGGCGGACTTCATTCTCATCACGAATGAGCGTGAGGCGTCTTTCATTAACAGTCTCGCGCAAACTCGTGACAGCCTTCGCTTCGACGCCCATTTGAAGCGGCAGTGTCCAGCCAGCGACATCGTAAGGTCGCTCGGCTTCGCCCGTTGCTGTTAATCGCTTCGGATAGATTTGTGGCTCAAAGAGCGCGAGCACGTTCGCGCGCTGAGGTTGCGAGAGAAAAATGATGTAGCTGCCTGCCGGAATTTCCTCCGGCGCATCCGGCTTGATGGCGAGCAATGCCCCTTCCATATTTTGTCGCCGACCATCTTGATAACCGGCAGGCGTGCTGACTCGAACGATTGTCTGCGCGCCATATTGTCCATGAAGTTCGTGCTCGAGTCTGTGAACTTCGACGCCCTGCTCGACGAGCGCGCCGATCATCTTAGCGACGTTTTCATCATTGCCCTGTCCGGCAGGAATTAAATAAGCGAGCGGCTCTCCCGTTGAAGGAATCGAATCAACGCTTCTCCGCCCAAGCTCGTAAAAGTTTTTCAGATAGTCCGCGCGGTATTTCGCAGCCAACGAGAGAACGGAGCGCGCCGCGATCAACTCCATGCTCATAATCTCGCGTGGATGCCAGAGGCCGCCGGGCCAGGGGTCTGGAAAGTTTGTCGCGGGCAAGACAGCCGAAGTCAACCCGCGCGTATTTGATTTCGCCAGTTGCTCGCGCGTGATGTTGACGGGCGTCATCAGTTTGGCGCTCGCGGCTTCGGAGAGAATGCCGATTGAATTGTGATAGTAGGGCGCGGTGCGAAAGCCGCCGTGCCACCAGGTGTCGTAAACGGCGTTTGTGAGAACGCCTTTGTAGCCTGCGGCCTGTAGGTCGGCAGCGATCTTATGACCTAAGAGGCCGACCTGCCGGAGCAGCACAGGGGCGATGTTCGGATTCGGCGGATCGAAGAAGGGTGGGATGAAGAGACGCGAGCCTGCTTCGCCTTGCTGGTGCATGTCGTAAACAATCTCTGGAAACCACTCTTTCCAGAAGAGACGTGTGACCAGTTTCGTCTCCGCGAGGTTTATCATAAACCAGTCGCGGTTATCGTCGTGTCCGGCGTAGTGATGATAAAGCTCCGGCGGGTCTGTGCCCTCAAACGGCGTGTTGAATGTCTTGCGATACCAGTTGGCAACGATGTCAATGCCATCTGGATTGGCTGAAGGAATCAGGATCAGGATGGTGTTCTGCAACATCTCGCGCGTGTCCGTATCCTGCGCCGAAGCGAGTTCGTAAGCGAGTTGCATCGCCATCTGCGAGGCGACGATCTCGGTTGAGTGAATCGAGCAGGAGATAGCGACGATTGTTTTGCCTTCGTGAATTAAACGCTCGCGCTCGGCTTCGTCCGTGATGGCGCGCGGGTCGGCCAATTTGCGCTGAATCTCTTCGTACTTCGAGAGATTGCGTAGATTCTCAGGCGCGCTGATAAAGGCGACGATGAAGGGACGATGCAAGGTTGTCTCGCCGAGAGTTTGCACCTGCACGCGGTCGCTCGCTTGATCGAGTTGAGCGAAATAGTTTGTGATCTGCTTCCAGTCGGCAATCGTGCGATCATCGCCGGGAGTAAATCCAAGAATCGAGCGCGGGCTGGGAATTACGGCGCGCTGCTGGTCAGAGTTGTCTATACGTTCAGCGCGAGCAAGTATTGGCTGACCGATGAAGATTGCCAGCAGAACTAACCACAAAGCCACAAAGACACGAAGACAAGTCTGCTTTTCATCTTCGTGTCTTTGTGGCTTTGTGGTGATGAATAGCGTCAACAAATGGCGGAGCATAAACTTGAGTCTAACACACAAAGAAAGAGGGAGGCCGATAAGCTGGCCTCCCTTTCTCAGACAATCGCAGAATGCTTCCGCTTAGTCGAATTTGTAAACGAGCACGCCGTCTATCTTGAGGAGTTGGCCGTGCAGCCGCGTCGGTGTGAAGCGCGCTTGTTTCGCAGCTTCGACGGCAGCCGCGCGTAGTTCTTTGGGGCCGCTGGTCGCTTCAGCCGAGACCACTTTGCCTTGTTCGTCAACCCTGACATCAACCTTGACTGTGCCGGTGAGGTGTTTGGGTAATGATGGATACTTCGGCGCGGGCATTTCGATGGCGTAATCGTTTAGAACGCCTCCGGTCAACGGCATCGGCTTTCCAGCATTGCCGGTTGATGGCGCGGGCTGCGTTGCAGGTGCGGGCATCATTGGTGGCGCGGAGTTGTTCGTCGGCGAAGTATTATTCGTCGGACTCGTGTTGGTGGCAGGCTTCTGCGCGGGTGCGTTCTCAATCTCGTCGCCGTTGACCTCCGTGATCTTCACCTCAGCATGGCCGCGCTTGAAGTCGGAGTAGCGCACGAGCATTCGCATGTGCACGACGTTGCCGCCGAAATCTAAATTATCATCGGCAGAGGTGTAAGTCGGAAACCAGTAGCGCCCGTCAATCTGCTCGCGGTAGGTCTCAAAGGTCGGATACTTGTTGTTCTTGTCTTCAGGAATGCCCTTGCCGCGCACCTTGACGATTTGCAGGTCTCTGTCATCCACCCAGATGCGTCCCTGAAAGAAGCGCTCTTTCGTCTTCTTCGGGTCGGGCATGATCTTCGGCGCAACGTCGAAGACGTAGAGATTCAACTCGTCAATCTTCTCTTTGCCGACGTAGCTGAAGTTGTACTGGTTAATCTTCGAGGCTTCCAAAGCAAAAGGCTGGATACCGCCGAGGTCTTCAATGTCCTGCTCGGTCACACTGATGTCGGTTAGTGTCGGCGTCGGAAAGAAACTGATCTTCTCGTAACGGTTGCCGCTATCGTCGAAGGTGAAGAATGAGACGCGATGATACTCGCCCGTGATCTGCCCGCCCATCCCGATAGTCTGAATCACAGCGTCGCGCTTAAAGGCGTACTCGTTGAGCGCGCGGCGAAACTGTGTCTCCTTGGCAGAGAAGGCGCGGACGATCCTGTCAATATCAGCCGGACTTGCGTTGGCGTTGACGATAGACACCTGCTGCGCGTGGGTTGTTTGCGAAGGCGACACTGCGTGAAAGAGAAAGAGTGAAGCCAGCGCGAGCGTGTAAATAAGTATTCTTCTCATAAAGTTTTGTTTTCCGTTGCGATGAATCGTTGCTTGAAGATGATCCCGGCGCATTCTCCCGGAATCATCCCGCCGAGCATCAAGTCAGTCAGATGCCCCGTCGCGGCTTCGTGTTGCCATCCACCGGGCACCCGATCCCTCCCAGCCTGAGCGATTTTTACCCGGCTTTGAGAAGCCGTCAACCCTGTGCTGCGGGTTATGTTATAATTTCCTCTGCCAGATGCTCCATCCGGCTCCGAAACAGTTAATGAAATTTCCGGCCTTGGGAAACCGATGATCCAGACTTCGGTCAATCAAATAGTTGCTGAAGACCTTTTTGTCCGCGCTCAGGCGTGCATTGAGCGGGGCGACCTCGCACAGGCCGAGCAACTGCTGCTCAGTTTAATCAACGAAAGCACAGAGGAGACTTCGAGCGGGCGCATCATTCAGGCACGCACCGCGCTGGCTGAAGTCTATGAAAGTCTGGGGCGCTATCAGGCGGCAGGCGAAGTCCTCGCTCCTTACGACCCGCATACGCTCGAACCATTTTCACCGCACCTGCGCGGCTTGCTCTTGCTGGCCTTCGGGTCTCGCGCCTACTGGCAAAACGATTTCCCGCGCTCGGTGACGCTCCTTAATCGCGCACGCGAAATTTTAGAGCCTATCGGAGACGCCGCCAATTTAGCGCGCGTCTATCACTGTCTGGGCCGCTCCTACTGGGCGCTCGACGAGCAGCGTCTGGCACGCGAGCATTACGAGATAGCCATCGAGTGGGGACGACGCGCGCGCCGTGATCGAGCGCTGGCAATCACCTACATGAATCTCGGACTGGTCGCGCGGCACGAGGGCGACTTGGACGAGGCAGGCATGTGCTATCGCCGCGCGCTGCGCCTTCTCAAACAAACAAATGACGAGATGAGCCGCGCGCGTCTTCAGAATAATCTCGGCGTCATGCTGCTCTATCAGGGCAACTTTTACGAAGCGGCGAATTCATCGCGCCGCGCGCTTGAGCATCTGGCCGGACACCACGACAGTCTGCTCATCGGCATGGTCAACAACAACCTCGCCGTGACCTGCATTCACACAGGCGAGTGGGCGTTGGCCGAAAGCTATATCCAGCAGGCGCTCGGCATCGCGCGCGCGCGTCAGGATCGTTTGCGGGAAGGCACATACACGGAGACGCTTGGCTTGTTGCGCGCCTATCAGGGCCGCGTGCAGGAGGCCAACGAGCTTCTGCGCGTCGCGCTTGAGCGGGCGAAAGAGTTGGCGAGCAAGACGGATGAGATGCTGGCCGCGCTTTCTCTCGCAAGGCTCTGGCTCTCCGCGCGCAACACGCATCTCTCTTTAACCTTCGCACGCAACGCACGCGATCTGGCGCGCGAAGTCAGTGATGAAAGGATTGCCAGCGAGGCTGCGCTGTTGCTGGCCGAAGGTTACAGGCGCAGCGACAAATGGATGGCTGGGGAGGATTGGGCGGCGATGGCGCAAGCCGAGCTTGAACGTCTCCCGTATCCATATCTCGATGCGATCCTGCAACGCAACATCGCCAGCTTTGTCTCACGACGCCGTGACCCGACGCGCGGCGAGCGTCTCTTTCATCAAACGGAAGAAGCCTTCCGCTCGATCAACGCGCCCTTTCAGGTGGCGGTCACTATCTTCGAGCACGGCGAAAGTCTGGTGCGGCGCGGCGAGTATTCATCGGCGTTCGAGCGTTTTAAGGAAGCCGCCGCGCAGTTTCAAAAACTCGGAGCGCAACTCGATCTGGAACGTGCCGAAAGGGAAGCGCAGCGCGCCGGCGAGCAGATTGCCGCCTGGCAGGTTGCGCCCGCGCCCGCCATCAATCTGATTCCGCCGGACGTTGCTCCGCTCATCATGCAGGTCTTGAACGCCGCGAGCGGACGCGAGCGACTTCTGCGCGTGTTGATGTTCGCGGCGAAAGATGCGCTCGCCGCAGAGGGCGCGATTGTCTTTGCCGCCGACGACGACGGGCAGCTTAACGCGCAGGCGAGTATTGATCTGGATCAAGCCGGGCGCGAGCGCGCAGCGCAAACCGTGACGGAGCATCTCTCTCAGAGAGAAAAAGATTTACCGGCAGGAAAGAATGAGACTTCAATGCCGAGAGCTTTGGCAGCATCGTCCGCCTCAGCAGATGAGCATTGCCGCACGCTCGCCCCGCGTCGCAACGGCGGAGCTTTCGTCCTTTACCTGCGCGCGCCCGCGCCGCTCTCAGAGAAACGAGCGGAGATGCTGGATGCGCTCGTCGGCTGCGCGCGCCTCGCTCTTCAGAGCATAGATATGCGTGCAGACATGCGCCGCGCACGCCCCTTCAATGCGATCACCATGCCGAGCGCCAAGGGACAGTTTCCGAATCTCATCGCCACCAGCTTTGCGATGCGCGACGTGTTGGCGCGGATGGAACGTCTGAAGGATTCCGATGCGACAGTGCTGATTCTTGGCGAGTCGGGCACGGGCAAAGAGGTCATCGCGCGTGCGCTACATGAAGAGAGCCTGCGGCGCGATCAGATTTTTCTGCCGTTCAATTGCTCTGCTGCGCCACGCGAGTTAGTCGAAAGCCAGCTCTTCGGCCACAAGCGAGGCACCTTTACGGGCGCGATCAACGATCAGCGCGGCGTCATCCGCGCGGCTGAAGGCGGCACGCTCCTGCTTGATGAGATCGGCGACCTCGCGCTCGATGTCCAGCCCAAGCTCCTGCGCTTCTTGCAGAACGGCGAGATCATGCCGCTCGGCGAAGCGCCGCGCAAAGTCAACGTCCGCGTCATCGCCGCGACCAACCGCGATCTTGAACAGGACGTGCGCGACGGACGTTTCCGCGAAGACCTCTTTTATCGTCTCAACACCTTCGTCATCAAGCTCCCGCTCCTGCGCGAGCGACCCGAAGACATTCCGCTGCTCGCCTCTTACTATTTCGAGGAGATGTGCCAGCGTCATCATCGTCAACTCGCGGGCATCACGCCGGAAGCGATTGCGTACCTGACGAGCTATAGTTGGCCGGGCAATGTTCGTCAACTACGCAGCGAGATCGAGCGCATCGTCGTCTTTGCGGAAGACGGCCAGACGGTCGGAGCGGAATCGCTCTCGACAGATATTTTGCGCGCGGCTTCCTCCAATTCACCCGTGCGCTTCCAACTGGATTTCAGCCGCCCCGTCAACTACAAAGAACTGATGCTCGACATCGAGCGTCAACTGCTCTCCGAGGCTCTGGCGCGTCACGGCGGCAACGTCACGCGCACCGCCGAGCTTCTCAACATGCGACGACAGACGCTTGATTACAAGCTGCGGAAATTCAGTCTCGGAAATTCCAATCTCAATCTGGTTGACGACGAAGATTAGCCGTCCAGCGCGCAAAATTTTTTGCACCCCGATTGAAATCCTGGCAGTCCCCTTAAACTCACAAATAGCACGAGATAGTTTCCACGCACTCCTCGTCTTGATCTCAGTCTGCCGCAAAATATTTGGCAGTTCGCTTCAGCAACTCTCACACCCCGATTTACACAAAAGTCCCTGTTTTATTGAGCTTCAATCCTTTCGAGTGAGCGGTTGAGCAAGTGGCACACGTGTTGTTAAAGAGAGAGCGAGACGATAATCAAACTATGCGATTCAATTCGTTGCGGTGCGGCGTCTCGTGCGATACATGAATCCCGACATACTACTTAACCAGCATAAATCTTGAGAGGGGACTACAGATGAGTAAATTGAGAAAAATGATTGGAATTGTGTTGCTGGCCGCTATTGCCAGCCTGGGTGTTCCGGTGGTGCTGGCCGATACCGGCCCGGTGGAATCTCCCGGAATCACTGGTCCGGTGGAGAGTCCTGGCGCTGTCGGCCCGGTGGAAAGTCCGGGCATCGCGGCTGACCTGGCGACTTATCTTGCATCAACATTCATCCATTAATGAAGAAGATCGTAACATTGGCGGGCTGGAAAACCGATGAGGCGAAGTTGAAAACCTCATATCGGCGACTGGTGATGGCGCGTCTGCCCATGAACCTCTACAGCGCGCGAGCGCACATGCAGCGTCGAGCGGCTACGTTGCTGCATGGGATGGACGCAAGGTCAAGCCTATGGGAGGAGCTTGACTGCTTTCACCTGGCCGATGACGAGCGCGGCGACCGCACATCCCTCCAACTGGGCGGAGCGATTGGCGGCGTCGCGCTCACTAATCTGTCACACAGAGGATTACTGGCGGCTGCTGGAAACGGCACGTTGTTTCTCACCAGCGTCGAAAAGCTCAGCCCCTCGGCGCAGCGTGTCCTCTGTCGCATCATCGAGACGGGACACTACACGCCGGTCGGTGAGCCATATCCGCGACCCATTTGTTGTCGCCTCATCGTCGGGACCCACAGACCTCTGGCAGAGCTTGCGTGCCGGACGATTATCGGAGAAGCGCTCATCCGGTTACTTGGAAGCGTCTCTCTGCGCGCAGAAGATGTCTTGAGCGCGCTCGAAGAGAAAAAACCTTACAGAGTCCACCCCAGCAGTCTGGCGGCGGCGAGCTAGAATTTTCACGGCGCTGCTTTCAGGTATCGGTGACTATTGCTCTCCCACTGGCAGCAACCGTCACCGATAACATTATTAACCACGAAGACACGAAAGAGAAGTGGGTTTCGCCTTTCGTGTCTTCCTGTCTTCGTGGTTCTATTCTTTATTCGATGAAATCAACTTCAACGCGATTCGGAATAATCCCACGCTCGTAACCTTCAGCGAGCAGACGACGAACAGCCTCGCGCCCGCGCTCCGTGTAGTCGAGCGTCAACTCGTTGACCCACAGCGCCACGAAGCGATCAGCCGTCTCCGTGTCCATGTCGCGCGCAAACTGCATCGCGTAGCGCAGCGCATCCTCACGATGTTCAAGCGAGTATCGAATACTCTCGTGCAAGTATTTTGAGACCTTGCTCATCAGTTCCGTTCCAAGGTCACGACGGATCGCGTTACCGCCCATCGGTAGTGGCAATCCTGTTCGCTCGTGCCACCACTCGCCAAGATCAACGACCTTGTGCAGCCCTAACTTCTCGTAGAAAAGCTGGCCTTCGTGAATCAATAGCCCGGCATCGCAACGGCCTTCCTGCACGGCTTCGATAATCTGATCGAAGGGCACAACCTCGTAGGCAAACTCTGCATTGAAAATCCGCAGCGCTAAGAATGCACTCGTCAGCATTCCCGGAACGGCGACTTTCAACTTCGACAAATCGTCCGCCGTGTAGGCTTCGCGCGAGACGACGATGGGGCCGTAGTTATCGCCGATGCTCGCGCCGTGCGGCAGTAGCGCGTACTTGTCCGCGATGTAAGCGTAAGCATGAAAGCTGATAGCCGTCACGTCGTAAACACCGCGCCGCGCCATTTCATTCAGGCTCTGAATATCTTTCAGAACGTGCGTGAAATTGATGTCGCCCGTGTCCAGCTTGTTCGTGGCGAGCGCGTAGAACATGAACGCATCGTCGGAGTCCGGCGAATGCGCGACGGTGATGGTGCGTGTTTGAGTTTCAGTTGACACAATAATGAAGACCTTATTGAGCAGAATATCAATCAAGTTTCTTTACATCTTTAGGAGCCACATTCTCCAAAACTTTATAAACAATCGGGGAACTCATAACGTCAGCTTTGAGTTCTTCGCGCTGGGCTTCAGTAGCTTCGGGGAAGAAGGTCACGGCTGTAGATTGATGACCTTGCACTGGTTCAAAGATTTGAAGAATAGTTCTAACTCCATACCGATTATAATAGCCCCCTTGAGTGTCTGGCCTTGATAATACCTGTTGTGAGAACTCCTGAATTTGTTCATCAGTTACATCAGCTTTGTAATAAATTACCAGACTTGCTTTTACCTCTGGGCCGACCGGAATCATTTCGTTGCTCTGATAAGGGGGGGAAGTTCTAATACAGGCAGCATTCAACAGAGCGACGAACAGGACAGCAATGAAAGTAAGATTTTGTCTGCTGCTAAGAAACTGCATTTATAAAATTCAGTCTACTTGCTAACAGTCTTTCGACGCTGATTCTTTGGCATGGCGGTAATCAATGCGCGCAAAATGTTGTTGACTGATTCCGGCGTGGTAAAGACTTCGGCAATATCCGGGTCAAGAAGGACGACGGTGCTTTGCTGACCAACTCTCGATGCAAAGCGATTCGGTTTGGACTTGCTGTAATCGAATCTGTATTCAGGCTGCAACTCGTCCGATCTCTTGCGGCTTTTAGATGTTTGCGTTTTCTTCATAATCCTGACGCTCCTTTCTGGTTACCTGTCGCGCGCTAAAAATGCGAACTGTATCCTCATCCACTTCGATGAAATAGACGAGCAACAGGCGATTGATGATTGAATATCCGGCGATGATCTCTCGCTGTTCTTCGGCAGAATGCTCTTCATCACCTAAGATTCGTGCTAACGGATCGCTAAAAACAGTGCTGGCTTCATCAAAAGTGACCTTGTGCTTCTTGTGGTTCGCTGCCGCTTTCGCTTTATCCTATTCAAATTCCATGCGCCGTTCCGTCCCTAACCAACTCATGTTCGACACGATTATAAACCGTGTCGCGCTCGACTGCTTCAAATCCTGCATCTTCGATGAGCGCGATAATCTCCTGCTTGCTCATCTTGACTTCGTTGTTCGATTCGACCGAGTAGCTCTCCGAAAGCTCGCCGCCTTCGGTGATCGTGCCGTCGAGGTCGTTTGCGCCGTAGTGGAGTGCGACTTGGGCGAGTTGCTTGCCGAGCATCACCCAGTAGGCTTTGATGTGCGCGAAGTTGTCGAGCATCAGACGCGAGACGGCGATGGTCTTTAGGGAATCAACGCCGGATGGCCCCGGCAGATGCGCGAGTTGGGTGCCCGGTGGATAGAACGCGAGCGGGATGAAGCATTGAAAGCCGCCTGAGTTATCCTGCTGCTCGCGCAGGCGAATCAGATGGTCAACGCGGTCTGCGATTGATTCGATGTGGCCGTAGAGCATCGTCGCATTGGTCTTCAAACCTGCGGCGTGAACTTTGGCGGAAAGAGAGAGCCAGCGATCAGCATCACACTTGTGCGCGCAAACAAGCGAACGTGTCGGCTCACGAAAAATCTCCGCGCCGCCGCCCGGACACGAATCCATCCCGGCCTCTGTCAATTGCTTGATGACATCTTCATCCGGCATCTTGTAAAAATGCGCGAAGTGGTCAAGCTCGACCATCGTGAATGCCTTGAGATGAAGCTGCGGGTACTCGCGCTTCAGGGAAGAGAGCAGGTCTGTGAAATAACTGAAGGGCAGCTTGGTATTCAAGCCGCCGACGATGTGCAGTTCCGTCGCGCCTTCGGCGACAGCTTTGCCAGCGATTTTCAGAGAGTCCTCGATGTTGTGTGTGTAAGCATCCGGCTCGCGCGGCGTGCGGAAGAAGTTGCAGAACTTGCAATCGGCGTAGCAGACGTTGGTCGGGTTGAAATGGCGGTTGACGTTAAAGTAGGTCGTGCGCCCATGCAGACGCCGACGCACTGTGTCAGCAAGTTTCGCCAGCGCGGGCAGGTCGTCGGTTGCGTAAAGATTCAAACCATCGTCAAAAGTCAAACGCTCACCGTGTTCGATTTTAACGGCGATGTCTTTAAGATTTTGATCGTGTGAAAAATTCATCGGCTCAATAAAACATCCATGAAAAATTATTCCCAGAGCGATTGCACGTCGAGCGAAAACCCGCGCAGGAGCGGCTCGCCTGAGACTGTTTGCGGATCGTCAAGCACTTCGGCAGCGGCGTTCGGACGATAGATGTGAACCCGCTTCTTGAGCGGATCAATCAACCAGCCGAGCTGCGCTCCATTCTCTATGTACTCCTCCATCTTTGCCTTTAATATTTTAAGGGAATCGGATTTTGAACGAAGTTCGACGACAAAATCAGGGCAGATCGGCGCAAACCTGTTCTGTTCCTGTTCGGTCAGCGCGTTCCATCTTTCGTTGCGTATCCATGAGAGATCAGGCGAACGCTTCGCTCCATTCGGAAGGGTGAAGAGGGTAGAGGAATCAAAACCTGTGCCTGTTCCATCATGTTCAGCCCAGACACCGAATCCGGCAATCAACCTAAAATTCCGCGCGCCAGTTTTTGTATTAGTCGGAGGCATAACAATAATCTCTCCTTCTCTGGTGCGCTCGATTCGCAGTTCCGGGTTGGCCTGACAGAGATGAAAGAACGCATCATCATCCATCTTCTTCAGAAGTGTGGCGAATTTGATTTCGACCGGGCCGGTTATGGATAAAGTTGCGCTCATAGTTGTTAATTCCTTCCTGATCCAATCGTCAAACTAAAACTTGAAAAGCATTGCCCCACCGAAAGTCAGAAACAGTATGACGCTCACAAAGGCGTTCGTCGTAAAGAACGCTGCGTTCAAGCGGCTGAGATCATCGGCGCGCACCAGCCTGTGCTGATAAATCAAGAGCAAGCCCGTGACGATCACACCGACGAGTGCGAGCACGCCCAGGTGCGTCATCAAGTATAACGCAATGAGCGCCGCAAACGCTCCCGCGTGAAGCGCTCTTGAAATCCAGATCGCGCGAGTGATGCCGAATTTTCGCGGAATCGAATGCAGGCCGGTCGCGCAATCGAAATCGTAATCCTGGCAGGCATAGAGCACATCGAATCCGGCAGTCCACAACATGACGACGAGCGAGAGCAGCAACGGCACGGGACTATCAAGCGCACCGCGCACGGCGATCCACGCGCCCGTCGGCGCAATCGCCAGACACCAGCCGAGAACCAGATGCGAAGCGAAAGTCCAACGCTTCGTGTACGAGTAAAGAAGAATGCTGAAGAGCGCAACCGGCGCGAGAACGAGTGTCAGCCGATTGAGCATCGCGGCGGCTGTGAAGAAGAGCGCAGCCGAGAGAATCGTGAATGCCCGGACGAAGCCGACCGTGAGCGTTCCGGCAGGCAACGCGCGCATCTGTGTGCGCGGATTGCGCGCGTCAATCTCTCTGTCCGCGATGCGATTGAAAGCCATCGCGCAGGAGCGTGCGCCGACCATCGCCAGCATTATCCACAAGACTTGCCACCCGGTCGGCAATCCATTCGGCGTGAAGCCGCGCGCCGCGAGCGCTGCGCCAAGAAATGCGAACGGCAACGCAAACAGCGTATGCTCGATCTTAATCATTTCGAGCGTCGTGCGTATGTTTTTTGCAGTGGTGGTCATTAAATAGTGGTCAGTAGTCAGTGGTCAGTGGTCAGTTAAAAGCCAACTTCGTTTTGTCTTTCACTGACTACTGACCACTGACTACTGACCACTGCTTGATGAATCTTACGTGGCGCAATTGGGAAGCGCAAGCGAGAGCATTTCGAGGAGGTTGAGTTCGATGCTAGAATGCAAGAACTTGATTGGTCGGTGATTTCAGACAGGTTGATCGGATGAATTTCAAGGAAATAGAGAGACTGTTGCGCCTCTATAAGAGCGGCGAGATGGAGACCGAGGAAGCCGCGCGGCTGATTGGCGAGCTTCATTACGAAGACATCGGATATGCACGTGTGGATCACGCGCGTGAGGCGCGACAGGGTTTCCCGGAGGTTGTGTTCGGAGCGGGGAAGACGCGAGCGCAGGTCGTGGGTATCGTCGAACGTCTCGTCGAGAGATCGTCGAACGTCCTTGTGACGCGCACAGATGAGGCCACATTCGGAGAAGTGCGTAACGTCGTGACGGACGCCGAATGGCACGAAGCCGCACGCCTCATCAGGATTCAGAGAGACGGAACAGAGCGCGGCGTTGGCACAATCACGGTCGTCACTGCGGGCACGAGCGATATTCCGGTCGCGGAAGAGGCCGCGCTGACGGCTGAAGCGATGGGCAATCGGACGGAGCGAATCTGGGACGCGGGCGTCTCAGGTATCCATCGCATCCTCGCCGAAAGGCATCTGCTACGCGCGGCGCGTGTCATCATCGTCGCGGCAGGAATGGAAGGCGCGCTGCCGTCTGTGGTCGGCGGTTTGGTGAGCGTGCCCGTCGTCGCCATTCCGACGAGCATCGGTTACGGCGCATCGTTCGGCGGTGTGGCTGCCTTGCTCGGAATGCTCAACTCGTGCGCGTCAAACGTGACGGTCGTCAACATAGACAACGGCTTCGGTGCAGGTTTCGTCGCAAGTTTGATTAATCGCAAGTGGGAGAGCGCGGATGCGGAAGAGACGGACGCGGCGACGCGGCGACGCGGCGACGCGGAGAGGAAGACGGAAGGCAGAAACTTTTAGACGATATGCAGAAAACGAATCCTCCGCGCTCTTTACTGCCAACTACCAACTGCCGACTGCCAACTATCTTTCGCCGCGTCTCCGCGTCTCCGTGTCTCCGCGTCTCGACACGTCTCCGCGTCTTTCTTGCTCTACTGCTCACGCTCGCCTTCGTCTCAACGGGTTGCATCTTTCCGCGACGCACACCGAATCTTGAACGCATCTTTGCAGAGGCGCGTGCGCGCACGGGTAAGCGTCCACTGATCTTGATTCCAGGCGTGCTGGGTTCGCAACTCGTCAACGAAAAGACTGGCGAGGTCGTCTGGCCTTCTGCGTTTCGCTCGTCGGACGATGGCTTGAGTTTGCCGGTCTCACCTGATTTGGCGCGCAACCGCGATAATCTCAGCGCCCGAAAGATTATTGACACGGCGCGGCTGGCAAAGCTCGCGCCCGAAGTCTATATCTATCATGCGCTGCTCGTCTCTCTTAAAGAGTATGGCGGTTACAAGGAGGGCGACTGGAATAATCCGGGCGCGGATGGCGACCACGACACGTTCTACGTCTTCCCTTACGACTGGCGGCGCGATAACGTCGAGACGGCGCGGCTGCTGATTGAGAGTATCGAAGCGTTAAAGCGCAAGTTGAATCGCCCGGATTTACGTTTCAACATTCTGGCGCATTCGATGGGCGGACTGGTGGCGCGTTATGCGGCGATGTACGGCGGTGCGGAGTTACAGCCGGACGGTGTGCAGCCCGTACCGACGTGGGCTGGCGCGAAGCACATCAACAGGATCGTCATGCTCGGCACGCCGAACGAAGGCTCTGCCGATGCCTTTGCCACGCTGCTCAAAGGCTACTCCGTCACGGAAGGATTACGTCGCCGCATTCCGCTTCTCAACAAGCTCTCAAGCGAAGACATTTTTACGGGGCCTGCCGTCTTTCAACTCCTGCCGGATCGCGCGGCGACACGCTTTCTCGACGAGAATCTACAGCCGATTGAAATTGATCTTTACGATCCTGCGGTGTGGCGGCGGTATGGCTGGTCGCCCGTCAACGATGCGGACTATCGCAGGCGTTTCGTCAAAGGCCAGACGCGCGGCGACGACGCTCCTTATCACGCCGGAACGCTCGCAGATTTAGATGCTTACTTCGTGCTCGTGCTCAATCGTGCCAGGCGTTTCCATGAAGCTCTCGACGTGAGTGTGGAGGACGCGCCCGTGCAACTCTTCGCGCTCGGCGGCGATTGCGAAGACACACTCACGGCGCCGATTCTCATCTTCGACCAGAAAAGACAGCGCTGGGAAACGCTCCTCCGCCCGCGCGCGTTTCATACTTCGACAGGCAAGCGCGTCACCCTCAAGGAAGCGGCGGAAGCGATGTCTGCTCCCGGCGATGGCCGCGTCACGCGCCGCTCACTGCTCGGCGAAGACCTCGCGGGCGCACGCTACCGCAACTCAATTTTCAATACCACGCTGCCAATTGCCTACGCGGTCTTCGCCTGCGACCTGCACGGCCAATTGCAGAGCAACAAGACGCTACAGGATAACGCGCTGACAGCGTTGGTGAATGAAGTGGCGAAATAACGGAATTAATCCTCAACGACTTCTTTGCGGAAATCGGTGGCTTGTTCCGGGTGCGCTAAACGAGGGCTTCCGATGTAAGAGACTGAAGGCAGCTTGACATCCGGGATGAGGACATACACTCTTGCCTTCTCAGGTAAGCGGACGTTGGAAGGAAGTCGAATCTGACCATTCTCAACAATGGCTTCAATAGTGGTCACGCTCATCCATTCACCTCGTTACTCAAACTGTAACTGAGATTATCACAGGCTGTAGTAGCCGCCTAACTACTAATTAACCCAAGTTGCTAGTTATAGAGTCCCGTGAGGGACATCTGGAGATTAGCCGGTGGTGCAGCCACCGGATTAGAGAGCAAGAGTAAGAGCAAGCGTCCCGGAGGGACGCCGGACGCGCGCTCCCTCGCTCCTGCCGGAGCGAATAATGATAATGCGCTAAGTTCCGGTGGCTGCACCACCGGCTAATTTCCGCTCATCCCTCCGGGATGGTTATTAACGCGCAGCTTACGTCGCCATGTGCGAGCTTGGGTCGCTCCAATCCGATTGTCCTGTCGAGCCGCCAAGCGCACGCACCTGGATGGTGTAGGTCTTGCCCGGCGTTAAGCCGTTGAAGGTGATGTGCTGTGAATCGCCCGTGAAGACGCTCGGCAACCAATCGCCGCCGTCCTCTTTGGCGCGGCCTTCGTACATGCTCGTGTTCCTGACCGGATTGACTTTCGCCACCAGTTGCCCGCTTGTCCCGCTCTTGATGACTAAGCCCTCTGGCCGGGTTAAAGCCACTTGAGCGTTATTCACATTCTGTGCCTGAAATCCAGAACTGAGCAGCAGCGCCATATCGTTATTGCAATTGATCTGCACATAAGCGGCGAGTTGGCGAAGCATCCCGACCAAAGTCTGACGCGAGTTATTCTTCGCCGCTGTGTCTGCCGTCCCGCCTCCCTGAGCGGCTGAGAGTTTGGTCGTGAAATCGTCTTTCGCCGCTTGCAGATTGGCTAAGGTGACGGGCGGCGAAGGGTAAGTGGCATTGCCTGTTAAGGCGTCAATGACGCCCTGCGCGAAATTGTCCAACTCCGTGTCCGGGAGCTTGGCGAAACCCAGAGATACTTTCGTTGCCATGACAATGTTCCTCCTTTGTGGAAGTTAAGGATTGGAAAACCTGACCACCTGCAACGGCAGGCAGCGTTATTTGTCTGGGCGGATTATGTGGGCTGTTGACCTGTCAGCCACGAACTGGGAGGTTGCGGCTTGTGGCAGCGTTTTATATCAGCTTTTGCCGCCGTTGACAAGGACTTTTGAGGTAGCTTTATCGGTTGAGGATGGTCGTTTTCCGGCGGAATTTGCGATTTTGTCAACAAAGCTCGCCATTTTCCCAACCGTCTGTGCTTCATAGACGACCGTTGCTGTCATAAACACTATCGTTGTTGCCTCGAACGCGACCGTCTTTACGGTAATAACGACCGTTTCTGTCGTAAAGGCGACCGCGTTTGTCACAATTACGACCGTCTGTGAGGCAAACACGACCGAGTTTGCGACGAAAACGACCGTGTTTATGGCACAGACGGTCGTGTTTATCAGCAACACGACCGTCTTTCTCACAACAACGACCGTGATTGTCTTCAAGACGGTCGTGTTCATGCCAAAGATAACCGTCTTGATGGCCGTGTAGATTTACAAAATCAGTCCGCAGGGGGCAGTGATAGTTAGCTGCCGCGTCTCGTCAGAGGCATTTGAGAGGCTTGAGCCATGTGCGGTGAAAGTCGCACGCACGGTTCTTAGGAGGGGAGCGCTAGTAATGTCACTCTCCTATCCGACTTATGCCGCTCGTGGATTAAATTGGGTTGCTTTCGACATGCCAAATTCTCAACTCAACAAAAATCTTGCTTTTTATATGACCGGTGATAATATGCCGGTGCTCGACCTTAGACCTGCGCCTTGCAACGGGGTGCATATGACTATTCCCCAAATGAACTTCCGTGGTACCACACGCATTGCTCTTATTTGTTTACTCTCCTTGCTCGTTGCAACCCTGAGCGGGTGCGACGAGGGGAAAATAACAAAAAAAAGAGTCAAGAAAGCCATTTCCGCCTCCAAGAAAATAGCCGCCGAGCTTGGTACTGCTCAAGAGCTTAGTATGCAACTGGCTGGCTCGGGGACAATTTCAGCAGCGGAGCAGCAAAGATTAAAGACACTTCTTGTAGATGCATCCGCTCAAATTGATGTGTTTATAGTGCGCGGGCAAGAAATACTTGAAGTGCCGGAATTTGACACACAGGCTAATCTAGTCGGGGTAGCCAAACTTAGAGACTCAACATTAAATACTTTGATCTCAATCAGAGACAAAGGGATTATGCCGCTTAATTATACAGCCCAAAAGCAATTGATACCCGTTTACTCCCGCATTTCGGCGAATGCACGAAAGCTGGCAACTGCCTTGGGATGCACCAAGTTTTTTGGTAATTGTATTATCTGCCAGCCCGGTGACGTTATACATTGCCCGTAGAACAGAGTGGCAATAATAGAATGTAAGCAATAGAGCGGGAGTTATAGATTGACGAGGACGAGAAAGACGAAGAGGATGCAGAGGTCAAAAGACCCCGATAAGGATAAGAATCCTAAACCAATGGTCCGCCGCCCATCCAATAGCAAGAATGATCCACCAGGGAAGCTGGTTTATGAGTACACGCTGCCCGCACAAATACCGGATAGTTGGATAAATGAAATTAGAAACACGATCAAAGAGAAGAGGACGGCAGTGATCCTGACGACCATTCTGGGTAGCTCCTTATTAGCCGGATTAGCGAGTATCGGCGGGAATTATTTAATCGAATATAGAAAAGCCTCTCTTCTCATCAAGGGCAAATTAGCCGGGGATAGGTATGATAATTACAGTGACCTTTATAAAAAGATTGGCTTCCTCGAAAGAGCCTTGAAAGGTACTGAACAGACAATCAGACAAGCGGCAAAGAGTGCTGACTTGAAACCGGAAACCGTCTCCGACACAATCCACGAAAGCATAGTGAAGGGAGAGGAAGTTAGGGCGGCAGTTGATAGCCCATTCATTGAGGAAGACATCAAAAAATTAATTGAGGGGAAACTTGATCCACTGGGACCTGCCCTTTTCAGCACTCAGAATCCACCGGATGAAGATAAAAGAAAGCAAGCTCTTGATAATCTGGCGAACATCTGTGACAGACTGGTAAACGACATTAAGGAGATCAAGCAACATCTTTACCAAAGGATGGACTCTCTTAGTCCATAGAGTGACAGTCCGAAGGGATGACAACTTGAGAAATTGAGCACTCCTTCGCAATCAACAAGCCAACTTTCAGCTCTTGAAAAATGAAGCGGCATAACTACTATAATACGGCAAAAGTGTCGTACAAGTCCGAGATTTAGGGTATTATCCGACACCCTTGCCTCTACACACTAAGGGTAAATAACGCTATACAGTTGGTCTGCCTGATCTGGATCAATGGCTTTGAGGATGTTGTATTGCTCAAGGGCGGAGTCGCGGTCGTTGAGGCCGAGATAGGCCAGTCCCAGATTGTAGTAGGCGCGTCCGAAATCCGGTTTCAGTCGAATCGCCTGCTTGAAATACTCGGCGGCTTCCGCGTACTGCTTCAGTTTGAGATAAGCCACGCCGAGATTATCGTAAGCCACAGCATCGCCGGGTTTGAGCAGGGCGACCTGCTTGTAGGCCGCGACTGCCTCGCCGAAACGATTCAGGCGAAAGTAACCTTGCGCGAGTTTCTCATATGCCTCTGTGAAATCGGGCTTCAATCGAATCGCCTGCTTGTAGGATTGCACTTCATCTTCTGCGCGCCCCAACTTGCCGTAGCTGATGCCGAGCACGAAGAGTGTGTCTGCGTTGTTCGGATCAAGACGCAAAGCCTGTTTGTAAGCATCAACGGATTCTTTGAACTGCCCTAGATTGGCTAGAGAGGAGCCGAGATTGAGATAAGATTCCGGTGAATCCGGTTTCAGTCGAATCGCCTGCCGCGAAGCCTTGAGAGCTTCGGCGTGTCGGCCAAGTATTCCACTGCAATAGCCTGTCTGCGCCCAGGCGTCCGCGTAATCAGGGTCGGCGTCGGTCGCTTTCTTGAAATAGGGCAGAGCCTTCTCGCAATCATCACGAGAGAGAAAGCCGAGTCCCTGCATGTAGAATCTCTCAGCCGACGCGCGCTGACTCTTCTTAGTCGCTGCGACCAATTCGCCGAGCGTTCTGGTTGCTCCGGCCTGAAGTTGAACGACACGATCCGATGGCACTGCGAAGTTGAGACTCTGCCCGTCCGCGAGTTGAAGAGTAGCGACGCCGACGACTTCACCGCGCATGTTGACGACGGGACTCCCCGAAGAGCCGGGCGAGATGGGCGCTGTGATCTGTATGATGCGACCGAAACTCGGAATGTCGCGCACGGCTGAGACGATGCCGTTCGAGATGCTGCCTTCGAGTCCCAGAGGATTGCCGATGACGACGATTGATTCGCCCTCCTGCGGCGAAGTGCGAACGACCGTGAGCGGTTGGGCGACGTTCGGCGGAATATCAACCTGCAAGAGCGCGATGTCGCCTTCGCCATCAACCGCCAGCACGCCTTTGACGTTGAACGTCAAATCATTAACCGTGTGAATCTCCGCTCTGTACGCGCCTTCGAGGACATGGCGATTCGTCACCACACGATCCCGCCCAGTAAAGAAACCGCTCCCGCGCGACAACCTCTCACCCTTCGCATCGTAAGTGACGATTGAGACGACGGACGGCTTAATCCTCCTGACGAGTTCGGGCAGAGCATCATCCTGCGCCATCGCGTGAGATGCGCTGACGCAAAGGAAGATAAAAGCCAGGAGAAGTCTCGTGCGTCTCATCTGCTTGAGTTCAAAGTTCAAGGTTCAAGGTTCAAGGCTCAAGGTTCAAAGAAACATTGAACTTTGAACATTGAACTTTGAACCGTATTAAAGTCCCGCCAGCGCCAGCGTCTGCAACCGCTCAACTGTGTCCTTGAGTTTCACGTCTTCGGTTTGCTTCGTGCGCCTGTCGAAGAGTTCGACGGAGCCGTCGGCGATCTTCTTGCCGATAGTGATGCGGTAGGGAATTCCGATTAAGTCCGCGTCTTTGAATTTAACGCCCGCGCGCTCGTCGCGGTCGTCGAGCAGCACGTCAAGCCCTGCGCGTTGCAGATCGTGATAGAGTTTCTCGCCAGCTTCGCGCAACTCTTCCTGTTTCATGTTCGTGATGGTGACGACGCAATCGAAAGGCGCAATCGCTTTGGGCCAGATAATGCCGTCCGCATCGTGATGCAGTTCGATGGCGGAAGCCATGATGCGTTCCACACCGATGCCGTAACTGCCCATCACAATCGGCACTTCCTTGCCGTCCTGATTGAGCACGGTCGCGCCCATCGAATCGGAATACTTCGTGCCGAGCTTGAAGATGTGGCCGATCTCAAGAGCTTTGGCGACTTCGAGCGTGCCCGTCTCACAGTTTGGGCAGCCTTCGCCCGATGTCACAGTTCGCAGGTCAACCCAACTGTCAACGGGAATGTCGCGCGAGATGTTGACGCCGCGCAGGTGATGATCGTCATGGTTCGCGCCCGTCGTCATATTGCGGCGACCCTTCAGCGCGAGGTCGGCGAGAATGCGTATCTCTTTCCCACCTTCGCGCGCCTTCGCTTTCGCTCCGACGCCGCCGAGACTTCCCGCGCTCGCGCCAAGCAGTTCGCGTATCTCTTCCGGGTGCGCCGGACGAACTGTGTCTCCGCCAAGAGCGGATAACAATTTCGTCTCGTGCAACTGATGATCGCCTCTCAGAAGCGCCAGCACGAACTGCGTCTCATCGCCTTTCGTCGAAACATAGATGAGCGTCTTAATCTGTTGGTCTGCTTCTGCGCCGCCCGGAAACGTCGTCAAGTCTTCAATCGTGCGCACGCCCGGCGTCGGAAATTCCACAGGCGCATCCAGCCCGATACCATCTTTAATTTCAGGTAAACGCGACATGGCCTTTTCGACGTTCGCCGCGTAGCCACAATCAGCGCACGTCGCAATCAAATCTTCGCCCGCGTCCGTGCGAACCATAAACTCATTCGATTGCGAGCCGCCCATCGAACCAGATGATGCCTCGACGATAACGAACTGCAAGCCGCAGCGTTCAAAGATACGCTTGTAGGCTTCGCGTTGAGCATCGAAAGATTTATCAAGCCCGGCGAAATCCACGTCGAATGTGTAAGCGTCCTTCATAATGAAATGTCGCACACGCATCAGCCCGGACTTCGGTCGCGGCTCGTCGCGGAATTTCACCTGAATCTGATACCAGACCTGCGGCAGTTGTTTGTAAGAGCGAATCTCATTGCGCGCAATCGAAGTGAAAACCTCCTCGTGCGTCATGCCCAGACACATCCACGCGCCCTTGCGATCCTTGAGCTTGAACATCTCATCGCCCATCACAGCCCAGCGACCGGATTCCTCCCACACCTCGCGCGGATGCAAAGCGGGCAGATAAAACTCCTGTCCGCCGATGCGGTTCATCTCTTCGCGCAGGATTTGCATGATCTTCAGCGAGACGCGCTGCGCGAGCGGGAGCATCGAATAGACGCCTGAAGCGAGTTGCCGCACAAGTCCTGCGCGCAGCAACAGACGATGCGAAACGACTTCCGCATCAGCAGGGACTTCGCGTAGTGTTGGAATGAAATATTGTGACCAGCGCATAAAAGTTTTGTGCTCGCGCCTCTCCTCAAACAGTAGATGATTTCAACGTCTGCTCATTCTCGCAAAGCCACGCTGCGTAAGGCAACCGGAGGAAGTAATTTCATCATTTCATCATTGAGTCATTGATTCATTTTTCCAATGACTCAATGATGAAATGACTCGATGATGAAATCCTTTCTTTGGTTGCGGGCAGTTTATGTGTGATGTACCATCAACGTCTCGCACGTCTTTCAACAGCTTAAGATTGAGGCCCATCGAAGATGAAAATTGCGCTCGCCAGCGATCATGCAGGCTACGCCGAGAAGGAACGTCTGAAGCCCTTGCTCCGCGAACTCGGCTTAGAGGTTGAAGACCTCGGCACTGCTTCGGAAGAGTCCGTTGATTATCCAGACTACGCACGCAAAGTCGCCGAGCGTGTCGCAGATGGTGAAGCGCAACAGGGCGTGCTCGTCTGTAGCTCAGGCACGGGCATGGCGATCACTGCCAACAAAGTTCCGGGCGTGCGTGCTGCCCTCGCCTGGTCGGAAGAGACTGCGCGACTCGCACGACAGCACAACGACGCCAACGTGCTTGCCATCGGC
Source organism: Acidobacteriota bacterium (assembly GCA_032159235.1). Taxonomy (GTDB): domain Bacteria; phylum Acidobacteriota; class Blastocatellia; order Pyrinomonadales; family Pyrinomonadaceae; genus QHXM01. The sequence continues at coordinate 57,139 of JAVHWW010000060.1, forward strand.
GCACGCACCACGCCGCCGGAAGAGATTCCGAAGATCGTGCGTGCATGGTTCGCCGCGAGCTTTGAAGGCGGACGCCATGCGGCGCGTGTCGAGAAGATTAAGCAGATTGAAAAACAGTCTGGCGAGTCTATCAAGTCCGGCGAGTCTGGCGAGTCCGTTTGACTCGCCAGACTCGCCAGACTCGCCAGACTTATAAGAGGGAAGATGATGAATGACAAATTGAGTGCGCCGCTCGTAGAAGTTGATCCGTTAATCAGCGAAGCGATTGATAATGAAGTCAGGCGACAGGCCGAAGGGCTGGAGTTGATCGCGTCGGAAAACTTCGTCAGCGAAGCCGTGCTCGAAGCGATGGGTTCGGTCTTCACGAACAAGTATGCCGAAGGCTATCCGAAGAAGCGTTACTATGGCGGCTGCGAGTTTAGCGATGTCGTCGAGCAGGCGGCGATTGATCGCGCGAAGGAACTCTTCAATGCCGAACACGCCAACGTTCAGCCGCATTCAGGCTCGCAGGCGAACATGGCTGTCTATCTCGCTGCGCTTCAGTACGGCGATCAAATCTTAGGCATGAATCTCTCGCACGGCGGACATCTCACGCACGGCCACCCGCTCAACTTCTCCGGCTTCAGTTACAAAGTCGCGGACTACGGCGTCTCGCGCGACACAGAATTGATTGATTACGACGAACTGCAACGCATCGCCGAAGAGACGCGCCCCAAACTGATCGTCTGCGGCGCATCAGCCTATCCACGCATCATCAACTTCGAGCGCATCGGCGAGATTGCAAAGAGCATCGGCGCACGTATGTTCGCAGACATCGCGCACATCGCCGGCCCCGTTGTCGCAGGGCTTCACCCTTCGCCCGTGCCGCACGCCGATTACGTCACGACGACCACGCACAAAACCTTGCGCGGCCCGCGCGGCGGATTGATTCTCTGCAAAGAAGAGCACGCCGTCGAAATCAATCGCAAACTCTTCCCAGGCGTGCAGGGCGGCCCGCTCGTTCACATCATCGCCGCGAAAGCCGTCGCCTTCGGCGAAGCATTGCGCGATGATTTCAAGGAGTATCAACGTCAAGTCTTGAAGAACGCGAAGGCATTGGCGGCTGAGTTAGCAGAGCAAGGCTTACGCATCGTCTCCGGCGGCACGGACAATCACCTGATGCTCGTAGATGTCTTCATGGGCGGAAGGGGCATTACAGGCAAAGACGCGGAGAAGGCGCTCGAAGCCGCGAAGATCACCGTCAACAAGAACACCATTCCCTTCGACACCAACAAACCCTTCGTCACCTCCGGCATCCGCATCGGCACGCCCGCCCTGACCACGCGCGGCATGGGCGAAGCAGAGATGCGCGCCGTCGGGCGACTCATCGCCGAAGTTCTACACGACCCGCAATCCGAAGACGTGCGCCGCAAAGTGCAACTGGGTGTGGCCGAACTCACGGCTCAATTCCCGCTCTATCCGAAACGCTTGCGTCAAAGACCGGAGCAGGAGGCGATGGGCGCGGACTAGATTGAAACCTTGACTGACAATTATCAAAGGAGACCTCATGACTTTTCTTCCACGTTGTCCTAAATCCATATCTTCCCGGCAGCAGAAATATGCGCTCTACGCCATTGCTCTTTTGACTATAGCCTTGATAGTTGCGCCTTGTGTTTATAGCCAGCAAATTCCGGGCACACAGATGATGCAACTGAGTAAAATTGAGTTTGTCGGATTGAAGCGTTATAGCCAGGAGCAGGTTGTGGCCGCGAGCGGTTTGCAGATCGGACAGAATGTCAATGTCGAGATGCTAGACGCCGCCGCAGACCGTCTGATGAGCAGCGGGCTGTTCAAAAAACTGAGCTATCGTTTGCATGGCGATCAGGGCAAGGCCGTCGTCACATTTGAAGTCGAAGAGATGGCAGGGGGCTTGCCAGTCGTCTTCGATAATTTCGTCTGGTTTAGTGAAGAAGAGTTGGTCAATGCCGTCAAACGCGCGCTCCCTTCATTTGACGGCACAGCTCCTGAAACAGGCAGCGTGACCGACAGCATCGCTAAAGCTTTGCAGCAACTTTTACAGGAACGGAAAATATCAGGGCAGGTCGAGTACTCGCCATCAGCAGACCCGGCAGGTGGTCACGCCAAACATATCTTCAGCGTCAAGGGCATCAGCATTAAAGTCTGCGCTCTGAAATTCCCTGGCGCCACAGATGTGCAGGAGAGCGAACTCGTGAAAAACTCCAAGCCGCTCCTGGGCAGTGATTATTCCAGAGAATTCGTCGCCAGCTTCGCGGAAGAAAATCTGAAACCAATCTACAGGCAGCGAGGTCACCTGCGCGCGGCTTTCCAGATTCCTGTAGCAACATTGGGGAGCAACTCAGATTGCAAGGATGGTGTGGGAGTCGCCGTGCCGGTTGAAGAAGGACTTATCTATTCGTGGGATAAGGCGACGTGGAGCGGCAACGCAGCCCTTTCGCCAGAAGAGCTACAAAGCGCTCTGGGAATGAAAGCGGGCGAACTCGCCAACGGTTTGAAGATTGATTCGGGTTTCAAATCCGTGCACGAGGCTTACGGGAAGAAAGGTTTTATCATGACGCGGATTTCTTCCAAGCCGGATTTTGATGACGCGACTCGGCGCGTCGCTTACAATATCTCACTCAGCGAAGGGCCGCAGTTTCACATGGGCAATCTAATCATCACAGGTCTCTCTGAGGGTGACGCTAAAAGTTTGAAAGAGAGGTGGAAGCTCCGACCGGGCGATGTGTACAACGCTTCATACTTCGATGAGTTCATGAAAAACTCTCTACGAGGTCTGATGACGCAGTTAGGGCCGGATGCTGCCCACATCAAGATTCAGACTGATATAAAGCCTGACCGCCAGAACTTGACGGTTGATGTGACGATAAACTTCAAGAAGTGAATCTTTAGTATATGGAAGAAATCTTCGGTCCCGACGGATTGATCGCGCGGGCGCATCCTGAGTATGAATATCGTCCCGGCCAGATTGAGATGGCTGAGGCTGTGCTGCGCGCGTTCGAGGAGAAGCGTCATCTGATTGTCGAGGCGGGCACGGGCACAGGTAAGACGCTCGCGTATCTCGTTCCGGCAATCGCGGCGGCGACGGCGCGCGGGCAGCGCGTCATCATCTCGACGGGCACGAAGAATCTGCAAGAGCAGTTGATGGAGAAGGACATTCCGTTTCTACAGCGCGTCCTGCCGCGCAAGTTCACAGCCGCGTACATGAAGGGGCGCACGAACTACGCCTGCCTGCAACGCATCCGTCGCGCGGAGAATTCGCCCGTGCTCGAAGGCTTGGATGAGTTGGACTACTTCGACGAGGTGCGGCAGTGGGCGAGGGAATCACAGACGGGCGACCGCGCGGAGTTGACGGAGTTGCCTGAAAATCTCTCCTTCTGGCGGCACATAGACGCGCGCTCAGAAATCTGTCTCGGACAAAAATGCCCTGACTACGACGCTTGCTTCATCACGCGGATGCGACAGCGCGCGATGGACGCCGACATCGTGATCGTCAATCATCATCTCTTCTTCGCAGATTTAGCTTTACGCAACAGCGAGTACGGGCAGGTGTTGCCGGACTACTCGGCTGTGATTTTTGACGAGGCGCATCAGATTGAAGACGTGGCGGCGGAATACTTCGGCGCGCAGGTTTCGAGTTATCAACTGGAAGACCTCGTGCGCGACCTCGCGCAACTTCCGATTACGAGCGTTGACGTGAACAAGGAATTGACGCGCATCGCGGCGCGCGTCACGCGCTTTGCCGATAACTTCTGGATGGGCTTTCGTGATAGTCGCGGCCAGGAGGGAAGATTCCCCATCCTGCCCGGCACGTTCGCGCGCAAGCAGACGAACGGCGAGATTGAAGCGACGCCGCTTGGCGATGCTTATCTGGGCTTGGACGGCACGCTCGATAGATTGGAGACGACACTTGATGCTATCAAAGATCAGCCGCTCGAAGTCGAAAATATCCTGCGGCGCATTCGTCAGCTTCGTTTCGATTTGCAGTTCATCGTCGCGGGCGATGAGCGTGCTTTCGTTTACTGGATGGAGCGGCGCGGTCGCGGACTGTTTCTGCGCGCTTCGCCGATTGATGTGTCGGGCTTATTGCAAGACAAGCTCTTTGAAAGAGTCGAGACGGTGGTGATGACTTCCGCGACGCTGGCGAGCGCGGGCAATTTTAATTTCATACGCGAGCGTTTAGGTTTGGATGAGCAGACGGATGATCTGATCGCGCCGTCAAATTTCGATTACGAGAATCAGGCCGTACTTTATCTGCCAAAGCGTATGCCCGACCCGCGCTCGCCGCAGTTTGCGGATGCCGCAGCTAGTGAAGTCATCAACATTCTGAACGCGACGGATGGACGCGCCTTTGTACTCTCGACGAGCTTTGCCGGAATGAATGCGCTCTATGAAAGAGTCGCTGGCGAAGTTGATTATCCTTGTTTCCTGCAAGGCACAGCATCGAAAGCCGGGCTGCTCGAAAAATTCCGCGCGACGCCAAACGCAGTGCTCTTCGCCACGTCAAGTTTCTGGCAGGGCGTTGACGTGCGCGGCGCGCAACTGTCGTGCGTCATCATAGACAAGCTGCCGTTCGCCGTGCCGTCCGATCCGGTCGTCGCCGCGCGCCAGCGTTACATTGACGATCAGGGCGGCACGAGCTTTTACGAATACAGTGTGCCGCAGGCGATTATTAGCTTGAAGCAGGGACTTGGACGACTGATTCGCAGTACGACTGACAGGGGCGTGCTCGCCGTCCTCGATCCACGCTTGCGAACGAAAGCCTACGGGCGGCTCTTTCTCGAAAGCCTGCCGCCTTGCCGTGTGACTTCAGATGTTGATGAGTTGGCGCGAATCTTCGATGGAAAGTCTAAAGTCCCAAGTCCCAAGTCCCAAGTTATCTGGGGAAGTTGAATTCTGCATTTGGCAGCTTGCGACTTGGGACTTGGGACTTTAGACTTGGGACTATGTTTGAAGTGATGATTGAGCGCAACTTTTCGAGCGCGCATCAACTGCGCGGCTACAAGGGGAAGTGCGAGAACCTGCACGGGCACAACTACAAGATTGAGATTTACGCGCGCGGGCGTGAGTTAGACAACATCGGCCTGCTAGTTGATTTCGGCGAGTTGAAGACGGCAGCCGATGAGGTCGTGCAGTATCTTGACCATCGCAACATCAACGAGCTTCCGCCGTTTGATGTCGAGTTAAATCCCTCGGCTGAAAATCTGGCGCGTTATATTCTTGAGCGCGTCGCTTCTCGCGTCGGCGACGAGCGTGTGCAGGTTTACAAAGTTCGCTGCTTCGAGACGCCGACGAGTATTGCCACTTATCAAGTGGACTGAAGAAGTGAATAGTGAATAGTGAAGAGGCTGACAAGCGGGCTTTTCGTCTTAACTATTCACTTTTCACTTTTCACTTTTCACTAAGAAGAAACAAGCTGTGCTACGTCTATCTGATATTTTCTAATCTTGCTGTAAAGACGCGGGCGGTAGATGCCGAGCAGATTGGCAGCCGCCTGTTTGTTGCCGCCGGTGCGTTGAAGCGTCTTTTCAATGACGAGCTTTTCGATGTCTTCGAGCGTCATGTTGGGTGGAACTTCCCATTCTGCGTTTGCGCCGACGCCTTCGGGCAGCGAGCCATTGTCGAAAGGCAGGTCAACGGGTTCGATCTTAGTGCTTTTGGCGAGCAGCACTGCGCGCTCGATGACGTTCTGTAGCTCGCGGACGTTGCCAGGCCAGGTGTGCGCGAAGAGACGTTGATAGGCAGCTTGCGAAACGCCCGTGATCGGACGGTCGTACTTCTGCGAGTACATCTTCAAAAAGTGTTCGGTCAGAAGTTGCGTGTCTTCGGCGCGCTCCCTGAGAGGCGGAACGTGAATCGTGATCGTTGAGATGCGATAGAAGAGGTCATCGCGCAGGAGCCCGTCGCGGATGGCGTCTGCGGGCAGGCGATTGGTCGAGCAGATGAGACGAAAATCAACGGCGTAAGTTTTCTCAGAGCCGATCTTGCGATAGCTGCGCTCTTGCAGGACGCGCAGGAGTTTCGGTTGAAGCTCGACGGGCATCTCCGCGATTTCGTCGAGCATGAGCGAGCCACCGGCAGCGTGTTGGACTAAGCCTTCCTTGTCGGCGTGCGCGCCCGTGAATGCGCCTTTCGTGTGGCCGAAGAGTTCGGATTCGATCAGTTCCTTCGGCAGCGCGGCGCAGTTCACTTTGATAAAAGGTTTTTTAGAGCGCAGCGAATTGTAGTGAATCGCGTTGGCGATCAGTTCTTTGCCCGTGCCGGATTCGCCGACGATGAGGACGTTAGCGTCTGACTTGGCGACCGATTCGATAGTCTCGTAGATGGTCTGCATCTGTTTGGACGAGCCGATGATGTTGAAGTATTCGGCGCGGGTCGAGAGACGGTCGCGCATCATCTTGGTTTCGGCGCGAAGCTCGCGGCTTTCGAGCGCACGCTCGACTAAGGGTTGCATCTGCTCAAAGTCGAAAGGCTTTTCGACGAAGTAGAACGCACCGGCTTTAGTCGCCTCCACAGCGCGTGCCACCGTGCCGTAGCCTGTCACCACGATCACTTCAGTCTCGGGGCGCACGTCTTTCATGTGACGCATGACTTCGAGGCCATCCATGTCCGGGAGTTGCAGATCGCAGATGGCTAAGTGATGCGCGCCACGATCAAACAACTCGATGGCTTCGGCTCCGGTCGCAGCCGTGTCAACGGTATATCCTTCTTCAACCAGATTCTGTTTGAGCGAGTCTGCCATCATCGGCTCATCGTCAATGACCAGAATGCGTGACTCTTTACGTTCCACCTTTTTCTCCTCTTGATTGATAGCTGTCAGCCGTCAGTTCAAAGCTGATTGCTGATAGCTGACGGCTGATAGCTCACCTCTGATTGCTTTTGTTCTGCGAGCGGCAAACGGACGCGCAGAACATTCGCTTCGTGACTTGTTTCTCCGCCGTGAGCCTCGATAATTTTAGCCGCAAGCGACATGCGTAAGCCTTCGCTTCCGGCAAAAGAATGAAATGGGTCGTCTCCGTTAGTGTGTTTGACGCCGCGCCATTCGATGATCGCTTGATGATTGTTCGCATCCGCTCGCAAATGAATGAGCGCCGGGTCATTATCATTCGCAGGGCGCAAACCCGTCGCGCATGAGTTGATCGTCTTGAGAGCTTCCGTGAGTGCCGCGACATCGAACGCGCCGGAGAGTTTGTGCGCATCAACCTCAAGACGGATGCGCTCGGCGTTTTCAATGTTGGAAAGGACTTTGACGAGGTCTGTGTGCGGTTGAAGTCTTAGCTCAACGGGGCGACCGTAGCGCACGAGCACGGTCATGTCGGACGCGGCGCGTTCCAGCCCGGCGATCAATTTGGCGAGCGTCTCCTGCTCATCTGTGGGGCGCTCGCTCTTCTCCATGCGCTTGCGTAAGAATGTGGCATAGAGTTTGAGACCGTTGAGTTGATTTTTGAGATCGTGGACAATCTGGAGGGACGCGCGGCCAAGCTCTTGAAGCGCGGCGCTGTCCTTTGTCTCCGATTTTATAGGCTTCATCTTACTTCAGAGCCTCTGCCATTCGAGCCTTCGGCCAGCGCGCTGAATGGCTCCGAGGCCATGCTGCGTGTACGAATTAAACCCAAAGGGCGTGGTTCGTTGTGTTGTGATTCGATGCGGCATCTTAACAAAAAAAGTTAGCGTATGCTAGTCATGCAGTGAGATAGGGTGTTCACGTGTTGTCATAAAGTTTCGGTTCTTTTCTAAAATGGGGATGCTGATGATGTCTGGGGTCAATGGTCACACGCCGCCGACCGTGATGGTGGTGGAAGATTTTGAAGACAATCGTTTTATGATGAGACGCTTGCTGGAGATGAGCGGCTATCAAGTCATAGAGGCGATCAACGGCGAGGAGGCGGTCGAGTTGGCTTGCCGCGAGCGGCCCGGACTGATTTTGATGGACTTGAGTCTGCCGCAACTCGACGGCCTCGCCGCCACACGACGCATCCGCCAGCACCCGGAACTGCGCGACGTTCCCATCGTCGCCGTCTCCGCACACGACACAGCAGATTTCCACGCCGACGCGCTGGCCGCAGGCTGCAACGATTACGTTACCAAACCGATTGATTTCGACCAGTTGGAGGCTCTCTTAAATCGCTTACTACCGAAAGGTAGTGGTCAGTAGTCAGTGGTCAGTGGTCAGTAAAAAACCAACTTCGTTCTGTCTTCAACTGACCACTGACCACTTCTCCTATGTCCAAGCAATTCACCACACTGGTTCATCAACATGAAGATTCGATTATTCATGCGTGGGTGGATGAGATGTATGCGGAGCGGCGGACGGAGCTTCCGGCGATGCTCTCTTACGAGCAATTGGTGGATCATTTATCCGATTTGATGGCCGAACTCGCAACGGCGCTCGATCTGGCTGCCACCGAGAGTGAAATCAGTGAAGCTGCGCGTCGTCTGCGTTCTCATCCGCAGATTCGTTTTCATCAGGGCGCGTTAATTGATGAAGTGGCACGCGAGTTGATGATCTTTCGCAAGGTCTTCAATGATTTTCTGTGGCGCGAAGGAATCAACGCGACGCAGGGAGACCTCTGGGAGTTGCGCGACGCGCATCAACGTGCCGACCGTTTTGTGGACGAGTTGATTGCGCAGGCGATAGTCGTTTACGCCGCCAGCCTTCGTCCGCCCGTCGAAACGCGCACCTCCGTTTGGCCGCCACCCAGACGCCGACGGACAGATTTCCAGAATTCGTGAGACTCTTTGATGATGAGGCGTCAGGGAAAACTATCGTTGCTCAAGAGCGTGCGTGCCAAACTTTTAATCGTGCTCGCCGTGCTCTCTCTGCCTTTGCTGGTCGTCAGCCTGATTCAACTGAACAACTATCGCACAGACCTGAATGAACAGGCCGCCGCCAACGCGCGCATTGAGACGGCATCTGCGGGGGGCGCGCTCCGGTCATGGCTGGAAAGCCATCCATCTTACGCCGCGCAGTCAAGCGCAATTCCGCCAACGGAAACACAAGCTCTGTACGAGCGTCTGCGACGTGATGCGGCTTCGGAAAAGGAGACGATGATCGTCGTCTTCGATGCGCAGGGTCAGGTCATTAAAGGCTCGGCATCGCTCATGCCTGCTCCGGCAACTTTCAATCCCACATCGCAAGCCGGGCGAGTCGAATGGAGCGATGGCATCGCGCGCATGACGAGTATAAGGCGCATCGAGCCATTCGGATGGAGTGTCGCCGTCGGCGTTCCTGTGGCGGAGAACACAACCGGAGGACGCTCGATCTTCATGCTGGCCGCAACGTGGGCGCTCGTGCTGCTGGCTTCGATTCTGCTCGGTGTCTGGGCTGTCGGACGCTTCACCAAACCTCTGCGCGAACTTGCGGCGACCGCTTCGACGCTCGGCGCAGGGAAACTTCAGGAACGTGTGGCTGTTGAAACTGATGATGAAGTCGGCGCGCTCGCACAGAACTTTAATGTGATGGCGTCGCAGTTGCAGAATAAGTTTGACGAGTTGCAGACGCAGGGCGCGTTTATCGAGGAGGTGCTGGACGGCTTGCCGCTCGGCCTGGCCGTGCTGGACGAACGCTTGATTGTTCGCAAAGCGAATTCCACTTTCGCGCAGTTTGTGAATCGTGCCTCAAACCAACTCACGGGGCGCGGATTGTACGAAGCTGCGGCGGGACTGGCCGTCTTGAGCGAGATCGTCGAAGACGTGCGCCGCACGCGCAAGCCGTTCATCACTTACGGCCTGCCCTTAAATCTCGTCGCGCGAAACAGAGAGCATGAAAGCGAGATCGCTGCGGGGAGCTACTGGGACGTGACGATCTGGCCGACTAGCGAGCGCAGTGCCGGGCGCGGCGATCTGATTTTGATTCTCTCGGAAGTTTCCAAGCGCGTGCGCGCCGAAAAGCTCGCCACTTCGGCGTTCGCTTCCGAACGGACGCGCGCCGCAGAGCTTGAGAGCGTCATCAACCAGATGAACGAAGGCGTTATCATCATCAACCAGCAGGGACAATACAGAATCAATCCGGCGGGCGCGCAGATCATCGGACGCCGTTCGGACGAGTTCCGCGACGGAGCGCAAGCCTTGATTGAAGACATGGCGTTCAGAAACCTTGACGGACGCGAATTGGTTTCCGCAGAGCATCCGCTTCGTCGCGCGCTCGAACAACGCGAGCATCTCTCAGGCGAGCAGCTTGAGATCGTTCATACGGACGGCGGAAGACGTGTCGTTGCCATCTCGGCCACACCGTTGACGGGCGAAGATGGAAAGCCCGGCGGCGCGGTCGCGGTCTTTCGTGACATCACGGAAGAAGTCAAGCAGCACGGCGAGTTGGTCGCCGCGTATGATCGCCTGCGCGAGCACGACCGCTTGAAATCAGCTTTCGTCTCCAACATCTCGCACGAGTTACGCACGCCGCTCAACGTCATCATCGGTTTGTGCCAGCTTCTTGAGCGCGACCGTCAATTGCCGCTCGCGTCTCTGCAAGGCGAAGCCGTCACGCGCATGGAGCGCAATGCCCGCGCGCTGCTCGAACTCGTCAATGATCTGCTTGACTACTCGCGCCTCGAAGCTGGCCGCTCGGCGCTGCATCTCGAAAGAGTTGATGTCGGCGCAGTGGTCGGTGAGATTGTTGACGACTATCAGGAAGAAGCTCAAGACAAGCGAGTGGAATTGCGCGCCGAGGTTTCTGCGGAGCTTGGTCAAATCCTGACCGACAAACATAAGCTCCAGCAAGCGCTCTCGAATCTGATCGGCAATGCGATTAAGTTCACGACTGCCGGAAGCATTACCATCAGCGCCGCGCCGCTTGATAGTGAGCGCTGGTGTCTCGAAGTGAGAGACACAGGGATCGGCATTGCGAGCGACGCCCTGACCTATATCTTCGATGAGTTTCGGCAGGTTGATGACCGGCTGGCGCGCACCTACGGCGGAACGGGACTGGGCCTCGCCATCACACGCAAGATCGTCGAACTGCTCGAAGGAGAGATCAGCGTCGAGAGCGAGCCGCAGGCGGGAAGTCGCTTTCGGATCGTCTGGCCGCGCACGGTCAGGCAGCGCACGGGAACAGGCTCGCTGGTCGAGAAGAGTGTGCCGCTGCCGGGCGAGAATACAGGATTCAAGCGACCGTTGAAGCTGATGAGTGGAAAGTAAGGTTCTTTGGAGTAAAATCAAGGGGAACATTTCTGTCGGGCTAGTGTCAAAAGATTTGATAGTCGAGCGTGTAGGTGTATCTTTTGTCAGATCAGCACCAAATTCACGACTCAAAGGAATTGAATTTTTGATCTGGTCGCATCAAGATTATGAAACAATGTCCTACTTGCAAACGCACCTACTCCGATAACACGTTAGCCTTCTGCCTGGTTGACGGCGCGGTTCTCTCTGCTCCTGATGACGATCCGCAGGCGACGCTGGTTCTCAAGGATTCTCCGAGCAATAAGACTGCACCGACGCTGGTCTCTCCTTCGGGCGGAGGTGTCATGTCAATCACGGGCGAAAAGATCAATCAACAAGATGCGGCAGATAAGACTCGACGTATCGTTTTCATTATCGCCGGACTCGCCGCAGTTCTTTTAATTGCAGGCTTGGTCATTTATCTGATTAAGAAGTCGCAGTCAACAGAAGGAAACTCAGCCAACACATCAGCAAATGCCTCTGCTGTCTTGGATAAGAAACTCGAAGGGGGATTGCGCGCAGGCTCATCGGAATTTGAAAAGTATCGTAATTCAATCAAGCTGGATGAGCCGGAGGCTGAATACTCGGATACTTACGCTGGCGGAATGCAGATGACGCTTGCTACGACTGTCAGAAACTTTACGGGACGCACGATCAACGGGCTGGAGATGAAAGGCACTGTCACTGATCTGGATGGCAAGCCCATCAAAGAGCGCACGATGGTTGTGATCCCGTCTCCGTCAGGTGCCTTTGAAGAGTTGGAAAATAACGGAACAGCGAGAGTGCCGATTCCGATTCCCGGTTTTCAGGGCGCGGACGCCGCCAATATTGATAGCGGCCAGGCGAAACTCAAGATGGAAGTGACGGCGATTAAGTTTAAGTAAATCCGAGTAGCTTTTGTAACGGACAATTTGTGTAGGACGAGCGAAGATTAACAGCAGAGGACACAGAGGCACACAGAGGACTTTTGAAATCTGAATTTCTCAATCTCAAATCTCAAATTTGAAATGTTGAATTTGATTCTCTTATCTTCAATCCTCTGTGTGCCTCTGTGTCCTCTGTGGTTCAAATCATCTTGTATTACCAGCGCAGATCGTATCTCACACGGCCAGCGCGCCAGCAGCCTTCGCCAAGCATGGGGATTGAGCCATCGAGAGCGAGTGTGGAATCAGCAGGGCGTCGCACGCGGTAGGTGTGGCCTGAGGGTGAGCCGACCGAGAGTGTAATCGTTTCGAGAGAGACGGCGGCGATTGTTGCGTCGCGCCAGTCTTTACGGCAGCGCAGGATAAGACGCGCGCCGACGGGCAAGTCGCCCAGCGTCAAAATATTTTCCGTAGCTTGAGAAGCATCAAGGCCGTCGGATTGAGCAGCCAAAGCTGCGGCAACATCCGGCGGCCTCTCAATGTGTGTGCTCAAGTTTGTTGCTCAAGCTCCCATCGGCTCTTCAAAAGGTAAGTCCTGTTGAGTCTTGCGCTCGCAACTCTTGGAGTAAGCGCGCATCGCCAGCGAGAGAATCACAAAGGCGAGTCCGATCCAGACCACTGTCCAGAAGAGAGCCGGAATGTGCGTCGCGTTCTGCATGTTCGCGGCATCTGTCTTGGCATCCGAGAACGAGTAGAAGAAGAGCGTCTTGAGATCAATCAAGGCATTCAGCACAGCTTGGACGGCGAGGAAACTCAGGAAGAAAGTCGCCACGCGCGGGCTGGCATACTTCGCTATCGCAAAGAGTCCGGCGGCAATGCCGACACCAGCGATGATCGTGAAGAGACTGCCCAATCCAAAAAAGAGCGTCAAGGCAAGTATGAATGCGCCGGAGCCGACGAGCACGTAGCGTGCTGCGACTGCGCGGCGAATCAGGAAGAGCAGCAACGCGCCGTAAGCCATCGCTCCTAAATATCCGGCACTTGAGACCAGTATCTGCGAGAAGATGCTGCCCTGCGTCGTGTAGGTCTCGCCGCTCGTATCGAGCGCCACGCTCAGTTTCATGACGGAATTACCCGTCAGCAGCGCGGCGAGAGCATGACCGCCTTCATGTATAAACGTGACGAAGATAGCGAACGGATAGCTCAGAACATTGATGAAGGGAATGAACCACAGTGCGATTGCGATTGCGACAGCGATGAGCAGCGTGCGAACCTGCGGGCGCGCATCTGCGGCTACGTTTGTCAGTCTCATCTTGAAATCTCCGCTTCGGAAAAACTTGCCAGCCAACTGGTTGCCTACATTGTAAAGGCAAAGGGCCAAAGGTGGAAGCCAAAATAGAAAACGATGGGCGAGGTCTGTGTGTTCCTTACTTTTCCTCTTTCCCTTTTTTCTGCTGTCTACTGTACTCGCCCGACTTGCCGCCCGTCTTCAGTTCCAGCCGGACATCCGTGATGGTCATGGCCTTGTCCATCGCTTTGCACATGTCATAGACGGTCAGCGCAGCGATGCTTGCGGCTGTCAGCGCCTCCATCTCAACGCCCGTCTGCGCTTGCGTGGCGGCCTCTGCTTCGATGCTCACGCCCGTGTCAGAGATTTCCGCGCGGACATCAATGTGCGTGAGCGGCAGTGGATGGCAGAGCGGAATCAACTCGGCTGTGCGCTTGGCGGCCATGATGCCTGCCAGCCGCGCCGTCTCCAACGGGTCGCCCTTCGGTGTCCGATGCTCGCGCACGGCTTTGACTGTTTCCGGCGACATCAAAACGCGCGCCGAAGCGACAGCACGCCGCGCGGTGACACCTTTCGCGCTCGTGTCAACCATCTTCACGCGCCCCTCTTGATCTACGTGTGAAAGTCTCTTCTTGATTGTCATAGTCAGAAACTCAACCCGGCAAACGCACCACGCGCACCCTCGCTCCGACATCAAGTGAGTGCACGCCTGCGGGCACGATGACGAGCGCAGTGGCACGCGCGAAAGCTACGAAGTCGGATGACCCGCCCCATTTGAGCGGATGTGCCAGAAGCAAGCCTTCATCATCCGTCTGTAACTGCGCCGGAAGATAACTCGTGCGCTCCATCGCTCCCTTCACGCTGCGCGCCAACACAGCCCACTCTTCTTTCATCGCTGCATCCCGGCATCCCTGCATCGCGCGCAGAGCAGTTCGCGCAAAGAGATTAAAGGTGACTGAGACTGAAACGGGATTGCCGGGCAGACCGAAAACCAGCGCGTTCCCCAATCGCGCAAAGACTGTCGGCTTACCGGGACGTAAGCTCACGCGCTCGAAATGTATTTCTGCCTTGAGCGCCTGAAGCGCAGTCTTCGTGAAATCGTAAACGCCCATCGAGACGCCGCCGGAGAGGATGAGCGCGTCACAACGCGCGGCGGCATCCAGTATCTCTCGTTGCAAAATCTCCGGGTCATCGCCCGCGAGCGGCAAGCGTTCGACTTGAGCGCCTGCGAGTTGAGCATAAGCGGCGAGTGAATAACTATTGGAGTCACGAATCTGATCCGCGCCCGGCTCTTCGTCAATTCTGACAAGCTCCGTTCCGGTCGCCAGCACTGCGACGCGCGGGCGCTTTGATACTTTCACCTCCGCGTAGCCGAATGAAGCGAGCGCCGCCATCATCGCCGCGCTAATCTCTTCGCCAGCCTGCAAGACAGTCTCGCCCGCTCTGACCTCGCTCGCGCGCTCGACGATGAACTGTCCGGGTTGTGTCCTCTCGGCGATTTCAACCACACCGTCGAACTCGCGCGTCACTTCAACCTTCTGCACACTATCCGCGCCAGCAGGCACGGGCGCGCCCGTCATAATCCGCACGGCCTCGCCTGCATTCAAACGCTCGTGCCAACCGCGCCCCGCAGCCGATTCGCCGACGACGCGCAGTCGCGCAGGCAGGATGATCGTCTCAGCAGAGCGAACAGCGTAGCCATCCATCTGCGCCCGATCAAACGGCGGCAAATCTGAATCGGCGACAACATCTTCGCCGAGCACGCGACCCAACGCATCCGCGAGCGCAACTCTCTCGACGGGCAGTGCGCGCGTCTGCTCAATGACGATGCGGATGGCTTCGGCGATGGAGATCATACGGAACGTGGCGGCGCGTGGATTGTGGATTCAATGTTACTGAATGTCAATCGCCATTCATCTATCACGAGTCCCAAGGGCAAGCGTGAAATGAAAAGTTAAAGGCGGTGACTGCACTCAGTCACCGCCCTTCAACCAGAGGCCGGAATTATCTTTCGTCCGCAGCCGATTATGCGTGGTGGATGAAATGGATGAAATCGTGGACGATGGCTGTCACCATGTCATCAATTTGATCCTGCGCTTCAGCGATCTTTTCTTCGTGGTCATGTCCGTTTTCGACTTCGTCTGGTGGGCCGTCCAGGTCGCCATCAATTTTGAAGTGGCCGCCATCTTCCATGAAGATGTCAATCTTGAGTTGGACAGCAACCGCGTCTGCCTTCTCATTTTCAGCATGGAGGTGTGCCTCTTCCAGTAAATGATCCACCAGGCTATCGAGAGTCTCCTTCGAGACGCCGATTTCCGAGTTATGGATCGTGACGTGAACGTCAACTATCACAGTTTGCGGAGCGTGTGCCGACGCCGTGCTACGCGGAGTTGGCATCAGCAACAGAGCTAAAGCCAGAACGCTGGGAATGATAATCCTGCGTAAGCTGCGAAGAATGGGGGTAGTCATGCTTGTAACCTGTCCTTTCAGTCAGAAATTGATGGGAGAGATAATCATCGTAAAGCGTCGCGATATTAAAATAGTGAGGTTGAAGAGTCAACAGCAGCGGAACGTGGATTGTGGAATTAGAGTTCTTGAATGTCAATCATCATCTCTTCATCTCAAGCGAGAGTCGCAACGCAATCGCAAGGTTAGATTCCGAGATCGTATCTTACTCAAGAATAGCTCAAGTCTGAAAAAGCCCCGAAAAGAGCCGGTTTTACAGTCAATTTCGCTTCCGGGCGGGTTCTTCCGGCGTCTCAAGTTTTTCTCAATCTCAATCTTCTATCTTCTGAGCATCAACTGGAGGTCGCTTCGGGGGCTTGACGGAAAGTCGCAGGCTCAACCGTCAGCCTTTGAAGCCATAAACGTCAACCACGCGAGCTAGACGCCGAACACAACATCCACTGTGGAGAGAGGAACAAGAAATGAGACGCATAAGGAGCTATCGTTTGAAAGCTACAATCTTAATGGCGGCTTTGCTAATCATCGCCCTGCTGGTCGCAATCCCTCAGAGATCGCGCACACGCGCGGCGGGTGGCACCACCTCAAAGCTGGACTTATACACACAGCGCGTACCCGACATCAACCAGAACCTGCTGGCCGCCGTGACGCGACAGCCCACGTCAGCGCAGTTAGCGGCCATCAACAATTTCAAGAGTTCTTACGGGTCACAGGCGGCAGTGCGCTGGGATGCGTTCAGCGGCTCGCCCGACGCGATGACAGGCTTTCACACTGCGCCCTCTTCGGACACGCCGGAGAACACAGCGCGCGCGTTCGTCAATCAGAACAGCGCGCTGTTCGGCGTTGACGCGAATTCGCTCAAGCTCGTTTCGCAGACGGAAGCGCTCGGCGGCTACCTGCTGCGCTTCCAGCAACAGTCTAACGGCATTGATGTCTCTGACGGCGGTGTCGGCTTCCTGATGAACTCCAACAAGCAGATTCGCATGGTCATGGGCACGACGTTCCGCGACGTGAATGTCTCGAACGGTTCGGTGCTTGATGGAGCAGCCGCAGCGGCGCGTGCCGAAGCAGCCCTCGCACAGTTCGCGGTTCAACGTCCGGCGAATGCCGAAGCCTTGCGCACGCCAGCGTTCGACGAGATCGCAAAGCAGATCGCTCCGGCGCTGCGTGCCCCGCGACTGAATATCTTTCCGACGGCGGACGGCTATCGGCTGGCCTGGAACGTGCTCACCTTTTCGCGCAATCCTTTCGGCGTCTTCGTCTCGCAGGTTGACGCGCAGAGCGGCGAGATTCTCTCGCGCCAGAGCCTGGCGCATTATCAATCTGCGGACGTGCTGCCGTATCAGGCGGACATCTTCCCGAATCATCCGGTCTTGAAGAACCCGGACACGGGCGAGTTGCTCAAGGATTCTTCCGGCCTGCCTGTCGGCATGGAGCGCGTGCAGTTGCGCAACTTCAATCCCGGCACGAATGGCACTGGCGTCGCAGGCACAATCAGCGGCACACACGCTTTGATTAAGAACGTGCTCGCCACACAACAACCTTTCGCGCAGTCTGCGATGGGCACATATTTTTTCAGTCAGGACAATGCGCCGCTCGAAGCGCAGCCGAATGAGGCGGACGATCTCGCAGAGCCAGCCGAACACTTCGACGAGGCGAATATCTATTTCTTCATCAACTACCTGCTCGAATACGTTGACGACCTGCACAAACGCGACGATGCGGTGCATAGTCATATCGGTCAGGGCGATTTCCCGGACACCTATCCGAACTCGGATCGTCCGCTCGTCGGACTGCCGCATTTTCCGAACGACGATTCGGGCACGCTCGGCAGTTCGCCAGACACTACCAGCGCCGATACATTGATTCACTCAACACTCGGCTTCGATAATGCTTTCTCTTTGCCGATCATCGAAACAGTTGACACGCCTGCTGGCCCACAGAAGGTCGTCGTCAACCCGACCGTGTATGGTCACGGCTATCTCTTAAACGACATCGGCAAAGACGGCGCGGTCACCTATCACGAAGGGATGCACTCGATTTCGACGCCCATCGCCGGACTCGAAGGCGCACCCGAAGGCGGCGCTTTGAATGAAGCGCAAGCTGATCTCTGGTCTTACACAATCACCAATGCCGAAGCCATCGGCGAATACAGCGTCAACGGCGCGCGTTATCGCCAACTCTTCCGCGATAACGGACGCGACCCGAACTCGCTGGCGTGGATTCGCTCCGTGCATTCGACGCTCAAGTATTCACAACTCGGCACGCGCGGCGCGGCCAACGCTTTTGAAGTTCACCGCGACGGCGAGATTTTCGTGGCGACGATGTGGGACTTACGCAAACTGATGATTACCGCGCAGCCGCAACTACAATTCGTGCGCCCCGCGTTCAAAGACGGGCAGTCGACTCGTCAAATTAGTCTCGGACAGGAGACCTGGGAACGCGACTTTCTCGGCGCAATCTACATTCTCGGGCTATCCGCGCCCGATACATTCGTCTCCGCGCGCGACGCCATGATTATGGCTGACCGCACACTCTATCCGACCGACCCGTCAGACCTCGACGCGCCCGGCCAGCATGAAGCTCTCATCTGGCAGGTCTTCGCTTCGCACGAGATCGGCGCTAATGCTCAACCACCCTTTGCCGGTCGTCAAACAATCTCGACAGCCGTCCCGGTGTTCGCTTTGGATCAGCAGCACTTAAGCGCACCGCAGGGCGTCACACTCGCGCCCGCTTCCGCGAAGTCTGTGCGCGTTTCGTGGCAACCCGTGAGCGGCGCATTCGCTTACGAAGTCTTCAAGCGCAAGATCGGTAGCGTCGGCCAACGACAGTTCAAAGGCGTGCCGGGGCGTGAATACTTCGAGGGCGACAATCAGAAGACCGGATGGTCGCACGTCACTTACGTCACAGGCGATCAATCCAGCTATGAAGACACGGGCGTGATTCAGGAGTTCTTCGCGCCTGCCGGAATTAAATCAACGAATGACGCGAGCGGCTTCAATGAAATGTTCGACACGGAGTATGCCGTGCGCGCCATCAACCTCAACTCTAACAAGCAGGCGGGGGTGAGTGATTTGAGCGGCGGCGCGTCACTCAACTTCTCTTTCGCAGATGTGACAAGCGCGCTTCAGTCCGCAATCTCCAACGTCTCTTTCGCCAACGGCAAGTTCGAGTTCGATCAGACGTTGAAGAATAACGGCATCAGTGGTGTGGATCAGAACGCTTACGCGCCGGTTAATTTCCAGGTCGTCGGCATCTCTAATCCAACAGTCACGGCAGCGAATTCGGACAACGGCGGTGACGGGCAGAACAAGCCTGCATCATTCATCTACAACCAGACGCTCAATCCGGGAGACATCTCTGCGGCGCGGCATCTGGTCTTCAACGATCCAAGCGCGCAGATGTTCACGTTCGACGCGCTCGTGACGGCGCGTGTGCGCGGCGCATCCGTCGCAGCTAACGGCAGTCAGACCGGTGACGCCGACGGCGGTGGTCGCGCGCCTCTCACGCTTTCGAGCACCACCGACACCTACACAGGCATCATCGTCGTCGGCTCGGCGGGTTCTCAATTAGTCAACGGCGTGGATTACGTTGACGTGCCGTTCGTAGCCAAGGATGGAGCGTTCGGAGTGCAGGGCACACTGACCGCGACACCTGATGGCGGAGCGGCTCCTGACTTAGATTTCGCGTTGCTCGACGATCAGGGGCACGTGCTTCAAACGTCCGGCAACCTTGGACCACATGAGCAAGTTGGCGGCGCGGTGATACCCGGCAAGACATACATCTACCGCGTCATCGGCTATGCCAGCGGGCCTGCTCAATTCACTATCACGAGCCAGCAGTTCATTAACACGACTGCGACGGGACCGAACGGCAACGGCGGCAGCAGTACCGGAGGTTCCAGCTTCCTGCCAGCCGTCACGGGAGTGAGCACACCAGTGCATCTGGTACGCTTCACCGTCAACCCGTTGACACATGCGGTTAGCACGAAGGTACTACGCTAACGCATTTTCCAGACGAGAAGCCTCTCATCGCATCATGATGAGAGGCTTCTCGCTCAGAAACTGTTTGAAAAGTCCCGTCAGGGACGATAGAACAGTAGCCCAGCACGTGAGTGCTGGGACAAAAGAATAGAAGCCTTTGCGGAGTCCCGTCAGGGACGACATGCCGTGATGCCGTCCCGACGGGACTCGATTCGTTCTCTCTTGCCTGACCCGGCACTGACGTGCCGGGCTACTGTTATTCCGTCCCTTCGGGACTTTCCAAACAGCTTCTCAGATTTAGAAATTTCCCTGACACGCGGTTGCTTGAGAGGCAACAGCCAGCACTCTCTCAGGAAGAGTCTGCCAGGGTTGTGACTCAAGACAAGGAAGATTCCGTTCAGACGCCTCTTGCGCCAACCACAGATTATAGAGCCGATCAACTTCGGCGACCGTTCGACGCCGTGTCTCCGCTATCTTCTTAAAGCCCGGCAATCTCTCCATCAGTGTCCGGTAGAGACGCGCTGCATCTGTTTCGATGATGAAGACGCCTTGCGCCCGTCCGTCACGTTGTAAGCGCTCTATCAAATTCGGATGAACACGCTCGCCTTCTACGATCCAGCCCGTGCCTGATGCCGCGAGACTCGAAATCTGTTGCAGCAGATAGGGCACTGCAACCTCGGCAGCTACGATGAGAAGATCACGAAGTTCAACCGCCGGCCTGTCCCAGATTTCGAGTGAGCCGTCCAGAGGTTGCAGACGTGGATCGTCTGGCAGACTTCGATCAGTTTCGACCAGTGTGAGATCGAGGCGCGCACAGAGGTCACGCGCGACGGTCGTCTTCCCGACACAAGAACTGCCGCCGATGATGAGACCCCTGTCTGTCATCTTGCCATCATAGCTCAGGAGCAAGTTTCGGATTGTATGATTTTAATGCCCGAATCATTCTCTGTGTAATAAAGAGCATGGATAAGATATTGAAATTCTCCAACAAGTCCGCACATTTCTTAGTCTTCACTCAGGCAGAGGCTGTCGGCATGTTCATTGCATGTCTGCGTTGAGATTTATCAGTAACAATTGCTGTGAATTGCAGGAATCAAGGAGGAGAGGTATGGCAACGCATTGGAGATTGGGCGGCTTAACATTGAAGGACTTCGGTAAGCGCGTCTGGAGCGAGACACAGGAGGATGAGATTTTTGGGCGCGCGGCGCAACTCGCTTACTATTTTCTGCTTGCACTCTTTCCTTTGCTCTTATTCTTAACCTCTGTGCTGGGTCTGTTGATGGGTTCTGGATCGGGCGTGCGCCACAATCTCTTCAACTATCTCAGCAAGGTTTTGCCCGGCGATGCCTTTAAGCTCGTTGATTCGACGATGTACGAAGTGAGCGCCGCGAGCGGAGGCGGAAAAATCGCTTTCGGAATCCTGGCCGCTCTCTGGGCCGCGTCAAACGGCATGGGCGCGATCACACAGGCGCTCAACGTCGCCTATGATGTGAAGGAGTCGCGTCCCTGGTGGAAGCAGCAACTGACCGCCGTCGGGCTGACGATTGCTCTGGCTGTGATAATCATCTCGGCGTTGCTGCTCGTGCTGTACGGCGGAAGGATTGGCGATCATATCGCGGCCAGTTATGGCTTCGGCGAAGTCTTTACCTTCACGTGGAAACTCTTACAGTGGCCGATAGCGCTGGCCTTCATGCTGTTTGCTTTCGCTTTGATCTATTTTATCGCGCCGGACCTGCATAAACAGAAATGGGCTTGGATCACGCCAGGCTCTATCGTCGGCGTTGGAGTGTGGCTGCTGGTCTCGTTCGGCCTGCGCACTTACCTGCAATACTTCAACTCGTACAGCAGGACTTACGGCTCGCTCGGCGCGGTTATCATTCTGATGTTGTGGCTGTTTCTGACGGGCGTGGCGATCCTCATCGGCGGGGAAGTCAACTCGGAGATTGAAGACCTCGCCGCGAAGGAAGGCGCACCTGATGCTAAAGAGAAGGGAGAAAAAGCTCCTGATGAAAAGGGTGACGGAAGATCGGTTAGCAAGGCAGAGCATGTCACGGAGCCAGCGCCCGTTCGAGTTATGCAACCTGTTCACGCACATCAGAATCGCAGGGGTCGGAAAAAAGTTACACTCGGCACGGGCGCAGCCGTCTTCGGAGCTTTTTGTCTGGCGCTGCTGCAACGTGCGACGAAGAGAACGACGACGATTCATCGAGACCATTGATGTCTCTACTGCTTGAGATGGAATTGGATTGTTTCGTCATCGTCTGTGCTGAAGAGTTGGCGGCATCTATTTTTTAGTTCGATACATTTTCGGCAAAAGGAGAACATGATGGCTGAAGAAAGAATAGAAGAACACGAACACGTCGTTAGTGAAACTGACGAAGGTCGGTCTGAATCTCATTCCGATAAGGTCGTTGAAAAAGAGAAGGGAGGCGGAGGACACGGAGTGACCATCGAGGAAGAGACGACCGTCGAGAGAAATGATTAAAGAGTAATTGCAGACACGCCACACAGCATTGAGAGTAAAGATTGGCTGAAATAAAAGGCGGCGATGTCCTCACCCCACCGCCGCCCTGTCATCACAATTGCATCATGGGTATGACGCAATTGTGAGGGGCGGAGACCTACAGCCTCTAGCTCATGCGTCCTCACTACGCATCAGCCTCGCCCGGTTGCCGGAAATTTTACAACGGTCTATTTTGTTGTCAATAACAGATTGGCTTGATTGAGAAGAAATCTGGCCTGACCGAGCGCGCTGGCTGAAGAGTGATGCCTCGTTAGAATCTTTAGGCAACCGCCTGCAAATTCTCTCCCGCTTCCTAAAAGTCCTGGAACCCCTTTGACCAAATCAAGCGAAGTAACTATCTCGTCTGCGAAGGACGAATTGGAAGGGCGCATTAGGCCATGAATTGTTCTGGTGCGCACAAAATATTTTTGTTACGAGGTTGATAGTTCTGGATTCTACGCATCTTCATCTGTTTGCTCATAATGAATTATTAAAGCCGCTATAATCTTACGCGCTAAACCCTTGGTTATATTCTGTGGAATTTCCGCATGAGCAGGATTTGCTTCTATCCTACGGGCAGGGTCTGCTTCTATGGGGTCCTCTTCAACTGTGAGTTTAATAGGGTGCTCGTAATTAAGGGCAATCTGCTGAAGGCTTCCAATATTGATCTCACCGCCTCCCACAACATATCTATTTCTGGGCGGTGAATCCAACTCAGCATGAAATATTGCAAATAAGGCCTCCATACTCAAAATAGCCAATCGGCTTACTGAGACCTTTTCACCCTTAAAGAGTTCCGATGTCCATCGGTTTTTAGATGTATCCCAGAAGGCGGTATGAATTGCACGAAGAATATTCTCTTCTGGTGGGCATAATGGGCGAGGCATTAGGCAATAAATATTCTTAATCTGTCAATGAGACCATTAACATCGCTTAACTGTATGAAACCTTCCTCGTCATTATCTTCAAAATAATATTCCAGTTTGTCGGGAAAGAATTCTATTTCGATTGCATTACCTGAATGATCTTCGAAGACTAATTGAAGATTCCCATTTCTAGTTAGAAATAGGCTCGGTTCAATGGCGCTCAATTCGGGTAACCGATCCAGAAACCATTCAAGGGATGACAGAGAGCCAATTGATAGTGGCTGCCCCCGACCAGCATCCCACCCAACTCTATATTCCGAGAATTCGAACAACCTCCGCAGGCCATTTGCTCCAAGAGCTTGTCTAGCATTCTCACTTAAAACTCTTACTTGCGGTCGAAAGTGTCTGGGACGAGCAGTTCGGACAGAGATGATATTTGTGCGCGGTGCGCGCCACTGCTTAATCTGGCGACTAATCGAAGCAATACCATTTACGTCATTTCTATCAATTTCTTCTTCCGGATTATCTGAACTAGCAGCAGTTTGACTAGGTATGTCGTCTCCAAGCTGATTTGTTTCGTTATTGCTCAGGTCAGGAGTGGCCGGACTTTGTATTTTTGTAAGATCGGAAAGGTTCTGTGTCTGGATCGAGAATTCAACTTCTTCAATCGCAAAGCGATGCCTAGCTCCTCTACGGCGACCGATAACTAAGGGCCCGCCAGAAAATGTTGGTGCAAGTTGAGTCGTAGGCATCATTATTCTACTTCCTGAACAGTCTCACGTTCTCTCAGACCTAAGATTTCGAAGACTCGCTCAATCTCGCGCGTGGCGGTCAAGGCAAGTTCTTCTGCTGTAATAGGCATTTTGTAGGTAGCGTTCGTATCAATAAAAATTGTGTCTTGATACGCTAGAGACCTGGTAACTCCAACCCGAATATCTTGAGCTTTTGCCGTCGGCCCAAGATCAACTTTATAAATAGCCATTTCTGGATGAAGGTTAGAGACGGTCTCCGGAAGCTTCATGTGCTCGCGGAGCAGGGCTTCAACATCGCCGGGCTGAAGAGTTAGATGTGCTGCTGATCGAATTGTTGCGGTGCCATTTGCAGACTCCTCATCAACTTTCTTCAAAGCAGCTATAACAAAAGAAAGAATTGCTATGAGTTTCTCATCATCCCCTTCAAAGTAGTGAGTGAGAAACAAGTTTGCGTCACTGACCTTAAACCGAATCGTAAGGCGATCATTCAATAATCCGCCAATAATAATTACGGCATCACTCATTCGCCCGGTCGAAGCATCCGTTGTGACACGTTCAGGCCGAATGCCATAGGGGCGCAGATCCTTCGCTAAATCTCGAAAGCTTTCGCCACCGGGCCCCGGCAGCATAGTAAGCATGTGTTCAAACTCTAGCTTACACTCAAGAATTGTCTGGGCTACCGTGAATTCTCTCATTTTATCGAATCCGCTGCGCTTTTATATTGGGTACTTAATCATTCACTATAATAGCGCAAAAATGTCTAAGATGCTTAGATTTCTCGCACCTTTTGCCCTATATTCAAAGAAATAGCGAACTCGAAGGTCGCGTCGCCTCTTGTTAAGCTGCCTTATCAAACACTGGGTGTAGTTTTAACGAACTTCTCTATAACTCAAAATACCGCGCATTTTCTGGTTGTTCCATTACAAGAAAAAGGTCTGACAGACCATTTTGAAACTTCACCTTCTGCTTTCGCCCGTCAGTTGGCGTCTTTATCTTTTGGCGGCTCTGTAATAGATTTAGGCGAAAGCTATCTGCGCTGTGGTGCTGCTCGAATGGATATGCCGCTATCCCCCGACACTCGCCTGGGCCGCTATGAGATTCGCTCCCTTTTGGGTAAAGGCGGGATGGGAGATGTTTATCTGGCGTGGGACTCCGAACTGGAACGCACCGTCGCGCTCAAGTTGTTGCCCGACGACGTTGCCTCAGACCAGCAACGCATGAGCCGCTTCGTTCAGGAAGCACGCGCCGCTTCCAGTCTGAACCATCCGAACATTCTGACCATCTACGATATTGGACGGGCAGACTCAACACGCTTCATCGCCACCGAGTTTATCGAAGGCGAAACCTTGCGCGCGCGTCTGAAGCGTGCGCGTCTCACTCTCGGCGAGGCGCTGGACATCTGCGTACAAATGATCTGCCCGGAGAATTCAACATGAAGACGGTCGGAATCATCGGCGGCATCGGGCCTGAGTCAACTATTGAATACTACCGCGCGCTCATTGCGTCGTATCGAGAGCGGAAGCCGGACGGAAGTTATCCTTCGATCATCATCAATAGTATTGACCTGACGAAGATGCTCTCGTTGATCGCGGCGAATGAGTTGGAAGAGGTGACAGAGTATCTGCTTGGCGAAGTGCGAAAACTTGCCAGAGCGGGCGCGGATTTTGGCGTGCTGGCTGCCAACACGCCGCATCTTGTTTTCAATGAAATCAGCCGTCAGTCTCCCATCCCGCTGCTGAGTATCGTCGAGGCGACTTGCGAGGCCGCCAGAGTTTTGGGATTGGAAAGGCTCGGTTTGTTTGGCACACGCTTCACGATGCAGTCGGGATTCTACCAGGCCGTATTTGCCAGCGCAGGGATGACGCTGGTCTTACCTGATGAGGGCGAGCAAGACTATCTTCATAACAGGTATCTGAATGAATTGGTGCATGGTATTTTTCTTTCTCAAACGCGCGAGCGATTGCTGGCGATAGTAAAAAGGTTGAGAGAGCAAGAGGGGATTCAGGGATTGATTCTCGGCGGGACAGAACTGCCCTTGATTTTGCGAGAGGCGGATGTGAAGGACAGTGGCATTCCATTTCTGGATACCACGCAGATTCACGTGAAGGCCGTTATCGCGCAGTTGCTATCATAGCCTCTCTCTCATCAGTCATGGTGGTCAGATCAATCAAAAGTTTGACGAGCGACGCTCGCCACCTTCAGGCGTACCAAAGGGCGGTGCATATTCGCCTGTCATCTCAGCAGCCTTCAACGCGCGCTTGAGTTCGGCTATGTCTCGTGAGGCTGCCTCAAACTCATCCTGATCGAACTGCTCAGGCTCGCCCGCGAGTTTCAGCACGCGCTCAATCCGCTCAACTGCACAGTCGAGCGCATCAACCGTCAATCGCTTCTCTTCGACAGCCTTGACGATGGCATCGCGTGCGGCGACGAAGTTTGCCTCCTGCTCGCAGATGAGAATCATGTCCGAGCCGGCTTCGATGGCGCGCAAGGCAGCTTCGGCAACGGAGAGCGTCTGCACCACCGCGCCCATCTCCATGTCGTCCGTGATGACGAGTCCATCAAATTTGAGAACACGACGAAGCAGCCGCATGACGACGTTGCCGCTGATGGTCGCGGGAAGTTGATGCAGGTCTTCGAGCGCAGGCAGTTCACCTGTGCGGCGAAACCAGGCCTGCAAGAGTTCGGAGACTTCCGGGAACGCGCCATGACTCACCATCAGCGCGCGTAATTGTTCGCCGGGACGATGAAACATCAAATCCATGAAGGGCACCAGATCATGCTCAAGGATTTCTTCCCACGAATGCTTGACGACGGGCAGGCGTCGGTGCGAGTCAATGTCTGAGCCGCCGAGTCCGGGAAAATGTTTGCCGCAGCCGATCACGCGGCCATTCTGAAGCCCGTCGAGATACGCGCCCGCGAGTCTTGAGACTTCCGCCGCAGATTTACCGAAAGTTCTGCCTCTTAATCCGTTCTCTTGATTATCGCCCGACAGGTCCAGCACGGGCGCGAAGTTCATGTTCAAGCCCAGGAGCCGCAGCACGCGCGCCGCGACTTCGCCGAATTTTTCCGCAAGGTCGGAAGAGCCTGCCTCACGCACGGCTTTCGCGGAAGGCATCGGCTCGCAAATTTCGCGTAGGCGATCAACGAGTCCGCCTTCCTGGTCAATGCCGATGATAATCTCGTGATCTACCGCATCGCGTATCTGCGCGTTCAGGAGCGCGACCTGTTCCGGTGATTCAATGTTGCGCCCGAAGAGGACGACACCACCCGGCTGCACTTCCTTGAGCAGCGCGCGCGTGTGCTTGTTCAAGGAAGTGCCTGCGATGCCGATGAACAGGAGACGCCCGGCCTTGCGCTTGATTGATTGTGCGTCGCTCTCCTGTTTCAGTTGCGCCCTTTGCGACATAGAAAGTTTCACTCTTCCCCTTGCTGAATCACGACCACGCCGAAAGAGCGCGCATCGAACATGAGTGCCTCTGCTCGAAAGCGAGCGGCAGCGTCAAACAATTGGGAGAGAATCGTTACTGAAATGAGCTTAACGGGTCGGAGTAGGCTTAGCAAGGCGAGAGCAGGAAAGGTAGAATACGGGAGTGTTGAAACAGGAATCGCATCCAGCCGCACTCTCACGCGCAATCAAAGAACGCGCGCGCGCCGAAGGCTTCGACAAAGTCGGCATTGTCCGTGCCGATACTTTGGAGCACGAGCGCGAACATTTGCAGGAGTGGCTCAAGCGCGGACTGCACGGCGAGATGCAGTGGATGGCGCGCGATCCGGGCAAGCGGACAGACCCGCGCCTCGTGCTTCCTTCCGCACGCTCCGTCATCGTCGTCGCGCTCAACTATTACACGCCGCATGAGCACACAGACAATTCCGAGACCGGCAAGATTTCGCGCTACGCCTGGGGCGATGATTACCATGATGTGGTGGGCGACAAGTTGAAATCGCTGCTCGCCTGGATTAAAGAGCAATGGCCTGAAGCTGAAGGTAAGACGTGCGTTGACATTCAACCCGTCATGGATAAGGCTTGGGCCGCACGCGCTGGACTCGGTTGGATCGGTAAACACTCGAATCTCATCACACGCGAATACGGCTCGTGGGTCTTCTTAGGCGAGTTGCTGCTCAATCTTGAGCTGGAATACGACACGGAGCGAGTTGATGACCACTGCGGAAGCTGCACGCTCTGTCTTGAAGCCTGCCCGACAGACGCGATCACCGAAGCCTACGTCGTTGACTCGAACAAGTGCATCTCTTATGCGACGATTGAACTGCGTAAACCGGAGATTCCCGAAGCCGTCGCTTCAAACCTTGATGGCTGGCTCTACGGCTGCGACATCTGCCAGGACGTGTGTCCCTGGAATCGCTTCGAGCAGCAGACTACTGAAAAACGTTTTGAGCCACGCGCCGAGGTCTTTGTCAACGCAAGCCTCTCCGACATTCTCGAATTAACGCCGGAGACTTACAGTGAGCGTTTCCGCCGCAGCGCCATCAAACGCGCCAAGCTCACAGGGCTTCAACGCAACGCACGCACGTTGCTCAAAATCCCATGACGAATACTGACTACATGCATCACCTCGTTACAGATACTAGCCGCATCTGCGCCAAACTCGGCTATAATGAGCGCGTCTCGCGTTCAGAAGCTCTACATCAAAAAAATCAACTGGGAACGCGTGACTCCACAGGCAGAGATTAACCCGGTACAGTTCGATTACGCCGCCGAAGATGCGATCCTCGCCAGGCTGAAATTATCTTGAGGAGAAGAGATGAAAATAGCGACCACGTTGTTGAGTACGCTCCTGCTTCTTACGTTCGTTTCACAGATGACTAACGCGCAAACAGATAACACGCCCGCTGCCCTGCGTCAGATGGCTGTAGATTACTATCAGTGGCGCGACCAGAACTATCCGGTCAACAGCAGCAATGAAGGTCTGCATACGTGGGACAACAAGCTCACCGATTACAGTCTCGCCTCAATCATGTCTCGCAGACAGCATGTGCGGAATTTGCTGGCGCGTGTGAAGGCCATGCCGACGGCCTCTTGGCAGAAGGACGACCGCATAGACTGGCTCTTGTTCCGCTCCGAACTCGAAGGCGTGGCGTTCTTTGACCGCGTCATGGATTTTGAAGAGACCGACCCGCAGGTCTATGTGGACGAGTGCAGCAACGCCATCTTCTCGCTCCTCAAAAAAGAGTATGACGCTCCGCGCACACGCGCTCTGGCGGCAACGGCGCGTTTGAAAGAGATGCCCGCGCTGCTCGAAGCGGGAAAAAAGAATCTGACGAAACCTGTCCGCCTCTACGCGCAACTGGCAATTGATTCCGCGCGCTCGATTGACAGCCTCCTGCAAGACAGCATGATGTCATTGGCACGCGATCTTTCGCCCGCCGAAAAAGACGAGCTTGTGAAGTCGCGCGACGCGGCGCTGGTGAGCATTCACGACTACGCGGACTGGTTAGAGAAGAGACTCGCGGGCATGGTCGCCTTCGCGCCGATGGGCGAGGCCAACTACAACTATCTTTTGAAGCACGTCTATCTGCTGCCGCTCAATGCCGAACAGGTGGAGATGCTCGGCCAGGCGGAACTGGCGCGTTATCGCGCGCTTGAATCTTTGCTGCCCGATCCATCGCTCGCCGATCCGAATCCCGCGCGCAGCAAAAGTATTCCGAAAGATCAGGAATCATTTCTCAAAGCCTACGAAAGACGACAGGCCGAGATGATTAGCTTCCTGCGTGAGAATAATCTCGTCACGTTTCCTTCCTATCTCGGCACTTTCTACATCCGCCAGCTTCCAGAGGCTTTCAAACCGACCAGTCCCGGCGGCTTCATGAATCCTCCGGGCAAGTATGATAAGGACGCGAGCGGCTTCTACTTCATCCCGACTTACAATCCGCAGTCCAAAAATTTCTACATCCGCGCCGCCATCGAAGACCCGCGCCCCATCCTCGGCCACGAAGGTATCCCCGGCCACTTCCTGCAACTCTCCATCGCCAATCATCTGCCCGACGAGATTCGCCGCCAACACTCAGACAACATTTTCGTCGAAGGCTGGGCGCTCTACACCGAAGAGATGTTGATGCGGACAGGACTGTACCCGAACAACTCCGCCTCGCAGGGACAAATCCTGCGCCTCTCGCGCTACCGCGCCGCGCGCATCGGTGTTGATGTCAATTTGCACACAGGACGTTGGACGTTCGAGCAAGCGGTCAAATACTTCATGGAAGCAGGCGGCCTCGACCGTGAAGCTGCCGAAGGCGAAGCGGCGGGCGCAGCCTCCAATCCCACACAGAAGATCACCTACATGGTCGGTAAATGGCAGATCATGCGCCTGCTCGGTCGCTACCGAGATCGTCAGGGCGCAAACTTCCGCTTAGGTCAATTCCACGATGAGCTAATCAAGCACGGTAGCCTGCCGCTTTCTATAGTTGAATGGATTATGCTTGATGATTCTTCAAGTTTAGAACTGGCGATTCATTAGAGCGATTGTGGTGGAGATGGCTGTTCCACAGCAGAGCTTCGAAGTCAGTACCGCCTGCGATAGCGTGTCTATTCACGTAAAGTTCAGCGATTATTACTCATTGACTAAGTTTATTTGTACCCAAAAGAAACCAACATTATCAAAATAGAACAACATATTTTCGGGGTCATCAGGACGCCCGATACTTTTGTCATTATCTTTGTCCATTACATCATTAATATTGAACCATATATATCCATCGGCAGGAGCAGCTTTTTCTATGCCATCCCCGATCAGAAAGACATCTTCACTTTTAGGTGGACGATCTTCGTATTGTACGGTCGCTATTAAAGCTCCAAGGTTCTCGCGCGGCATAATCCTCAAAGAGATCCGACCAGCGAAAGAATTATCGCGATTACCATTCTTGAAACCCGCAGGGCCTGACCATATCTGGTCTAACTTCAAAGATCTTACTTCTTCACCCGTAAAATAACGCTCGGGGCGTTGAGTGGGATCATCGGAATTCTTGTTAATATTTTTGCTTGTTGTATAATCATTCTCAAATTTGTCAAGCTGCTTTGCTCTATCTATCAATCCCTCTAAATCAATACAAACCCTTCCACCAGCCTTAAAGCTCAAGCGTTGTCCTTTCTTTACCAAGATCCCTGTTTTCTGCCACCCTTGTGGCTGGACGACGGTGAGATACTGTGTTTGTCCCCCGGCACCTGATTCAATAAGAAACTCTGCGCCCAATGCCGAAAACTTGAGCGACTTTGTCTCTCTGTTAAGTATCTTCGGGATCAAGTAGGCGAGGCCCAGAAAAAAGGAGAAAAAGATGATAATCAGTAAGAAAAAGGGCAGCCACTTCTTCCTATCGCTCAACACAGCATCGAAGACATCTGCAAAACTTTTACCTGTGGATTTGTCGTTATTATCTAATGATCGATTGTTATTTCTGGTCTCGGAAGAATTACTTTTGTCGTCCACCATGTCAATTACTCCTTCTGTGGATAGATAAGGCTGAAACAATAAAAGCTATTCCGAGAGGCCGATCTGATAGCGCGCATTATACCCCAGTTTGAGCAAGCTGTATTGACCTATTTCTCATCTGCCTAAATAATCAGCTTGACGGTTTGGAACGCAACCGTAAGCGGCGTATGATTATTACTGAAATCCTGTTATCGAGTGTTCGGAGTATTCGTTATTAGTAGATTGAGAATGGCTGGTTTGCTCAAAGATTCTTATGACCGACAGATACGTGATCTGCGCGTGTCGCTGACGGATCGCTGTAACTTTCGCTGCTTCTATTGCCTGCCGCACGGCGAGCCTCCGGTCGCGCCGAAAGAGCAGATGCTCTCTTATGAAGAGATTGAGTACGTCTCTGAAATCTTCGTCTCGCTCGGAATCGAAAAGATTCGTCTTACGGGCGGCGAGCCGATGATGCGCCGCAACATCGAGATCATTATCAGCAAACTCTCTGCGCTCAAGCCACATCTGCACGACTTGGCGCTGACGACCAACGGATATTTCCTGCCCGGACGCGCAGAGAGTTTGAAAGACGCGGGGCTTGACCGCATCACGATCAGCATAGACAGCCTGAAGCGCGACGTATTCAAACGGATGACGGGCGTTGACGTGCTCGACCGCGTGCTTGAAGGCATCGAAGCGGCGAAGCAGGCGCGCCTGACGCCGATTAAAATCAACGCCGTCATCGTGCGCGGGCACAACGAAGATGAGGTCGCGGATTTCGCGGCATTCGCGCGCGAGCATGATGTCAAGATGCGCTTCATCGAATTCATGCCGCTTGATTCCGGCCACGACTGGTCGCGTGAGATGGTTGTCTCAGGGCGCGAGATACGCGAGAGGATTGAAGAACGCTTCCCGCTCGTTCCCGTTAAAGTCTCGCGCGGCTCTGAAACCTCTTCTCGCTATCGTTTCGCCGACAATGCTCCCGGCGAGATCGGCGTCATCGCTCCCGTGACAGAGCCTTTCTGCGGCGCGTGCTCGCGCATCCGCCTAACCGCCGACGGGCAGATCAGGACGTGTCTCTTCTCGACAGTCGAGCACAGCCTGCGCGATGTTGTGCGCGGTGGTGCTTCGCGCGTTGAGATCGTTGACTACATCGAATCGGTCGTGATGAAGAAGGAAGCCCGCCACTACATCAACGACCCGGAGTTTATGCAGCCTGCACGCACGATGAGTTTTATCGGCGGATAGATGCTGATAGAATTTAAGAGTTAGCAAGTTTTCGGGGGAGCTTCGATGAGGAGTCGAGGCTGAGAGTCCCGTCCATTGCGGAATGCGGATTTCGGATTGCGGATTGAAGAGAAGCGGCGGTTCGTCTTTTTCAATCCGCAATCCACAATCCGAAATCCGCAATCGGGAGACCCCTTGAACCTGATGCGGTTAGTACCGCCGAAGGGAGAAACACATGGTGAGACCGTTCCATCCCTTCTGAAGTGTGGAGCGGTCTTTCTTTTTTTTCAAGCCCGGTGAGACGGGTTAGAAAGTTCTGGAAAGTTTATGAGTCGGATAAATGAGACAGCAGAGAAGCGGAGCAATGAGGTTCGGCTTCCTAATTCGCGTAAGATTTATATTGAGGGCGCGCAAAGTGGAGTGCGCGTGCCATTTCGTGAGATTACGCAGAACGTGACGAAGACGTTTGACGGACGAGTGGAAGAGAACCACTCGGTGCGCGTCTATGACACGAGCGGCGTGTGGGATGATCCGTCGGTGCGGGCGGACGTGCGCGAGGGATTGCCAGCGCTCAGGCGCGAGTGGATTGTCGCGCGCGGTGATATTGAGGAGTACGAAGGACGCAACGTTAAGCCGGAGGACAATGGTTATTTGACTGTTGGCGCGGAAGAGTATGCGCGTGAAAAACAGCGCGGACGGCTTGAAGAGTTTCCGGGCTTGCGTCGTCAACCGCTGCGCGCCAAAGCTGGAAAACGTGTGACGCAAATGCACTACGCGCGGCGTGGAATCATTACGCCTGAAATGGAATTCATCGCCATCCGTGAAAATCTTGGGCGTGAAGTTGCGTTTGAAGCCTTGAGCAACGGTGATAGAGATTCGCTCATGCACCAGCATCGAGGCGAGAGTTTCGGCGCTGCGATTCCTAAATTCGTTACGCCTGAGTTCGTGCGCGATGAAGTGGCGCGCGGGCGCGCGATTATTCCGGCGAACATCAATCATCCTGAATCTGAGCCGATGATTATTGGCCGCAACTTCCTCGTCAAGATCAATGCGAACATCGGCAACAGCGCGGTCGCGTCTTCGATTGAAGAGGAAGTTGAGAAGATGCGTTGGGCGACGAAGTGGGGCGCGGACACGGTGATGGATTTGTCAACGGGCAAGAACATACACGCCACGCGCGAGTGGATTCTCAGGAACTCGCCTGTGCCAATCGGAACTGTGCCGATTTATCAGGCGCTCGAAAAGGTCGGAGGCAAGGCCGAAGAGATGACGTGGGAGATTTACCGCGACACGATTATTGAGCAGGCAGAGCAGGGCGTTGACTACTTCACGATTCACGCGGGCGTGCGCTTGCCTTACATTCCATTGACGGCGAAACGCACGACAGGCATCGTCTCGCGCGGCGGTTCCATCATGGCGAAGTGGTGTCTCGCTCATCACGAGGAGAGTTTTCTCTACACGCGCTTTCGTGAAATCTGCGAGATCATGGCGGCCTACGATGTCTCGTTCTCACTCGGCGACGGCCTGCGTCCAGGCTCGATTGCAGACGCCAACGACGCCGCGCAGTTTGCGGAGCTTGAAACTTTAGGCGAACTCACGAAGATCGCTTGGGAGCATGACTGTCAGGTGATGATTGAAGGGCCGGGACACGTTCCGATGCACCTCGTCAAAGAGAACATGGACAAGCAACTGGAGATTTGCCGGGAAGCTCCGTTCTACACGCTTGGGCCGCTGACGACAGACATCGCGCCCGGCTACGATCACATCACGTCGGCTATCGGCGCGGCGATGATCGGATGGTTCGGCACGGCCATGCTCTGCTACGTCACGCCGAAGGAGCATCTGGGCTTGCCGAACAAGAAGGATGTCAAAGACGGCGTCATCACCTACAAACTCGCCGCGCACGCCGCAGACCTCGCCAAAGGACATCCCGGCGCGCAGTTCAGAGACAACGCACTCTCGAAAGCACGCTTCGAGTTTCGCTGGGAAGATCAATTCAACCTCGCGCTCGACCCGGAAGTTGCGCGCGAGTATCACGACGAGACCTTGCCGCAGGAGGGCGCAAAGCTCGCACACTTCTGCTCGATGTGCGGCCCGCACTTCTG
Source organism: Acidobacteriota bacterium (assembly GCA_032159235.1). GTDB lineage: Bacteria > Acidobacteriota > Blastocatellia > Pyrinomonadales > Pyrinomonadaceae > QHXM01. Next base: position 91,782 of record JAVHWW010000060.1, read on the forward strand.
CTCGATGAAGATCACGCAGGACGTGCGCGAGTATGCGGCGCAGAAAGAGTTGGATGAGCAAGCGGCGCTTGAAACAGGAATGAAAGAGAAGGCTGCGGAGTTCGTGGCGAAAGGTGTGGAAATATATCAAAAAGGAGTGTAATGGCCCGCCAACTAGATTACAAAGAATACAAGCGTGCTTTTCTAGATAACTCCAAGAAAGGGAAAGCCCTTGAATATGCCCTCGAAACCCGGAAGTTTGAAATCGAGCTATATTGGAAACGCGCAAGCTACTTCTGGACGTTTATAGCTGCGGCGTTAGCAGCATATGGAGTTATTCGGGCAAGCAAGGATATAGCTCAGAAAGAACACCTATCAGTACTCGTGGGTGTGCTTGGATTCGTATTCTCATTTGCTTGGCAGGCAGTTAATCGGGGCAGCAAACATTGGCAAGAGAATTGGGAAAATCACGTTGCCATTTTGGAGGATGAAGTGATTGGGCCATTGTATAAGACCGTGTCCAAGCGTCCGCGAGCCACGGGGCTGAACGATAGAATCAGTAATGTTTTGACAGGCCCACGCGAGTATTCCGTATCCAAAATTAATCAGATCGTCAGTCTCTTTGTTACAGTCGTGTGGGGGCTATTGATATTGGACGCATTGCCTCCCTTCGATATGAAAGCGCGACTGGACTGGCCGCTGATTATCGTTATCTCCTTAGGTACTTTGACTTGCTTAGCAATGTACAAATATGGTTGGAGCCACTCCCACGACCATGAGTTCATTGTCACACAGCACACGAGCCAGATTATTAAGGACGAAAACACCGTGTCCACTCCTAGCGTGCCGTCAGATTAAAGGGACAGGTAGTCTCCTTTTTATCACAATTATGCTTGGATTGAGATTATGCCGCACAAGAAAAAGTACCATTATGGCAAATGTCATATCTGCGGCGAGCAGATGGAAGAAAGAAGAATCAAGCAGGATTTCTGGATCAAGGGAAAGCTGATCATCATTGAGGATGTGCCAGCAGGGGTCTGCCCGCAGTGCGGAGAGAAGATTGTCAAAGCAGATGTCGGACGACAGATTGCAACTCTCACCGGGAATGTCAGGCATTGGCGCAAGTCCCGCACCATGAGTGTGCCTGTGATCCGGTTTGCCAAAGAAGTAGCCTGACACAAAGGCAAAATGCACAATTAAAAATGCAAAAGTGAAGACTGAAGGCTTGCCCCCTGGTCTTCACTTTTGCATTTTGCATTTTTAATTTTGCATTCTTACGGCGTTGCTTTCTTGCTGTCTGTGACCGGCTGGCCTTCAGCGTCATAGACTTCGACGGTGCCGTATTTTGCCAGCACGTCACGAGCCTTCGAGGCATCGCCGACGGCGACGATCTGAAGGTTTGAGAGGTTGACGTACTTCTGCGCGGCGCGCTGCACGTCGTCGGCGGTGATGGCGGAGACCATCTGCGGATAGGTGTCCCAGTAATCGGCAGGCATGTTGTAGAGCTTCTGCGTGACGATGTTCTGGAGCAGCGCGTTGGGTTGCTCAAGCGAGAGCGCGAAGCTGCCGACCAGAGCGCGCTTGGCGTTCTCAAGTTCGACGGGCGTGACCTTCTCATCGCGGATGCGTTTGAGTTCATACATAAACTCGTGCATCGCGCCTTCCGTGACCTCCGTTCTGACATCGGAGCTTGAGACGACTGTGCCGCGAAACTTCGAGCCGCCGAAGTTGCTGTACGCGCCGTAGGTGTAGCTCTTGTCTTCGCGCAAATTCATGAAGAGCCGCGCGGCAGGGCCGCCGCCGAGAATCTGGTTCATCACGAGCACAGCGAAGTAGTCCTGATTGGTGCGCTCAATGCCCAGATTGCCGAGCTGCAAGACGGTCTGCACGGAGCCTGGACGGTCAATCAACTGAATGCGCGTCGCACCCGGTTCAGGCGCAGCCGGAATCTTTGTCTCCGGCACATCGCCCTTCTGCCAATCGCCGAAGGCTTTTTCAAGTTTCGGCATGATCTCCTTGAGCGTCACGTCGCCGACGATTGTCAACATTGCGTTGTTCGGGCGGTAGTAGGTCGAGTGGAATTTAGCGAGGTCGGCGGATGTGGTGCTCTTGATTGACTCGGCGGGCGCGACGACCAGGCCAGCCGGGTGGTTGCCGTAGATGGCGCGCTGAAAACGCTCTGCGGCGAGAAACTGCGGATTCGAGCGTAGGAACTGAAGCTGCTGAAGCTGTCGCTGTTTGAACTTCTCAACTTCATCCTGCGGAAACTTCGGATTGCGGATGACATCCGCGAAGATGTCTAAAGTCTGATCGAAGTTTTCGACCAGCCCGGAGGCGGTGATGGTGCTGGTGAAGGATGAAACGCCCGCCGCTGCGCCGAGCGTTGTGCCGAGCGTATCTATCTGTTCGGCGATCTCTTTGCTGGAGCGCGTTTGTGTTCCTTCGCGCAACAGTGTTGCAGTGAAGGAGGCCAGCCCGTGATGATTCGGGGGGTCTGAAAGGCCGCCGCTCATCACAACCATCTGCATTGTGAAGGTCGGCACACGATGACTCTCCAACAAAACCACGCGCAGGCCGTTTGAGAGTGTGGCCTCTTCGGCTTTCGGCAGCTTAACTTTGAGAATCTCACGGCTGACGGGCGCGCGTCCCTTGAGGTCTGCGCCTTTGACGGATTGTCCGGTCTGCACGGGAGCGCCGCCGCGCTGTTGCGCCAGACTCATTGAAGAGGCGAGCGCGACGATGGCGAGCGCCGCGAAAAATCTATTTCTGAACTCTGTCAAATTTCTCATGTCGGTCAATCTCCTTTACTGCTTGACGGCAGTCGTTGCACCTTTAGGTTTCGGCATGGTGGTGACAACTGTGCGGTTCGTTGCTGTCAGATATTTGTTCGCCACGCGCTGCACGTCCTCTTTAGTCACGGCGGAAACTTTATCGAGGCGCGTGTTAATCAGGTTCGGATCGTTGTAGTAAACTGTCCAGACGCTGATCTGAAGGGCGCGTGAAAGCGAACTCTGCATTCCGTTGATGAAGTTGCGGCGCGTGCCGTTCTTGGCTTTCTGAAGTTCCCAATCGGCGATGCCGTCTTTCTTCAAACGCTCAATCTCGCTGTAGATCGCTGCTTCGACATCAGCCGGTTTGACGCCCTGCCTGAGCGTAGCCGTCGTATAGAACGCGCCCGTGCCGCGTTTCTCATCGGCGAAGCCGAAGATGTTGGTGACCATCGGCTTGTCTTTAACGAGCGCTTGATAGAGGCGCGAACTCTGCCCGCCCTGCAGCGCGGCGGAGAGAACTTGCAGCGCGTAAAAGTCTGGCGTGTTGCCGGGCACGGTCTTGAAAGCAATATCAATCTGCGGCAGACGCGCGAGCGCATCGTCAACATTTGCTCTGCGCTCGGCCTTCTGCTCAGGCTCAGTCATATCAACGGGCGGCGGGTCTGGCTGGCGCGGAATGCTCTCGAAATTTTTCTTGATGCGATTAAGCGCGTCCGCCGTATCGAAATCGCCGACGAGCGTCAGCACGGCATTGTTCGGCGCGTAGTAGGTCTTGAAGAACGCGGCCACGTCCTCGACGCTCGCGGCGTTCAAGTCCTCCATCGAACCGATGGTCGTGTGCTTGTAAGCGAAGTTGTCGTAGAGCAAGCCCTGCATGACTTCGCCGCTCTCGCCGTAAGGGACATTGTCAACGCCCAGACGGCGCTCTTCCTGCACGGCATTGCGCTGGTTGTCCAGATTCACTTTGTTGATGACGAGGCTGCGCATCCGGTCGGCTTCGAGAAAGAGCGCGAGGTCGAGTTGATTGGAGGGCAGCGCGTCGAAGTAGGTGGTGCGATCTTCGTTGGTCGTGCCGTTCATGTTTCCACCATTGTTGAAGATGAGGTAGAAATGCTCGCCCGTGCCGACGTTCTCCGAGCCTTTGAACATCATGTGCTCGAAGAGATGCGCGAAGCCAGTTCTTCCCTGTCGCTCGTTACGCGAGCCGACGTTGTAGGTGATGTCTATTGCGATGACGGGCGCGCTCTTGTCCTCGACCGTGATGACACGCAAGCCGTTCTTCAACTTCGTCTCTTTGTAATTGACGTGAACATTGCGTTCACCCTTCGGCACTGCCGAGACGCTGCTCGTGATGGCGAGCGCGCACATCAGCAGGCCGACCAGAAATCTCTGTTTCGATCTCATAAACTGACTCCTTCTTGGTAGGGCAAAAAAATAGTTAGCCGGACTCGTCAAGTCTCTTGTTCCACTCGCGGCCTGCTGGGGTCTCAGCGTCAAATGCGTCGCTCTCAGCCGGACACAAAAGAGGTCGAGACGCTCGGTCAATCTTGCACCGCACCGGAACAGATAGGGAGACCGGGTCTGTACGAAAAACGGGGTATATGGCTCGGATTCCAGAAAACCGGACGACCAGACTCCCTGATAAAACCTTCCGAGAGACTGACAGTCCCATACGAAGCGTGCCTGACTCTAACGGGGTCACTTCCGCCCTGTCAAGCCGACCTCCGATGGAGACCCGCGAAACACAGGGCACGACGAGTGCAGGACAGCCAACCGCCAGCCCGCTCTCAACATCAAAAACCTGACCGCACCGAGAAGATAGGCCAAGCTCTTCATCACCGCCAGCGCGCACCGTGACAGCAGCTTGCAGGCGGCGATTAGTTTGCGATGAAGAAGGCGCGCGCCCTTAATTTCAAGACTCTCGCTCAAGAGAGCGTGCGGCGTGTATAATTTAACGTAACTAAGCGAAAATTTGTTTCCGACGGACTCTATATTTATGATGAAAATTTGCCAACGTGCCTTCGCGCTTTCGATTATCACTCTCCTCTGTCTGCTTGTTTCTGCCAGCGCGCAAACTCCGCAGACTGGGCGCGCTCGCTTCGATGTCACGAATTACCGCATCGAGGCGCAACTAATACCCGACCAGCATGTTTTACGCGCGGGCGCTGAAGTGACTTTCACGCCGCTCGATGCTACGCGCTCGGTCGTCTTCGAGTTGAATGGCGCGCTCAAGGTTGAAAAGATTGACCGCAACGGGAAGCCTCTGACCAACTTCGTACAGGATGCGGCGGGCGCTGACACAAGCCTCGGCCCGAACGTCCGCATTGATCTGGGCGAAGTCGTCCCGGCAGGCCAGCCCGTCACTTTGCGTTTTCAATGGGGTGGAGGACTGACATCGCCCGAAGGCGGGCCGCTGGCGACCAAACGTCTGGCTTATGTTGGTCCCGAAGGCTCATATCTGATGTACGCCGCGCGCTGGTTTCCTTTCCATGAATATGCCGCCGACCTGGCGACCTCAGACATCACGATCATTGTTCCGACAGGTATCCAGGTCGCCGGAACGAGCGATGAGCCGGTCGCGCCGCAGGTCGGCAAAGACGGCAACACGCGCTTTCATTTCGTTCATCACAAGCCGGTGCTGCCCGGCAATTTCGTCGCTGGACAGTACATCACCAAAAACCTGCGCTTTGCGAACTACGACATTCAGTTTTACGCGAAGGTCGGCAGCGAGAGCCGCATCGAGCATTTCGCCGAACTGATGGGCAAAGCCTTAGAAGCCTACACGAAGCAGTACGGCCAGCCAGCCTTCGGCACGCGCCTCGTCGTCGCGCAGATTGACGACGAGAGCCTCGATACATATAGCGGGCTTGGCATGGTCTTCCTCGCTTCAAAGTTCTTCGACCCGTCGCGCCCTCTTCAGGAAGATAAATTGCAACGCGAGGTCGCCTATCAATGGTGGGGACAGACCGTCGGCTTGAAATCTTTTGACGATGCCTGGATTTCGCAGGGGCTGGCCGAGTGGAGCGCCTTCGCTCTGCGCGAGGCCACGCTGCAAGGCGGCGCGCTCGACGCCGCGCAACGCGACGAGCAGGAGCGCGCTTTAACCTTTGAGCAGACAGCCTCGATTGCGCGCGCGCCATCTGCCTTAGACGATCAATCGGCGGCTTACCAATCTATCGTTTTCTATAAAGGCGCGATGGTCTTTCGCATGTTGCGCGAGACGATGGGCAAGGACAAGTTCGATCAATTACTACGCACCTTCTTTGAGCAGTATCGCGGCAAACTCGCTTCGATTGATGACTTCGAGAAGTTGGCTTCACAAATCGCCGGACAGAATATGCGCTACTTCTTCGCGCAGTGGGTCGAGGGCACAGGCGTGCCGGAGTTTTCGTTCGAGTATCAAATTATTCGCACGCGCGCCGGAAAATTCCGCACGCGCGGCACGCTCAAGGACAACATCGAGAATCTGCGGATGCCCGTCGAAGTCATGCTGCGCTCCGAAGGCGGCGATAATCCGACGACGACTTTACCGATGGATGAAAGGAGCGCGGATTTCGATTTTGAATCAACGGGTCAGCCCGTCGAAGTAGTGGTGGATCCGAACGGCAAAATCCTGCGGATGTCGGATGATCTGAGAGTGGCTGTCGTCGCGCGTCGCGGCATCGAGCAGTTTCGTGACGGCCAATTTGCCGAAGCGCAGCAGCAACTCGAAGCCGCGCTCAAGCTGGATAAATCAAACTCGTGGGTCTATTACAATCTCGGTTTGCTCTTTATCGAACAACGCAACTGGCAACTTGCGCTCGATAATTTTCAAGCGGCGCTCGACAACGGCAATGCTAAACCGACATGGCTGGACACCTGGGCGCACATCAAGCGCGGCAATGCCTACGACGCGAAGGGCGACCGTGCACGCGCGGTTAGTGAGTATCAGGCATCTCTCAAAACGGGCGTCAACTACGACAACTCGCAGGCCGTAGCGAAGAAGTTTCTAGGCACGCCCTACAACCCGCGCGACCCGCAGATGCAGGAATCGTCACTGCGCGGCCCACAATAAAAAGAGGGTTAAGAGGGGAAATGGTTAAAAGGGGAAAGGGAAGATAAGGACAACTCATTATCTTCCTTTTCCCTTTTTGATTGAGTTGACAGCGCACGCGCAGCTATTTTAATCTTTGCTCTACCAGCTTATTTTGATTGACTGTCCCAGGCTTATTAGAACTGGAAGGATTTAGTGACATCAAGAGGCTTACAAAAGCTCTCACGAGTGTTGGGCGTGCTTTTAATCGTAATGGGCGCGCGAAGCCTGATTCTTCATTCAGATTGGCTACTCTTCTTCATGCAGTCTGCTTTGGGTATAAATTTTTTAACTAGCCCGATCAGGTCTCAGGCAGTTCGAAAATTTTGGATAGTTTTGGCTTGTGTAATAGTTTTGCTGGCAATCCTCCGCTTATTGAAGTTTATTTGAAGCAGTAAAAATACCCTTCCATGCACAAGTTTCAGTTTAGCGAATCTCAGTCACATCTGTATTAGGCTTACGATTTACTCTAATCGCCTTTGTCATAAAGCTCTTCAATTAGCTGTCCGTACTTTTCATCAACGACGCGGCGTTTGACTTTGAGTGTCGGCGTTAGCTCTCCGGTGTCAATCGAGAATTCTTCAGGGAGTAGCGCGATGCGGCGGACGCGCTCGTAGTCGGCCAACTCTTTCGTCAGTTGCACGACTTCGCGCTGCACGAGTTTGATGGCTGTCGGATCACGACTCCATTCAACCCGCGTTGAAGGCTTGGACGCGCCAGCGTCTGACAGTGCACTTGCGAGCGCTTCCCAATCGGGAACGATCAGGGCGACGGGTTGTTTGCGGCCAGCGCCGATGACGATCACCTGATTGACAATCTCACTCTGCTTAATCAGGCTCTCGACGAGTTGCGGCGCGACATATTTGCCGTTGGAGAGTTTGAATAAATCTTTCTTGCGGTCGGTGAGGAAAAGGTGTCCGGCTTCGTCCATGCGCCCGACATCGCCGGTCTGAAACCATCCATCTTGAATCACGGCGGCGGTTGCTTCCGGGTGATTGTAGTAGCCGCGCATAACGTTCGGCCCACGCACGAGAATCTCGCCATCGTCGGCAATCTTCACTTCGATGCCGGGAAAAACCAGACCGATTGAGCCGATCTTGTTGTTGTCCGGGTGATTCGCGGAGACGATGCAGGTTTCGGTCATGCCGTAGCCTTGAAGAATCGGAATGTCTGCGGCCCAGAAAGCGTAGGAGAGTGTGGGCGATAAGGGTGCGCCGCCGGAGACGAAGTAGCGCAGATGTCCGCCGATGCCTGCGCGCCATTTCGAGAAGACGAGTTTGTTTGCGATGTCGCGCTTGAGTTCAAGAAGCGGCGGCACTGGTTCGTGTCTATCTTTGAGTTGAGCGTAACGCTGTCCGACTTCGAGCGCCCAAGCGAAGAGTTTCGTTTTCCATCCGCCTGCGGACATACCTTTCTTGATGATGCGTTGATAGACCTTTTCAAAGAGGCGCGGCACGGCGGTCATAATCGTTGGGCGCACTTCGCGCAACATCTCGCCGACCTGATCGAACGAGGCAGCATAATAGACGGAGACGCCCGTCGAGCAGAAGACGTAAAAGCAGGTACGCTCGAAGATGTGTGAGAGCGGCAGAATTGAAAGAGATGTGTCTTCGGGCGTGATGGGCAGCGCGCTCGCAATCGAAAGAATGTTGGAGATGAAATTCTCGTGCGTGAGCATGACACCCTTCGGCTCGCCCGTCGTGCCTGAAGTGTAAATGATGGTCGCAAGCTCGTCGCCGCGTCCCGAACTTGTGAGCGCATCGTAAGCATCAGGCTCTGCGCGCTCGCGCTCCGCGCCGCGTTGTTCGAGTTCTTCGAGAGTAATCGCGCCCTCAATAGTTGGAGCGGCATCGGCATCGAAAAAGACCATGCCTTCGAGTGTAACCACGTCTTCGATTCCCGGTCGCGCGTGTTTGAAAACTTTGCGGCCTGAGACGAAGATCAGACGCGCGCCGGAATCCGTGAGAATGTAGCGCACCTGCTCGACTGCCTGCGTTGTGTAAATGGGAACATTGATTGCGCCCAGACTGAGGATACCGAGATCAACGATTGACCATTCGGGACGATTTTCGGAGAGCAGCGCGACGCGGTCTCCGGCTTTGACGCCGAGTTCTGCGAGGCCGAGCGCGATGTGTCGCACGCGCTGGACGAAAGTTTCGGCGGGAATATGTTGCCATTCGCCCGCTCGTTTGGTGTTAAGCGCGTCCGGTTTCGCGTGCTTGGAAATCGCGGCGAGGCAGAACTTCGGGACTGTGTTTAGCGTGATCTCTTGTTCGCCGGTGGCATCGGTCATCTGTAATATACGCTTTGCGGCTTTGGCTTTCCTTCGCGCCTTTGCGTGAACAACTTTTTCTCGCAAAGGCGCGAAGAAAAACTTGAGGCGCGAAGACGCTGTTGGGCTTTACTCTGCGGATGATAATGCGCTGCCGGGCTTGAGCGCCAGCGTGCAGCGCGAGACGCAGATCAGCCGCTCACGCTCGTCGCGGATTTCGATGGCCCAGACGGTCATCTGCCGACCCTGATAAACCGGCACGGCTGTGGCCGTGATTCTTCCACTGCTCACGGAGCGCAGATGATTAGCGTTGATCTCAACACCGACGGGCGTGTAGCGCTCAAGGTCTGTGTTGAGCGCCGCGCCGATTGAGGCGGCGGTTTCCGCCAGCACGACCGACACTCCGCCGTGCAGCAGCCCCGTGTATTGGTGCACGCGCTCGTCAACCGGCATTGAGAGCACAACCCTTTCACGCTCCGCCGACTCGACCTCGATGTTGAGCGTCTTGAGAACTGTTCGATCCGCGCTGCTGCGCATCATTTCAAGTAAGGTCATCTTCACTCCGTGTGCGCCAGCACAATTGCGTGCTCGTTCATCTTCTCTTTTTCATTCATCGGCGTCATCGTCCGCTGACCGGATGCGCGCCAGCCCGCGCCGCCGAGAATCACTACGTCTTTTAATCCCGCGCGTTCAAACCACCCGCAGACTTCAGCGCGGCTGTAGCGGTTCTCAATCGGCGCGGAGAAGCGGTCGAACTGATCCGTGTAGAGCACGCGAAACGAGTATTTACGATAGTGTCCAAGCGGCACGCGGTCAGCTAAGACCCGTGTCGGCTCAAAACGAGCGAGCGCGCGGCTGGGCAGCACGAACGCGACTTGAAAACCAGCAGCGATCAGCCATGATAATTTCTTGAGCAGCGGATGCGGCAGTCGTGTTGTCACGCGGCGCAGGTTCGTGACGATGGAGAGCGCAACACGCCGCCATGCCGCCTCGCCTTCGAGATTCCAGTACAGATAGACGTTCACGTATCCACCAGCGCGCAGGAGCGGAAGCAATGTGCGAAAACCTTTTTCCGGGTCGGGCAAGTGATGCAGCACGCCCAGACTGTAAATGAAATCAAAACTATCAGGCGGAAACGGCGGATGATAAATGTCGGCCTGAACGAAGTGCGTGTTGGCGTTGTCGCGGTTGTTGCGTGCGGCGACTTCTATCGCCTGGCTGAAGTCCATCGCCACGATCTCACGCGCGCCGCTTCGCGCCAGATGAAAGGTATGGCGACCTGTGCCGCAGCCCGCGTCGAGAATTCGCTTGCCGGCAAACGAATCTGCCGGGAAGCGCTCGAAGTACCAACGGAAATTCGATTCATAATCCGGCAGCATCTCGGAAAATGCCTGCCACTCGTAACCGAAGCTCCGCGCCGTCTCGCGTTGCGACCGAAGAATACTATCAGCGCTTCCGTCGTGCGTCGGCTTCTCTTCATCGAGCTGTAATTCATCAGGCAAGTGTTCACGAAAGGCGCGAAAAAACTCCGGGTGCATCTCCCACAACATGCCGGAGAGCGCGGGTGGGAGCAGTCGCGGAATACCGCCGATGAGCGGATAGTTCGCGCCACACTCGCAAGCGATCAGTCCGCTCTCGATCTCGCCGCCTGTAGTCTCCTCGAAACTCCGACAGACGAGCGCTCCCTGACACAAAGGACAAACCACAAGTTGGAGCAAGCTCTTCTTCATTAACGATGATTTAGCGACTCTGCGACGACGGCACAACTGCGCCATTGCGAGCAATGGAGACTTCAGGTTGTTTGACTGATCTACGGCGGCGATGACGCCGACGATGAGATTTGGATGCTTGCTCGACACGGCCATTGATTGTAGCCAGCGCCGCCACCGTCAGAAACAGGAGCGCGTTGGCCGTTGTGTGCAGCGTGAAATCAAAGAGGCTGTGAACGAGCACGGCGAAACATCCGGCCATTGCGCCGGTCGCCACACCACGCCTGAACAGATCGTCCGTTTCTCGACGTGCAAAACCTTTGCGGAAGAGGACTACGATAAAGAAGAGACCCAGGCCGACGCCGATGATGCCCGCATCCGACATCACCTGCAAGTAATCATTGTGCGCCTGCTCAAGTCGAAACTCGCCATTGCGAGAATCAAACTGCGTGTAAGCCAGCCCGTAAGAGCCAAGCCCTGTGCCGACGACCGGATGCGCGCGGATGATGTCGAGCGTCACGCTCCAGAAATGCGCGCGCCCCGTCGTCGGATCATCGGAATTAACTGTTCCGACCAACCTGCTCAAAGCTGCCTCGCCACCGAAGAAGACGGCTCCGCCGACGAGCACCAGGATCAGGGCGAGAGCCAGCCCGACGCGCGTCAGCGCAGATCGAGCGCGACTACTTTTTTCTGCATCGTGCGGCGCTTCATCGTTGCGCCTGAATCTGGCAAAGGCGATGAGAAACACTACCTCAGCCGCGAGACTAATCATTCCGCCGCGCGAGCCTGTCATAATCAATGCGATTCCCATCATGGCGACGGCGAAGATGTAGAGCGGTCGTTTATCGCTTTCGACAGCGCCTGAAACGAGGAGTCCGAGCGGCAGCGCCAACGTGAGTTCCATGTAGCCTGCGAAGTGGTGGCGATTGTAGAAGGGGCCGAACGGAAGGCTCTGCGGCAGTTCCTTCAGCCAGAAAATTTTATTCGGGCTGGTAAAGTTCTGAATGATACCGAGGAGCGCCAGCAGGAAGCCAAACACGGTCACGATTCGCACGATCAAGCGCAAACGCTTCGGACTATCAATGAAGGCGAGCGCGGCGGCGAAGTAGATGACGAGCGCCACGACGGAGACGAGCGCCAGCCGCGTCGAGTATGGATCGAGCGAAAGACTGCTGACCGGCAAAGACGAAAGCACGCCTGCGTCTGTTGGGCTGCGAAGCGGCAGAAGCTGGACGAGTCCCAGCAGCAGCAGACCGATGAGCGGTAATTGCAGAATACTTCGACTGATGCGGAGCGTGCGACTGCGCCAGGCATCAACTGCCCAGAGCAGAACAATGCCACACGCGCCAAGCTCAAAGAGGGCGAGCGACCAGTAGTGCACCGTGCCGTAGGCGAGCGTTGAGAGCACTATCGCAATGCAAAGCATCAGAACGATGAAGCGGCTCGCCAGCGTCCGCACCGGTTCGACTGAGGCCGGGCGCTTAACTGCTGGCTCTGTTTCCGCTGTGACCGTCGCGCGGGTCAGTTGCTCCGCCGATGCTTTGGAGATTGAAGTCGTCATACCAGACTATGCCAAAAATAGGGCACGTCGCATTCGCGCCGCAGGTTGCGCGAACGATACGCATCGTGACCGCCTCTGTTTTAGGCGGGGTCTTAAAGTTGATCGTGACAGGCTGCCAGTCATAAGTTCCGGGAGCGAGAGGTTGTGAAGTGCCGAGCGCCGTCTTGCCATCCATGCCATCTATGATCTCTATGACGAGCGTCCCCACGCTCTTCAAATCCTGCGCGCGAACATAGCATTCAAATCTGTACTGAGTAGCCGGTTCGACCACAACGGTCTGCGCGATGTTATCGAAGGCGAGCGTCTCACGCGAGTTGAAACGAATGCGTAAACTTCGCGCGCTGTTGTGTCCGGTGCCGCCGACAATGGCGATCTGCGCTTGCGGGTCAGACTTAATCTGCCAGTTGAAAATGCTCGCCCCCTGGGTGTCAATGCCATTTTCAAAACTGCTGTTTACAAATTGAGCCACCTGCATTGACGCGCCGGGTTGTAGCTCATTAAAAAGATTAAAGGCCGCGCGGTAACGTTTCTGTTCGAGCAGGCTTTTCATAATCGCTTCGCCTGCTGCGCTCTGCTCTCGCTTCTCCGCAGGTTTCAAGCTGGACCAGAGATTGAGAGCATCATCAAGGCGCTCGCGCCCGATGAGGTAAACAGCAAACTCGGCGCGTGCGGCGGGGGAATCGCCGACCACCTTTTTAATCTCATCAATATTCTGTCCGTACAGCGTCCAGGCGGCATTAAATAGTTGTGGGCGCAGTTTCGCATCTGCCTCAGCCGCGCGCCGCAATTCTGCGAATGCCTCTTCGCCGCGTCCGGCGCGCAGCAACAGATTGCCCAGGTACCAATGCGGGTCGGCATAAAACGGGGCCAACTCGACGGCGCGGCGCAAAGCCTTTTCGCCTCCCGCGCGGTCGCCCAACTCTTCGCGCGTGCGCCCCAAATCCAGCCAGAAACGATAATCGTTGGGAGAGAGTCTGACCGCCTCTTCGTAGTGGCGCGCAGCATCTTCCAAATCTCCGGGCAGCAAACTCCTCTTCTCAAGACCCGCCACCACCCAATGAGTCCAGGGGTCGTCGGGCGCGAGACGCATCGCCGCCTGCGCCGTCTCAAGCTGCCCTTCATCCATGCGCGGCGCAAACTCCGCGACGAAGTCGCCGACGTACCAGCGCACCGCATACCACGAAAACAGCAGCGCCAGCGCCACCGGAATCACAAGCAGCACGCGCATCATCGGCGGGCGCACGCTGATTAGCTTCAGTTGATCGGATGTTGACATGATAAAAGCAGTGAAAAGTGAAAAGTGAAAAGTGAAAAGTGAAAACCACGTTCTTACTTTTCACTTTTCACTTTTCACTTTTCACTAATCTTTTCTATCCTGATACGCATTCGCTTGAGAGTGATCTGCTCGGCCTCGCAATCGCTGACAATCTCTGCGATGCGCGCTGGCGAGAAATTCGAGCTGGAGATCAGCACTTCCTCAATCTGATGCTCTCGACATAAGCTGCGGAGCATTCCGTTACCGCCGAAGACACGTAGGCCGTGAATCACTTTGCCTTTCTTGTTCGGGTCATCGTCAACGAAACCGATGGGCGAGTATTGTAGTTCACGATTATTCAATAGTTCGCGCAAGAGTAATTCACCGGCATCGCCGGCACCGTAAATCAGGGCGCGGCAACCGGCGCGCGTCGTCTGCGTCGGGAGAATCTGCCGGAAAAGGCGAAAAGCCATCCGGCTTCCGGCCAGTAACATTAACATCAGTATCGCATCGAGAACAAAAACCGTGCGCGACACGCTTTCAAAACGGAAAGCGAAAAGAATCGCCAGTGTACTTGCGATTGAGCCGACGATGACGCCCTTGGCAAAGACTATCAAGTCATCAATGCTCGTATAACGCCAGATGCCGCGATAGACGCCCATCACCAGAAACGCGGCCATCTTCATGAACAACAGCACGGGCAGCGTGCGTAAGAATATTCTCCATGTTCCGCTCTCAGTCATCGAACCAAAACGGAGCGCATAAGCGCCGTAGTAAGCGAGCACAATCAAGACCAGATCGAGCAGAACCTCGAAGATGCGACGCTTGTAAGATAAGTCAATCAGGAAAGCGAACAAGGGCTTATCATGCGCGGCCTTCACTTCCTCCTCGTCGTAAACCTTGACGCCCGCCAGATAAACTCCCAGCAGTGTGAGTAAGATCGTGAAGCCGATGATCGCGGCGATGCTCACGTCGAAATTCAGCGTGCGGACGAGCATTGCCAGCAAGCCCGAAAGCGCCGCAAACCCATAGAGCATCCACACAGCGCGCCGCTCAGACATGCCAAGCGCAACCAGTCTGTGCGATGTGTGGTCACGTCCGCCCTGCGATGCAGCGCGCCCGGAGAGCTTTCGGATAACTGTGACGAACGTGGTATCAAAGATGGGAATCAAAAGAACCAGAATGGGCACAGCCAGGACAGGCAGAAAGCTGCGCGAGCGTCCACCGGCAGCAGACATCAGTGACGTACTCGCCAGAAAGAAACCGATGAACATTGTGCCGCAATCGCCCATGAAGATAGAGGCTGGGTTAGAGTTGTAAACGAGAAAGCCGATCAAGGCAGCGGCGAAGACGGCTAATACTAAAGCCTCCGTCGGTTGAGAGTTGATCAGAAAATTGGCCGCCAGAAAGATGGACGAGATCGCCGCAATACCTGAAGACAGCCCATCCATATTATCGAGCAGGTTCACGGCATTAGTGATTCCGATGAGCCAGAAGATCGTCAACATCATGTTGATCGCAGGCGACCCTGTCCATGGTAGGCTCAATCCGTAATAGATCACGAAGGCCGCACCCATCACCTGTCCAATCAATTTCTGATAGGGCTTGGCATGAAACAGATCATCGGCTAACCCGATGGCAAAAAGGAATGCGCTGGCTCCCAGCACCACCCAGAGATAGGAGCGACTGTGGTTAAGAATTTCAACTGAAGTCGGAGGCACGAAAAGCAGGTGGGCGAGAACGACTAGCGCAACTGAGATGAAGATCGCCACGCCGCCGAGCATCGCCGTCGGCTTCTTATGCCAGCGATCAGTCTTCGGGCGCGCGACCACACCCCAGCGCCGCGCCAATGCACGCACAATCGGCGTCAGAATCAGCGCCAGCGCAAAAGACGCAACCACTGGAAGGAGGTCTGAGAGCTTTAGAGACATTTCCTGGCGGAACAGAGAACCTTTTGTTTGTTGTGAACCAACTGAGAAGCTAATCCATCAGACGCGACAAATCAAGCGGCGAGAGAATGCAAAATTGAAATTTCGTCAGTGAAGTTATTTAGTCCGGCGGCTGCGCTTTCATCACATCTTCGAGGCACATCATGCATTAAGCCATCCCGCCGCCATAAAAATCAGCAACGGCCCCGACCACTGTCGCCAGCATCTCGTCCGTCAATTCGGGATAGATGGGCAGGGCCAAGGTCTCGTTGGCCGCGCATTCGCTCTTCGGGAACTCGCCAGCCTGGTGACCCAAATCTGCGAAACATTCCTGCAAGTGCATCGGGACGGGATAATAGATTTCCGTCCCAATCTGACGCTCTTTGAGGTAAGCCATCAGTTGGTCGCGCCGCCCGCTGCGAATCACGAACTGGTTGTAGATGTGGCGGCGATCCGGCGCTTCAGTCGGCAGCACCACGCCCGCAGTTTCCTTCAGCGAAAGGTCAGCACCCGTGCCGAGTCGCACAGAACTGCCTTCCGCCGCTTCTGATAAGACCAACTCGGTGTTGATGGCGAGTTCGGCTTCCGCGAAGAGGTCGCGGTAGCGCGCGGCGTTACGCTGGCGCGCCGCAGTCCAACTGTCCAGGTGTTTGAGCTTCACCCTCAAGACGGCTGCCTGGATAGCGTCGAGGCGGAAGTTTCCGCCCACCACCTTGTTGTAGTACTTGGACTGGTAGCCGTGATTACGGAGCATCTTGACCGTGTCGGCCAGTCGAGCTTCATTCGCCGTCACCATCCCGCCATCGCCGAAGCCGCCGAGGTTTTTCGACGGGAAGAAGCTGAAGCAGCCGAAGTGTCCGATGGAGCCGGCGCGACGCCCCTTGTATTCAGCGCCGATGGCCTGCGCTGCGTCCTCTATAACGTAGAGGTTGTGGCGCGCTGCGACCTCCATAATCGGGTCCATGTCGGCCATCTGCCCGTAAAGATGCACGGGGATGATGGCGCGCGTTTTGTCTGTGATGGCCGCTTCGATTTTCGGAGGGTCTATGTTGTAGGCGAGCGGGTCAATATCTACAAAGACGGGCTTCGCGCCCAGACGCGAGACCGCGCCAGCCGTGGCGAAGAAGGTATAGGGTGTCGTGATAACTTCGTCGCCGGGCTTGATGCCGATTGCCATCAAGGTCACCAACAGGGCGTCCGAGCCTGAAGAGACTCCGATGCCGAATTCGCATTGCGAGTATTCAGCGGCCTCTTGTTCCAGCGCCTCTACCTCCGGGCCGAGGATGAAGGATTGCGATTCGGCTACACGGTCAATCGCCGCGCGCAGCTCTTCGCGCAAGGAGGCGTATTGGACTTTCAAATCCAGGAGCGGTACGGGTTGCGATTTGGCCTTCGTCCTGGGCCTTGAATTCTCAAGATTCAGCATGTTCGATTTATTACGGACTTTGAAAGGGTGATTAAATTCAGAACGTGATCTTCAATTTCGCATTTCGCCTTATTCCGGTCTTCCGGTGTGAAAGCTAATCACGCTCTCAAGAATACCGTCAAGCGACATCTGCGGACGAAAACCCACCAGCGTGTTGATTTTCGAGATGTCAGGAACGCGGCGCGGCATGTCTTCAAAGCCCTCTTCGTAAGCCTCGTTATATGGGACGAAGACGATCTCGGAGGCTGACCGGGTCAATTCCTTGATGCGCTCGGCAAGTTCCAGAATCGTCACCTCTTCATTCGAGCCGATGTTGAAGACCTGTCCAACAGCTTCCGTGTGATCCATCAACTTGACGAGCGCGCCGACGACATCGCCCACGTAGCCGAAGCAGCGCGTTTGAAGCCCGTCGCCGTAAACGGTGATCTGTCTTCCGGCCAGCGCCTGCTTGACGAAAGTCGGGATCACCATTCCGTATCGTCCGGTCTGTCTTGGGCCGACGGTATTAAAGAGCCTGACGACGACCGTCGGCAACTTCTTCTCGCGCCAGTAGGCGAGCGCCAGAAACTCGTCTATCGCTTTCGAGCAGGCGTAACTCCAACGTCCTTTAGTCGTCGCGCCCATCACCAGATTGCCGTCTTCACGAAAGGGAACTTCCATGCTCAATCCGTAAACTTCTGAAGTCGAAGCGATCAGCACTTTCTTCTTCTTCTTGTTCGCAAGCTGAAGCACGACCTCCGTGCCATGCACATTGGTTTCGATGGTCCTGACCGGACTCTCGACGATCAGCTTGACGCCGACAGCCGCCGCCAGATGAAAAATCACATCACACTGGTCAACGAGTTCGGCCAGAGCCGGTTGATTGGTGACGGAATCAATCGTGTAGTGAAAGCGTGGATGCTTCTTCAGATGAGCGATATTCTCAATGCTGCCGGTTGAGAGATCATCCATCACGAAGACCTCATCGCCGCGCTCAAGATATGCATCCGAAAGATGCGACCCGATGAAGCCAGCCCCGCCTGTAATCAATACTCGCAAATTATTAAGTTCCTTTCAGTCGAATCAGGAGTCTGGAGTCTGGAGTCTGGAGTCCAAAGCCGAAGAGCTTTTTTCTTTGGACTCCAGATTCCAGACTCCTGACTCGCTGGACTTTTCTCGCGCTAACTCACGATAGAGATTCATCACGTCCGCGAGCAGGCGATCTTTTGAATAGTGCTTCTCGATAAAACGCTGTCCACGCGCGCCCGTCGTGCGTCGTAATTCTTCATCGTCAATCAGACATGCAAGACCGTCGCAGAAAGCCTCAACATTATTGGCGCGCACAAGCACGCCGCGCTCGCGCAAAGTGTAGCCGCTCTCGCTGCTGTGAGCCAATGTTGATGCGCCCTCTTCACCTAACAGGTCAACCACGCCACCGACCGCCGTCGCAATTACCGGGCGCGCATTCGCCATCGCTTCGATGAGCGTGAGCGGCGTGCCTTCGTTAAGCGAAGTCAGAGCGACTGTATCCAGCGCCGGATAAAAGTTTTCGGGATCGTTGCGCGTTCCCGTAAATATCACATCGTCGTCAAGGCCAAGCTCGCGCGCTTGCGCTTCCAGTTCGTCGCGCAGATGTCCATCGCCGATGACGATAAAGCGCACGCGCCGCCCGTCTCTTGCGGTGCCGAACTTCTCTTTGTAGCGCGCCGCAACTCGAAGAAAGAGCGCGTGGTTTTTCACTTCCGTCAATCGCCCGACGATTCCGACCAGCACATCGCTTTCGCTCGCGCCCAACTCATCACGCATCAAATGTCTTCGCTGCTGCCAATCCGCAAAGACATTTGTATCCAGCCCAAGCGGGATCACGACAAACTGCCTGGCGCGCCCGACTCCGAACTCTTCGTGAATCTCTCTGTATTGCTGCGGACTGATGACGACGATCCGATCCGTCGCCAGTCGCGCGAGAGTTTTCTCAATCAACAGAAAGACGCGCGTTTTCAGTTTGCCGTAATAGCTGTGAAAGATGTGTCCATGATAGGTGTGGACGAAGCGGCAACGACGTGGCCGCCCGATGAGCGTGGCCGGAGTCAGCCAGCGATAAAAGAATCCCGCAACTCTGCCGACTGTTCCGGCCTTCGCCGTGTGCGTGTGAATCACGTCCGGGCGCTCGCGCTTGAAGAGACGATAGAGTTTCCAGACGGTGAGCGCATCTTTCGGAGAAATCTCGCGGCTCATCTGCGGAATGATGAGCGGCTCGACTCCATGCTCTCTGGCGAAGTAGCCCATCTCATCTTCGCCCGGCGGCACAACTCCCGCTATGAGGAGCGACTCGCATTCCGCGCTCTGCAATCCGGCGGTGAGCCAGACGACGTGACGCGCTGGCCCGCCGACATTGAGCCGGGCGATGATACGGAGAACTTTCATCAGCAGTTTTCAGTTTTCAGTTTTCAGTTTTTAGTTCAAAATGCCTTTCGCTGAAAACTAAAAACTGAAAACTGAAAACCGTTTACTCTTTAATCGTCTATTCTAAAGATCGTGTCGGGATCGTCCTCGTGCCTGATTTCGTCAACCTCTTCGCTCCGGTTCGCGCCCATGAACAGACGGTTCGGGAAATTGATGACGATGCCGACGCTGTGTCCGACGTTGCGATAAGCGTGCACGACGCCTTTGGGGACAAGCACGGATTTCGGATTGTCCGCGCCGACGAAGAGAGTCATTACGTTGCGATAAGTCTCTGAATCAGGCCGGTTGTCCCAGAGGCGCATCTTGAAATTTGACGGGCCGATGAAGCAGAAGAAATCGGCTTGCTCCGTGTGCTCGTGCGGGCCGCGCTGGGCGTGCGGCTCCGACTGCGAGATGTAGGCCATCTGCGGGTGGAACTCTTCAGCCACTTCGTCGTGACGAAAGAGTTCGGCGAGCCATCCGCGCTCGTCAACATATTTTCTGAGATCGCGCACGACCACCCCTTGAATCGCGCCGCGCTTAAAATCTCTAGCTTCCGTGTCCCGCCTGGGCTGCATCTGTGTTCTCCAATTTATTCGCGCCGGTCTTGGCGACGAGGTTTGACGCATGAAGAAGACTCTCGAAGGTTCCGGCGTCAGTCCACCATCCTTCAAGTTCGTCCCACGTCATCTCGTCGCGCTCGATGTAAGCGTTGTTGACATCCGTGATTTCCAATTCGCCGCGCCCCGAAGGTTTGAGCGTGCGGATGATGTTGAAAACTTCGGTGTCGTACATGTAAACACCGATCACTGCATAGTCTGATTTAGGGACGGCGGGCTTCTCTTCAATACGCAGCACGCGGCGGCCATCCAACTCCGGCACGCCGAAGCGTTGCGGGTCTGCAACCTTCTTGAGGATGATCTTCGCGCCACCGCCCTGATGCCGGTACGCCCGCACAGCCTTGCAGATATTTTCTTCGATAATGTTATCGCCGAGAACGACGCAGACCGGCTCGCCATCAACAAAATCCTCGACCAGCGACAGCGCCGCAGCAATCCCGCCTTCGCCTTCCTGGTAAGTATAGTTGAGATGCTTGAGACCGAACGCCCTGCCGTTCTTCAGTAGCTTCAGAAAGTCGCCCGCCGAATTGCCTCCCGTGACGATCATAATATCGCGGATTCCGGCGTTGACCAGCGTCTGAATCGGATAATAGACCATCGGCAGATGATAGACGGGCAGCAGATGCTTGTTCGTCACCGCCGTCAAAGGCATCAGCCGCGATCCCAACCCGCCCGCTAAGACTACACCTTTCACAAAAGCCTCCAGTAGCAGTAGTCAGTGGTCGGTGGTCAGTGGTCAGTGAAAAGCAAAACGAATTGTCGCTTATTTTTA